>CAYNSQ010000001.1:0-20659 GCA_964400155.1 uncultured Candidatus Saccharibacteria bacterium
CTTATTTTTTATACACAAGGATTTTGGTTGCCGTTGGTCGGTTTGAGAGTCTATAATAGGACTTAGCCGTGAGCGAGCTTTTGCCCCTAGGGGCAGATTCTTTCACTCAGACTTATAAATGTTCGAACATATCACTCATTTGGTTAGTAGAGCAGTGTTTTAAACGGTCACTTGCTCCGTATCCAAAAGAGTTCTCCACAAAAATCCAGAAATTACGCATTTGCACCTTTTCGGCGAAAATCTCCGTTCCGCATTCACTGTACCTTAGAGTACAGCTCACTTACGGTACTCGGTTTTCATCCAAAAATGCACTAAACGCGTAATCTCTGGCGGAAAGTAAAGCCGTTTGCCTACAGTTCAAAAATTGTAAGGTACTCTTTTTATAAACAAAATGACTAGAGAAGTGAGAAATGAGAATGTTCGTAGTTCTCAAATCACAATTCTAGAAAAACAAGGAGAACTCCCATGGAGAACACAGCACAAATCAACAAGGGCGTAAACGTAGTAGCCTTTTACTTTAAAAATGCCGGTGGTCGGCTAGACTGCTTTCCTAGAAAGATTGAGTTTGATGGCCAAAGAGTTGAATTTAAAAATGACAAAATGGTCAAAGCCGTCCAAAAAGGCCAGAGACTGGTACAGCTGTTTGGTATGAGCGATGGTGCTAAGGAATACGAACTTGAATTTGATGACCAGACTAGTGACTGGACACTGGTCTCGGTTGCTATGGCTAGCTAGGCCTGCTTGGTCTGTACATTAAAAATGTGGTCGCACGGTTTAACTAGACAGCTACCAGTAAGTCTTTGTGGTTGTTGCTAGGTTTGTTAACTTCCGTACTAACTTCATATATTTCCAGGCTATTGTCGTGGTAAGGGTGCAAAAACGGCTCTATTGATTCGCGAGTCTGTTTAGCGGGGTCTAACCAAGCGGATTCTTCTTCCGGCGTCAGAATCACAGGCATACGGTTGTGAATCTTAGACATTTCGCGGTTAGGTTCTGTTGTCACAATCGAATAGGTTTTGTGTTGTTGACCCTCTGAATCCAGCCAGCTATCCCAAATGCCCGCAAAAGAGAAAAGAGACTGTTGCTTGGCGTGAATATAAAAAGGTTTCTTGGGGTCTTTGGTGCCCTCGGCCGGCTTTTTCCACTCATAAAAGCCATCTACTGGAATTAGAGCGCGTTTTCGCAGGATGATGCCTCGCCAGACCGGACTGGTGAAAAGTTTGTCGTCACGGGCATTGATGAGCCGATAACCAATTTTTGGGTCTTTTGACCAGCTAGGCACTAGACCCCAGCGCATTAGCTGTAAGTCACGTTGGCCTTCATCGGTTTCTACAACTATGGGCATGGTCTGTCCGGGAGCAACGTTGTAGTTAGGTCTCAATTCTTTTGGTTTTTTGGCCAGATTGTAATGGTCGGCCAGTTCTTGGGGAGTTTTGTGAAGTGTGTAGCGGCCACAACCATCGTCAACTATTTTCATAAATCTATTGTAACAAGGAGATAAAAATGCGTGAGAAACTTAACGAAAGAGTCAGTGTAGTGAGTTATTACAGTGCCAAAAGAGGTAAAACCTTGCCTTATATGTTGAACTGGCGAGGCACGGACTATTCTATAGGTGAGTTAGGCATGGTCCATAAATATCAGCATGGTGACACTTGGCATCATATTTTTGAAGTGACCAACAAGGAAGAAACCCTGTCTTTTCGGTTGAATTTAAATACCAAAGAACTCAGCTGGACACTGGAAGTGATTAGTGATGGGCTGGTGTCTTAAACGCGCTGTCGCGCTTATGAGACAAACCTACGGTTTTTCTCATCGCTCCGGGTGCGGAATGAATCCGACACTCGGGCTGCTCTTTTCCCTAAATCTAAGAGGTGTGTATGGAATATAACTTTAATAAGGCTCGGCCACTTATTATGCACGTTGATCTCAATAGTTGTTTTGCAATTATTGAACAGCAAGCCAACCCACTCTACCGCGACAAACCGTTGGCGGTGGCCGCCTATGACAGCCCCCGCGGCATGGTCATAGCCTCGTCCTATGAGGCCAAATCAAAAGGCATTAAATTGGGGGTAAATGTAGCCGAGGCTAGAATTATAGACCCGGCGGTGATTATTCTTACCCCAGACCCAAAAAAATACCGCTATGCCCACCAATTGTTTAGAGAAGTGCTATTTGATTACACTAGTAGTGTTGTACCCAAAAGTATTGATGAGTTTGTCATAGACTTTGCTGGTAGTCCGGCGGTTCGCGAGGGTAGGGACTTAATGGACGTCGGTTATGAGATAAAACATCGTATAAAAGACAAAGTTGGTAGTTATGTAACCGTCAACGTTGGTATTGGGACTAATCGTTTTTGGGCCAAAACTGCTGCCGGCCTTAACAAGCCGGACGGTCTAGACGTTATTTCTTATGAGAACGTTATGGAAGTCTATGCCGACCTAGCCCTAACGGATTTAACAGGCATAAATTACCGATATGAAGTAAGGCTAAACGCAAAAGGCATCTACACCCCAGTCCAGTTTCTTGAGTCAACTCAGGAAGTGCTGAAAAAACAGGTTTTTAAAAGCATAGTTGGCAACCAGTGGTTTGCCAGACTTCGTGGCTGGGAAGTCGACAACGTCGTCTGGGACAAAAAGTCTGTCGGCCATACGTACGCAATTGGTCAAAAAACCAAAGATATTAATGAACTAACTAGGCTACTGGCCAAGCTGTGCCATAAAGTTGGTCGACGGATGAGAAATTATGGTTTTTCGGCTCGTGGCGTGCATTTATCATTGTCATTTAAAAATGGTGACTGGTGGAGTAAGGGTCAAGACACTAAGACTTTGATGTATTCCAACCAAGACATATTCCATTTTGCAAAAAAAATGTTGCTGACTGTTCCAATTCCAGACTTAGCTACAAACATAGCCATATCGGTATATGGTCTTGTCAGCATCAAACCAGAGCAAGTTAGTATATTTGAAGGTAACAGGTTGGACTACAAAGCTTTGTCTGATGCTTGTGATAACATTAATGACCGCTACGGTGAATTTGCGGTGCATTCAGCCGTTATGGCAAACATGGACGACCTCATCCTAGACAGAATAGCTTTTGGCAGCGTCAAAGACTTGTAGGTGACTATTTAGCGTGTTGTTTGAGCTCTACATAACGCAGAGGAATGGCACAGCTATAGGCTATGCTAAGTCCAATAGCAATAAGTTCACCAATAATAGGTATTAAATTAGCAAATGCTAGAGCTAAGCTGACTAAAAAGATACTGTAAATAGGCCATGCATAGCCTTTGGTCATTTCCCAACTTTGAACAAAAGATTCACTAATGTCGGTACCTTTATCTATCATGATGTAAGGAGCCATAGATAATCGCCAAAGTAAAATGATGCCCGGAATGATAAGCAGTATAAAACCTATAACAAGAGCGATTGCCATACAAATGACAAGCAGAAAAAGTTTGAATCCTTTGCTTTTAAATTCGCTCCATACCTGATCAAAATTAGGCGTTTTGCCCTGAGCAACCCGCAACCCAAGAATAAGAGACATTAACATAAATACTAGCTCAACCACAGTAAAGACAACCACAAAAATACCAAGACCGGCAATTGAGCCGGTATTTAAATCCGCTCCTAACGCACTACTAGCGACCGAGTCCCAACCGGTCTTGCTTAATTCAGGGTCGGAAATTCGTTGGCCTGCACCAATTATTGCTGTCAGAATTGACGCTGATGACAGCAATAGAAACATAGTTAAATTTTTGCGTACTAAATTATAGCTTTTGGAAAATAAATCGATTGCTGGTGTTAATGTTTTTTGATGTGTCATATAGACTCCTTAAATATACTGTTAAACATTATATTCCAATCAGGTAGCTTTACAAGAACAAGCATTTGCGGGTTATAATGGCGGTAAATGAATTTATCAACACAGCCCTATAAGGGTGCCCGAGATTTTTACCCAGAAGACAAGCGCGTTCAAAAGTATATGTTTGGAATTCTACGGCGCGTTGTCGAAAGTTATGGCTATTTGGAATATGACGCTCCAATAATTGAGCCACTAGAGCTTTATCTAGCCAAATCTAGTGAAGAAATAGTTACACAGCAAACATATAGTTTTGTTGATCGTGGTGGTCGCAATGTGACTCTACGGCCCGAAATGACTCCCACAGTTAGTCGAATGGTAGCAGCCCGCCGACAAGAACTAGCCTATCCGGCTAGACTCTATAGCATTCCTAACTTATGGCGATACGAACGACCACAAGCCGGACGTCTGCGTGAACACTGGCAGCTAAACGTCGACCTCTTTGGGGTTGAAGGAATAGCTGGTGACTTCGAAATAATCCAGCTAGCCGACTCCATTTTGAAAGAATTCGGAGCCAAAGACGAATCCTACAGTATCAAAATTAATAGCCGGCTACTTATAAACTGGCTACTACTTGAATACTTAGGCCTTGAAAAAGCTCAAACAATGGCAGTCGTCAGACTAGTGGATAATAAGAACAAAATGCCTCAGGCCCAGTTTCGCGACTTTTTAAGGGCTATGCTAACCCCAACTCAAATACAAAATGACGTTGAAGAAAGACTATTGCAACTATTTAAGGTTGAAAAGTTAGAGGAGTTACCTCCTGTTGTTCATCAACATCCAGCCGTGGCGGAACTTGCAAAACTATTTCAGCTGTTAAAAGATGCTGGTGTTAAAAGCGCTGTTTTTGACCTTAGCCTGATGCGCGGTTTTGATTATTACACCAATATTGTATTTGAAGTTTTTGACCATCATCCAGACAACAATAGAAGCATGTTTGGTGGAGGACGTTATGATGGCTTGGTCGGACAATTTGGTGTAGAACCTGTAGCCACAGTCGGTTTTGGAATGGGTGATGTGACATTACATAACTTCTTAGTGGTACATAAATTATTACCCAAATTACATTCAGAGACCGATGCCGTTATGATATTCGTAGGTAATGTTTTTGAGCCAGCCCAAAAAATGATTTCCGAACTAAGAAAAGAAGGAGTTAGACTGGCAGTTGATACAACTGGGCGAAAGTTGGATGCGCAAATCAAATCAGCCGTTAAGTCAGGTACTCACTATGTAATATTTATTGGTGAAAAAGAACTAGAAGAAAAGCGATTTAGGTTGAAGGACTTAACTACCGGTCAAGAAGAAGAGCACAGCTTAGAGAGAACAGTTAGTATATTAGCTTCACAACATAAAACAGAAGTTACGCGAGATTGATCAGTATGGAGGGTGGAAAACAACAACTACTTTTTCATCTAACGACTATTCCTACTGAAGCAGCACCTAGACTCAAAGAACAAATTCTGTATCAAAATGCCCGAAGAAGAGGAAGAATTGCACTATTGGAAACCAACGAATTTAGTAGCGGTGGTAATATGAAACACCCAATTGACTTCGTTGACGATGAAGTTGGCATAAGCGAACACGGGAATGTATAATTCCACGGCATATGCGAATTTCTAAGAAACAACTCAGTCCTACCAAGTTAAATTTAACAATCACAGGTGATGCTGATGATCTAAAGCCAATCCACCGTCACACGCTAAGTCATTTTGCTAAAAATGTGAAAGTTCCTGGGTTTCGTGCTGGCCATGCACCAGCTGCCATGGTGGAAAAGCATGTGAATCAGCAGGCATTCATGGACGATTTTATGGAACACGCTCTGAATGAGCTATACGGCAAAACAATTGACGCCGAAAAACTACGTACGGCAGCTCCACCTAAAGTTACATTAAAAAAATTCGTACCGTATACATTACTTGAGTTTGAAGCCGAGGTAGAAATAATTGGGGAAATAAAAATTGCAAATTACAAAGCAACTAAACGCCAAATTCCCAAAGCTAAAGTAAGCACTAAAGATATTGAGGATGTATTAAAGAATTTACAAGAACGAAGCGCCGAAAGAAGAGAAGTTAGGGCAGCTGTTAAAACAGGTGACGAAGTTGTTATAGACTTTGCCGGTCATGACAAAAACGGTAAGCCAGTCGTCAATGCTAATGGTAAAGATTACCCTTTGGTAATTGGAAGCGGTAGTTTTATACCTGGTTTTGAGGAGAATTTAATAGGACTCAAGGCAGGTGATAAAAAAGAATTTAGTCTAACTTTTCCGTCAGATTATGGCGTGGTTGAAATGCAAGGCCAAAAAATAATTTTTGAAACCACCGTTAAAAAAGTTTCTGAACTAGTCAGTCAGAAAATTGATGATAATTTTGCTGTTAGTATTGGACCTTTCAAGAATTTAGATGAGCTTAAAGAGGATATTAAAAGACAGCTATTAGTGGAACGCCAGCAACAACTAGAGCGAGATTTTCAAAATCAGTTGATTGCCGATTTGGCTAACAAGTCAAACATTGAAGTACCTGAAGGATTGGTCGACAGCCAGGTAATGAGTATGGAAGAAGAAGAAAAGAAAAACCTAGCTTTTAAAGGAATTACCTGGCAGGAACATTTAAAAGAAGAAGGAATTACAGAAGAAGAACACCGCGCACGTCACCGCGACCAAGCCTTTCAGCGTGTAAAAGGAGGCCTGATGCTGTCGGAAATTGCAGAACGAGAAAATATTGAAGTTAGCCCAGCTGAGTTAGACGCTCGAATAAAGGAACTTAAGAGCCAGTATAATGACCCAGATATGCAGGCAAGTCTTGATACGCCAGATGGTCGACGTGACATTGCCGGCCGCCTGATGACCGAAAAAACAGTTGCTAAAGTAGTTGCGTACGCAACGGGCAAGTAAATATTTAACTAGCCTGCCTGTCGGCAGGTAAGTTAATTAAATTTATAAATTAGCACTCTTGACTTGAGAGTGCTAATTTGGGTATTATTGAACTACATATGAATAAGATTACAAATTCAACTTTGATTCCGACAGTGATTGAGCAAGAAGGGCGGATGGAGCGGGCATATGACATATATAGCCGATTACTAAAAGATCGGATAATTTTTCTGGGCGACCAAGTTAATGAACACACTGCTAATTTGGTGGTTGCCCAAATGTTGTTTCTAGAAAATCAAGATGCAGATAAGGACATCATCTTTTACATAAACAGCCCGGGTGGCAATGTCAGCGACGGCTTAGCTATATATGACACTATGCAGTTTGTTAAGTGTGATATTCAAACGGTAGGCATTGGTCTTCAGGCTAGTATGGGAGCTTTTCTGTTATCAAGTGGCAGCAAAGGCAAACGGTTTGCGTTGCCAAATAGTCGAATCATGATTCATCAACCATCGGCTGGCACACGAGGAAAAGTAACTGATATGGAAATAGATCTTAAAGAATCAATCCGACTTAAGAAGCTTTTAAATGAAATTCTTGCTAAAAATACCGGACAAAAACTATCAAAAGTCGAGGCTGATGCTGAGCGTGACTACTGGATGACAGCCGAAGAAGCTAAAAGTTATGGACTGGTCGACAAAGTCATAACAAAACGCTAAGATCAATAGTCAACGAGATCAACTAGAACAACGTGAACTATGATAGCGGGTACAATTTAAGTCAATTAAATACATTAATAATTAATATTGTCCATTCATTGACTCTTGAGCCAGTTGAGCATTGAACAATTATGTTTGTATACAATTCTACAACATATTTTTTGTTGACAGCTTGATAAATCACCTATTCTACAGTATGATTCTAAGCAAGAAGTAGTATACTTTGGTGCTTGCTGTGTTTATGATAACTTTTTGCATCGCCGAACGTAGTGGGCTTCGGCCAGTTTGGCAAAGAACTTTAGTAACTTATTATAAGGAGTGCTGCTTTTAATGGCTAAAAACGCTGCCACCCTACAAAAACGAACATATTTTACAAAATCTGACGACGTAATTGATCCACCAAATTTAGTTGATCACCAAAACACATCTTTTCAATGGTTTGTTGAAGAGGGGTTAGGTGAGTTGCTTTCGGAAATCAGTCCGATCGATGATTATACTGGCACTAAGCTAAGTATAAGTTTTAAAGACTATCATTTTGAAAATCCTAAAATGACTGAGCAAGAAGCTCGAGAAAACAATGTCAGCTATGACGCACCACTCAAGGCAAATGTAGAACTTACCAACAAAGTTACCGGTGAAGTTAAAACCCAAGAAATTTACTTGGGTGATTATCCTTGGATGACATCGCGCGGAACTTTTGTAATTAACGGGGCTGAGCGCGTTGTAGTAAGCCAGCTAATACGCTCATCGGGCGTATTTTTTAGCGCCGAACCCCATGCAAGTGGCAACCTTTATGGGGCCAAAGTTATTCCTGTGCGAGGGGCTTGGCTTGAATTTGAGACTGCAGCCAACGGCGCCTTATATGTCAAAATTGATCGAAAAAGAAAAATTGCTGTAACAACACTTTTGCGTGCTTTGGGTTTGAATGAACAGCAAATTCGTGATGGCTTCAAACACGTCAACCAGGGAGAGAAAGATTACATTAGCTGTACTCTTGAAAAAGACCCTACCAAATCAACTAATGAAGCGCTGATTGAAGTTTACAGGCGTTTGCGTCCGGGTGATCTGGCTACCGTAGACAATGCTCGGGGTTTGCTTGAAAACATGCTCTACAACTTTAAGCGTTTTGATTTTGGCCGCGTTGGTCGATATAAAATCAATAAACGACTAAATTTGGATGTAGCTAACACTACTGAGAACAGAGTCATGAGACTTGAAGATCTGATGGCTATCATTTCAGAAGTTATCCGTCTAAATGTAACTCAAGATCCAGCTGATGAAATTGACAGTTTGGCCAACCGCCGAGTTAAGTTAGTCGGCGAATTAGTCCAACGACAATTCCGCATAGGACTACTACGCATGGAACGCAACGCCAAAGACCGCATGAGCATGAGCGAAATAGAGACCGTTACACCTTCTCAGCTTATTAACGCCCGTCCGGTGGTTGCTGCAGTACGAGAATTTTTTGCATCCAGCCAGTTGTCACAATTTATGGACCAAATTAATCCACTATCAGAGCTGGCTCACAAAAGACGCTTGTCTTCTATGGGCCCTGGAGGACTTTCTAGAGAACGTGCCGGATTTGAAGTTCGCGATGCACACGCTACACACTACGGACGAATATGTCCTGTTGAAACACCTGAAGGTGCAAACATTGGTCTAGTGCTCAACCTTGCCGGTTTTGCCAGAGTTAATGAGTATGGTTTTATTGAAACGCCTTATAGAAAAGTAATTAACGCAGTTACTGTTAAAGAAGCAGTTGGTCATATTGCGGCCGTCAACCTAGAAAACGCCAAAGGAAACGTTATTGTTAAAAAAGGACAGACAATTACAGCTGCTCAAGCTAAAAAACTTGCTGAGGTAACAGAGAGAGCAACTTGGCCTGTCAGAGCTAAAGTAACCAATAAAATTGTATATTTGGATGCGGCAGAGGAAGAATCAGCAGTTATAGCTGGAGCCGGCAACGAAGTAGACGAGCATGGTTACTTTAAAGAAAGCCGTGTCAGTGCCCGCAACCGCCTTGACCCGGGAGAAGTTGATGCCGATGAAGTAACTCACATGGACGCCAGTCGGTCTCAGACAATCGGGTCTAGTGCTGGGTTGGTACCTTTTGTAGAGAAAAACTATGTTTTGCGAAGTCTTATGGGTTCTAACCAGCAACGACAAGCTGTACCCCTGATAACACCGGAATCACCGATTGTCGGAACTGGTCTAGAAGGCTTAGTTGCCCAAAATACAGGGCAGTTAATCGTAGCCGAAGCTGACGGTGAAGTTACAAAAGCTACCGCCGAAGAAGTGATTGTAAAATATAAAAACGGTAAAAATGTAGCTTATCATCCTGTTCATTTTGCTCGCAGCAACGAGGGTAGTTCGATTAACCAAATCGTAGTTGTAAATTCTGGCGACAAACTAAAAGCCGGCGATCCAATTATTGAAGGTATGAGTATTGCCGGGGGCGAGTTGGCCTTAGGTAAAGACCTACTGACTGCATTTATGCCATGGGGCGGATACAACTTTGAAGATGCAATTATTATTTCGCGTCGCCTTGTTCAGGACGATACCCTAACCTCAATTCATATAGTTGATTACATGACTGAAGTGCGTGAGACTAAGCTGGGTCCGGAAATTGTCACCCGCGACATTCCTAATGTTTCAGAAGAAGCCTTGCGACATTTGGATGAAGACGGAATAGTACGAATCGGTGCCGAAGTACACCCAGGAGATATTCTGGTTGGTAAAATTACGCCTAAGGGCGAACAAGAACTTTCCAGTGAAGAACGTCTACTGCGAGCAATTTTTGGTGAAAAAGCTAAAGAAGTCCGCGACACTTCACAGCGCATGAGTACCGGACGCCATGGAAAAGTTGTTGGCGTTAAAGTCTTCTCACGCGCCGGTGGTCACGAACTTAAAGCCGGTGTGATAATGCAAATTCAAGTATTTGTTGCCCAAATGCGTAAAATTTCTGTCGGTGACAAATTAGGTGGTAGACATGGTAACAAAGGTGTAATTGCTCGTATATTACCGGTTGAGGATATGCCGTTTAACGAAGATGGGACACCAATTGATATTGTTCTAAATCCACTGGGCGTACCTTCTCGTATGAATATTGGCCAGTTGTTTGAAACTCACCTAGGAATGGCGGCTGCAGCACTAGGCATGAAAGTTGCCAGTCCGTCATTTAACGGAGTACCAATTGAAAAAATTAAAGAACTACTAAAACAAGCCGGCCTGCCAGACGATGGTAAACAACAATTATATGACGGCCGAACCGGTGAAGCTTTTTCTGAAAGAACAACAGTAGGCAAAATGTATATGATCAAACTAAATCACATGGTTAGTGATAAGATCCATGCTCGCTCAACAGGGCCATACACAATGGTGACTCAACAACCGCTTGGTGGTAAAGCACAAAACGGCGGTCAACGGTTTGGTGAAATGGAAGTCTGGGCTCTGGAAGCATACGGTGCCAGTAACACTTTGCAAGAAATGCTAACAATCAAATCAGATGATGTTTATGGACGAGCCAAAGCCTATGAATCAATCATTAAAGGAACAGTCATACAGGGACCAAAAGTTCCAGAAAGCTTTAATGTGCTTGTTAAAGAACTTCAAGGATTGGGACTCAAGGTAGACCTACTGGCTGACAATAAAATTATTGATGCAGAAACAATTCTTGCCCAAAACGCAAAATACGAAGCCACACATGCTGCTGAAGTTGAGGCACCACCAACAGTTGTTGATGATGCCGATATAACCGAAGCTGCCGTTGCCGATGAGTTCTCAGGAGTTCATCTAGACGATGGTCTGGCAGAAGATGTGCCTTCAATGTCAGACGACGACATTGAAGAAGATGTGCTTGGTGGTTCAAATGACGAAATAGTTATCGAGGAGGAGCTTTAAAATGCGAAGATACAACCCAGGAACAAATATTGCCGATTTTGATGCTATTCGTTTGGCTATTGCCAGCCCTGAAGATATTGCTGAATGGAGTTATGGCGAAGTAACCAAGCCAGAAACAATCAACTATCGTACTCAAAAACCAGAACGTGATGGTCTCTTCTGTGAACGAATCTTTGGTCCGGTAAAAGACATCAACCCACACGATGCTAAATACAAAGGTGTCCGCAGTCGTGAAGCAGCCGTCGACAAAAATGGAGAACTAGTCACCAGGAGTATTGTTCGTAGAGAGCGAATGGCTCACATCACATTAGCAGCACCGGTTGCTCATATTTGGTTCTTACGAGGCACACCTAGTGCCATTGGTCTACTGCTTGGGATGACTGTAAAAAACCTTGAGCGGGTAGCTTATTTTGCCAGCTATATTGTTAAATCAGTTGATATTGAAAAACGGGATAAAATTTTGGCAGATAAAGAAGCTGAAATGAACGCCGCAGAAGAAGCTATTAAAGCCCGCTTTGAAAAAGCCGCCGAAGAAGAGAACGCCAATGTTAAAGATTTAGCCGAAGCACGCACAAAAGAGTTGGAAGAGCTTTCAAAAGAGTTGGAAACATTTCGAACTCAAGTAAGTAGTTTGGAAAAACTTCGTTTGTTATCTGAAACCGATTACCGAAGCTTACCGGACGAACTTCAAGAAATCATAAAGGTAGGTATGGGTGGTGCTGCTCTTAAAGAGTTGTTAGTAGAAGTTGATCTAGATAAATTAATCGAAGAATTAACCGCCGAGAGTGAAGAGGCTAAAGGCCAACGCAAGAAAAAAATTATGAAGCGATTGCGTTTACTGGAAAGCATGCAGCGTGCAGGAATAAAACCAAGTAGCATGTGTGTCAGTATCTTACCAGTAATACCTCCAGACCTTCGCCCAATGGTACAGCTAACAGGCGGCAGGTTTGCAACTTCTGATTTGAATGACTTGTATCGTCGAGTTATCAACCGCAACAACCGTCTTAAAAAATTGATGGAGCTTAACGCCCCTGAAGTAATCCGACGTAACGAACAACGTATGTTGCAAGAAGCAGTTGACGCGCTAATAGATAACAACTCAGCTCGTTCTGGTCGGGCGGTTGCAGCATCCGGTCAAAGACGCCGCCTTAAGAGTCTTTCAGATATGTTGAAAGGCAAACAAGGTCGTTTTCGTCAAAACTTGCTTGGTAAAAGAGTTGACTACTCTGGCCGTTCAGTAATAGTTGCTGGCCCTGATTTGAGTATGAATCAATGTGGCCTACCTAAGACTATGGCCTTAGAGCTATTCAAACCATTTGTAATTGGACGATTGATTGAACTTGAACTAGCCCATAACATCCGCAGTGCTACAAGAATGATTGAAATGAGCGAAAGTGCGGTTTGGGACGCACTAGACGAAGTAATTAAGGGCAAATACGTACTGCTTAATCGTGCACCATCACTACATAGATTGAGCATACAGTCGTTTCAACCAATTTTGATTGAAGGTAAAGCCATTCAGTTGCATCCATTGGTATGTAAAGGTTTTGGAGCAGATTTTGATGGTGACCAAATGGCTGTTCACTTGCCACTTTCTGACGCTGCGCAAGCCGAAGCCCGAGAAATCATGGCTGCCACTCATAACTTGCTAAAACCTGCCGACGGTTCACCAATTCTGCATGTAGAACAAGACATAGTACTAGGTTGCTACTACCTAACTTTCCAAAAACCAGGACACGAAAACGACAAACCACTGGCATTTTCATCTGTTGATGAAATCGTAATGGCCTTAGACGCAGGCAAAATCCGCTTGCAAACAAATGTTGAAGTACCATTCCGTGGAGAGGTTCGACATACTACAGCCGGCCGTTTGCTGTTTAACGAAATATTTCCTGAAGATTTTCCTTTCCAAAACGAACCTGCCACAAAAAAACGCCTAGCAAAAATCATGGCAAAGGCCTATGAAACTTATGGTCAAGCAGCAACCGCTTTATTAGCAGACGAACTTAAGACTCTTGGTTTTCGTTACGCGACTAGCAGTGGAATTTCTATAGGTATGGGTGATTTTGTAGATGTTGATGCTCTTGGAGGGCTAGTTGATGAAGGCGAAGTTCGAGCCGCAGAAATTAGCAACCAATTCGAAGAAGGTTTTATAACTGACGACGAACGCTATCGTCTAACAGTAGAAACATGGACGGACGTTGATACTAAGGTTGAAAAAGCATTAGCTGAACAGTTTATCGGTCAGGAAAACACTATGAGTATTGCCGTTAACTCTGGTGCCCGAGGTAACATTTCTCAAATGAAAGATTCTGTTGGAATGATTGGTATTCGCGCCGATGCTTCTGGTCGTCCAATCGAACTACCGGTTAAATCAAACTACAAGAACGGTCTCACACCGCTTGAATATTTCACAGCAACTCGAGGTACGCGTAAATCTTTGATTGACATTGCCCTTCGTACTGCTGACTCAGGCTACCTGACACGCCGTTTGGTAGATGTTGCACAAGATGTGTTCACATATGAAACAGATGCAGCTGACCCAGGTTTTCCTATTTATCGCGAAGATTCAGAAATCGTTGGAAGTGATTTTTCTACACGACTAGCTGGTCGTTTTGCGGCTGAAAACGTTAAAGGTCATGTAAAATCTGGTGAGTTAATTACACCAAAGATTGCAGCCGAACTCGAAGCTAACGAAGCAATAGAAAGTGTCCGCATCATGAGTGCGCTAAGTTGCACTTCGCCTAGAGGGGTTGATCCGAAAAGCTATGGTGTTGATTTAGCTACTGGTCAGCTGGTGGCTACAAGCTACCCAATAGGTGTTATTGCGGCCCAGAGTATTGGAGAACCCGGTACACAGTTGTCACTTGATTCCAAGCACCGTGCTGGTGCTGTAACTGTTGTTGACGATGTAACGCAAGGTTTGACTCGTGTCGAAGAGCTTTTGGAAGTCAGAACACCTAAAGGACAAGCCTACCTAACGGACATTTCCGGTGTGGCTAATGTCTGGGAAGAAGGTGATAAATACATAGTCCAAGTTACTGCAAAAGAGCAAAAAGCCCTAAAGATTCCTTTGGCCGGACGCATATCTCAAATCAACGATGGTGACGTAGTAGAAATTGGTGATGTAATTGCTGCCCACGAAGACAAATCAGAGCCAATTACCGCTCCTATGGCCGGAAAAGCAACTGTTAAAGAAACGGCAATTACAATTACACCAACTGCTAAGAGTTTGGTTAGATATGAAATACCAGGCTTTAAGCAACTTCAAATCAAAGACGGTGACGAAGTTACAGCAGGCGACAGACTTACAAATGGATCTATCAATCTACATGAACTACTGAGACTTCGCACGGTAGAAGACACACAGCGCTACATCATGAACGAAATCCTTGGTATTTTTGCTTCTCAAGGTCAAAATATCTCCGATAAGCACCTTGAGGTTATCGTGCGTCAGATGTTTAGTCGTGTACAAGTAGAAGAGTCAGGCGATAGTGAGTTCATTACAGGCGATATTGTTAGCAAACTAGCAGTAGTAGAAGCCAATGAAGCACTAGAAGCTGCCGGCAAGAAGATTGCAAAATACAACCAATTGTTACTCGGCATTACAAAAGCCAGTCTATCAACCGATTCATTCTTATCAGCTGCTAGTTTCCAGGACACCACACGTGTACTGATAGCAGCTGCTACTAGTGGCAAAATAGACAAACTATTTGGTCTAAAAGAGAATGTCATCCTAGGCCGTCGAATTCCAGTCGGTACCGGTGCGCGTAATTTGATTGCTGAAGAAGAAGAACTAGCCGCCCTTGCTACAGAGGCCGAGAAGTGATAAAATGATAAAGAATTTTTCATTTATCAATTCACATTTAACATTTATTTCACATTTTTCATTTACCAATGAGCAATTACAGCAAGTCTGTGAAATGCCAGGATGCGTATTAATGGAAAATGGTAAATGCCAAATGGTAAATATCTCCAAAGGAGATTCTTAGTGCCCACAGTAAATCAATTAGTTAGAAAACCACGTCGTTCTAGCCGCGCCAAAACTAAGTCGCCGGCGCTGCAGCGTGTGACCAATAACTTAAAGACTAAAACATATGAAAAGCCAGCACCCTTTAAAAGAGGTGTCTGCATTCGTGTTACCACTAAAACACCTAAAAAGCCTAACTCGGCTCTGAGAAAAGTTGCACGTGTACGACTTACAAACGGTCACGAAGTTTGGGCATACATTGGTGGAGAGGGACATAATTTGCAGGAACATGCTGTAGTCTTAGTCCGTGGTGGTCGTGTGCCAGACCTACCTGGTGTGCGCTATCACATAGTTCGCGGTAGTCTAGACCTTCAAGGTGTTGCTAACCGCAAACAAGGACGTAGCAAATACGGAACCAAAAAGGATGCTAAATAATGCCGCGTAAAGTTACCGCATCTTTGGTTCGTCCAGTCCAACCTGATCGTATCTATAACAGTACTCAGGTAACCAAACTTATAAACCGAGTAATGCTAGACGGCAAAAAACAAATTGCCGAGCGACTGGTTTATGGTGCCATGCAAAAATCAGCTGACAAGCTAAAGGTACAAAACCCTCTTGAAGTTTTTGAAACAGCCTACAAAAATATTCAACCACATTTAGAGACACGGTCTCGCCGTGTGGGGGGTGCTAATTACCAAATTCCTTTTGAAGTTAAGGGTCAGCGCCAGCAACACCTGACTATTATGTGGCTGGTTAGCGCCGCACGGGCTCGCAAAGGAATGAGTATGGAAGACAGACTGGCATTAGAACTTGTGGATGCGTATAACGGCACTGGTGAAGCTGTAAAGAAAAAAGAAGACACCCACCGTATGGCAGAAGCCAACCGTGCCTTCGCTCATTTTGCAAGAGGTTAAATCGTGCAAGCTGGCGAACTAATACCATGTATTGATTGCAAATTACGCCCTGAGAATGGTGGCAGAATAATTACAGATGGCATTACCCTAACAGAAGCTCAATTTAGCGAAGGGCTTCACTACCAAACAATCGGTCGATGCGGATTATCATTCGGCAATGTTGATGAAACAAGCTTAACTAAAGCTGTTGATGGGCTAGAATCTGAATTTAAGTCATGCAAAGGGCCAACACAAGAACAAAAACAGCGCAGCAGGACAGGTGTAAGTAGGTTAATATACGGACCAATAGAACAATATACGGATACAAGCTGCTCGGTTATTACGGATGAATTGTTAAAAGCATTAATTAAACAAAATAGCACTGTATTTGGCGAGGAGTTTTAAATGGCAGACAAAAAATATGAATTAGAAAAGTTACGCAACATTGGTATTATTGCTCACATTGATGCTGGCAAAACTACCACAACAGAGGGTATTCTTTACCGCACTGGCTTGAAGCATAAAATTGGTGCAGTACACGAAGGCGAAACTACTACCGACTGGATGGCCCAAGAAAAAGAGCGTGGCATAACCATCACTGCTGCCGCAGTTACTTGTTATTGGAAAGACCACAAAATCAATATCATAGACACACCGGGACACATAGATTTCACAGTAGAAGTAGAACGTAGCTTGCGTGTACTAGACGGCGCTGTTGTTGTTTTTGATGGCAAAATGGGCGTTGAAAGCCAGTCTGAAACAGTCTGGCGTCAAGCCGACAAATACGGTGTGCCTCGTATCTGTTTTATTAACAAAATCAACCAAACAGGTGGCGACTTTTATAAATCACTGGACAGTATTCATGCCAGACTGAATAAAAGGGCTTTTCCTATTCACTTACCAATTGGTTTTGAACAGTCGGTGAATGGTGTAGTAGACCTCATTAACATGAGAGCCTATACCTACAAAGAATTTACTGATAACGAACTTACAGAGGCAGAAATCCCAGCAGACATGATAGACCAAGCTAAAAAATATCGCAGTCTATTAGTTGAAAATGCAGTCGCAGAAGACGAAGCAATGTTAGAAAAATACTTTGAAGTAGGTGAAGAAGGCCTGTCTGAAGACGAAGTTCGCCAAGCCATTCGGAGTGCCGTACTGACTGGTAAGTTTTTTGCTGTAACCGGTGGTGATGGACGAGGTGTGATTGTTGAGAAATTGCTGGATGCGGTTAATGATTTTTTGCCAACGCCACTAGACCGAGGCAGTAGCTGGGGAACAAACCCAAAGACCGGTGACGAAATAGAGCGTAAACCAACTGTTGCTGATCCTTTTTCAGCATTAGCCTTCAAGATTGCGACTGACCCCTTTGTTGGTAAGTTAGCCTTTTTCCGAGTTTACTCAGGTAAAGTATCAGCTGGGAGTTATATTCTAAACAGTTCGACCGGTGAAAAAGAACGCATAGGACGCATTGTCCGCATGCAAGCCGACAAACGTGAGGATGTTACAGAGGTTGAAGCCGGAGATATAGCAGCTATAGTAGGACTCAAAGCTACAACCACAGGTAATACATTGTGTGACGCAGCTAATCCAATTGTTTTAGAAAGCATTACCTTTCCAGAACCACCTGTTTCTATTGCAATCGAACCAAAAACAAAAGCTGACCAAGAAAAAATGGGTATTGCACTGCAACGGCTTGCAGAAGAAGATCCAACCTTCCGTATCAAAGTTGACCATGAAACCGGACAAACAATTATTTCCGGTATGGGTGAGCTGCACCTGGATATTATTGTCGACAGAATGAAACGTGAATTTGCAGTAGAAGCTAACATTGGTCAACCGCAAGTTGCCTACCGTGAAACTATTCGCAAAGACAATGTTGAAGCGGAAGGTAAGTACATCAAACAAACTGGTGGGCGTGGTCAGTATGGTCACGCAGTCATTAAGGTTAGCCAAAACGAAGCCGGTAAAGGTTTT
Organism: uncultured Candidatus Saccharibacteria bacterium; assembly: GCA_964400155.1. Taxonomy (GTDB): domain Bacteria; phylum Patescibacteriota; class Saccharimonadia; order Saccharimonadales; family UBA10212; genus JAYTJL01. Next base: position 18,184 of record CAYNSQ010000001.1, read on the forward strand.
GAATTCTTAGACAGTATAAAAGGTGGTGCAATTCCATCAGAATATATCCCTGCTGTTAAGGCTGGAATTGAAGAAGCGCTGGCCAATGGCGTCATAGCCGGTTACCCGGTTGTTGATGTAAAAGCAGAACTGTTTGATGGAAGCTATCACGACGTTGACTCATCAGAAATGGCATTTAAGATTGCCGGTAGTATGGCTATTCAAGAAGGCGTAAAGAATGCTAGTCCGGTTATTTTGGAGCCAATCATGAAAGTTGTTGTTGTGACTCCTGAAGAATTCATGGGTGATGTTATTGGAGACTTAAATGCCAAACGCGGTCGCATTGAAAGTATGGAAGATCTCGTAAATGGTATAAAACAGATTACCGCCTTTGTACCGCTAGGTGAAATGTTTGGTTACACCACTAACTTACGTAGTATGACTCAGGGGCGAGCGGCTTCTAGCATGGAACTAGACCACTACGCTGACGTTCCGGGCAATGTTGCCCAAGAGATCATTGCTAAATCCGGCAAGTAAATCCAAAAATATGGAACTTTCAAAAGAGAATAAAGAAAGACTAGAAACATTAGCTAAGGCTGGAGTAATAGCAGCCCTTGGTTTTGCAGCTGTTAAAGTTTGGCGTCAAGAAGATAAAACTAAGTACATTCACTACGCAGAACAATCCGGAAGTTTCTTTATGGGAATGGTAGTTGATGGTCGTGACAAAATTACTCAATTTACAGCTGAAGTTGTAAGTGGAAAGGGCATCAATGGAAGCTCTATAGATTCTGAAATAGCTTTGGTGTTGGATCATGCAGATATGACAGATGAAGAGATAGCTAATTTGGAATCAGGCTTCGCCTTTCTAGATAAAGAGTCAGCTGAGGTATAAAACCCCTTTACAACGGTAGAGGTTTTATCCTATAATGTCTGAGTATATTGTTTGGGTGTGTATGTATTTGTATGCACTGGTCCAAACAACAACGAACTAACAATAAGAAGTAGGAGAACAAATTCAAAATGGCAGATTTTGACCGCAGCAAGCCTCACGTAAACGTTGGTACCATGGGCCACGTTGACCACGGCAAAACATCACTAACCGCAGCAATTACCATGACATTGGCAAAAAGACTGCCAAGCGACGTCAACAAGGCCGTTGCTTATGACCAAATCGACAACGCACCAGAAGAGAAGGCTCGTGGTATAACCATTGCTACTTCTCACCAAGAGTATGAATCAGAAAAGCGTCACTACGCACACGTTGATATGCCTGGTCACGCCGACTATATCAAGAACATGATCACCGGAGCTGCTCAAATCGATGGTGCTATTTTGGTGGTATCTGCTGCCGATGGCCCTATGCCTCAAACTCGTGAGCACGTTTTGCTGGCCAAGCAAGTCGGTGTGCCTTCAATTCTTGTTTTCCTAAATAAAATGGATCTAGCTGACCCAGAACTGGTTGAACTAGTTGAAGAAGATGTTCGTGATCTTCTTGAGAAAAACGAGTTTGACCGTAACTGTCCTATTATCAAAGGTTCTGCTACAAAGGCCATTGAAGGCGATGAAGCCAACATGGACGCCATTATGGAACTTGTTAAAGCCATGGATGACTACATTCCAGAACCAAAGCGCGACCTTGACAAGCCATTCATGATGGCCATCGAAGACGTCTTTTCAATTAAAGGACGTGGTACTGTTGCCACCGGCCGAGTTGAGACAGGTGTGGTTAAGGTAAACGAAGAAGTTGAAATTGTCGGTATTCGACCAACTACTAAGAGTGTTGTAACCGGTGTAGAAATGTTTAAGAAAAACCTAGACCAAGGACAAGCCGGCGACAACGTTGGTATCTTGCTCCGAGGAATTGAACGCGACGACATCGAACGCGGTCAGGTACTTTGCAAGCCAGGTAGCATCACACCGCACACTGAATTTGACTCAGAAGTCTATATTCTTACTAAAGAAGAAGGTGGACGACACACACCATTCTTTAAGGGCTATAAGCCACAATTTTACTTCCGAACAACTGATGTTACAGGCGAAGTTGAACTTCCTGCCGACAAAGAAATGGTTATGCCAGGCGACACAGTTACCTTTAAGGTTAAATTACTTGCACCAATCGCTATGGAACAGGGTTTGCGGTTTGCTATTCGTGAAGGTGGCCGCACTGTTGGCGCCGGTGTTGTTACAAAGATTGTAAAATAGTAGATGAGTGAACGACTTACACCTGAATTGACGTTTAGAGCAGATGAATTTGGATCTGACGAAGACAGAAAAAAAGGATTTGATTCGGATGTAGAGAGCCAAGATTCAGTTGAGAAGGGGGTGTTCCAGTCTGATCGCATTGAAGATGCTGATTGGTATCTCTCTCCCGATCACCACCTAGAGGAAGACAGTTAAGATGGCAGAAGAAAAAAAAGTAGAAGAGAAAACAGCACCCCTAACATCCAAGAAGGAAGCATCGACTGAAAAACCAGATGTAAAACCACGCATTCGCATC
>CAYNSQ010000001.1:20759-106301 GCA_964400155.1 uncultured Candidatus Saccharibacteria bacterium
ATGGCGGGTTGGCATTCACTTAGACATCATTTGGGCATTAAAGCCTTTGGAATTAATGCCGTCACGGTCAATAAAGGCGAGCATCTCGTAAAAAAGCATAATGAAGATGATCAGCAAGAAGTATTTATAGTCATAAAAGGTAAAGCTGAGTTTGTGGTCAATGACGACAAAGTGGTTCTATCGGACGGCGATATTATAGCAGTAGACCCAGAACCTTCCCGGAGTGCAGTTGCACTAGAGAGTCCAACAACACTAATAATTGTTGGTGCACCCGTTGATAAAGCGTATAAAATACCAAATTGGGAGAAATAAATGGCGTACATTCCGAGTGCTGAAATTTTAGAAAAATATGCGAGAGTATTGGTTGATTTTGCGTTGGGTGGAGGGACTGGCATAAAAGAAGGTGACGTAGTTTACCTTCAAGGTCCAACTTCTGCACTGCCTTTTTATCGTGCGCTGCAGCGCTCAATTATTGATTCAGGCGGGCATATAATCGGAGGCCTTGGTGATGACATGGGTGGAAATGGAAAGTATTTTTATGAACATGCCACTGATGAGCAGCTAACTAAATTTCCAAAAAACTACTACAAAGGACTCGTAGCTGATGTTGATCACAGAATAGCAATTATAGCTGATCACGATGTACACGAGCTGGACAAAGTTGACCCCAAAAAGATGATGTTGGCTCAAAAAAGCCGTAAACCAATTTCTGATTGGTTTAACAAGAAAGAAAACGAGGGTAAATATACCTGGACATTAGCTTTATGTGGTACTCCCAGTATGGCTAAAGAAGCTGGTTTGAGCGAGGCAGATTATTGGCAACAAATAATCAATGCCTGTTATTTAGACAAAACAGACCCTATTAAAGAGTGGAAAAAGATTAGTGCAGAAGTTGAAAGGGTTGCTAAAACTCTATCAGGTTTACCCATAGAAAAACTCCACGTTAAGGGTGATGACGTAGATATGCATTATTCACTAGGGGAAAAACGGCGCTGGTTGGGTGGAAGCGGACGCAATATCCCAAGTTTTGAAGTATTTACATCCCCGGATTGGCGAGGGACTAATGGTTGGATTAGGTTTAACCAGCCACTCTACTATTTCGGACCGAAAGTAGAAGGTATAGTACTTCATTTCAAAAATGGGCGGGTAGTTAAAAGTAGTGCCAATAAAAATGAAAAACTACTCCATGAAATGTTAGCTACAGACAGAGGTGCTGCTCAAATTGGTGAATTTTCACTAACGGATAAACGACTTAGTAGAATTACTAAATTTATGGCTGAAACGCTGTTTGACGAAAACATTGGCGGTGAATTTGGCAACACGCATTTAGCTGTAGGGAAAAGCTATCATGATACTTACAGTGGTGACGTAGCAAAACTTACTAAAAAAACTTGTCGTGAGTTAGGCTATAACGAATCTGCGATTCATGTTGACATGATTTCTACTACTGATAGAACCGTCACTGCAACGCTAAAAAATGGTAGTAGCAAAATCATCTATAAAAACGGACAGTTTACGATTTAGCATTCAAAACGGTATACTATAGTTCTTATGGCAAAGAAAAATCAAAATCAAGAACTCGATAGTGTTTACCTGTTAAAACTGGTTCTTTATTTAGTCATTGGTTCGCAATGGATAAAAATAGTAACCAAAAGCGGTGTCCAAATCCCAATACCAATAGGTGCCTTAATAGGCATCTTCTTTGCAACACATGATCACTTTAGAATCGATCGCAAAATTGAGTATGCTGTTCTACTAGTAGCAATGTTTATTGGTTTCTGGGTACCGCTTGGTGTAGTAATAACCTGGCATTAAATAAATTGGTTTAAAACGAATTTTTGTTTAGAAATATTCTTGTAGTATTTACAACGGATTGACAGGGGTTGGGTAAACGTGATAATCTGTTAGGAAAGCGTTGAGCGATAGCTTGGCATTTGAGCAAGTCTATCTCCAGTTTACGGAGGTAGAGACTGACAAACCAGGCGGTGTTCTATGCAAGTAATAAGGAAAGGACTTCTTCTGTAAAAGGAGAAACAGTATAAGTGAAAGCATTGGTTACTAGAAAAATTGGCATGACTAGCATTATTGACGAACACGGTTCGGCGATTGGTGTTACCTTGCTTTCTGCAAGTGCCAATACAGTAACCCAAGCCAAAACCGTAGAGACGGATGGCTATGATGCAGTTCAAGTCGGCTTTGAATCTTCTAAGAAAAACGCTAAGTCTGCAATTGGCCATTTTAAAAAGTCCGGTGTGATGCCAAAGATTGTTCGAGAATTTAGAATTAATAGTACAGATGAAGAAATTAAGATCGGCGATAAATATTCAGCCGATCTTTTTGATAAAGGCGATCTAGTTAGTGTTACGTCCAACTCCAAAGGCAAAGGTTTTGCAGGCACTATCAAGCGGCACAATTTTCATCGTGGACGCAAAACTCATGGTGGTCGCAGTTATCGTCGCCCAGGGTCTATAGGTAGTATGTACCCACAACGAATTTTTCCTGGTAAAAAAATGGCTGGCCGCATGGGTAACGCCCAGGTAACGACACATAATCTAAAAGTAGTTTTAGTAGATGCAGAAAAAGGCCTTTTAGGTGTTGCAGGTGCTGTTCCCGGACCAAAGAAGTCAATTGTTTTAGTAAGAGGGATTAAATAATGGCTGTTGCAACTTATACAAAGAGTGGCAACAAGGCCTCAACAGCTGCCACACTGGACAAGAAGATTTTTGGAGTTAAAACTACTTCACACCAACTGTTAAAAGACGCATACCTGACTTATTTGGCAGAAGGTCGTTCTAGTGGGGCTAAAACAAAAAAACGCGGAGAAGTCCGCGGTGGTGGTCGCAAACCTTGGCGCCAAAAAGGCACCGGTAATGCTCGTTTTGGTTCTTCTCGTAACCCAATTTGGCGAGGCGGCGGAATAGCTTTTGGTCCAACGGGTGATGAAAACCACACTCGCAAACTTAATCAAAAAGCTAAAAACCAAGCAATTCGTCAAGCCCTGTCTATGGCTGCTGCAGAAGATAAAATTGCAGTGGTAGAATCATTTGAATGTAAGGACGGTAAAGTAAAACCAACACTAGAACTCATTAACAAAATTGGGGCTAAAGGCAATGTACTAATAGTTGTACCTGAAAAAGACCTACTAGTAGAACGGGCTACACGCAACCTACCAAATATAAAAGCAGTTCAGGCAAATTATCTTAACGTTTTTGATACTCTTAATGCTGACAAAATCGTTATCAGTACTAAGAGTCTCGAAATCATTAGTCAATGGCTAGCTTCTCCAAAAGCTATCAGGGAGGCTAAATAATGAACGCTATACTACCTGGAAAATCTAAAAAACAAGCAAAAAGTGCAACTGCTGAAGTAAAGAAGACTAAAAAAAGCTCAGCAGTAGCAAAACCCGCTAAGAAAACTCAACAATTTGCAAAAGTTATAACACTAAAACCACGAGTTAGTGAAAAATCATACGGGTTGTCCGAACTAACTAATACTTATGTTTTTGATATACCAGTAACAGCCAATAATTTAGCGGTTGCCGGCGCTGTTGAAGCACAGTACGACGTTAGGGTTACTAGTGTAAGAATCAGCAATATACCAGGTAAAGTAAAACGAGCGTATCGACGCCGTGGACGATCAGTCAACAGTGTTAAACGATCAAACATTCGTAAAGCCTATGTCACATTAGCAGAAGGTGACAAGTTGCCTATTTTTGCAGCTGCAGAAAACACTGCACCAACCAAGGAGTCTAAGTAATGGCTACTTCTCTCCATTTACCATTTCCCATTTGCCATTTGCCATTTATTTCTCATTTACCTTTTACCAATGTATCTCATTGTGAATTGTTAATTGATAATTCATTGAAAATTGATAATTGTGAATTGATAATTGCAACCGAAGGGAGCGTGTAATGGCAATTAGAGCATACAAACCAACTACTCCTGGTCAGCGCGGCATGACTACGCAAGATTTCTCTGAAATCACTACCAAAAAACCGCTTAAGAGTCTGATTGTTATCAAAAAAGGCTCGGTTGGACGCAATAATCAGGGTCGGATAACAACCCGTCATCGTCAAGCCGGTGCTCGCAAATTTTTACGAAACATTAATTTCAAATTAGCAGACGGAACAGTTGCAACTGTTGAACATATTGAATATGACCCTAACCGAAGCGCTAGAATAGCCCGAATCAAAGACCAAGATGGCAAATTCCATTATTTGTTGGCAGCCAAAGGTATGAAACCTGGTGATAAAGTATCTGTCGGTGAAGAAGTTGCAATTACTACAGGCAACCGTTTGCCTTTAAAGAACATACCTCTGGGTACATACATTCACGCCATTGAGTTGCAACCTGGGCGAGGTGCTCAAATGGTTCGATCAGCAGGTTCTGGTGCTCAGCTGGTTGCTAAAGAAGAAGACTATGTCCAAGTTAAATTGCCAAGTGGTGAGGTAAGATTGATCAACGCCAATGCAACAGCTTCTGTCGGCACAATTGGTAACGAACAACACCAAAACGTTGTTATAGGTAAGGCCGGCCGTAAAAGACATATGGGTATCCGTCCAACTGTTCGTGGTGTAGTAATGGCTGCAGCCGATCACCCTCACGGCGGTGGCGATGGTGGAAGGCACCGTATGGCACGTCCTCCAACAACTCCTTGGGGTCAGAAGACTTTAGGTTATAAGACAAGAACGCGCCGTAAGAGTATGAAATTTATTGTAAGAACAAGACATCAAGGAAAGAGAAGGTAGGGTCATGACAATGTCACTCCATTTACCAATTACCATTTACCATTTACCATTTATTTCTCATTGTTCATTGATCATTGATAATTCATTGAATATTGAAAATTGTAAATTGAAAATTGCTTCAAAAGGAGACCAATCATGAGCCGTAGTTTGAAGAAGGGTCCTTTTATAGATCCCAAGCTTGCTAAAAAAGTAGCAGCACTTGGTCCAGAAGATCGAAGTGTAATCAAAACATGGGCACGTGCTTCTTCTATTCCACCTGAATTTGTCGGTCGTACAATTGCCGTACATAACGGAAAAGTACATGTGCCGGTTTTTATAACAGAAAATATGGTAGGACATAAATTAGGTGAATTTTCACCAACTCGTAAATTCCGTGGTCACGGTGGAAAATTAGCAAAGGCACAGGGATAGGTTAAGGATATATTATGGCAGTAAACGCAGTACACAAAGGAATCCGTATGAGTCCGCGCAAAGTTGGCGTAGTAGCAGCTTTAGTGCGTGGCCGTAGCGTTACTGATGCATTGGTCATTCTAGAGCACACACCTAGACGCTCAGCTAAAGTTGTTGCTGCGACTGTCAAAAGTGCTGCTGCCAATGCTGAGAATAACCATAGTTACAAACCGGATACACTAAAAATTACTACTATTTCCGTAACAGCAGGACCACGTAACAAACGATACCGACCAGCAGCTCGTGGACGAGCCAATCCTTTTCAACGCAAAACCGCTCACCTTATTGTTAGTGTTGATGGGGAAAAGAGAGTAATCAAGAAGACATCCGCCAAGAATGAAAACAAGGAGACAAAATAATGGGTCAAAAAGTAAATCCAATAAGCATGCGTCTTCAAGTAAACAAAGACTGGCGAAGTAAATGGTTTGCCGGTAAAAAAGATTATGCTGATTTTCTTAAGCAAGATTTGAGTGCTCGTAAACTAATAGTCGACAAATTAGGCAGTCGTGCATCTATAAGTAAAGTAGATATTGAACGCTCACCCAACTTAGTTACTATAACTATTCAAACAGCAAAAGCAGGGGTGGTAATTGGCCGTGGTGGTACTGGTGCAGCTGAGCTTAAAACAGATATTGAAAAAATCTACGGCATTCCTGTAAGGGTAAACATTGAAGAGATAAAGAGACCAGAACTTCAAGCTAAAATTGTTGCAGAAAACATAGCTCACCAGATTGAACGACGTATAGCCTGGCGCCGAGCTATAAAAAGTGCTGCAGCAGCAAGTATGCGTGCAGGAGCCAAAGGAGTGCGAATTGAGATATCAGGACGACTGGGAGGCATGGAAATGAGTCGTAGAGAGAAGGAAATTCAAGGTAGTGTACCTTTGCACACCTTAAGAGCTGATATTGATTATTCGGCGGCCAGAGCACTTTATCCAGGAGCTGGGGTTATAGGTATTAAAGTTTGGATTTACAAAGGTGAGGTGTAATGTCATGACTTCGTCCTTCCATTTACCATTTACCATTCACCATTTACGATTTATTTCTCATTGTTCATTGTTCATTGATAATTCATTGAAAAATGTGAATTGTGAAATGATTATTGAGCACCGGAGGTGCGTCTCATGTTAATGCCATCCAGAACTAAATACCGCAAGGTAAGAAAAGGCAAGATTCACGGCGGAACAGCAACCGCTCTATCTGAGATAGCACATGGCCGATACGGTTTAGTCTCTCAAAGTAGTGAACGCATTACTAGTCGACAAATCGAATCAGCAAGACAAGCTATGACACGCTACATCAAACGTGGTGGTCAGATTTGGATTCGTATATTCCCTCACACACCAGTCACGCGTAAACCACAAGACGTTAAGATGGGTAGCGGTAAAGGCAGCCCGGAATTCTTTGTAGCAAAAGTAAAAGCCGGTACCGTAATGTTTGAAATGGATGGGGTAACCGAAGAAGTTGCTCGTGAAGCTATGCGCCTTGCTAGTCACAAACTACCCGTAAAGACAGTATTTGTTGTCAAGGAGGAAGTGTAGTCATGACTATTGCTGATATCCGTAAGTTATCTACCGCCGAATTGGCCGTTGAAACTTCTAAGTTAAGAGAAGAAATTACTGAGATTCGACGTCGAATTCACAGTGGTGAAATGACTAATGTAAGAACCCTGCGTGCAAAAAGAAAAGACTTGGCGCGCATGTTGACTGTACTTAGTGAACAGCTAATCAAGGAGAGTATCTAATGGGTAAGACAATTACCGGAATAGTTTCAAGTAATAGTGCCGATAAGACAATCGTAATAACTGTTACAAGCCGAAAAACTGACCCACTGTACAAAAAACAATACACAGTAAGGACTAAATTTATAGCTCATGATGAGAAGAATTTAGCCAAACTGGGGGATAAAGTTAGTATTGTTGAAACCCGACCGATAAGTGCCAGAAAACGCTATAGTTTGGAAAAGGTACTCAATAAAGCATCAGTTGGTTTTAAAGACTCCGATGCTACGGCTGACGTTGTTGAAGAACCAAAAATCAAAGCTATACCTACGGTAGAAGAGACCAAAAAGGCGGTAGACAAAGTTGTTGAGGAGACCAAAGAATGATTCAGCAAGAATCCCGAGTAATCGCAGCTGACAATTCCGGAGCAAAATCACTACTATGTATACGTGTCTTGGGAGGTTCACGCCGACGTTATGCGAGAGTTGGAGACATAATTGTGGCAAGTGTTAAAACTGCCAACCCTGCTGGGGGTGTTAAAAGGAAGAGTGTAGTTAAAGCTGTTGTTGTCCGAACCAACTATGTGATCCGTCGTGCAGACGGTTCAACAATTAAGTTTGATGATAATGCTGTTGTAGTATTGGCCGATGATCTTAAAAATCCACGTGGTACCCGTATATTTGGTCCGGTACCCAGAGAACTTCGTGAAATGGGTTATTCAAAGATAATTTCACTAGCACCGGAGGTCTTATAGCCATGAATCAGACTAAATATAAAATGAGAATTAAAAAAGACGACCAAGTTGTTGTTCGCAGTGGAAAATATAAAGGCCGAAGTGGCAAAGTACTTGAAGTTTTGCCAAAGCTAAATAAAGTTACCGTAGAAGGTGTAAACGTAGTAAAAAGACATCGCAAACCATCCACTATTCATCCGCAAGGTACCATAGAAGAAATAACCAAGCCAATCTGGGTCAGTAAAGTTGGCCTAGCTGACGGCACAAAACCGTCCCGAGTTGGCTACAAAATCGATGCAAATGGCAAGAAGACACGCCTACTTAAGTCTTCAGGTAAGGAGGTCAAGTAATGGTTAAAGATACTATGACCAACTCTGCCAGATTAAAGGTGGATTTTAATTCGAAGTACTCTAAAGAATTAAAAAAAGAACTTGAACTTAAGAATATCCACCAGGTACCTACACTTGAAAAGGTTGTAGTTAATGTTGGACTTGGTAAGGCTAAAGAAGACAAGAAAATGCTTGAAGTTGCTGCCAATACACTCAGTAAGATCACCGGACAGCAGTCGGTTGATACATATGCAAAGATGTCGATAGCTAGCTTTAAGCTACGTGAAGGTCAGAAGATTGGTCTAAAAGTAACACTACGTGGCGACAGAATGTACGAGTTTACCGACAGATTAATAAATATTGTCTTGCCTAGGTTACGCGATTTTCATGGCGTAAGCGCAAAGTCATTTGATGCCCAAGGTAATTACAGCATCGGATTTGTTGATCAGTCAGTCTTTCCAGAGTTAACATTTGAAGACACTTCAACCCCACATGGTTTACAAGTAATATTTGTAATACGCGGCGGTAGTAAGGAAGCCTCAAGACTTCTACTTGAGAAGTTTGGTATGCCTTTTGAGAAGCCTCAGGGTCAATCGTTTGAAAAACCACTAGAAAATGTTCAGGAAAATGAGAAAGGGACTAAATAAATGGCTAAGAAATCAATGATAGCTCGAGACGTTAAAAGGAAGAAAATGATTGATAAGTATTCCGCAAAACGAGCCGAATTAAAAGCAGCTGGTGACCAAGACGGTCTGGCTCTTTTGCCACGCAATTCTAGTCCTTCTAGGCATAAAAACCGATGCACTGAAACCGGTCGTGGACGTGGATATATGCGTCAATTTGGTTTATCTAGAATTTCATTCCGAGAACATGCTAGTAAGGGTGAAATCCCAGGGGTAACGAAAGCGAGCTGGTAATAATGATGACTAAATCTTTCATATTTACAAAAGAACTAATGAACGAATGGGCTTTTGCATCGATCATTGATCATTCGTCACATTTGTTCATAGAAACGACTGAAAGGAGCAATAAATGGTAAGCACAGACCCAATAGCAGACATGCTAAGTCGTATTCGCAACGCTATTGCCGTTTCAAAGCATGAAGTTATCCTGCCTCATTCAGGGGTTAAAGAAAGAGTGGTTGGAATTTTAAGCGACAACGGCTTTTTAGTGGGATCATCTGTTAGTGACGCCGGTAGTCACAAAATCATGAGAGTTGTAATTGCAAAAGAAGGGACAAACCCTAACATTAGTTCAATAAAGAGACTCTCAAGACCAGGTCAACGTCGATATGTCGGAAGCGATAAAATTCCTTCAGTAAAACGAGGTCGTGGAATTGTAGTTATCTCAACTTCGCAAGGTCTCATGACTGGTGATGAAGCGAAAGCTAAAAAGCTCGGTGGCGAGCTGATTTGTGAGGTGTTCTAAAGATGAGTCGTATAGGAAAAATGCCAATAGCTATTCCTAGCGGAGTAACAGTTGAGACTACTGATAAGGAAATCAAGGTAACTGGCCCCAAGGGTAGTCTTAGCCAGTTTACAATGCCAGGTGTAAAGATAGAATCAGCTGATGGTCAAATTAACGTCAGTCGAGTAGACGACCAAGCCATTCATAGAGCTAAACATGGCCTGATGCGCTCTTTGGTTAACAACATGGTAACTGGAGTCAGTCAAGGTTTTGAACGCAAATTGGAAATAAACGGCGTAGGATATCGAGTTGCTACTCAAGGTACTGATTTGAAATTCAATCTTGGCTTTTCGCATGATGTTATCTACAAACTACCCCAAGGCGTAACAGCATCTATAGAACAGAACACCATTACTATTACTGGAATCGATAAACAGCAAGTTGGACAAGTTGCTTCAGAGATTAGATCGCTTAAAAAACCTGAACCCTATAAAGGCAAGGGAATTAAGTATGTAGAAGAGAGAGTCTTGCGTAAGAGCGGAAAGAGCGGTAAAGAATAAAATGAGTAGATTAGCAACCAAGAGGACTGTAGCAACCAGAAGGACAGCAAAAGTCCGTACTACAATAGCCAGTAATTCTTCAAGGCCAAGACTTAGTGTGGATATTAGTAATACTCACATAAGTGCTCAAATTATTGATGATGCCAGCCACTCAACGCTTGCTTATGCTACTACTAAAGGCAAGAAGACTAGTGGAACCATGACCGAAAAAGCAGAGTTAGTAGGTAAAGAAATTGCCCAAAAAGCTACAAAAGCTAAAATATCTAAAGTAGTTTTTGATAGAGGATCACATAAATATCACGGACGAGTTAAAGCACTGGCAGACGCTGCCCGTCAAGCAGGAATGGAGTTTTAAGATATGGCATATACCGATCCAAAATTAGCCACACAGAAAGCAATGGAAAATGACAGTGCTTTTGACGAGCGAGTTATAAATGTTAATCGTGTTGCCCGTGTTGTCAAAGGCGGCCGTCGTTTTCGTTTTCAGGCATTAGTTGTAGTTGGCGACGGCAAAGGTAGTGTGGGAATGGGAATTGCAAAAGGTGCTGACGTTACTGTTGCGGTAACAAAAGCTGCTGAATCTGCAAAGAAACATCTTGTTAAATTCCCATTGTATAAAGGCACATTAACACACGAAGTTTCAGCTAAAGTTGGTGGTGCATCTATTTTAATATTGCCTGCTTCTGATGGTACCGGGTTGATTGCTGGCGGAGTGGTAAGAACTATATTAGAAGTTGCCGGAGTCCAAAATGCATTGTCAAAAAGTCTTGGTTCGTCTAACAAGATAAATACCGCATCTGCTACAATTTTGGCACTTTCAACTATGGTTCCTGCCAAAAAGTGGGTGACTCGCATGAATGTCAAAGGGACTAAATAATGAAATACAATGAACTAACTATCAGCAAAGACAAGTCACCCAGCCGTAAAGGCAGAGGAATTGCAGCCGGACAAGGCAAAACAGCTGGACGTGGTACAAAAGGTCAAGGTTCGCGTAAGTCAGGTGGTGTTAGACCGGGTTTTGAAGGCGGACAAATGCCACTTTATATGCGTTTACCAAAATTGCGAGGTTTTAAAAGCCATCGCCCAGTTATTGAAGCAGTCTATACTTCACAATTAGACAACGTTAAAGCTTCTAAAATAACCAACCAGACTTTGTTTGAAGCTGGTTTAGTCAGTAGTCCGTACACTCAGGTTAAACTGATAGTCAAGGGCGAACTCAAGTCAAAAAAAGAAGTTAGATTACAATCTGCAAGTGCTTCTGCAGTTAAACTGGTTATAAAAGCTGGTGGTAGTTTTGAGTCAGTTGAACGCATTGCTCGAGAATCAAAAAAATCTGACAAGACCGAAAAGTAGTTTATACTTTAGTACTAGAGTTGGTGGAAATTGAAAATCAAAGTCCAAATAATAAGGGGTTAAAAGTTTGAACTGGAAAATAATAGTAAAGTCATTAGGTCACCAAGAGATGCGAAAACGTATTCTCGCGGTGCTTGGTATGCTGCTTGTTTTTCGTATCCTGGCACATATTCCAGTCCCCCTGGGTGACCCTGAGACACTAAAACAAGTACTCAATAACTTGTTCGAGCAAACTAGCGGTTCTAACCTACTAGGATATTTAAATGTTCTCTCTGGAGGGGCGCTGTCTAACTTTTCAATTATGCTAGTTGGGCTTGGTCCATACATTAATGCCAGTATAATTATGCAGCTTCTTACCAAAGCCATACCAAAACTGGAAGCCTTGAATAAAGAAGGTGAATTTGGGCGAAAAAAGATAAATCAATACACACGCATACTGACTTTTCCACTGGCTATTGTTCAATCAATAGGTACTATTTATCTGATACGTCAGCAAGCTCAGAGTATTGGCGGTTTGGGTGATATTACAGCTAATACTTCATCGGCTGAGTGGGTGTTGATGATTGCTGCACTAACCGGTGGAGCAATGATTCTGATGTGGTTGGGTGAACAGATAACTGAGCGTGGCATTGGTAATGGTATCTCTCTGCTTATTACCGTGGGAATAGTCAGCGGTTTGCCTGCTATTGCTGCCCAGTTGGCTAGAACAACCACCTGGGTCAAGGCCTACGGTGAATCTGACAAAATTGTAATTCTCGGCCATGAGTTTAGCCGGCACGGACTTATAAGTGTAACGGCAATAGCCCTGGCGGTCGTCTTTATGACTTGGGCAGTAGTAAAACTAAACGAAGCTGCTCGCAGACTTACTATAAATTATGCCAAAAGAGTTCAGGGCAATCGTACTTACGGTGGTGTAACAACAACTCTACCGGTAAAACTTATAACTGCTGGCGTGATACCGATAATTTTTGCAGTTGCTTTTTTGAGTGTGCCAAGTTTCTTAGGGCAAATATTGACCCAAGGTCAAGGTGCGGCATTTCAGTCGGATACTCGCTTGGAACACTTAGGTGTTATCTTGTCTGAATTGTTCCAAAACCCAACAGCTCAGACTTTTGCAGCCGGTGGTTGGAAACCCTGGGTTTACCCGCTAACTTACTTTGGTTTGGTTTTTGTATTTACATATTTCTACACTTCGGTGACTTTCAATGCCAAAGAGATTTCCGAAAACCTTCAAAAACAAGGTGGTTTTATAGCCAATATTAGAAGTGGCAAGCAAACTGAGAAATATTTATCTAAGACTGTTAACCGATTAACCCTTTTTGGCGCCAGCGCACTTGGCCTTTTGGCTGTTATGCCAATTGTGGCACAAATTTGGATAGACCCATCTGTGGCGCTAGGGCTTGGCGGTACTAGCATACTTATATTGGTGGCTGTTTCGCTTGAGACACTGCGTCAGGTAGAGTCTCGAGCTATGATGATTACCTACGACCAATACGAACAGCCGGATTATTTTTATGACACTGGTGGTGCTACCGGCGCACTGGGAGCTCGTAAATTATCATTTATCCCACGCCCCAAACTACCCCGACGTAAAAAGTAAACTCTAGTTACAAGCGTGAAAAACGAAGACGAACTATTAGATCTCGTAGATAAGAACGATGAAGTGATAGGTACGATTTATCGATCGAAGACCTCAAATGATGACTTTGGCGGTTATTTGCGAGCATCGGAGCTACTGATCGTCAATGATAAAGGTCTGCTATGGATACCACGCAGGCAAATGCATAAGCGCATTGCTCCTGGAGGCTTAGACTTTAGTGCAGCCGGACATGTAGCAAGTGGTGAGGATTATATGGATGCACTATCGAGAGAGGTAGAAGAAGAAATTAATATTGTGCTCGATGAAACTAAATTAAATTTCTTAAAAAAATTCAAACCAAAACCAAACTTACCGCCATATTTTCGAGCAGTATACCTATACGATTGCAATGAGATACCTAAATATAACCATGATGATTTTAGCGAAAGTTTCTGGATAAGCCCAGATGATTTGCTGGCAAAACTCAAAGCAGGGGAGCCTGCAAAGCTAAGTCTCTTTGAAACAATAGAGTTCATAGTCTCACGAAAAAAACTTACCTAGTCTATTAAGCCTATATTTTAGTTTTGAACAAGCACGTGAAGAGCTATAAATATTAATAAGCTTTACAAATTAATATACTTATGCTATAATGTACTTCAAATGCGGTCATTGAACCGTTTTCTCTTCTAAAAAACACTTAACAAAAAAAGGATTACTCAGTGAATGAAATAATATTTATATTTCTATCTTTTTTACTTGGTGCATTATCTGGCTTTCTTGGTGGAATTGCTACCGGAGCTGGCTTTATAGCTATTCCAGGCATGATTATGCTTGGTTTGTCTCCAAGTACTGCTATTGCCACTAATAATTTAACTGTTGCATCTAGTATTTCTTCTGCCTTCAGATACCATCAGTCAAAACTAATAAAGTATCACAGTTTATTTCCACTGATGTGCCTGAGCTTCATAGGAGGTCTTGTGGGGCCTTTGTTGCTTATACAGATTAATGCGGAGCTAATGCAAAGATTTTTTGGGGTAATTTGTTTAGTAATGGCGATTACAATATCCAAAAATGACTACAATACCTTTAAGGCTGAAGGGTCAATTAATAAATTTAAAGGTGGTGCTAGCATCTTTGTAGCAAGTGCTCTTGCAGGACTATTTGGTACCGGAGGAGGTATTTTAACGATATTTGCCTTGCTACAATTTTATAAAATGAGTATTACTGCAGCCAACGCCTCATCCAAAATTATCGGACTAACCGGTACGATTTCAACTTTGTTAGTTTTTCTACAAACAGGATTAATTAACTTTCAAGTTGGCATACCACTGATGATTGGATCTGCTTTTGGTGGCTATGCTGGTGCTCATACAGCAATAAAAAAAGGTGATAAGAGAGTAAAGAAAATATTTTTAGCTTTAATAATCATTCTAGGCGTTAAAATGTTAATTTTTTAAAATTAACTCTTTACAAACAGAGTGAGGGTGTGTATAATTTGATGAAGTTATATTTATGGCACGCGAGAAGGAAGTAATTGAACTATTGGGAACGGTGATAGAAGCCCTCCCAGGAACACAGTTCGTAGTAGAGCTCGAAAACGGTCATAAAATTATAGCTCATGTTGCGGGGAAAATGAGGAAGAATTACATTCGACTTGTTCCCGGTGACCGCGTGAAGGTAGAATTGACACCTTACGATCTGACGAAGGGTCGGATAACCTTCCGCGAATCGTAGAACTAAAAGTTCTACATAATATTAGTAAGCAGAGAGTCACTCTGAAAGGAGTTGATCCGCATGAAAGTGCGTGCAAGTGTAAAAAAAATTAGTCCTGATGATATCATAGTCCGCCGTAAAGGTCGGGTCTATGTTATTAATAAATTCAAAAAAAAGCATAAGCAGAGGCAAGGCTAATGGCACGCATATCTGGTGTAACAATTCCTGATGCCAAACAGATTCAAGTATCTTTAACTTACGTTTATGGTATTGGTCCAAAAACAGCTGGCGATATACTAAGTGCCGCTAAAGTAGAGCCAACGGTTCGTACAAAAGATCTTACAGATGCAGAAATTTCAAGAATCCAGGATGTAATCAACGCTGACTTAGTTGTCGAAGGTGAACTCCACCGGCAAGTAACTGGCAACATTAAACGCTTGAAAGATATTAAATCATATAGAGGGCTGCGCCACACAGCAAGCTTACCTAGTCGTGGACAACGTACCAAAACCAACGCCAGAACTCGAAGAGGTAAAAAAGTGACTGTTGGCGGAACAGCTAAGAAAGTGGCGGCAAAGACTTAAAATGGCGGATAAACCAGTGAAAGAAGAATTAGACAAAACCACAGACCCTGTTGACGCATCGGTTGTTGCAGGTAATGAGGCTGATAATAATGCAGAAGCTACAACTGTAACACCTGCAAAGCGTAAAAAGAATAAACGCACCGTAACTGCCGGCCATGTGCACGTACTTGCTACTTTCAATAACACTATTATTACTGTTTCAGACCCTCAGGGGGCAGTATTAACTACTGCTAGCGCCGGCAGTTCTGGTTTTAGAGGGTCTAAGAAGGGGACAGCTTACGCTGCCCAGGTAGCAGCTGAAAAAGCTATTGGTCTGGCACGACAGGACTTTGGTCTTAGCAAAGTTGATGTTTCTGTAAAAGGTATAGGACTGGGTCGTGAAGCAGCGATAAGAACTCTTATTAGTCAAAAAATTCAGGTAGATAACATCCGTGATATAACTCCAATTGCTCACGGTGGAGTAAGGCCAAGAAAGGCCAAGAGGAACTAGCTATGGCAAGAGATAGAAGTTCTGTAGTTAAACAGTCGCGCCGTGAAGGTTATGCGCTACATCCAAAAGCCCATAAGGCTCTTGTTAAAAGGACAGCTTTACCGGGCGAACAGAACACTGGCGGTCGGCGACCTAAAGCCAGCCAATACTCCCTTCAACTGCGTGAAAAACAAAAAGTCAAAAGACTATATGGGCTACTAGAAAGACAGTTTGCCAAACTTATGGATGAGGCAGTGCGGACAGACGGTCCATCTGGAGCACAACTTCTAGAATTTCTGGAAAGAAGATTAGACAACGTTGTATACCGTGCAGGATATGCCAGTTCAAGACGAGCTGCACGTCAATTGGTTAGCCACGGACACTTTATGCTTAACGACCGTCGAGTAGATGTTCCATCAATTCGAGTAAATGCAAACGATCACATTGTGCTGAGACAACATTCTCAAGCTAATGCATATTTTAAGAATATTGATACCCTCAGTCCAGCTCCATCAAGCACACCAAGCTGGTTGAGTATTAACCGTAAGAAATTTGAAATTAAAGTAACAGGTGCTCCGACTCGTGACGATGCCGAGCCGGACATCAAAGAGCAACTAATAGTTGAGTACTACTCTAGGTAAAAGAAGAGAAAGAAAGGGACAACAACTAATATGAGTAAACTAATTCACACGCCAGCACTAGCAGGAATCACTGACCACGGACCTACTAGTTCTACATTCACTATAGAACCGTTACACACCGGATATGGTATGACTTTGGGTAATAGCATGCGCCGCGTTCTACTCTCTTCTATCGCAGGAGCAGCTGTCACCGGATTTCGAATTCAAGGCATTTCGCACGAATTTACCACTGTTAAAGGTGTTAAAGAAGATGTTGTGGCTATTATGCAAAATCTTAAAACTATAAGATTTAAAGTGTATAGCGACCAGCCACAAGTCCTAACAATCAGTAAAAAAGGTAGCGGCTTAGTTACGGCAAAAGACATTGAAACAAATGCAGATGTTGAAGTAGTAAACCCTAACGCCGTTATATGTACGATTGATGATGCCAAAGGGTCGGTAGTTATTGAGCTAACCGTTGAAACAGGACGTGGATACAGACCATTAGACGAACAAGGGTCTGGCAAGAAAAGCAGTGATATGATTTTGCTCGATGCACTGTTTACTCCGGTACTTAGAGTACGTTACAAGGTAGAAAATACCCGTGTTGGTCAAATTACCGACTTGGATAAACTACTTTTAACAATAGATACTGATGGCTCTATTACGCCAAGAGACGCATTTGAAGAAGCTGCAGCAATTTTAGTTAACCAGTACACTGCACTTGCCGGTCAAACTCGTGTAGAGGTGGCTGCACCATTATCAGCTGCAGAAGTTGACGCAGCAGCAGGTGGTCTTGATGGTGACGAACCATCCGAGTTAATGACATCAATTGAAGACCTAAACCTAAGTGCCCGTACTACAAACGCACTAGTCAACAATGATATTCACACCATTAAAGACCTAATTAGTTTGTCAGAAGCAGAACTTCGAGACTTGAAAGGTTTTGGAAGTAAAGCCCTGGATGAAGTTAAAGACAAAATGTCCGAATTGGAGCTATAAGAAGGAACCATAATGCATCGTCACAGTTACAAAGGAAGAAAATTCGGACGTGAGGCAGATCAGCGCAAGGCGCTTATAAAAGGGTTGGCTGACTCACTCGTATTGAATGAATCCATTGAGACTACCTTGCCTAAGGCTAAAGAACTGATGCGGTACACTGAAAAACTAATAACCAAGGCCAAAAAGGGTGACTTACACAACCGACGGCAAATTATCACCAAACTTAACACTCTTGAGGCCTCTCACAAACTTGTTGATGAGTTAGCACCAAAAATGACCGGAAGAACTAGCGGGCACTTGAGAATAGAGAAAACAAGATCTAGAGTTGGTGATGGTGCAGTTATGGCCCGCATTACATTTGTTGACGATTTAAAAGCCAAGCAAAGTCCAAAAGTAGATGCAAATAGAAGCCTGAAATCAGAAGACAAAAATGCTTCTAAAGAAAAAGTGACTGCTAAAGCAAATAATACCAACAAGTTGCCACAGTCTGTAAAATCAGAAACGCCTCACAGCAAACCCAATTCTGAACCAGCCAAAAGATCTGGGAAAAGAGGTAACAGATAATGAAGGCAAAAACATATTCAGAAAAACCTGCGGACGTGAAGCGTCAATGGTATTTAATTGACGCTTCTAAAGCGCCTTTAGGACGGGTTAGTACAAGAGCGGCTGCGCTTCTTATAGGCAAAGGCAAGCCAACATTTACACCGCATGTAGATGGCGGTGACTATGTTGTAATCATTAATGCGGATAAGTTAGTAGTCTCGGGTAGTAAGATGACCGATAAGATTTATTATAATCATAGTGGATACCCAAGCGGACTTCGAAAAAGAAGTCTTAATGTAGTTATGAAATCTGATCCTACAGAAGCAATAACCTCATCTGTAAGAGGAATGTTGCCAGTTAACAAACTAAGAGATGGTCGGTTAGCTCGACTAAAGGTTTATTCAGGCGACCAACATAAACACCTACCTCAGCAACCTATTGAAGTAAATATGACCAAGGAGACCAAGTAGCTATGGCAAATTCATCAACACACTACCACTACGCACTAGGCCGTCGTAAAACAGCCACAGCAAGAGTTAGACTGACTAATGGCAAAGGTGAAATTGTTATTAACGGCAAATCAGTTAACGACTACTTTTCTGGTAGTAAGTACTTACAACACGAACTTCTAAAGCCGTTTACCGTTCTAGAACTAGATCCAGAGAAATTTGGTGTTAGTGTTCGACTTATTGGCGGAGGGCATTCCAGTCAAGTAGATGCTATTCGTCTAGGAATTGCCAAAGCCTTAATTCTAGTGAACGAAGACTACAAAGGTACACTCAAAAAAGCTGATTTACTTGGACGCGACCCACGTGAGCGTGAACGCAAGAAATTTGGACTCAAATCTGCCCGCAAACAACGCCAGTTTACTAAACGCTAATATAAACTACATATGTCTATATCACCTGAAGATTTATCGGGTGGGGCGTGGAGCTTACACCTCGAAGCTCTTGAAGCAGAAGTGTATTTAAATATGGACGAGCCAGAAGGCCCGGAACTTATTAAGAGACGTAAGGAGGTTATAGCTACACTCGATCAAAAAGCGTTAACACAGTATAGTAATCAACCTGTCTCGGTAATCGGTACTCATAAGAAAACCGGCCCAGGACAAAGTACTGTACTAGCTGAAGGTGAGGATGACGAGGGTAGTATCTCTACTGTAGAAATACAGCAAAGTCCAATTGAAATGTGGCTGCATCAGGGTAAAACATATGGTGAATCGAATGGTTTTACTATCCTTGACTTAGATGAAGACCTTAAGTTTGTTGATGAATCGGACGAAGAACAGGACGATAAGCTACAGACAATAAGGGATAATGCATTGGGTCGTCATGCCGTAGCACATCTTGTGATTACTGATAACAGCGGTAAAACTACTATGACACCAAATGATTTTGCTTTTGTTGCTCCAATAGTCTTTAATACCGTTGCTCCAGTAACTTCAAACTTTCTATTTGTTGAGAATAGGTCTTCAGTTTTAACTAATGATCAGCGATTAGCCGAAATTTCTAAAATATTTCAGTGCTGGACGCCAAAAAAAACAATTCTGCGCAAAAAAGTAGAAAGAGATATTCGTAAGGCGACGGATGGCGTTTCTGCTCTACTCGACGGGTTAACAAAGATAAAGGAACTAAGCCAAGAAACAGCACCACAAGATCTGGTGGCATTAACTGATTGGTTGGCAATTATGTTTAAAGATCATTTTTTTAACCGCCAATATTATCTTGAAGGAAACGTACCTAGGTCATTGATTCTTGAAGGTGGGTCAAGATGGGAAGATTTTAACCCTAATTCTAGTTACGCTGTTATTGTCGATGGTCTAGTAATAGCGCCACGTGATAAGGATAAAATCACTGAACCGACTAAAGGTGATTCGCAGGTATGTATAAGGATGAAGTTTAAAACTTCAGATGGGAGCTACATACCTGTTGCTGTTCCACTTGAAGAGCTATCATCTACAAATATTAAAAGACTACCAAACACTAGAGACTAATCTACTCCTAGTCACTAAATTATTGGTTTTGTTTGGCTGATACTATTTTTCAGGATATCATTGTATGTAATGGATGAGGTAATTCTATCAGCTGCGGTGACTGTTTTTGTATTTATGAGCCTAGGCTACATAATCTCTTTGCTTGCAAAGGATGCATCTTTAGTAGATATATTCTGGGGACTAGGCTTTGTGCTGATAGCAGCAATATTGATGTATACAACAGATAATGTATCTGTAGTTCAGATATTTACATCGCTATTAGTATACATTTGGGGGTTTAGGCTCACTTATCACATAGCCAGGCGAAAACTCGGCAAACCGGAAGACTTTAGATATGTGGCTATGCGCAAAAAATGGGGCAAATCATTTGTTTGGCGCAGTTTCTTTACAATTTTTATGTTGCAAGGTTTACTTATGCTGATTATTTCTACCAGCATTTTAGTCTCAGCTAACGCCGGTGATGATGGCAATACTTTGTATTGGTGGCAAGTGCTTGGAGTGGCTATTTGGGGAGTGGGTTATATATTTGAAGTTGTTGGTGATATGCAATTATCTCAATTCCTAAAGAAGAGAAAGAGCAAAGACGAAATTATTACTACCGGTTTATGGCGTTATACCAGGCATCCAAATTACTTTGGCGAAGCAGTGCAATGGTGGGGGATATGGTTATTGGTTATAGGATTGCCATACGGTTTATGGGCAATCGTTAGCCCTCTACTACTAACATACCTACTGGTATATGTATCAGGTGTACCAATGTTAGAGAAGAAATACGCTAAAAACAAACAATTCCAAGCGTACGCTAAAAAAACTTCAAAATTTATACCAATGCCACCAAAAACTTGACCAACACTTCAGTGTTGTATAGAATTAAAATCCAATGACAACAGAACAATATTTTGCCGCCGGATGGTCGTTTACCCACTCACCAGTGGCGGTTTGTTCTGTGAGCTAATAGTCTAGAAAATACGAGAACATTGAAGAGACCGCCACAAAGCAGGCGGTTTTTAATTATTAAGGAGAAAATAAATGGGAAATAGAATAAAAACAACGAATGAACGATTAAAACTCGAACATATTGAAGGGCCTATTCCGGGATCATTCATGATGGACGCATACCAACGCGCAGGGGCAGAAGAAAGAGCCCGACGAATCGTTTTAGAACTAGGTTACGAACTTGGCCCGGAGGAACATCGCTCATATCAAGAAATATTGAAATTCATACAGTCCCAAGAAGACTGAACTACGCTATAATATATATAAATGGCCAAGGAAGTTATATTAACGGGTTTAAGAAGTAATGGTGAGTTTCACCTTGGCAATTACTTAGGTGCAATTTTACCGATGGTAGAGATGCAAAAACGCCACTCTGGTGAGTACCAGATGAACATGTTTATTCCAGATCTGCACAGCTTTACTACGCCAATTGATCATGGTTCTTTGTATGAGCAATCAGTTGCTAATTTAAAAGTGTTTGTGGCGGCCGGTCTGGATATTAACAACCCAGATACTTATATTTACCGCCAAAGCTACATTCCGGCCCACTCAGAAATGACCTGGATCCTGGATTGCTTTGCCTACTTTGGCGAACTATCGCGAATGACTGAATTTAAAGATAAAAGCGGTAAACAAGAAAACGTCTCGGTTGGTTTATTTAACTATCCGGTTTTAATGGCTGCCGATATATTGCTGTACGGTGCAAAATGGGTACCAGTAGGTGATGATCAACGTCAGCATGTGGAATTCACAAGAGACTTAGGAATGCGACTAAACAATAAGTTTCCGCAATTAGGGCTTGTAGTGCCTGAAGATAACCAACAACAAACCGAGTTTGTTGGCCGAACAGAACCTGTTCGAGTTAGAAGTTTGCGTAACCCTGAAAAGAAAATGAGTAAATCAATAGACGACCCATCGGGTACGATAATGTTGAGCGATTCACCTGAAGAGGCAGCCAAGAAAGTCATGTCGGCTACTACTGATTCAAATGGTTCAATTCATTATGACTGGGGAAAACAACCTGGAGTGACAAATTTGTTACAAGTACTTGCACTACTTACGAATAAATCCAAAGAAGATGTGAGTTCTGAATGGCAAGGTAAGTCTAGCTATGGTGAGCTAAAATCAGCAACAGCTGAAGCAGTTAAGTCATTTCTAACTAATTTTCAAGTCAAGTTAGCTCAGGTAGATGAGACAAAGCTATTGGAAAAGTTAGCTTATGACGAAGCAAAAATGTCAGAGATAGCTAACACCACACTCTTAAAAGTTCAAAAAGCTGTTGGACTAAGACCAAATATATAAGTTATGCGTAAATTAACCGTAGACGAAGCAAGTGTGGGGCTTCGAGCAGATGTATTTGTAGCTCGTGAGTTGAATGGATTTAGTCGATCTTTAATCTCAAAACTGTTTGAAACGGGCGATGTACTTTTGGACGGAACAAAGTTAAAGCCTGGGGCTAAACTTAAACTGGATCAAAATATTGAGATAGATGACTCTATACTTTTCGAAACACCACCCAAAATAGATATACCCATAATTTACCAAGACAAAAATGTAATTGTAGTTAACAAACCCGCAGGAGTCTTAACTCATGCAAAGGGCGGTTTTAACAACGAAGCAACAGTAGCTAGTTTTATTGCTGATAAATTGGATGGCACTATACCTAAAACTAACAAAGCCGGAATAGTCCACCGGCTAGACAGAGCAACAAGTGGTGTAATGATTTGTGCCCGCAATGAACTCACACAAAAGTTTTTGCAAAAACAATTTGCACAAAGAAAAACAAAAAAAACATACTTTGCTGTAGTAGAAGGGAAGTTGGACCAACAGAAATTAATAATTGATGCACCAATAACACGTAACCCTAAACAACCTCAGTCATTCACGGTAAACGTTAATGGAAAATCAGCGCAAACAGTAGTAGAAGAACTGAAATTACTTGACTTGTTAAGTATATCAAAGAAAAAAGTTAGTTGTAGTTTGTTAGAGCTTAAACCAACTACCGGTAGAACTCACCAATTGCGAGTCCATCTAAAGTATATTAGCCATCCAATTGTTGGTGACAATTTATACGGTGGCAAGTTAAAAAATTGGTCTAATCTGTTATTGCATGCCGCACAACTAGAATTAACATTGCCTGGAGGAGTCAGAAAAGTTTTTAATGCACCACTGCCGGAGTATTTCCCATGAGCATAGACAGTATTCTTACAAGTAAAGAAACAGAGAATAGTATTAAAAAATTAGCAAAGAATGGCACGCAAAGTATACTTTTAGTTGGTAAAAAAGGTAGTGGACTAGAATATGTGGCACATGAATTAGCCATGCGGCTGCTGGGATTGAATGATACTAGTGAGTTATTAAAATATCCTTACTATTACCATTTAGCCGTTGAAGAGGGCAAAAAGGAAATACCAATTGCTGAAATTAGACGTGTAATAGCTACTAGTACGCTTAAGATACCTTCTAAGCATGCTGGCATCAAAAGAGTAGTATTAATACAAAACGCAGAGAAAATGAGTCTAGAGGCCCAAAGTGCCCTTCTGAAGGACCTTGAAGAGCCGTCATCGTCAACATGCTACATTCTTACTCAAAGTGACGGCACGTTTTTGTTGCTAACGGTCGTTTCACGCTGCCAAAAAATTGTAATTAAGTATCCTAGTCTTGAAGATGTTGTTAATCATTACTCAAAAAAATATGAACATAAAGAAATTATGTCAGCATGGTCACTGGCGGGCGGAGCGCCGCAGCTGGTAGATGAGTTACTAAGTAATGACAATCATCCGTTAAAAACCGCAGTTGCTCAAGCAAAACAGTTCATTGAAGTCGACAAATATCACAGACTATTGATAGTTAACAAAATTTCAATAGACAAGAATACCATTAATTTGTTTCTAGAGGCACTAGATAGAATTACCACCCATCTTATTAGATCAGCCTCTGTTGCTGGCGACCGTAAAAAAGTTCTAAATTACGGAAAAATGAATCAAATTGTTGGCGAAACAAAGCAAATGCTTGAGTCAAGTGCAAACACTAAACTGTGTCTTTTGTGGTTGGTCACCAATTTTTAGCATATTTGTTATAATTGTAGTTAATGTACGCACTTATATTGCTTCTATTTTTCGGGGTTTTAGTATATGGACATGGTAAACGTTCGGAAACAGATATAGTAGTAGTACCTAAGGGAATATCTGATAGACTTAACAAACTCTGGGAAATTGCCTATATGGGCATGCGCGAAAACAGATTTCTACGTGCCGAAAAAGCCTTACTAACAATTTTAAAGATTGATGAAAAAAACGCGGCTGCCTACAATCGTCTTGGAATCTTATACGCCAAGCAAAGAGAGTACAAAGATGCAATAGACTGTTTTGAAATAGCAAGCAGTATAGAACCAAGTGCTTCATCTTTGCATAACTTAGGACTAATATATTTTGAAACAGAGAATTACCAAAAAGCCGCTACTGCTTTTGAACAAGCACTAAAATTGGAAGATAATTTAGCTGCCCGCCATATTGCATATGCCAAGGTTCAAGAAAAACTCGGTAATGACAAGCTAATGCTTCAAGAGTTAGAGATAGCAACTGAATTAGAACCAAATCCGGAAACATACGGTCTTTTGGCGCAAGCCTACGAGTCACGCGGAATGGCTCAAGAGGCGGAAGTAGTTAACCGTAAGTTGAAGAAATTAATAATGCCTTCCTCACGACCTAAACGCGTTCTCCGTCCCAGAAGAGTCGTAATTTAATCAAAACAGTTGTTCTGATACCCCTGTTATGCTAAACTCTTAGGGGTAAAAACGCCACCTTAGCTCAGTTGGTTAGAGCATCTGTTTTGTAAACAGAGGGTCGTCGGTTCGAATCCGACAGGTGGCTCCAGAATTTTTGCAATGAGCAACGTTCGTTGCAAAAATTCTGTGACTAATCGGATGCGAACCGTTCGGTTCGGCGGACGAGAAGCACAGAGATGAGCAGAAAATGTTCTGTCTCATCGCGAGCATCGCAGGAAGGAGTACGGCAAAAAGCCGTGCGATATCCGACAGGTAGCTCCAGCTTTTATCGTTGTAAAAGCATTTAACATTTAACATTTTGCATTTATCATTTATTTTTCATTGATCATTGAATCATTGATAATTCAATGAGAATTGTGAATTGTAAATTGAGTATTGATCATGCAGGGTTAGTGAAGCGGTCAAACACGACAGACTGTAAATCTGTTGGCATTCGCCTTCGTAGGTTCGAATCCTACACCCTGCACCACAACAAAATATGCAAGAGCTTAAAGAGTTAATTGAATCATCTAAGAATATACTGATAACTTCGCATATTTCGCCAGACCCTGACGCTGTAAGTTCGACGCTATTGCTAGGGCGGACTCTAAAACACAACTACCCCGACAAGCAAGTTGAAATGGTTCTTGAGGAATCACCTTCAAAGGACCTTGGTTTCTTAACCGATTACCAGGAAATTAAATTTCTATCATTACTGGAATTTATAGAAAATTTCCAACCAGATTTATTTATTATTCTAGATGGTAATAGTTTCAAACGCGTATCCAGGGTAAATGGTAATGAAATTAAAGATTTATTGTCTAAAATTAGTTGCAAAACTGTCATAATTGATCATCACGAAGAAGCTGACAGGGATACTGCAGAAATATTTATCAACAACAAACGTCCTGCAACCGCTGAAGAAGTATATGTAGTCTGTTTTGAACAGTTAATGCTTACAAAACCAGAAGATTCCGCTGAAGTAACGCTACTTGGAATTGTAAGCGATACTCAACGGCATCGGTTTGATCATCCAGGCTACCGTGAAACTTATCGAATCGTCAGTGATTTGCTCGATGAGGGTGCCAGCATAGAAAAACTAGAAGTAAAACTTGAGCATTTCACTAAAAAGCAAATGGAAGTACTATCCGAACTTATAAAAAATATTATTGATAGTGGTGAAGGGTATACATACAGTTATGTTTCAGACGAGTTTAAGCATGAGTATATGAAGGTTAACAAAACCACTCAGTACATAAAAGATGCTTGCGATGAATTTATCAATCGCTATGTACGAGCTTTTGAAGACAACCAGTGGGGGTTTGTTGTCTATCCAGAATTAGTAAACGGGGTTGAAAAATATAGTGTAAGCATGAGGTCAGTAGTAGGTGTTAAGGACGTATCTGAAATTGCAAGGAAGCTAGGTGGAGGGGGACACAAACCGGCAGCTGGTGCTAAGCTTCAGGCTAATTCCGTTGAAGAAGCCTTAAAAATTGTTAAAGCAGCTCTTTAGACCTTTTCACTTATCGACATCTTTAGTAGAATAACAGAGATGTACGCCGTTGTAGCTCAGTGGTAGAGCACCTCCATGGTAAGGAGGGGGTCACGAGTTCAATCCTCGTCAACGGCTCCACTATAATTTTGTTTTTCACAAGATGTTAACCAGTTGTAACTTCGGTGACAATCTGTTAAAATGACATTAATGAAGAACAAGAGACTGTACCGCTCGGAGAGCGATAAAAAGATTCTAGGAGTATGCGGTGGACTAGCTCAATACTTCGATGTGGATCCGGTCTTGGTTCGTGTTATATATACTTTCTTTACAATAATTACGGGTGTATTTCCAGGTATATTTGCTTATTTTATATTAGCTTGGATTATGCCTACTAAAGGTGAGGTTAAAGCTAATGGCTAAGAAGAACACTAAGAGAAAAATTGTTGGTCTTGTTTGTGACGCCTGCAAACAGCGGCACTACTACACAACTAAAAACACTATGAATACGCCAGACAAAGTAGAATTAACTAAGTATTGTCCTGTAAAAAGAGTTAGTGCAAAACAATCAGAAACAAAGAAAAATCTAGGCCGCAACGAAGCGCCCAAACGCTAAAAAAGACTATAATACATCAATTGCTTATTGATCTTTAGTAAGCTCAATAAGCGTATTGACTATTTCTGCGTGACTCCAGACTAGTGGTGATACTCCTATTTGATAGCCATTAACCGGGTCTACTTGTTCTGCAAGCACTCCACTAGATGAGCCTTTCGAAATAACCCAATTTATTAACTCCTTAGCTTTTTGTTTGTTCCCGTTTAGAACCTCATATCTAGCCACCCACAATGTACATATCATCCAAGGGTTGCCCAGGTAAGTTTTGTCGACGAGAAAGTAATTGTCGTGCTCATAACGCACAGCCCCGCCAGACGGAGAACTATCTAACAATTTTGCGATTGCTGTCTGGGCAGTGTTTTTGATACGCTCATCTGCTATTGTATCCGGGAAAAACTCAACAAAACTGTAAAGGGTAGACATATCAAGTGTGTCGTTGTAATCAACAGTTCCATCTTGGTTGACAAGCAAACTTTTTCTGAAGGAATTAACCTCTTTCGAATAAAGTTTATCTAAAGAATTTTGAATTTTAACAGCTGCTGAGTGCCAGGTCTGGGCAATTTCATTGTGCTCAAGCTTTTGAGCAATTTTAGCAGCCTCAATTAACGCGGCAACTGTAAGCACTACGGTATATGTATGAGTGCCAAATCTTTCTTCCCAAAGGTCGTAGCTGGGGTGAGGAAGCCCTGTCTCAACATCAATAAAACTACTCATAAAGTTGGCGGCAGGTACAATCAGATTGTGATACGCGTGGTTTAAAAATTTCTCGTCATCAAACTTCTTAAAATACTTAGCCATTGCATAAACCACTACAGCTGTTTCGTCTTCTTGAATTGCAAGTTCTGGGTGGTGACGATGCATTAGTGGATGCCATGTGCTGCCAATTGAGCGATCTGGTTGATATTTATGCATCATGTAGCCATCCGGGTTAATGGTATCTATACAAAACTCAAAAAACTTTTTTGGTTCCTCTTGGTATCCAAGCTCTATAAGGGTTAACATTGTTAGACCGCCGTCTCTTGGCCAGACATAGTTATAATAATCACGACCATAGTTATAAATTGAAGAGTCGCCGCTGGCAATTATGCCGCCACGTCTGTCGGTATGAGCTTTAATCAGCATTAATGATTTTTTAAATATATCTTTATGCTCATCATCAATTTTGTTTATCGAAGGCGAAGCGATTGATAACCAGTCTCTCCAGTATTGACGAGTTAAATCCAGACGGGTGTGAAGTCCTTGGCGTTTTAATTCATTATGAATGGACTCTGCATCAAGTTGCGAAAAAGATGCAACAACCCAGTAATCTACTGTTGTAGAACTGTTGGAATCTATCAATACCCTTTGTCTAATAACAGTATCAACGCTGCCATGTTCAACAAGGTTTCCTTCTAGGTTGCCATCCTCCGCGTCTTTATATGTTCCGGCCTTACCTTCGATACCATAATTTCCAATTGCAAATTGGTCAAATGATTCGCCTTGGCTGTTTACTGCGCTAATTAATAATGCACACCTTCCTTTATAGTCATAAATATAATTTCCTTCAGGTACGTATATAGCTGTGTCGCTCCGTCCATGACGCGATATCTCAAACACCTGATGCATAAACAGTCTAACCTCTTTCTGGCTGTCTGATTGATTGGTGATTTCTATGCGTCTACAAAATGCGGTGTACTCATAATCAACAAAATCACTAAAAACAATTTTAATTTGCATATTTGAGTTAAGGGCAACTGTTTTGCCAACTAATGCATCACTTTCAAAATTAGGAATAATTTCCCAACTACCATCATCAAGCCATGAAAATTTATCATCCACCCATACTCCTAAAAGGTGGTGGATACTTCTTGCCGTAGTCAGATTTTCCTGACCGACGTAAGGAAAATAAAAATCATGCACCAGCCCATGCTCATTTAGTCCTACTAGCATGTGGTTGTTTCCAAGTACAACTGGCCGGCCCACTAGAAGCGCCCCTCGTTCGCATTTACCAATAGCCATATGCTATTTTCCTTACATTTACCATAAGCTATCTTGCACTGATGGCAAACAGATAATGGGTCCTGCATAGTGAAAGGTGAACAGTAAACAGTTAATGAGAATGACTCAGTCATGGTAGTAGTCCTTTATATGCCAGTCTCGCTCTTAAGTCTTGATATACATTCATAAAATTAATAAAGGCATCATAGGGAGAATCATATGGACTAAAATAGGCATGGACATCGCCGTCGGAGAACCACTTTGTGCACATGTAATAATAATGGTCGCTCGTCTGTAGTTTTCGCCAATCATCAACTAGCTGAGAGTCATTACTTTTCATGATGGCATCTTCTAATGAGTAAACAGCCTCTATGGCCTGTGCTTGCATAGGATTACCCAACCAAGCTGTTAAATCTCTTTCTGTATCAGCCCAAGTTGTAGTTATAGGCGTGTCAATAAAATCAACTGCTTCAAAAGTGTCTAGTGCTTTTGAAAAAGTCATAAATTCATGACCTGGTGTTTTTAACCACTCATTAGGTAAATGATTTAAAAATTCAAAAATTCCTTTGTCTTCCCATTGGTGTTCTCCGAAAGTTTCATAATCCATGAACAAATTAAATATTTCTGCGTCATTAGTGTTAGACAGCCAATTTGTGAACTTATCTGCTGTTAGCGGCCATTCAACCCAATCCCTATTACCAAAACGAAATGCAATATCATCACTAAGTTTGTAGTTTTTGGCAAGCAAACGAATATTCTCTGTATAGCTTGGTCTATAAACATAGTTTGAATTGCGCCAGCCAAGTACCGGGTCCCAGCCTTCTGATAATATTCCCTTGAAGCCAGCTTTGTCAGCCCAATATGCCAAATCATTGTTGTATGCTAGTTCTGTATTTCTAAACACCTTTGGTGTTTGTCCAAACAGTTGTTCAATTTTTTGTTTATGAAGATCTACTTGACGTTCAAATTCCTCTAAAGAATAAAAGAAGGCAAGGCTATGATGGTAGGTTTCGGCAGCAATTTCGACTCTACCGGTACTACAGAGTTTCTGAAAACTTTGTAGTGCTTCCGGTGCCCACATTTCTAACTGTTCAAGTACAGTACCCGTCAGAGATAAGTTAAGTCTAAACTCAGGATGTCTTTCTAGTAACTCTAATAATTTGCTATTTGTGGGTAGGTAAGACTTGTTAGCAACTTTTTGCAAAACTTTCTTATTGGAATTTTCCAAATTTTCATCGCCAAAATAATAATTATGGTCTTTGCTAGCGTCAAAAATTGTATAGTGTCGAAGTCTAAATGGCTGGTGGACATGCATGTAAAGTATAATTGCTTTTTTCATACCATCGCTCCTGCTAAATGGGCGTTGTATACTCCCATAGTTTTCCTGGCAGAAGTATCCCAGCTAAAGTTTTTAAGTTCGGTATAACCATTGTCTCGTAATGATGCCGACAGGGCATCATTCCTTAAAAGTCCGACTATTTTGTTAGCCATTTCCAAAGTATCCCAAAAGTCAACCTTTAGGCAGGTGCTAAGCACTTCCGCAACGCCTGATTGTTTGCTTATTAAAACGGGTGTGCCATAACCAATAGATTCCAGTGGTGTAAGACCAAATGGTTCTGATACCGAGGGCATTACAAACAAATCGGCAATTTTGTAGGTATCTCGCCATGCTTGACCTCGCAAAAACCCAGTAAAAATAACTCTATCTGCGATTCCCAGCTGTGCTGATTGCATAATTAACTCGTCTCGTTGTTCTCCATTTCCCACAAATAAGAAAAATGTTTTTGGTTCATGCTTGACCACCTGAGCAGCTGACTCAAGTAAATTAGGTAGTCCTTTTTGAATTGTAAGTCGGCCAACATTAGCGACAACTTTCCAGCCGCTGTTTTTCATGAGAGATAAGTACTCATAACAATTTGATAAAGAACCTGATTGGTTATCATCAAATTCAATACTGTTATGAATTACTTCAATTTTATCTGCAGGAATACCATAGTCTGTAACTATCATTCTCTTTACACGGTCACTAACAGCAATGATTTTGTCGGCTATATGTAGTCCTAAATATTCAATTTCTCTAACTAATGGGTTACCTTGTGCGCCGGCGGCGCGGTCGCGTTCGATTGAATGGATATGAACTATCAGCGGTAGACCTGTAACTTCTTTGGCTCGGACTGCCGCCCTAAAAGTTAACCAGTCATGGGCGTGGATAATATTAAATTCTCCGAGTTTAGCAATTGTTTCTACAGTACGCTCATAGCCAGACTGGACATGACTTAAACTAACAGCCATGGGTTGATCTTTACCTACAAAATACATAAAACTGTCGTATGCTCCAAAACCTGTTTTCAAATATTCTGAGACATCACTTTCTTCATTGACTTGGATAGAGGATGTAACTTTCATAAAACCAAAATTCGGACTTGTGTGAAATGGAATAACAAATTCAATATCTGCGCCGCTAAAAGACAGCGCTTTACACAAACTTAAACAGGCCACACCTAAACCGCCACTGTTGTGCGGTGGCAATTCCCAGCCCAACATTAACACTTTTACCACTTCTTTTTGTTACCCTCCGTGCTCATGGAGCCTTAATCACCTTTTATTATGATTGAAGAACACTTCAAACACAACCGTTTTGCGCATGGTTTTAAAAGTGTTTTTATGGTATTTTTAGAAGAATTGGTTGTTTTTAGGGGAGTAGCTCAGTTGGCTAGAGCATCGGTCTCCAAAACCGAGGGTCGCAGGTTCGAGTCCTGTCTCCCCTGCCAAGATACTTTTGTTTAAAGAATGTTTGAAACTTTATTTTAATTATGGAACAAATAAATAAATGTCAGAATTTGTAACTCCTAACTATACACACGACACAGCTAAAGTGGAGGCAATAGTTAAAGAAGGTGACGCACTATTCATCGCGTTAATGGGAGCAATTAAAGCAATTGATAAATGGGAGAGAGAAACATTAAACCCATTTGTTGTAGGCACCGGTTTAGAAGATTTTGCATGGGGTGAGCCTCAACCTGAAGGAACTGAACTCATCCTGCGAATGTATAGAGAAGGGCCGTCAGCCGATGACGATCTTAAGGGAATACTTTCAACTTTAGAAGAAATGTATCCTGATCACGCAGACTAAAAATTCGAAACTCGTCAACTAAGCCCTGACAGAAGGTCTAAACAACTTAAGATTTATCCATAACAGTTTAAAATTTTAATAATAGTAGAATTTGTTAAAAATTTAAAATCAAAAAACTATAGTGTAAAGACTATTTTTTAATTAGCTTTAACACTTTTATACCACTGACTTGAGATGGTAGAATAATTAACACTATGAGTAAGTTGCAACTTGCAAAGCCAGTTTTAATCGGTTTTTATGGCTATCCCGGTTCTGGAAAGAGCTACTTGGCTCGCAATTTATCTGAAAGTATGGGTCTGGCGCACGTTAGCGCAGACAGGATTCGAAACGAACTTTTTGAAAAACCACGTTTTGATGAACAAGAAAATGCGATTGTAGACAACCTGATGCGTTACATGAGCGAACAATTTCTCAGTGCAGGAGTGGGAGTTGCTTATGACGCTAATTTATCTCGCTCTAGCCAAAGAAAAGCAATAAAAGAGCTTGCAATTCGAAATAAAGCCGATTTTTACTTGGTTTGGCTACAGATTGATGAAGAAAGTGCATTTGCTCGCACCCAGAACCGAGACCGTCGAACACTTGATGATAAATTTGCCAAACCACAAACTCGAGAAACTTTTGACAATCAAACTTCTGTAATGCAAAACCCGACAAGTGATGAAAGTTTGGTAGTTAGTGGCAAACATACCTTCATAACTCAAAAAAGTGCAATTGTTAGTCGATTATTCCAAGACGGATTAGTAACAAATGATGACGCCAGAAATCATATGGCAAAACCAGGACTAGTAAATCTAGTACCAAACCTTCATGCCGGTCGAGTTGATTATACTCGACGCAGTATTAACGTTGGTTAATCATTTACAATATTTATTATGGCGCAAAAAAGTGTTTTTGTTGACGGTGTTGGGGAAGTTATACTGCAAAAACGTCGAGGAACAAAAAATCTAAGAATATCTATAGGTGCTAGCGGACAAGTTAAGGTAGGTATGCCGTCATGGGTTCCTTACGCAACTGGCGTAGCATTTGCTAAGCAAAAAAAAGAATGGATCAGTCTGCATCAAGAAAAAAGGCCAAAACATTTGCTGATGCCTGGCCAGCGAATTGGTAAAAGCCACAGAATATTTCATTTTTTAGCAGATGGACAAACAACTGTGAGATTAGTAAAAAACCAGATACAGATTAGAACAAACAGTCCAATAGAGACTTCAATCATACAAGAAAAATTAACAAAGACAGCTGAGAAAGCACTAAAAAAAGAAGCGCAAGAATTGTTACCTAACAGACTCAGCCAATTGGCAACTTTGCATAGATATAACTATGAAGAAGTTGTTATAAAAAAACTTACTTCTCGTTGGGGAAGTTGTTCGGTACAGGGTAAAATCACCCTGAGTTACTATCTTATGCAACTACCTTGGCCTTTAATTGACTACGTCATACTACACGAACTTGCTCACACAAATCATCTCAACCATAGCTCAAAGTTCTGGCAAGAAGTTAGCACTACTTGTAGTCAATACAAAACACTTCGCAAAGAAATAAAAAAATACTCACCGGTCGTGATGCCGCAATCTGTGGCATAATAAAGATAATGATTATGGTGGGTGACAAATTACCTCAAGAACAATCTGACAAATTAAGTGTCGAGCATCAAAGACTAATATCTATCATCAATAGTATGAGTGATGGGGTTATTGCTGTTGATGAGAATAAAGTAGTGATTAATAGTAACTCCATAGCTTTAGATCTGTTAGATGTTAACGTTTTGAACGGATTGCAGGTGGCTGACTGTCTACGTCTAGTTGATGCAAACAACAACCCAATAGATATATCAAATAAACTTAATGAAATTGATAAGGAATTTACCACAAAAGAATGGTTGATTACCTACCAAGACAAATCTCAAGCAAATCTATATGTAAGTATAAGTCGAGTCCGAAGTGGATATGGAGGTGTATTAGCCGGTTGGGTAATTATTCTTAGAGATATTACACTAGAACGCTCAGTTGAAGAAGAAAGGGACGATTTCATTAGTGTGGCATCGCACGAACTTAGAACACCAATTGCAATCACTGAAGGCAATATCAGTAATGCCTTACTAGCTGCAGAAAATTCATCCGTAGATTTGGCTATAAAAAATAGCTTAAAAGCGGCTCATGACCAAGTAGTATTCCTCAGTAGTTTGTTAAATGATCTATCAATGTTATCTCGTGCTAATAGGGGTAACTTAGCTATGAATATAGTGGAAGTTGATATAACTGAATTTGTTAAAACACTTGCAACAGACTACAGGCCACAAGCAGAAGCAAAAGGGCTAACTTTGAGTGCTGAAATTAGAGAAGATATTGGCAAAGTAGCCACATCAGAGCTGTACCTAAGAGAAATAATCCAAAATTTTATTACCAATTCAATTAAATACACAGAAAAGGGTAATATAAGTATTTCAGTCGAAGCTAAAGCTGAAAACGTAGTGTTTAAAGTAGTAGATACCGGTATTGGAATTAGTAAAAGTGACCAAAACAAACTTTTTAAAAAGTTCTTTAGGAGTGATGATTTTAGAGTTAAAAAAGCTTCAGGCACAGGACTGGGTTTATATGTCACAGCAAAACTAATCAAACTTATTGGAGCAAAGCTATCAATAGAAAGCCAATTAGACCACGGTACAGAAATAATTTTGAGTATACCAAGAGCAATTCCCAACCAATCTATAAAAAGCTGAAATTATCATTGCAAATATAGCACTTAAGGTGTAGTATTGACATATCAGCCCACCATGTAAGGTAGGCTTTTTTAGTGGGAAAATAGGAGTAATAAATTGAGCGCTGCAACAGTTAAGAAAAAGGTACGTATCAGAAAAGCACCGCAAACAATGCGTGAGAAAACGGTTAGCGCAAGCACTATCAAATCCCAATCACACACTAAAAGGGTAGCCGGCAAAGCAAAAAGCGCTGTTAAATCAGGTACAAAACCACTAAAGAAAGTATATTCAAAGAAACCTAGTTTGCCTCAAAACAAACTAACTTTGGCTATAGGCAAAATTTTTAGTCCAGTTAAAAAAGTACTTAAAAAACTTGCACCTACGTACTTTGTACACGCTTGGCGAGAAGTTAAGCTTGTGACCTGGCCGTCACGTCGTGAAACATGGAGGCTAACACTGGCAGTTTTTATTTTTTCAATAGTCTTTGGGGCAGCAGCTTACGCAGTTGATTCATTACTGGATAAAATATTTAGAACATTTGTATTGAAATAAGTTTAAGGAAATCATAAATGACTAAGAGATACGATTCAACAAAGCAGTGGTACGCAATTCACACTTATAGTGGTTACGAGGAAAAAGTAGCCGAAAGTATTCGGCAACGTTCCGAGTCTCTTGATATGGGAGACAAGATATTCCAAGTACTGGTTCCTAAAGAAAAAATGATTGAGATTAAAAACGGAAAACGTAAAGTTGTTGAAAAACGGATTTTTCAGGGTTACGTATTGGTAGAAATGAAACTTTCCGAGGATGCTTGGTATATAGTACGCAATACCCCAAATGTTACCGGCTTTGTAGGTACCGGTGCTGAGCCTACACCTGTTGAGGCTGAAGAAATTGCTAAAATTTTGAAGCGCATGGGCAGAGAAGAGCCAAAACACAAGTTTGACTACCGAGTTGGCGAAGTAGTTAATATTATTGATGGTCCATTTAAAGGATTTGACGGAGCAATCAATGAGATTGATGCACAAAAAGGTAAATTGAAAGTATTAGTAAACATGTTTGGTCGCGAAACTCCGGTGGAACTTGACGGCCTACAAGTTAAGAGAGTCTAGGAGATAATTATGGCTAAGAAAGTAACAGCAACATTAAAAATGAAAATTAAAGGCGGTCAAGCGAGTGCAGCCCCGCCGGTTGGATCAACACTTGGGCAGTACGGTGTAAACATGATGGACTTTATAACGCCCTTCAACGAGCAAACTAAAGACATTATGGGGCAGTCAGTCACAGTACATATAAGTATCTACGATGATCGTAGTATGAGCTGGCGGGTAGTAGGTACCCCTACTGATGAATTGATATTATCAGCGCTAAAGGTTGACAAAGGATCAGGCGAGCCTAACAAGACCAAACTAACTAAAAAGTTATCTCAAGCTCAATTAACTGAGATAGCCGAGACCAAAGCCGAAGATATGAACGCAAAGGACATTGAATCTATTAAAAAAATGGTAGCTGGCACAGCCCGTAGTATGGGCGTAGAGGTTGAAGTATAATACTTAACAAGTAAAGTAATTGCTGTGGGAGGCTGAATAACAGTAAGTCGCTATCACCACAAAGGAGTAAATATGGCAGAAGCCAAGAAGACAACTAAAAAATCAGCAACCAGCAAAGCTGAAGTAAAAAAAGCCGAAAAACTGGCATCAGAGAAAACTACCAAAAAAATCAAAGAATTAGTTGAAACAGAAACTATTGCCGAAGCAATAGTAGAAGCTGAAAAACAAATCGAGCAAGAAGCTAACGAACAGAAGCCGCTTGCCAAAGCAGGTAAACGCAGCGCTAAGGCCGTAGCAGAAAAAAAAGCTGAATCAGCTAAGCAAGAACGTAAAAAAACGACCAAGGAAACTTCTGAAGTAAAACCAGCTCAAAAACCACCTCGCAGTAAATCCGAACGAGCTAGTAAAAAGTACCGAAATGCACATAAGTTGATTGAACCAAACAAAATATATACTTTGCTCGAAGCACTAGAGCTTGCTACTAAGACTTCAACTACTAAATTTGACTCATCTGTAGAGTTACATATTAGGCTTGGAGTTGATCCTAAGCAGGCAGATCAGAATATTCGTGGAAACGTAGTGCTTCCAGCCGGTAGCGGTAAAACTAGTCGGATTGCTGTTATTTGTGATGTTGATGATGAAAAAGCAGCTTCATCAGCTGGTGCAGATATTGTTGGAGCTGAGAAAGTATTCTCCATGCTAGATAAAGAAATTTTTGAGTTTGATCTGCTGATAGCCTCTCCATCACATATGTCAAAACTTGGTAAATATGCTAAAACTTTAGGTCCACGAGGACTAATGCCGAGTCCAAAAGCCGGAACAGTTAATGCAGATGTTGCAAAAGCCGTAGCTGAAGCAAAAGCAGGAAAAGTTGAGTACAGGGTGGACGCTAGCGGAATAATTCATCTTGCAATAGGCAAAGTTAGTTTTGGAGCTGCAAAGTTAGCTCAGAACGCTGAAACCGTACTTGGGGCAGTTAAAGCTGCAAAACCTGCAAGTGCTAAGGGTATATATGTGATTTCAGTATTTGTAACAACTACAATGGGTCCATCGATCAGGGTAACTGTTTAAACTATAAAAAAGCACAACAAATATTAACTTGTGTAGTTCCAAGGCATGAGGCTAAACTAGAAGGAGCCTATGGGAGTATACTCAAACCTTGAATTAATAGACGCTCTAAAAAGTGGACATATCGTATGTGAGCCATTTCAAAAAAAGCATGTATCTCATGCCAGTCTTGACGTAACTTTAGGCCAATACTACTACCGAACGGAACGCTCAGACGAACACCCTGTCTACAACCCATTTTCAGAAAATGATGTAAGACGATATTTTGAAGGTGCGTTGCAAGCAGTTCCTCATAAAAAATGGTGCGAGCAAAATGGACTAGTGTTATTAGAAGGAATTCCAAGCAACCACCCCGTAATTCCGATTCGTCCCGGAGAGAGAATACTGGCGCACACCCACGAATTTTTTGGTATAAAACCACCCGGAGCCTGCGAAGTTAAATCGCGGAGTAGCTGGGGACGCAATGGAGTTGCTGTTTGTTTCGACGCAGGTTGGATTGACCCTGGTTATATCAACCGTTTGACTTTAGAGATATACAACTTAAATCAAAAAGAAACTATCCTATTACCTGTAGGCGAAAGGATAGCTCAAATTGTATTTCATCACACTGGAGAAGTTGATGGTAACTACGGTCATGGACGTGATGGTGGATTTTCCGGTAAGTACCAGTCTGGATCTGATTTACCAACTTTAATTAAAACTTGGAAACCGGAAATGATGTTGCCAAAGGCTTACAAGGACAGCAGGTCACTACCAAAACATATAAAAGGACTCAAAGGTAAATAAGTTGCGGGTGGATATGAAAGAGGTTATATGGATATCCGCTCAGGCAAATTTATTGTCATAGAAGGTTCAGACGGCTCTGGTAAAAAAACACAGTTTGAACTTCTGTCATCTCGATTGCAAGCAGCAGGCTATAAGGTGGATATGTATGATTTTCCGAGATATGAACAGACTTCAGCACATTTCGTTAAAAAATACCTAGCTGGAGAATATGGTGACTCAGACTCTGTTAACCCATATACAGCTTCAATGTTTTACGCTCTTGATAGATATGAAGCATCTTTTGAAATCCGTCGTTCACTCTCAGATGGCCATATAGTACTGGCAAATCGCTTTGTTGGTTCTAACATGGCGCATCAAGGAGCTAAATTTGGCACAGAAGGCGAAAAAAGAGGTTTCTTTATGTGGGAAGACAGCTTAGAGTTCCAATTGCTTGGAATTCCCCGTCCGGACTTAAACATATATTTAAAGGTACCGGCTGAAGTTTCATATGATTTGATTATTAAAAGATCGCAAACCTCTGGAGTACCTTTAGATGAACATGAAAAAGACTTACGTTTTCTATGTAAAAGCGTTGAGTCTTATGATTTACTGTGTAAATTATTTCCGAAGGATTACATCTTAATTGACTGTACCAAGAATGGTCAGATTTTACCTATATCTAAAATTAGCGACGAAATTTGGCAGCATATTCAACCCGTAATTACTGAAGTACCTAAAGGAACACCAAAACCCCTATCGCACAAAATTAGTAAGCAGGTAAATGATAACAACAGAGTAAAAACTTCTCATAATCAAGCGGCAACTGAGAGCGGAGGCACAAAACATACCTTACTTGATGCGGCATTACTAGGCTGTTATGCAAATTATGATTATGAAAGAATAAAATTTGAAACATCGCCAAAACTTCAGGCAATCTTAAAACAATACAGTTCTCAGGCTCATACTCTAGAAAAAACTGTTACTAATTTTGAAAAAATATTTGATAAGAAAATAATAAACTCACGCTTTAGCGCTAAGAAAATAAAAAAAACAAAAAGCCAGGTTTTAAGCTCACTGCTTCCTGGCTATGCACTGGGTATCACAAGTTTAACCGGTGATTTCACACAGCCTAATGGTCTTACAGACGAAAAGCTTTTTAAGCAAATAGATAATGTTATTGGTAGTAGTTCGTCCTACCAACCAGCACCAGAAAATGATTCAAGCATCGTCAACTTAATAAACGTTTTACCCAGAAATGAACTTGATTTGTTGGTCCCTGTAGTATTTTCTTTAAACATAACTAACATTCAATCATTAAGGGACGACTTAGATGAGGCAGATTACCAAAGAAGATCAAAACTACTAAAACAAACACTACTATCAA
Source organism: uncultured Candidatus Saccharibacteria bacterium (assembly GCA_964400155.1). Taxonomy (GTDB): domain Bacteria; phylum Patescibacteriota; class Saccharimonadia; order Saccharimonadales; family UBA10212; genus JAYTJL01. The sequence goes on from CAYNSQ010000001.1 coordinate 60,003, forward strand.
ACAAGACACTACCAAATGAAGTACTTTTAAAAAGTTCCATTTATCAAATTGAACTTAATTGTTCACTAGCCCATTTCAATCAACTTTTAAAATTTGCTAAACCTAACAATATTATCATTCAAAATTTGTCGCCAATACTCGGCTACTCTATACCTTCAATGATAGATGATTTAGCTTTAGCAGAAGAGTACTCAGAGTGTTTTGATGCAAGTGTAGCTCTTTACAGCCATATACAAAAAGGACATGGCAACAGTCTTGCAGCCTATGCTCTTTTGGGAGGCCATAAGCAACGGATTTTGATTAACTTAGACCTTTCTAACATAGTTAGCTTGATAACGTCTCAGCGCGTTGAAAAAAGTGTTTCTGGTTTTGTCAGAGTGGCTACTAAAGAACTCATAACTTCAATAAACGAATTTCATCCGCAAATTGGAGACTTTTTAAACTCTCAATACAAAACTCCAAAAAGGACTAAAAACAACTAGTAATATCTCTGTTGATATGTTAATATATTGTTAATCTGATCACCAAAGACAGTAGCGTTTCGCTTCGGCGGGATTAAGTAGGCTACCGAGGTAGAGCAATCAAACAGTATTGATGTAAAGTCTTTGGAACTCAGTAAATACCGGTGTTTCTGAAGACTTTTTAGTTAGCACGGTGTAAAACACATTAACAATTCGGAATATGTAGTAAACAATTTAAGGAGAGAATATGGCTTTAACAAGAGACAAAAAAGTCGAGATTCTAAACCAACTTAGTGAATTACTTGCCAGCTCTAAATTAACTGTTTTGGCTCAATATAGTGGCACTTCAGTAAAAGCAATGCAAGAACTGCGAACAACAGCTAAAGATAGCAACACTAAAGTAATGGTTATGAAAAACCGATTATTCAAAAAAGCACTAAGTTCCAACAATGTATTTAAAGATGTTGAAACTGGCGAAATAAAAGGACAGCTACTCTACGCGTTTAACGCTAATGATGAAGTAGCGCCAGCTCAGGTCTTAGCAGCATTCGCAAAAACTCAAGAACAGATTAAGTTTGTTGGTGCAATAAATTCACAAGGTGATTTCTTAAGCGCTGAAGATGTCAAAGCGCTTGCATCATTGCCAAGCAAAGACATTCTCAGGGCCCAGTTAGTAGGCACTTTAGCCGCACCACTCAGTGGTTTTGTCAATGTAACAGCTGGTAACTTAAGAGGTCTGATAAATGTTTTGAATGCTCATGCAGAAGCAACTAATTAATTAAATCAAGGAGAATATTAATGTCAGAAGAAGTAAAGAAAGAATTTAATAAAATTGAAGTTCCTAAAGAATTCAAAGAGTTAGTAGAAAAATTAGATAAACTCAGCGCATTGGAAATTTCAAAGTTTGTTCAATTCCTAGAAGAATACTGGGGAGTTAGTGCGGCTGCTCCTGCTGTCGCAGTTGCAGCAGCTCCAGCCGGCGGTGATACTGGACCGGTTGCCGATGAAAAAAGCGAGTTTGACGTTGTACTTAAAGATCCAGGCGCTCAAAAAGTCGCCGTTATTAAGGCAGTAAAAGACATTACTGGTCTTGGACTTGGTGAAGCAAAAGCAATTGTTGATGCTGCACCAAAACCAGTCTTAGAAAAGGCTAATAAAGAAGATGCTGAAGCCGCCAAAAAGGCACTTGAAGATGCCGGTGCAACAGTAGAGTTAAACTAAAAACCTATACTTGATTAGAAAAACACGGAGTAGACTGTATCTTGCTCCGTGTTTTTTTATCCACAGAATTGCCTATCTCTTTTGACTTAAGTGGATGTCTATGGTACTTTCAAGGCAGTTAGTTCATTTATCAAAAGAGGTAAATCAGAAAAATAAAGATGAGTGAGCTTTGGGAACAAAATAAATGACCGACATTCCAGAAAAACAGATAAAAAGACTTAGGGCGCTTATCACTGAAGCTGAGACAAGTTTAGGGGCAGCTAAAGAATTGATAGTATCTCTTGTTGGCGATGACCCAGTACTGACCGAAAAAGTCATAGACAAGGCCCTTGGGAAAGTCATAGAGGGGGTGTTTGATGGCCAAGCAATGGTCGGAAGCGATGGCAAAAACTATCCTGTTCCCGCAAATTACGCAAGCAAGTCCAAGTTGGTTCAGGGAGATATCCTTAAATTGACGATAGCCAGCGACGGAGCATTTATGTATAAACAGATAGGACCGATACCTCGAAAGCAGTTAGTAGGAATGTTGAACCAAAAAGACGGACACTACTTTGTGGACGTAGGTGATAAACAGTACAGAGTACTGCTTGCAAGTGTTACCTACTTTAAGGCAAAGTCAGGTGATCAAGTTAGTATAAACGTACCTGAAGACGATAGCGTCAATGCTGAGTGGGCTGCTTTGGAAGCAGCACTTTAATTGGCACTATTCCCAATTCTTACCTCTGTGATAACAATATCAGTACTAAATGACATAGCTGCATCAATATGGTGTTTTTTTGACAGATGACTGCTGGGTCGTTTGACTGATAGACTAAGTACATGGGGAAGGCATTATATAGAAAACATCGATCAACTTCTTTTTCTGAAGTTATTGGACAAGAACACATCACAGATACTCTTTCTAATGCTATAGCTAGCGACAAAATTAGCCATGCATACCTATTTTCCGGCCCCAGAGGAGTAGGGAAAACAAGTACAGCACGGATTCTAGCACATGAAATTAACCAGCTTGATTACTCAGATTCAAACCAACATTTGGACATTATTGAAATAGACGCAGCCAGTAACAGACGAATAGATGAAATTCGAGATCTTCGTGACAAAGTAAATATCCCTCCTACATCGTCAAAATATAAGGTCTACATAATTGATGAAGTCCATATGCTCACTAAAGAAGCTTTTAATGCTCTACTTAAGACGCTGGAAGAACCGCCAGAGCATTGTGTTTTCATCTTAGCAACAACAGAACCACATAAGGTACCTGAAACTATAATAAGTCGTACTCAGCGTTTTGATTTTAAAAAAATTGATAACATCCAAATTGCTGAACATTTGAGAGAAATTTCGGTTAAAGAAAAAATTAATATAACTGATGAGGCACTTTTACTGATTGCTCGTCATGGTAGAGGTAGCTTCCGAGACAGCATAGGAATGTTAGACCAACTGTCCTCGCAAAGTAATAAAATTGAAGAAAACGACGTCCGCACTGTGCTTGGTATGCCTAGTACGGACAAAACTGCTGCTATTCTTAGTGCAGTCTCGAACAACGACGTTGCAAGCTTAGGTGCAATATTGCAAGATTTAGAAGACAATCAAACCAACATTAGTGGTATTTGTTATGCTTTGGCGGATAGCGTGAGAGAAGAAATTATCAATGGCGAAGTTTCAACAAAAAAACTTAATTTGCTTAAAGATTTAATTAATGTCGAAAGTTCTGCGATGCCATGGCAAAAACTCTTAATAGTTTTAACAGAGTCAATGGACTATGAGAATAGAGATAAAGATATTGTGGTTGCTGATAAAATCCCGCTATTAAATCAGGATCAAGCACTTACAAACCATAAAGAAAAAGAGTTAAGCAAAATTAAACATACTACTAGACCATCATCCAGAGAAGAAACAACCATTTCTACTGAAAATACAAAAGGCACTACAAATGACTACAACGACATTATAGATTGGTGGCCAGAAGTAGTTGGAAAAGTTAAAGACCAGGCCGCGTCTATCTACACCGCCTTGCGACTCGGTACGCCAATTCTACGTGATAAACACTTGGAATTAGTTTTTCAGTTTCCATTGCACCAAAAAAAAATTGATACTGCAAAAAATAAAGATATTCTATCGAGCATTATTACCGATGTGACCGGCAAAGTTTATCTTATCTCAACTAGTGTAGATCAAAGTCTGAAACATTCTGCAGACAAACCATCTACAAACCAAAAGTCAACTACCGACGATCCTACTTTGTCTTCCATTAGCAATATATTTGGTAGTGCGGAAGTGCTAGAATCCTAAGACAAACACATGGCAAACAATGACAACCAGACAACCCATCCACATAACCTAGATGCTGAAGCGAGCATGCTTGGAGCTGTACTAATTGATCCTGAAAGCATGATTAAGGTTAGAGATGTAATTGATGAAAACGATTTTTATGATCCTAAGAATAAAGCTATATATAAATCAATGCGTACTCTTCATGATAGAAGAAGTCCAATTGATATTTTAACTCTTTCAGAACAATTAAAATCAGCAAAGCAATTAGATAGTGTCGGGGGTGCATCATATTTAACAGAACTAACCTCATTTGTCCCTACGGCAGCACATATAGAACAATACGCCCAGATTGTAGCTGAAAAATCTGTGCGTCGCAGACTGATTAAAGCCAGTTCGGATATAGCAGATGTTGGTAAAGATGACAGCAAAAGCCTTCAAGAATTAATAGAAGAGGCTGAGAGTAAACTTTTTGAGGTAAGTAAACAACATATAAAACAGGATATAACTTCTCTCGAATCGATTTTAGGTGACAGTTTTGACAGATTGGATGATTTGCATCGGAATAAAGGTGGTGTACGTGGAATACCAACAGGTTTTTCACAACTTGATCGCACGTTAGCAGGTCTGCAAAGATCTGATTTGTTTGTACTGGCAGCTCGTCCTAGTATGGGAAAGACAGCTCTGATGCTCAATATTGCTCTAAACGTCGCTACAAAAGCAAAGCAGGGTGCAGTATTGATTTTTAGTCTTGAAATGAGTAAAGAACAACTAGTGGATCGTTTACTGGCCGCAGATGCCGGTGTAGAAGCCTGGCGACTCCGTACCGGAGAAGGTCTAACGGATGATGATTTCGAAAGAATAAGTGCAGCAATGGGTGAATTAGCCGAAGCACCAATATTCATAGACGACACTTCGGGTATAACTGTAAGTGATTTACGGACCAAAGCGCGTCGACTAGACCACGAACATCCATTAGCGGCTATAATGGTTGACTACTTACAATTAATGAGTGGTGGTTCAAGATTTGCAACGGTATCAAACCGGGTCCAAGAAATATCTGAAATTAGCAGGTCCTTAAAAATTTTAGCTAGAGAACTTAACGTACCAGTTATTGCATTGTCCCAACTAAGTCGTTCAGTAGAAAACCGAAGTCCGCAAATCCCTCAACTAGCTGATCTTAGGGAGTCAGGATCTATCGAACAGGATGCTGACGTAGTTGCGTTTATATATAGAGAAGATTACTACAATCCCGAGAGCTCACGTCAAAATATTACAGACATAATGATTAAAAAGCATCGTAATGGACCCATTAGAAACATAGAACTTTATTTTGACCGAGACAAACAACGTTTTCGTGACCTAGACACTAGACACACCGAAGGGTAAACTAAAAACGTAATGTTAAAATTTCGGGAGTTATACAGTTTTGCTTTTTGGCGTGACTTTATTAAGATCTATCATCTAAAAGGTGCTTTTTTAGTCGTTGTTGTTTTTATAAGTATTTTTTGGCAAATTGGTACATACTCAGCAGGTTTAAGTAAATCAGAACTTACTCAGTACCAAGCAAGTCAAAGTTTAAATACAATTTATGAAAATCCAGTTAACGCACCTTATAAATTAGTTGAATATGGATTTATAAAACTAGGTTTAGAAAAAAACCTTGCTTCTAGACTTCCGTCAGCATTTGTTGCAGTGACATTTGTACTTGCACTTTACATTACAGTTAGAAAACTACTGGGTAGATTTTATGCTGGAATGTGTCTGTTTTTGTTAATTGGTACGCCACTATTTTTAATTCTAAGTCGTAGCGGTAGTGGAAATAATGCAATATTAATGATTATGACATGTGGAGCTGCGCTATATTTACTAACTAGACGATTTTCTAACCCCTCATACCTTCTACTTCTCCTTGTAACCCTAACTCTAGTAACGTCATTTTATGTAGCTGGCGTCTTGTGGTATTTATTACTGTTTGCATTTATATATCGCAACAAAATTTCTAAACATCTTACACAAATACAAAGAAACAGGCTAATTTTGTTTAGCATTGTTTTACTTACTCTATTAGCACCCCTAATTTTAGCTCTGGCATCTAGTGTTACTGTTTTTAAAGAATGGTTGATGTTGCCTGCCTACATGCCAGCAATAAGTGAATTCGCGATGCGTATTATATGGTATCTTCCATCAATAGTTATTGTTACAAGGGATTACAGTGAATTTAATGTAGGTACCGAGCCACTAATCAATATTGCCTTGCTTGCCATTGTCACTATTGGGTTGGCCGCCTCCTTTATGCAAGGTAAGGAATTACTTTCAAAGCTAAAATTATTCATTATTATAAGCTTTTTACTCTATCTATTAACCGGTAGGTTTGAGACCTTAATTGTCATAGTCCCTGTAGTAGTTGTTCTTGCTACTACTGGTCTAAAATATCTTTACAAAGAATGGAAAAACGTTTTCCCAAACAATCCAATTCCCAAAGAATTAGCCTTTTTTATGATAAGTTTTGTTTGTATTTTGCAAGCTTTCTATGGGTTCCATGTAGCGCACCGTGTATGGCCAGCAACTACAGAGACTAAAAAACTTTACGTGATAAAATAGACCAAACTAAGATATGGAGATTTAATATGAGTAAAATGGATCAAGCAAAACTTTTAATGAAAGCACGTAAACTTCAAAAAGAGCTACAAAATGAAATAATTGAAGTGGAAGCTGGTGAAGGGGCTGTAAGAGTAGAGATTACTGGAGAACAAAAAATTAAAAAAATCCACATTGATCCGGAAATGATTGATTTAGACGACATAGGCCAGTTAGAAAACTGGCTTCAGGAGGCCGTCAGAGAAGCAATCAGTGAGAGTCAAAAACTAGCGGCTGAAAAAATGCAACCAATGATGAGTCAATTGGGGAATTTAGGGCTTTAGAAATATAGTATGGGTTCGTCGTACATACCAAGTGCTCTAGCAGAGTTGATTGAAGCATTGTCGCAACTTCCTGGAGTTGGTAGCAGAAGCGCTGAACGCTATGCGTATTATTTGTTTAAATCACCTCCACAAAAGTCGCAAAAAATTGAGAATGCATTAAAAGAGATTCATAAACGCCTTAAATTTTGTCCAGTTACATTTGCTCTTATTGACAGTGAAGAAGAGGTCAGCTCGCTTTATTCTGACGATTCCAGAGATAAGTCAGTTGTAGCTGTTGTGGCTGACCCATTTGATATTGTTGCCTTAGAAGCTACTGGTGCCTACCGAGGGACTTACCATTCCCTCGGTGGGTTAATTTCCCCAATAGATAATATTGGCCCTGAACATCTACATATTAAAGAGTTAGTCGAACGTACAAAAAAAGACAATGTTAAAGAATTAATTTTTGCGGCTAACACTTCCGTAGAGAGCGAAACTACATTGCTTTACATTACTCAATCACTAGGCAGCAAAGCTCCAAAAATAACACGTCTTGCACGAGGTTTGCCTGTAGGCGCAGAACTTGAATACACTGATCAAATAACGCTAACAAGTGCCCTTGAGGGTAGACAGACCATTTAACATACTCCTTAAACTGGTACAATAATACCTAATGAAACCCATACAGTACCCGGAGGCTACTAAAATAGCTGAACTAATAGGTGCAGCAAGTAAAATTGTGGTTATACAGGCAGATAACCCGGATGCCGATAGCCTTGCATCAGCTTTAGCACTAGAAGAAATGCTGGGTAACCAAGGCAAGGATGTTGAACTTTTTTGTGGAGTAGACTTGCCTTCTTACTTATCATTTTTACCAGGTTGGGATAGAGTCAGCACACAGATGCCTAGTAATTTTGATCTATCGATTATAGTTGATACTTCTAGTATAACATTGTTGGAACAGCTTGAAAGACGAGGTGTTAAGTCGTGGGTTGTTGCGAAACCATGCGTAGTAATTGACCATCACAGTTCTGATTCAACCATTGATTTCGCGACAGTGGAACTTAACGCTAAAGCAGTTGCAACAGGAGAAGTGATATATGAACTTAGTAAACAATTGAAGTGGGAATTAAACAAACAAGCTTGTTCGCTAATTACAAGCGCAATTCTTTCAGATAGTCTAGGTTTAATGACTGGAGACACAACCTCTAGAACAATTCACATTATAGCCGAAGCGGTCGCCAGCGGTGTTAATTTGCCTGATCTTGAAGCTGCTCGTCGTGAAACTATGCGTCGCGAACCCGAATTAATACATTACAAGGGACAACTTTTACAGAGAGTTGAGTTTTACTCTGATAATAAAATAGCAATTCTAACGATTCCATGGGAAGAAATTGAAAAGTACAGTCCACTTTACAACCCACCAATGCTAGTAATGGATGATATGCGACTTACTAAAGGGACAGACATTGCAATATGTTTCAAAGTCTACAGCGACGGTAAAATAACCGCTAAGATTCGATGCAACCATGGTCATGGAATTGCCAATCAATTAGCTGAGCAGTTTGGTGGAGGCGGACATAGCTATGCGGCAGGATTTAAAGTGCAGGATGGGAGTAGTTTTGAGGATGTAAAAAAACAGACTATTGATTTAGCAACAAAGCTGCTCAAAGAAAATAATTGAATCATGATAAAGCTTTACAACACATTAACACGTAAATTAGAAGTTTTTAAACCTCAAAAGCCAGAACAAGTAACACTATATACTTGCGGGCCAACCGTTTATAATTACTATCATATTGGCAACCTACGAAATGCCGTTTTTAATGACACATTAAGAAGGATGTTGCAAATTGCAAACTTTGACGTTAAGCAGGTTATGAACATCACAGACGTAGGGCATTTATCTAGTGATGAGGATGAGGGTGACGACAAACTAGAAAAAGGCGCCACCAGGGAGGGAAAGACTGTCTGGGAAGTTGCACAATACTATACAGAAGTATTCAAAGAAAACATGCTAAGTCTGAATATTATGCCACCTAATGGTTACCATGGTGATGTCGATAACTATGCCAGAGCGACAGACTTTATTGATGATCAAATCAAACTTATAGAAGAACTTTTTGTTAAAAATTTTGCATACAAAACCAAGCAGGCAATTTACTTTGATACAAGTAAGCTGAAAGACTACGGTAAATTGTCTGGACAGAAGTTGGTAGATAAGGGTGTTGGTGTGCGTGAAGAAGTTGTTACCGACCAAGATAAAAAACAACCATACGACTTCGCTTTATGGTTTTTCTTAAGTGGAAGGTTTGAGCATCATACCATGAACTGGCCCAGCCCATGGGGCGCAGGATTCCCTGGCTGGCACTTGGAATGTTCAGCTATTGAGCATGCCACTCTCGGTGATCCAGTTGACATTCATACGGGCGGTGTTGACCATATTGGAACGCATCATACAAATGAAATCGCTCAAACTGAGGCTGCTTACGGCAACACTTTGGCAAACTATTGGCTACACAATGAACATCTGTTAGTGGAAAACAAGAGGATGTCTAAAAGTTCTAACAATTTTATTACTTTAAAAGATGTTACCGATCGTGGATATAGCCCAATTTCATTAAGATTAGTTTACCTACAGGCACACTATCGCACTCAACAGAACTTTAGCTGGGATGTTTTAGATGCAGCAACCGCTAGACTAGATACTTACCGAGCATTTGCAGATTTAAGGTATCAAGTTAGTCCAGAGGCACAAAAAATAGCTGACGACTTTTTTAGCAAAGCCCAAACAAGACTAAAAGAAGCATTATTTAACGATTTAAGTACACCTGCTGCTCTTGCTGATATTGATGCTTGCATTGACGTTGTTTTTAATGCTGGAGGTGTAAACAACACTCATGAAAAAGATTTTAACATCTATCTGCAGCTATTAGACGACAGTCTTGGTCTAAAGTTACTTTCTAGTGATGATATTACAAAGTCACAAAAAGAGTTGATTGCAAGGCGCAATCAAGCGCGTGCCAGTAAAAAATGGGATATATCTGATTCAATAAGAAAAGACTTAGATTTACAGGGCTTATTGCTTAAAGACTATGAAAATAACACTATTTGGTCACGTCAGAATTAGTAGTAATTCCACGCTTATCTAATTGATCGTTCAATAGAATTTTAATGCAAGTAGCAACAGGAATAGCTACAAAAGCTCCTAGAATTCCTGCAAATTCCACACCAATTAAGGCAGCCACAAAGACAAGCAGAGGTGTTAGTTCACTTAATTTTGATTGAATTAATGGCTGTACTGTCATGTTCTCAATTTGGTAATAAACTATAAAGTATATAAGCATAACTAAAGCAAGTTCTACAGAATTCGCCAGACAAACAAGCAGTACTATAGCAGAGCTAATTGGGTTGCCAAGCATTGGAATTAGACCCAGCATAGCTACTATGCCAGCTAGGGCTACGACGTTCACAGTAACATCAAGCAAGCTTGTAGCAATGATTAAAGCTAAAAGTGCAAAAGACCCGGCAATTACAGCCATAATTACTTGTGCGTTTACAAAACCGCTGACGGCACGATACATTTTTTTAGCAAGCATTTTTCGGTGTGCTCTTTTGTTTTTAGGCATTAAGGCAAACATTTTATCTAACCATTTGGGTCCTTCAACTAACATCATAAAAGTCGCAGTTAGTACAATAAGAGCCGAGACAAATAGTCCTGCTACTCTTTTTCCCGTGTCAACAACAGTTGAGCCAAAATCACTATAATTATTTGCAAAATCACTTGCACCCTTAGTTACTTTTTCTTCTAAGTTGTAGCGGTTGATTGACCTGGAGATGGGGTTGTCTTTCTGTTGGAAATCACTTACTAGTGTTGGAACTTCATTAATAAACTCTCTCCCTTGAGAAACTAATGGAGGAATCACAAGAGCAAAAAAACCAACAATTATGACTATGACTAGAAAATAGGCAGCGGCAGTAGCACCTCCTCGTTTTTTAATTCGCAACCTATTGCTGATCATACTAACCACCGGGTTTAGTGCCAAAGCTAGAAAAAATGATATGAATAGTAGTGTTAAGGCATGAGTAATTTGACCAATAAAACGATAAGCAAGCAGAGTTGCTATTATCCAAAATATTACTTTAGCTATTGTTCGGTGGCTAATTGAAAGCGAAATGTTTTGGTTCATATTTATTAATTATCCTGACTTATAGTCATTTTAACACTAATCAATGAGGCTATAGTAACTATTCTCAATTTGTTTACCAACTACTTCTACGTCAAACTTTTTTACATATTCTTTTTGCCATGAACGATAGTCAAAACTTCCAGGAAGATTTAACAGTTTCATTGAAAATGCTTCCTTGTCATGAACATCTACCAATAGCTCGGCTTTACTAGCAAGGACACTTCTATATCCAGGATTATCTCCTGCCAAAACGCAACCGGCACCAGCTGCCATTGCTTCTAATAAAACAATGCCAAAACTTTCTCCGCCAGTAGAGGGGAAGACTGCTATATCAGCTGAACTTAGTAATTTGGCTTTATCTTTTTCATCAATGTAACCTAGAAAAGTTATTTTTTCAGTTAAATTATTCTTGCTTACATATTTTTCTAGTTGTTTTTTTTGTTCGCCGTCTCCGGCAATTTTTAAGTTCATATTTGGATCTTTTTTAAGTGCTGCGTTAAATGCTTCCAATAGTTGTAGACAGCCCTTTCGTTTGACCAATCTTCCTAAAAAAATTACATTTTTTTTTCTTGAATTTTTTTCTAATTTATCACTTTGATGATTGAACTTAGCAAGGTCTATCATATTAGGGCTAATTTCACACTCTAGACTATAGTATTTTTTAGCAAAAAGCTTTGCAGGATCTGAAACAGCAAATGCTTTATTAATTCTCTTCAAGCTACCTAGGTAGGCTATACGTAGCAAGACCGAACCTGCCTTAGCAGACCAACTATTAGGCAATATATGAAAGGTGCTAACCACTGGGGTGTTTTTGGGTAGTTTAGCAATTACTCTACTAGCCATGAAGGGAGAATGTGGTGTCTGAACATGTACAACATCAAATTTGTTTGATGTTAGTACTTCTTTAATCTTGTTTGCTTTAGCAGGGAATGGAGTTGATAGTTTGTTGCCGTTAAATTTAACTGTTAGGTTACTACTCAAAGAATACACCTGGCCACCTTTCCAAGTCTTTGTTTTAGACTCGCCAACTAAATATACAACCCTGTGACCTCTTTGGCTTAACCAAGCACCAAGAGTTTTAACATACTGGGCCACACCAGCATCATTATCAAGCGTGTCGTCGAATATAAACCCGATTGATAATTTTTTTGAAGGAATATTTTCTTGTTCTTTTAGCATCAGGTCTCAATCCTTGGTTCTTAATTGTTAATGCACCTTTATAGGCAAGTTCATACTGTGCGACAACCTTGGGATAATCATACTGTTTGACTTCTTCTGCAGCCCATTCACGCCAATTGCGTCGCAATCTTTCGTCTGTTAGAAAAACAGCCAATCGATTTGCGAAATCCTCGCTTGCCTCTGCGTCAACCAATCCCAAAGCTCCAAAATTTTTAAGGACTGATGAGTAACCATTGTTTAACCCCCCTATTGTTGGTGTACCCATAGCCATACCTTCGACTAGAATTATCCCAAAACTTTCACCGAACATTGCCGGACTACACAACAAATCAGCATTTCCAATTAAGTATCGCTTTTTCTCGTCTGACACATAGCCTAAGAATTTAACATTTTTTATACTTCGATCATTTACCATTTGTTCAAAATAAGCCCGACGCTCACCCTCACCGGCAATAATTAAATACACATTTGGCAGATTTTTTTGTAGTTTTTCAAAAGCTAGCAGTAGGTTATCGACTCCTTTGCGTCTTTCCAGTCTGCCAACAAAAACAATTGTTTTTGTTTTATTGCCACTTAAAGGGACTCTTTTTTTAACTGGTTTGTATAAGTTTAAATCAATTCCGTTAGGTATATACCTCATATTTTTTACAAGTTCGGCATCAGCACCTTTTTTAACTAAAACAGCCGCTGATGCATCAGAAACAGCAGTAAAGACATGCATTTTAGATCCGATTCCTTGTCCATAAGCACCAAAAACATTAACAAAAGACCTTCCAGCCGCTGAATCTTGCAAGTTTGCATGGAAAGTACCTACATGAGCCGCATTACTACGAGGTGCAATCTGGCGAGCCAACAGAGGAGCCCAAGGTTCATGAAAATGAATTACATCAAATTTTTCGCGCTGTAAAACTTCTTCTACGTCTTCGTTGTTAAGCTCAAAGGTTACATCGCCTTTTGTCGACATGCCAGCACCAATTCTTCGAGATTTACCAAGTAGAATATAATTACTAGGAATTTTGCCACTAAATTTTGCTGGCCGTGGAGTAATAATTTTAACTTTATGACCTTTTGATTCGAGTCCATCTGCTAAATGAACAACCAACTGCTGGACTCCTCCGTGATGCTCAAATAAATTATATGGACAGACCAGTCCAATCTTCATAAGAAGTTATTATACAGTAATTTCAGTTTTAGTAACAAGTGAGTCTGGCTTGGTGCGGAGTAAATTTGACTATTTTCTAAGCAGAGCTTTCATGGGTGCGGTAAAGAACTTTCCGGCATCTTCAGCAGTTGCTATTACACTTGTAGAATGTGGCTGATTGTGTACAGGTATTAATATAAAGTCTGTATAAATGCTACGCATGTGTTCTTCTACCAAATTATTATCAAAATACCTATCATCATCTGCTGATACATGGTTTACCGGCATAGAAACCAAACTATTACACAAATTTACTCTCAACATATTATTACCTGTATACATATATGTTCGTATGTCGTTAACTTTCCATAAGTAAATTTCAAAATCGATACGTTTTTTTCTTTCATTTGTTTCTGCTGTTCTAATCTTAGAATGTTTTTCTCCAACAAAATTTGGTTCTAGTATTTTGTAGCCTAGCCGAATAATGTAATCCCTGAGAACAATTTTTTGAACGAATTTAGAAGTTAAATATCCAGAACACAGCCATGACACAAATTTAAAAAAATAAAAGTTATTTTTTTTAAAACGAAAATCATCTTTATGCGCAAACCCAGCCAAACTTACCACAATCTTAACTCTACTTACCAGCTCAGGGTATTTCTGTAACATTTTTGTAACTACTAAAAACCCATAGCTCATACCTATGAGAGTTATTTTTTGTTTTTTATAGCGTAATTTAATAAATGAGGCTAAATAATCAGCCATATTATCCAGGGAAGGTTTTTTACCTATTTTGTAAAAACTGTCCATACCTCCAAAACCGGGAAGATCGGGGATAGTAACGTTTCCGAACTGGGCAAGAAACTCAGCCATTCCAAGAACACGTTCAATACTTGAGTGATGGCCATAAACTACCAATATTTCTTTTTTGCGCTTGATGTTAGTGGTTGGATATCGAAGCATGCGTCCAGACAATCCGTTCATATTAAGCGGACGTATATACTGGTTCGGATCTGTATTTTTGGCGATCATTTGTTTATACAGTATAAAATAAAATAACGTATCTGTAAAACTGATAAGATTCTTAACGATCTATATATTCATCGTCTAGCATCAACACCTTATATAAGTTATAATCACTTGTGGTTTTGGGGTTAATATTGGGAGTTGGCCAAGTGGTAAGGCACCAGGTTTTGGTCCTGGCATTCGGGGGTTCGAATCCCTCACTCCCAGCCATTATTTATCTACAATCTTTCACCTTTTCGACTGTTTTTACAGGTACAAACAATACCTAAAGTGCTATAGTTAGTATCAAGACGTAACTCTTGGGGGTCAAAAAGGGTTGAAATCAGGAATTAAAGTACTAATAGCGGGATTTGTAGCAATTGCTCTTGCAATAGCAACAGGTTATTTCTACTTACGTAATTACAACATAGCTGTACTTCAACCTTCCGGTAGTATTGGTGCTCAACAGCGTGATTTGATTGTTATTGCTTCAGTTATGATGGCGGCTGTATTAGTTGTTGTGTGGGGTCTTTGTATATGGATTGCCTTTCGTTATCGCTCAGGAAACAAAAAGGCAAGCTACGCACCAGAGTGGGACTCAAACAAGCTGCTTGAGGTTGTTTGGTGGGGTATTCCATTAATTTTGATAGGGGTAATTTCTGTAATGACTTGGAACAGTAGTCATAGTTTAGACCCATTCAAACCTATTAACAGTACTAAACCCCCACTGCAAGTTCAGGTAGTGGCCCTGCAGTGGAAATGGTTATTTATACAGCCAGAACAGGGGATCGCAACAGTTAATAATTTTGCTTTCCCACAAGACAGACCAGTAGAATTTTCTATAACATCTGATGCACCTATGAATTCTTTTTGGATTCCGGCTCTTGGTGGTCAAATATACGCCATGAGCGGAATGTCGACAAAGCTTTTTTTGGATGCTAAAAAAGTCGGGGTTTATGATGGATACTCATCTAATATTAGCGGAGAAGGTTTTGCCAACATGAAATTTGCTGCCCAAGCTCTCAGCCCAAGTGATTATGCTAATTGGGTTAGCGACGTCGCATCTAATAATACAGTTCTAGATGTGAAGGAGTACTCTAAATTATCCCAACCTTCAAAAGTTAATCGCCAACAAGAATATTCTAAAGTTCAAACTGGTTTATACAATTATATTTTAGCTAAGTACTTAATTCCTTATGGGCAACTTCGAAATTACCAGTTTGATAATTCCACTGTTCATAACCATGGGAGTGAAGAATGAGTATAAATGGCAGGCTTAGCTTAGAAGCTTTTTCCCATAACTGGATTGTCAATTTAGGTGTCTTGTCCATGGTTGGTGCGGTGCTGGCTGTAGCTATTTTATTGACATATAAAAAGCGCTGGGGCTGGCTATACCGTGAGTGGTTAACCTCAACCGATCCTAAAAAAATTGGAGTTATGTATATTGTTGTAGCTATTTTGATGCTACTTCGTGGTTTTGGCGATGCTGTAATGATGAAGGCACAGCAAGCATTAGGGGTAGGTGGTGGAGGTTTCTTAGACGCTGACCACTTTCAGCAAGTCTTTACCGCTCACGGCACAATAATGATTTTTTTTGTAGCCATGGGTTTAATGTTTGGTCTTTTTAACTTGATTGTGCCATTACAAATCGGAGCCAGAGATGTTGCTTTTCCTTTCCTTAATGCGACTAGTTTTTGGCTGTACTTAGCAGGTGCTGCTCTAATGAATGTATCCTTAGGAATCGGAGATTTTGCAGCCGCTGGTTGGTTAGCTTATCCGCCACTTTCTGAGACGACTTACAGTCCAGGTGTTGGGGTAGACTATTGGATTTGGTCTCTTCAAATAGCTGGCATCGGTAGTCTGATGTCTGGTATTAACTTCTTTGTAACTATTATAAAATGCCGTGTTAAGGGAATGGACTTAATGAAAATGCCACTATTCTGTTGGAGTGTGCTTGGAAGCACAATATTAATACTATTTGCTTTTCCTATATTAACAGTATCATTGACCTTGCTAGCTTTAGACAGAAGTTTGGGAATGCACTTTTTTGCTTCAAGTTTTGGTGGTAATCCGATGATGTATATTAACCTCATATGGGCGTGGGGCCACCCAGAAGTCTATATTTTAATTTTACCGGCGTTTGGTATTTTTTCGGAAATTGTATCAACCTTCTCCTCAAAAAGACTTTTTGGCTACAAATCTATGGTTTGGGCATTAGTGAGTATTACTTTTCTATCATATGTTGTTTGGGCGCATCATTTCTTCACTATGGGTGCCGGTGGAAATGTTAATGCCTTTTTTGGCATAATGACGATGATAATTGCAATTCCGACCGGAGTTAAAGTTTTCAATTGGCTTTTCACAATGTATCGGGGAAGAATACGTTTTACTACTCCTATGCTATGGTTTTTTGGTTTTATAGCAACATTTACAATTGGTGGTGCCACAGGAGTTTTACTAGCAGTACCGCCGGCTGATTTCCAACTTCATAACAGTCTGTTCTTGGTTGCACATTTCCACAATATGGTAATTGGCGGAGTAGTCTTTGGATATTTTGCTGGACTGTCTTATTGGTTTCCTAAAATATTTGGGTTTAAGTTAAATGAGAGACTTGGGCGGTATGGTTTTTATTGTTGGTTAGTTGGATTTTTAATGACATTTATTCCAATTTATATCCTCGGGCTGATGGGAGCTACACGCCGTCTAGATCACTATGATGCTTCATTAGGCTGGCAAGAGCTATTCATTGTATCTGGAATTGGAGTCGCGATAATTGGTGCAGGAGTTATGTTTCAGGTACTTCAGTTATTTGTCAGTATTCGAGATAGAGCTAAAAATCGTGATACTACTGGCGACCCTTGGGATGGTCGAACATTAGAATGGGCAACATCCTCACCAGCTCCAGTATATAATTTTGCTATCCTACCAGAAGTAACCACTCGAGACGCTTTTTGGGAAATCAAACTACAGAAAGATAACAATAAAAACCCAATTTACAAAACAATTCATTTGCCTAAAAATACGCCTCTGCCAATACTTTTATCCGGTTCAGCATTTACAGCTGGGTTTGGTATCATTTGGCACATTTATTGGCTAGCTCTTCTTGGTTTAGCAGGCGTAGTTGCCACAATTATTTGGAGGTCGTTTGATGATGAGACAGAATACTCACTTAGTCCTAGTATGATCAAAGAAATTGAGCAAGGGAGCAGGAGGCTATGAGCGTTAACTTAGCATCTAGTACACATAGTTCTCAGTTCAGTTCTAAAGACAAAACATATTTTGGTTTTTGGGTGTATTTAATGACCGACTGTGTTGTTTTTGGATCACTTATTGCTACATTTATTGTTCTGAGAGGAAGTACTTTTGGTGGTGAAAATGGTGCTAGTTTATTTAACTTAAATTATGTTTTGGCCGAAACGCTGTTATTACTTACCAGCAGTCTCACGGCTGGTATGGCTATGCTAGCTGCCAGAAATGGACTTAAAAACCGTGCGCTCTGGTGGTTAGCAATAACATTCTTACTAGGTGTAGCCTTTTTAAGTCTTGAACTACGAGAATTTAGCCAACTCTACAACGAAGGAAACAGTTGGCGAACCAGTGCTTTTTTGTCTGCATTCTTTACGTTAGTGGGAACGCACGGACTTCATATTGCAGCAGGTCTAATTTGGCTTAGTGTCATGATGATTAAAATATGGCGAGTTGGAACGACTCAAGTTAACATCAAAAGATTGTGGTTGTTTAGTGTTTTTTGGCACTTTTTAGATATTGTTTGGATTTTTATCTTTAGCATTGTATTTCTAATGGGGGTAGTTTAATGATCTATTTAAGTAGTTGTATCCCACAAGGACGATCAAATTGCATAGGATTAAGTATATGTTAGCCAAAGAACAAAAAATGTATGTATGGGGATTTATTGCTTCACTAATCTTAACGTTAACTGCTTTTTGGTTAATTGGCGGCAATTATATAAATGGTAGTCTTGCTATTGCTGTCATAATTTTGCTGGGATTGTTGCAGCTTGCTACACAACTCGTCTTCTTTTTACATTTACCGCAAGAACCTAAACCCCGTTGGAACAATATTGCATTTCAGTTTGCGGCTATGGTGGTAGTAATAATTGTTCTTGGTAGTATGTGGATTATGCAAAACCTTAATTACCATCATGGTCATCAGACAATAAAGTCAGATAGATACATAATCAAAGACGAAGGATACCAACAATAGCTAGCATTGAAGTATACTATCGGCTCACTAAACCAGGTATTGTTTACGGAAATAGTATAGTCGCTGCGTCAGCTTTTTTTTATGGTACTGAACAGAATTTTAATTTACTGAATTTTCTAGCTTCAATAATTGGCCTTGCATTTGTAATTGCAAGCGGTTGCGTTTTCAACAACTACACAGATAAACATATCGACAGTATCATGGGACGTACACAAAATCGAGCACTAGTAAAAAAGCTGATCAATCCGTTACAAGCACTTGTTTTTGGAGGCTTGTTAGGAATTATCGGATTTGCGATGCTTTTAAGTTTAGACAATCAGGTGGCGTTCTGGGTGGCTTTGTTTGGTTTTATTGTTTATACCACTGTTTATGGCTATGCCAAACGTCATAGCCCCCTTGGAACACTTGTGGGAGCCTTTGCGGGTGCTGTTCCACCAGTAGTTGGCTACACGGCTGCCTCGGGAGATTTAGATAATAATGCCATATTATTATATGTAATTTTACTGACATGGCAGATGCCACATTTCTATGCTATTGCCATAAAAAGATTAAAAGAATATCAATTTGCAAATATACCAGTATGGCCTGATAAATTCGGTATGAAGTCAACTAAAATAAATATGGTGTTTTACGGATGTGGGTTTGTAATTTCTTCTACATCTTTATCCGTTTTTGCAGACGCTGGTTACTTTTACTTATTAGTTATGTTAGCTGTAGGGTTATGGTGGTTAATGTTAATTCTGAAAGGATTCAAAACTACAAATAACACCTTATGGGCTGGCCATGTATTCAAACGCTCCCTAAGCGTATTAATGGTTTTTTCACTTATGATTGCAATCGACAATTTACTAGTTTAGTTAGGATGTTATAATTTAGTTATGCTTGTTTACTTACACATTGGCTTTGCATTAGCTGGCCTTATTATTTCAGGTTATAACTTACTTAGACCTTCGTCCTTCAAGCAGATAGCTGGCTACATTTCAATAATTGCTACGACAATTAGCGGAACCTTCCTAATCATTACTACAAATGCTTCGCTTGTTCCGGCATGTCTTAGCGGATTAGCTTATTTATCTGTTGTAAGTTTGTGCTTATTCTTAAGTCATAAAAGACTTCAGTCTACAGAGTAGCACTACATCTTTTAAATGCTTGTGATTATTATTACTACACTTTAATATTCGCCGATCTCAAAATAGGTAGTATAATATGCTCATTAATAAGGGAGTTACTATGCAAGAACAACTTAAGGGTGTGGCTTGGGCGCTAGGTCTTTGGGGGGCTTTATCAGTAATCTTCGGTACGCTAATTGTGGCGTGGCCAGGCATAACACTAAAAGTTTTCCTGCTTATACTTGGGATTTATCTGTTAGCGAGTGGGGCTGTTTTGGCAGTTGGATCAATAATTAGACGGAACGGGCATTGGGTTGGTGGAATACTTATGGGAGCCTTGAGCGTAATTGCTGGCCTATACGTATTCGCGCATCCGCAAATTAGCGGTTTGGTGGTTCTGACACTTATTGCAATCTGGTCTATCGCTATTGGCGCGTTACAAATTGTGGCAGGTCTAGAAGGTAACAATAACTGGTGGATGGTTGCCTCGGGCGTTATATACACTCTATTTGGATTGTATATCTTCGCTAACCCTGCAGGAGGAGCTATAGCGCTAGTATGGTTAATCGGCTTAACTGTTATAGCTGGCGGAATTGTCTCAATCGTCGGTGCTTTTAAAGTAAATTCGATGGAAAATACCCTAAAACGAGCGTAATCACAAAATTAATATTTATAAAATATCCTGTCAGTGTTGGCAGGGTATTTTTTTAGTTTGACTGCGCTTATGTTTTAAAATAATCTTTACAGTTTGTAATCTTTGCTTTATTATCAACTTATTAAGGTGTTCTTAGCACCTTGGAGGGCTACTCTTGGATTACCCAGGGGTGGCTTATTTTATTAACAAACAGGTGGGAACAATAGGAGTACAAGGTTCATGAAAAAATTATTAGTAGCGGTAAGCGCATCAGTACTTAGCTTAGCATTCGTTCCAGCTGCTGTTATGGCAGAGGACTGTAGCATTTCAGGTACTGGCCCAGGGTCAAGCAACGAGTGTGTCGTTGAAAACACACAAGAATGTAATGTTGTTAACAATAACGATGTAAATGTTGATAACAACAATAACCAGGACTCAACGAGTGGTGATGCCGGAACAGGCAACAACACTACTGGCGGTGATGCAAATAGTGGCAATGCAGACAATAACAACGAAACTGATGTTGATATCGACATTGATAATGACGGATGTGTATCAGAAGAAACTTCTACTCCAACTGAGGGCGGAAAAGGCGGTGGTACAACTACAACCCCACAGGTTGAAGCCGCAACAACCACACTCCCTGACACTGGTGCTGAAATGGTAGCAGTTAGCTTAGCAACAGCAGTCGTTCTTGGTACTGCCTCAGCAATCGCTACTAAGAAATTTGTCAGTGACGAAAACTAAACACAATAATTAGTTAGTTTTTTATAAATTAAGAACTCGGTGGTAATTTAGCCGAGTTCTTTTTTTGTTAGTGGTTCATCTCTATAATATAATACGTGAAATTTATTAAAACTAACTCACCTGATGATGCTGCATGTTTTGTAGCTGATTTAATAAGTTCTAAAATTTCAAATGACAAGAAAGTACTGTGGTTAGTGCCGGGTGGTTCTGCCTTAACCGTAGCAGTTAAGGCTTCACAAGCTATACATGGGGTAGATAGTAATTTATTCATTACTCTTACGGACGAAAGACCAGGTCCGGTAGGACATAAAGATTCTAACTGGCAACAACTTAAAGAAGCAGGTTTTAACTATTTAACTCGTGAGTATTACGAAGTTTTACAAAATCAAGACACATTACAAGAAACCACGGCTTTTGCCGCCTGGTTGGGACACTTTTTTACCAGTGTTGATTTTAAAATCGGACTATTTGGAATTGGTTCGGATGGTCATACGGCAGGCATCTTACCTGGGCAGACATCACCCCGCGGAGCTTTAGCTGCTTATTATAAAGAAGAAAACAGGGAAAGGATTAGTGTTACACCTTATTTAATCACACAGCTCGACCTAGCAGTTGTCTATGCATTAGGTCTAGATAAAAAACCAATGCTTGAGTTACTTGCAAATAATACTCCAAATGATCTTCCGCTTTCTAATTTAAAAGCAGCCGGTGAGCTTATCATATATAATGACCAGATAGAATTATGAAAATTGCTATACATGGACTTGGACGAATGGGGCAACAAATTGCCCAGAAATTAGCCGAAAACGGTCACGTAGTCGTTGCCCACAACAGAAGCAAAGAACCAATTGAAGAAGCATCTAAATTTGGAGCAAAGCCGGCTTACATTAAAGAAGATGTGCTTTCTTCTTTTAGCGAACAACAGTTCGTCATGTGGTTAATGCTTCCTGCAGATGTTGTAGATGATGAACTCAATGAATGGTTGAGTCTAGCGCCGAAAGACAGTTTATTTATTGACGGTGGAAACTCAGATTACAGAAACACTCAGAAAAGGTCAGGGTTAGTTGCTGAAAAAGGTTCAACTTTACTTGACGTAGGTACCAGTGGAGGCGTTTGGGGATATAAGAACGGCTTTTCAATGATGGCAGGGGGCGATGAAACAGGATTCAAGTCAATTGAACCAGTTCTTCAGACCCTCGCCCAACCAAATGGTGGTTATCAGTATTTTGGCGCTTCAGGCAGTGGGCATTTTGTAAAGATGGTTCATAACGCTATAGAATACGGCATGATGGAATCCCTAGCCGAAGGCTATCGAATTTTAAAAGAAGGTCCTTATAAAGACATAGACCTGGCAAAAGCTGGAGACGTCTGGCAACAGAGTAGTGTTGTAACATCTTGGTTGAATGACCTCACTCGCCAGGTATTGCATGAAAATCCAGAGTTAGAAGGAATTGAAGGAGTTGTTGCCGAGTCAGGTGAAGCAAGATGGACTTTAGAAACAGCTAAAGAGTTAAATATACCGATGCCTGCAATCCAAACATCATTTGACGTACGCCTCGCCAGCCAAAAAGGGGATACTAGTTTTACTACTAAATTACTGGCTGCCATGCGCAATAAGTTTGGTGGACATAAACTATACTAAAACCAAATTTGCATTATTTGCACAGAAGTACTAAAATTTATTTAAACTAAGGAGTTAGGAGACATATGCAAGAGGTTATTGTTGCGCTTTTTGCACTAGGCATAGGCTTTTTATTTAGTTTCTATGGCTACAAAGCCATGAGACTACTTTTACCTTTGTGGGGTCTAGTGGCAGGTTATTGGTTGGGTGCAGAATTAGTAAACGTTATAACAGGTGATGGGTTCTTTGGAACAGCGCTTTCCATTGCTGTAGGTGTTGTATTTGCATTAGTAGGTGCAGTTCTTGCTTACTTATTTTATGCAGCCGCAATTGTAATATTTATGGGAATGATAGGATACTGGTTGGGTGCAGGTCTATTGATAGCTGTTGGTGTTGACCCTGGTTTTCTAACAGTACTTGTTGGCATTATTGTTGGACTGGCTCTAGCTGGCTTTAGCTTAAGAGTAAGAGCACCAAAATACTTCTTATTGTTCTTTACAGCCCTTGCCGGAGCAGCACTAATGGTATGCGGTTTGTTACTACTCGGAAATGTTGTTGATTTACCAACTCTAAAAGAAGGTCCAATCAACCTAGTTACCGAACAATCTTGGATATGGCAGTTACTGTGGTTAGGAGTAGCTGCAGTCGGATTAACTACTCAATTAGTAAATAGTGAAAAAGAAGAAGTCCTATGGCTTAAGGAATGGGAAGTAGGTAAATAATATGGCAAAGAAAACCACACATCACTTACATAGTGAAATTAATTTTGGAAAGGTCGTACCCGACCCTAAACTTAGCAATGATACTTGGTGGCTTTGGCTGATAAGGGGAATTGCACTGCTTGCATTCGGTTCCGTTGCACTTTTCTGGCCAGGAATAACATTATACGTACTTGCTTTTTTGTTTAGCTTATACATTGTTATTTCAGGTATTGTAGATGTAATTGTAGGACTCAGAAGTTTAGGGCATGGCGGATCATGGTTCTTAAAGGCACTGTGGGGTATAGCTCAAATTGGTGTTGGCGTGTATATCATCAACCATGGTCAAACAATATTAATAGCAACATTCATTCTACTAATGGGCCTATCCTTCATATTTCAGGGAATAGTAGAACTAGTGGCATACTTTAAATCCTCAACTGATGTAGGATCTCGTGGTTGGTTAATTTTTGGTGGTATTTTAAGCCTCATTGCCGGCATTGTTATTCTACGCCAACCAGCCGTAGGCGGATTAGCGTTTGTCTGGATACTTGGTTTTTACGGAATCCTAGGAGGTGCTACAAGTATTGCAGTTGCACTTGGTCTTCGCGGTGGCAATAACAGATTGGCTGTTTGAGAATATTAAATGGTGGGTCGAATGAATCGTAATTCACAATTAGTAGCAGCAGCCATTATGCTTGCTATTTGGCTTGGTATTGGTACTGTAGTTTTTCATCATCTTGAAAAATGGACCTGGATACAATCACTTTATTTTTCAACCACTACACTAACTACTATAGGCTATGGCGACTTACATCCTACAACTGACTTAAGCAGACTGGTTGATGTTTTTTACATGATTACAGGTGTCATCACAGTGTTATCTGCATTTACTATAATTGGTACTACAAGACTTGAAGTAAGAGCCAAGCAAATTGAGCAACGCCGAGAAAAAGACCCCAAAAGTTAAATAAAAAACTTAGATCTGAAATTGATAAAAAATATACTTTAGACTACTTTTTAGTTTTCGTATTGCTGGCAAGTAATTCTATGCCTGCAAGTAGCAACAGCGCAAGGCTAGCAAATACTAAAATCCTAGTTGGAGTTAACTGAACTCTTAACATCACTACGGTTAGTAGGAGCAAGCCAAAGACACGTAGAGCATGTTTTGTCTTACCGACCCATAAAGTAATGCTATTTTCTTTACTAAAAAGCGCACTGTGGGCTTTACCCTGGAAAAGTAATTGAAGTCTATCTCGCAAGTTTGTAGCAACTTTTGTTGGACCGCTTAAGAAGGCAGCTAGGAACACCACTAATGACAAAGTCATTATAGTTACACTTTGTAATACAAATGGTTGGAAGATGATTCCTGCCGCACTACGAGCAGCCGATTGATATTCCGGCATTACATTATTTGCAATTAATGCAGTAGCTATGCGCAGACCTAGCAGAGTTACCAGCATCAACACAGCAAACATAACACTAAGAATTATCAACATTCTTCGTTTGTTATGTGACAACCAAATCGCACCAGCACTTAATACGACAATTAGACCGAGACTTAAATACTTAAATGTATTAATATTGCTACTAATAAAATGAAGTGCTTTTAGTTTGTTAGATTCTAATATTGTGATTTGACCCACTTTGTCAGGTAATTTTTTGCCTGACAATAAGCTTAGCTTTGTGTCTTCTAGGTTAGATGTCAACTGCTGAAAAACTTCGTTTAAGTTTATTACTCCATCTTGACCCTGCGGCGAGTTAGCTAATTTTAAAAGATCATCATGAGCTTTTACATTAACCTTTATCCATACGCTTTGAAATTTTTCTGATGCCAGTATTTTGTTTATTGACTCCTGAGTAAATGTCTTAAGTCTTGTAGTTAATGTCGGAGCCAAGAAGTCTGCCTTGGGTGGTAAGACACTGGTTATTATTCCTTCAACATCATTGTTATCAAATATCCGGTTTGTAGTGTAGAAAGATAATGCTTGCTGGATTTCTGGGTCCTTTATTAGATTGGTCGTAACTTTTTGGTATTGTTGAGAGTCAACTACTGTGCGAGCACCCCAAAAAAGGGTGTTACAAACTAGTAATAATGCACCGGCGAAACCAGCTAAAAGTACAATCGCAAGTGCCCGCCAAGTCTTCCCGAAAGCACCATTCTTATCTATGGATTCAGAATCAACAGCTAGTTTATGCTTTAGTTTTTTATTTTCGGTTTTTAGGGCTTGGTTGTTCTTTTTTAGCTTATCCATTTGTGACTCTTTTCTGGACTTAGTATAATTGTTTGCCATGTTAATTGTATCCTAATCCTTAGCTATTCTTTTGTTAACTATAAGTTGTTTAACGCTACTTGATTTTTCAACCTCTAGGTATGTAAGGATTGTCGTCACCAGAACTATCATAATAACCGGACCTATTATAATACCTAAAAAGCCAAACATTGCTACTCCTGCAAAAACGCTAAGTATAGTTAGTGCTGAATTTAATTTAGCGTCTTTTGGTACTAGTTTAGGCCGCACAATATTATCTATATTAGTAACTACAAGTAAGTGGTTAAGGATGACTACAATACCTTGCCATACATTTCCTGTAAGTATTAGTGCTACACCAAGTGGTAAGGTGATAATTCCCGCACCTAATGGTATTAGAGACAAAAATGTCAAAAAGATTAGAAAAAAACTAAATAAACTATGAAATCCAACTAGGTATAGAACAATAGCACTTTCGGCTCCCTGCATAAAAGCAATAATAAATTGTCCTTTTGTCATTGCCTTAGTCATAGAACCCATCTTATTTAAATATGTGTCGCTCATATCACGCCCTAGTGGGTTAAGTTTTTTGATTACATTTATCAGTGCGTCTTGATGCATTAAAATGTTTACGAATATATATATGTAGATAATGCCATTTGTAATAATTTTAGTAACGTTACCAATTGTTCCAGCAATAATATCTACAATGTTGCCCGCAAGTGTTGAAATAGCGTTGTTAACAGCTGTATTTACTTCTTCTGTAGTAATCTGATGATCTCCAGGAAGACTAGCCAGCAATTTATTAACAGCATCAAGCGCCGATTGCCCAAAACTACCTAACTCCGAGGTCGGATTAGTCGATAAATCACCTAGCAAGTTTTTTATTTGCAGATAAGTAATCAATAATATTATTGCAAGAGGAACAACAATAACTAAAGTACTTACAAGGAAAGTCAAAGAAGCTGAAAATCCTTGACGGCCTTTACCATAACGATTTACAAACCTCTGATGAATTGGGTTGAACAAGAAAGCCATGATTGCTGCTAGAACAATTACACCAATGTAACCTCTTAAAAAATATGCCCCAAAGGCTATTGCTGCAACAATGGCGTAGTTCCAAGCTCTGTATTGTTTAGCGTTAACCAAAAGTTTCATAATTTTTACATATTATACATTAATTTAAGTTTTTTAGCTAGCTTTTCTATGGTTATAGTGTTCATATAACATCAGCAATACTGTGAAGTATAAAGAATATCCCAATTGCCAATAATCCAATAGTTATAGCTAGATCAATATTCCTACTTAGTAATTTATCAATTTGTTTATCTAGTAGGTCTAACATGTCATGTTTGAAGAAGTAATAGTAAAGAATTATTAGAAAAGGCACGAGACCAATTAATATAACCCAGATCACAGCAAGAGTCGAAAATGGTTGTGGAATCGAATGAACAGCTAAGAACTTGGCAAGTGCTAGAATCGCAAATATGTTAGTTACACTTAAGATTGACTTAAAGAATGCAAAACTAAATAGTGCCGATAATTTATCTGGCGGTTTTTTAGAAATTAACGATGATGTTTTTTTTGGAGTCCCGTGTAACTTTGTGTATCTCCATCTTTTAGTTGCTAAACTAACCAGCCATACTCCAAGTACTAGATCTACTAGGGGCGGTACTTTTATTTTTTCAGCAATTCCTTTAATTGAAAATTCCGAAGTCGGATCTAAAAATAGAGCTGCCAGTACAGCAATTATTATCAATGGAAGCGCCATGCCAGCCATCAAAATAGTTGTTCTTAAAATAGGTCTTTCTGATTTTAGAACAACCAGCACATTAACTAAAACTATCATTGGACTGAATGCTATTAGCAGTCCAAGCATTGTTATCAGCAGTATATTTAGTAAAAGGTAAAGTAAGTCCATTAAAGATTGTTTCCCCTTGCTAACTACATTATATAGATAATTCTAAAGTTAAGTTAAACGAATAAACCCGCAATGTTAGCATTGCGGGTTTATGAGATTTTTTAGTTTTTCTTTTATTCTTCTCGGAGTTCGCCACCATGGACGGTTACTGCCCAGATAACCAATAGGTCAATTACGATAATCATAATTGACCAGAATGGATACACTGGAACAAATGCCATGTTGGCAACAGCGCTAAGAAAAGCTACTAAGACAGCTACAATCCTACCGTACATATGACCGGCCATTAGTGAACCTGCAGCTAGAATTGCTAGTAGACCTAGAATCATATGAGCCCAACCCCACTGCGTATAGTCGAGAACCCATACTGAATTTGTTGCTGCATGATAGACGACTTCGTCTTTAAACAATGCTACAAAGCCAGCAATCAAAGCGAAAGTTCCGCCAAGAAGTAGCATAAAACTCGCAAAGCCGACCCAGCCGACCCAACCAGTTACCTCTTTATTATTTTTTGCCATAACACCTCCTGATTAATTTATCCTAAACTGATTATCTTCCCAAACATTCTAGGTGTCAATAATTTTTTTACTTTGTTACAATCCAAGAATTTGCTTTTTCTTGGCGTCAAATTCTTCTTGAGTTAGGATGCCTTGTTCCTTTAACTGACCCAACTTCTCGAGTTCGGCAAATTGATCAGTGGATGATGTTTCTTGTTGCTCTGGAGCTGGTGCTTGAGCTTGTTCTTGCTCAGCCCAACGGTTAGCTTGTCTACGACTGACATTGTTAGAAACATGTGTAGCTGTACCTGCAATTACTGCGGTTCTTGCAACTCCTCTTAATAATCCTGGCATTTTTTATTCTCCTTTCTTTTCATTTATTTCGGCTGCAGCTTCTGGGTGAATGCGACCTTCGGCTATCAAAAATCCATTTGCATCAATTATTGCCTTTTTAAGCGGTTTTGCCCAAAGTTGTTCTATAACAAGTAGGCCTGCGGCAGTGTTGTTGTCAAGTAGTTCTCCAACTTCATCAATATCTTCTTTTGTAACTAAATCAGAACTTGTCTTATACTTTGAGGTAAATTCTAAGACATATTCATCTCCCATATCTGCAATATCCATCGTGGTGACTGTTCCATTAGCGTCTTTAATAACCGCTGAGAGGGCAACTAGTCCAATTACGCCACTATCAATAGCCTGTCCAAGCGCCCTTAGAATACTACCGTCAAATTTATTGCCTTCGAAACCAACTACAATGTAATCAATTGGTCCAATCATACTTTCTCCTTTTTACTTTGTTTATACCTTCATTTGCTATTAAATAACACGAGCATTTTATAGCTTGCGTAATAGCATTGGTGTCTATATTGTAACAAGTTTTTCTTATAACTTAGGTTGGTTTTACATTTGCATATCTATTTGTGCTGATATAGGCTTATACTAACGTGAAGAAGTGGCTTTTGGTAATTGTACTAGCATGTGCCCAGTTCATTATGGTGCTTGATAGTACAGTGATGAATGTATCTATATCTGAAGTGGTTGCCGACCTTGGGACTACCGTTTCCGGATTGCAAGCAGCAATAACTTTTTATACCTTAACAATGGCCGCATTTATGATGACGGGCGGGAAATTCGGCGACAAACTTGGTAGGTTAAAAGCTTTTCGTATCGGCGCAATAATCTACGGTATAGGGTCATTGATTACCGCCATAAGCCCTAACTTAGGGACACTTATGTTTGGGTGGTCTCTAGTTGAGGGACTTGGGGCAGTCTTAGTGATTCCTGCTATCGCTGCACTTATCGCTATGAACTACAAAGGCAAAGATAGAGTAGTAGGTTTTACTTTAATTGGCGCTGCCAGCGGAGTAGCAGTCGCTGCCGGTCCGCTTATAGGTGGCTATGTCACTACTTACTTTTCTTGGCGGTATGTTTTTGCGGCAGAAACCATAATAATGGCAGGGATCCTCCTAT
Source organism: uncultured Candidatus Saccharibacteria bacterium (assembly GCA_964400155.1). Classification (GTDB taxonomy): domain Bacteria; phylum Patescibacteriota; class Saccharimonadia; order Saccharimonadales; family UBA10212; genus JAYTJL01. The sequence continues at coordinate 89,550 of CAYNSQ010000001.1, forward strand.
ATTCATTTACTATACCTAATCTGGAGAAAATTAAATCCAAAGTTAAGATTGATTTGTTAAGCGTTATATATTCGGCAAGTGGAATGGCGATATTTGTATTTGGTATACTGCAGAGCAAAACCTGGGGATTCGTTATACCCAAAGCCAAACCTGAAATTAACGGAAATGAGATTGCTCCACTTGGAATTTCTATTGTGGCCTATTTAATATTACTTGGCCTTATTATTCTTTATGTGTTTTACAGACGACAACAATCACTATCTCAAAAAGGCGAGAACCCGCTCTTAGATGTATCTATGCTAAATATAAAGCCATTGCGCGCAGGACTTGGGGTATTGAGCGGGCAGTATCTTATAACTGCCGCTATTTTCTTTGTCATACCAATTTACCTTCAAATGGTACTTGGTTATGACGCACTAAAAACCGGAATAAAAATATTTCCTCTATCCATTGCTATAGTAATATCCTCTATGGTTGGGTCAAAAATGATAAACAAATTTAGTCCTAAACAAATAATTCGGATGGGGCAAATTTTATTAATTTTTGGTTCATTTGCCTTGCTGGGATCTATAGAACCTGATATTGAAGGTTGGTTGTTTGGCGTATCACTGTTTATAGTCGGGTTGGGGCTAGGACTGCTTGTTTCCCAGATTGGCAACGTGACCATGTCTGCGGTGTCAGAGACTAAATCAAGTGAAGTAGGAGGACTGCAGGGAACATTTCAAAACCTAGGATCCTCCCTTGGGACTGCCTTGGTTGGTTCGGTAATGATTGCTTCATTGACTACCACCTTTGTCCAAACAATAAATGATAACCCTTCAATCCGGCAAAATGTTAAGACTAGTATCTCTGATAACAGTACTGCTGGTATTCCTATAGTTTCAGCAAGCGATGTTGAAAGTGCTGCTATAGAAGCCGGTCTCAGCCAATCAGAAGCTGAGTCGATAAGTTCAGACTATAAATCATCCCAAATCTCTAGCTTAAAAACATCAATGGTCTTCTTAACTGGCCTTGCCATACTGACATTGCTTCTATCTAAAAATATTCCGAATAAAAAACTAGTTTAATCTAAATTAATGGTTTTTATCTATGATGGCGTTTTTTCAAACGTGCGACTTGCAACTGAGCGCTGGAATGTCTTAACAATCTTTGTGCTTCATTTAGAGCAGTTAATGATCCGGCCGATTTAACTGCTTCTTCAGCTTTTTTCATTGCTGCTTCTGCTTGTGCCTCATTTATATCGGCGCTTGTTGAAATGTCTTCAGAAATAAATCGAATTGACTTACCATCTGTTTCTAAGATGCCACCGTTGATAGCAAATCGCTCCATTTCATCTTCTGTGTCACTACTTTTTCTGCGAACGCTTAAAACTCCGGCTGATGCGGTACTAACAAGTGGCATATGGTCCTTAAAAATTGCAATTGTTCCAGTCGGAGTTGGTATTAACACTTCGTAAGCTTCGTCGTCGAATTTTGATCCACCTGAAGATACTAGCTGAAACCTCATTGCTATACCTTAGTAACTTCCTTAGCTTTAGATTTAGTATTTTCTTTTACTTGATCTATTGTGCCTTTCATATAGAAAGCGACTTCATTCTTTGAATCGTGTTTGCCTTCCAGAATTTCTTTAAATCCTTTGATAGTGTCCTGCAGTGGCACATATGTGCCTGGAATGTTTGTGAAAACTTCGCCAACGTGAAATGGCTGAGTAAGAAACCTTTGAATTCTACGTGCTCTAGCCACCAACTGTTTATCATCTTCTGATAGTTCCTCCATCCCAAGAATAGCAATGATATCTTGCAAGTCTTTGTAGCGTTGTAGAACACGCTGAACTTCGCGAGCAACAAAATAATGTTCTTCGCCAATAACTTCAGGATCCAGCAAAGTTGAGGTTGAATCTAACGGATCAACCGCCGGGTACAGTCCCAGTTCGGTCAATGCTCGTGATAAAACAACAGTTGAGTCTAGGTGTGCAAAAGTAGTGGCTGGGGCAGGGTCGGTTAGGTCATCAGCTGGAACAAAGACTGCCTGAACTGATGTTACCGAACCTTTTTTAGTTGAGGTAATCCTTTCTTGTAACATACCCATTTCAGTTGCCAAATTAGGCTGGTATCCTACTGCACTTGGTAATCGTCCAAGCAGGGCAGACACTTCGCTTCCTGCTTGGGTGAAGCGAAAAATATTATCAATAAACAACAGTACATCATTGCCTTGATCTCTAAAACTCTCAGCTATTGCTAGGCCGGACAAAGCTACTCGTAACCTAGCTCCGGGTGGTTCGTTCATTTGTCCAAAGACCAGTGCTGTTTTGTCCAACACACCAGACTCTTCCATCTCACGGTACAAGTCATTACCTTCACGAGTCCTTTCACCTACGCCGGCAAATACACTACGTCCTTTGTGAAATTTAGCGATATTGTTGATTAACTCAGTTATAAAAACCGTCTTACCTACACCAGCACCACCAAAAAGGCCAACTTTACCCCCTTTTGTGATAGGGCAAATCAGATCAATTACCTTTATACCGGTTTCTAGTATTTCAACTTTGGGGTTTTGTTCAGTTAGAGCAGGGGGGTCGCGGTGGATTGGCCCAAGCTCAGCATTGACTACCGCAGGTTTGCCATCTATTGGTTGACCTGTAACATTAAACATTCTTCCTAGTGTTTTATCACCTACTGGAACACTAATCGGTGCCCCCGTGTCTGTTACACTTACTCCACGACGTAGACCATCAGTTGGTCCAAGTGCAATAGCCCGTACGCTTTTTTGACTTAGGTGTTGAGCTACTTCTAAAACTAGTTCCTTGTCTTGATGTTTAACTAAAAGGGCATTATAGATAGCTGGTAATTTTTCCTGAAATTCCACGTCGACTACTACTCCTACAATTTGAACAACAGTTCCACCCCTGCTTGTTCTGGATTCTGCTTTTTTTATATTCGTATTTTCTTGTTGACTCATTAAATATCCTTTCTTGATAGATTAATCAAAATTCAGCCTTACTGGGCGATGGCTGCCGCTCCTCCCGTTATCTCGGCAATTTCTTGTGTAATAGCAGCCTGCCTTGTTGCATTCAACTCTAGAGTCAGATCATCTATCAAGTCTGACGCATTTCTGTTGGCATTGCCCATCGCTACCATACGCATAGCATGTTCTGATGCAGCTGATTCAATTCTTGCCTGCATTAGTTTTGCTTGTAGAAATAACTTTAACGATTCAACAGAAACTTCCTCTATGCTAGGTTCCATCTCATAGACAGTATCCTCTTTAATGCTATTATCTGAATCTGTTGCTGGCAAAATAACCGGTAATAAGTTTTGTACAGTTGCTTGTTGCGATAGTGATGTAATAAAACTTGTATAAACAATCTTTAATTGACTTACTTCTTGGTTGAGCACTTTTTTATCTATAGTCTCAAAGACTGGAGCAAAAACATCCATTGAGGGCATATCAGCAACATCTTCATAGACTCCGATCAAATCAATTCCATTAAGCTTTGAGAAAAACTTAGAACCTTTGCGCCCGAATACAACAACTTGAGGAGTTAACTTATCCTCTTCAAACAATCTTAGGCAACTGTTAAATATATTTGTGTTAAAGGCACCAGCCTGGCCACGATCTGATGTAAAGACAATGTATAAGTTGGCTTTGTTGTTAGGAAGCTGAAAATATGAGTTTTCTGTAAGATCTGGATTAAGCTGGATTCTAGCCATTATATTTGCTGCTAATTCACCATACGCTCTTGCAGAAGCTACCGCTCCCAGGACTTTTCTCATTCTTGCAGCTGCCACAACTTCTAGTGCTTTTGTAATCTGCTTGGCGTTTTTTACAGATCGAATACGATGTTGAATCACACGAGTTTGAGCCACTAGAAGCTACCTCCGTTATGTACAGCTTTTGTATTTGGTAGTCTTGTAGCGGTCATTGTAATACTAGACATCTTTAGTTACCTTGTATTGTTTTGCAATTTTAGAAGCAACATCAATTAAGTCTGCTTTGACTTTGTCAGTTGGTTTTTCACGTCCATCAATCATTTCAACTAGTTTCTTATGCTTTTGCTCGAGTGTACTTAGAAATGCTGCTTGGGCAGTTTTGACATGTTCAACATCAATTTCGTCAAATGCCCCTCCGGTTGATGCTATGATTATTGCCACCTGCTGCCATACTGACATAGGTGAAAATTGCGGTTGTTTCAAAAATTCCGTAAGCAATCGACCTCTTGATAGTCGGCTTTGCGTTTCGGCATCTAAGTCTGAAGAGAACTGAGAGAAAGCAGCAAGTTCACGAAATTGAGCTAAATCGAGTCGTAGATTGCCTGCAACGGCTTTTGTGGCGGGTGGTTGCGCAGATCCACCTACGCGACTTACTGACAGACCGACTGATATAGCCGGTCTAATACCTTGGTAAAATAAATCTGTTTCCAGATATATTTGACCATCAGTGATAGAGATAACATTAGTTGGAATATAAGCACTTACGTCACCTGCCTGAGTTTCAATTATAGGTAAAGCGGTTAGACTACCACCTCCAAGCTCGTCAGACAACTTTGCTGCTCGTTCTAAAAGTCGGGAATGCAAATAAAATACATCTCCGGGGTAGGCTTCACGTCCTGGAGGTCTACGCAGAAGTAAGCTCATTTGTCGATAGGCGACAGCATGCTTAGATAAATCATCGTAAATAATTAGCGCATGTTTATTGTTATCTCTAAACCATTCTCCTATAGCCGCACCGGAATATGGTGCTAGGTATTGCATACTTGCCGGATCAGAAGCACTAGTTGCAACTATAATTGATTGATCCATAACTCCTTCACGTTTCAATCTCTCCACCAACCTTGAGATACGTGAGTTCTTCTGCCCTATGGCAACATAAATATTGATTACGCCCGTTTTTTGTTTAGCTTGATTGATCATCGCATCTACGGCTATTGCCGTTTTTCCGGTTTGTCGGTCACCAATTATAAGTTCTCGTTGACCTCGACCAATTGGAATCATGGCATCAATTGCCGTAATACCGGTTAGCAGTGGTTCATGGACACTTTTTCTATCGATGACTCCTGGAGCGGTATTTTCTACCAATCCTCTTGTCTTGGTTACAATCTCAGCTTTACCATCCAAAGCTCGCCCAAGAGGGTCTACCACGCGTCCAATTAGTTCCTCGCCAACAGGAATTGATAGGACTTCGCCACTAAGTGTTACCTTGGCACCGGCTTTTACTTCTTGGTCATCACCTAGTAGCACTGCGCCAACTTCGTCTTCTAATAGGTTGAGGGCAAAGGCTGTTACTTTGCCTTTAGCGCCTTCAATTTCAATCATTTCAGCAAAACCACATTCTCGTAAACCATAAATCCACACCACACCGTCACCTACACGGGTAACTACACCCTGCGAACTCTGACCACCAACTTCATTAAGGCCAGCAATAGCTTTTTTAACTTCATTTGATAAATCTTTAACGTCAAAATCAACAATAGCCATCTAGAAAGCCTCCTTTAGCTGAATGAGTTTAGTTTTTATACTGTTGTCCCAGGACCTAGTAGCAGTTTGCAACCTAAAACCGCCAATCATACTTTTATCTATCTTGGACTCAATCTTTACACTTTCAACACCAACGCTCGACTTAACCAGTTCTGCAATCTGAGTCTCTAGAGTTTTTGTCAATTCATGAGCAGTCGTTAATTTAGCTACACTTATGCGCCCCAATTCTTCCAACTCGTATAGAATGTCATTAACTAGAAGCTCTACCTCACTCACACGGCCATCAGCTACTAACACTCCAGCCATCTGTTGAGCTACTTTTGGTAGTTTGGCACCTTCCGAAATTTGCTCGGCACCGTAACGAGCTAGGGAACGACGAGAAATTTTATTCATTTAGTCTCCTTGATGGCATTGGCTATCAATTGCATGTCTGTCTTTGGATCTATCTTTTTTTCTAAAACCTTTTCTGTAGCAGAAGCAACCAAATCTGCAAGCTCTCCTTTGAGTTCACTGCGTAGTTTTTCACGTTCGTCAGCCAAACTTAGTTCGGCATCCTTGATAATATGTTTTGCTCGTTCTGCTGCGCTAAGTTCTGCGCTTGCTATAACTTCAGATGCTACTTTTTTCGCATCACTTAGTGACGTGTCTGCTTGTATGCGTGCCTGGTTAATTATTTCTGACGCTTTTTTTTCCGCACTTGCAAGCGCTTCTTCAGTTTTTTTCGCCTGTACAAGACTTTCTTCAAGCGTTTCGCGACGAGCTTCTAGTGTAGAAACTAGTTTTGGAAAGACATACTTTTTTAAAATGACCAGAACAATAACAAATGCAATTAACTGAAATAGGAAGGCCTGCAAGTTAATACCCAAAGCAGCAATACCACCACTTGTTTCGGCATCAGTACTTTCTGCAAATATTTTACTAATAACTAACAATTTTTAGGTCTTTCTTATTCTTATGATGTTGTGAATACGATTAGTAGAACGAAAGCCAACACGGCATCAACTAAACCAGCCATAATAAAAGCTGTAGAAAGGACTTTGCTCTGAACTTCAGGATTTCGACCAATCGAATTTACTGCGGCAGAACCTATAAGTCCAACTCCAATTGCAGGACCAATCGCGCCCAACCCAATAGCTAGTCCTTTTACTAATGCGGGATCAACGTTTTCCATTATTTAATATCTCCTTTTATTTATTAATTTATACTTCTTCCATGTATAGATCTATCCATGAGCAGGCTTTAACTTACTGCTCGGATTACTAATTACTTCCTCATTTTCATGACTCTCCTGATGAGCAGTAGCCATTGAAAGATAAGTTGTAGTTAGCATCATAAATACATACGCCTGGATAGCCGAGAAGAATATTTCAAGAAAAATTACAGGTACAGTAGCAAACCAAGCTAAATTTCCCGTGAGCTGTGCAATTGTATGTATCAAAACCTCACCTGCATATATAACGCCAAAAAGCCTCATAGACAAGGTAACGATTCTCAAAAGGTCTCCAAAAACTTCCATTATCCCGAGCAGGAAGTTACCTGGTTTCCAAGGTTTATCGCTAAAGTAATGCTTAAAATGTCCTTTCCAGCCAAGTTCTTTCAATGCATAGAACTGAACTGTTCCAATTGTTAACACGGCTAAAGCAAGGGTTGCATTCAGATCTGTTGTAAAGGGTCGAAATAGTGTAACATTCTCACCGTCTACTGAAGCAGTTATACTGCCAACACCAGGAATAAGTCCCGATAGGTTCCAAGCTAGGATGAAAACAAAAAGAGTTGCCAGAAAGGGAAGGTGCTTGAGTGCTTTCTTGCGGCTTCCAAAACTACCGATAGCTACTCCCCAAATACCGTCAACTAATAATTCGAAGTAGTATGAAAGTCGAGATTTTGGATGCAATTGAGATAACTTTGCAGCTGCTATAAGCACTACTAACATAATGAATGCAATTATTAATCCGTATAACATCGAATTAGTGATGCTAATGGGACCAACCATAAACAGTTTATCGGCTGTAAGCGGTTCTGATTCAACTGCAAAAAATTCTAGCATAAATCAACCTCACTTAAACAAGACACGGCCTCATTACCGGCCGATGTATCTATACTGGTCGTATTGTTCACACCCAAGTGCATTTAATTAACAGTATACCGACTCCTTAGTAATTTGTCTAAAATAATATCAATTTAATTGAAGAGGCTTGGGTGGATAATATTTATAGAAATTTAATCCAAAATATTCTTCCATAGTTTTACTCGAGTTATAAAGTGCTTCAGCTAATTCTTTGCCAACATAACGTAGATGCCAGGGTTCATAACTATACCCGGTCATATTTTCCTTATCCTTGGGATATCGAATGATAAAACCATACTTGTGAGCATTATCCACTAGCCATTTTCCTTCGGGTGTGTCACCAAAACAGACATCCAGCCGGCATCTACCATCAAGAGGTTCGACATCAACAGCTAGTCCTGTTTGGTGTTCGCTATGTCCGGCATGAGCACTTGTTTTATCTGCTTCGGCTTGACCTTGTGACTGAGCGTAACTGGCGTTTAAAGCAGCTTGTGTAGAATATGAACGATATCCACTTGTAAGACGAAGTACGATACTGCTTGATCTTGCTGCTTGAGACAGTTCAGTTAATGCCGCTGCAGTGTCTGAGCGAATTTTCATGTTTTCATTACTTGATGAGCTGGTTAAGGGTATGTCTGGATTGATTAGCTCGTTCGGTACATAAGTTGAGGGAAGTGTACGACCTTTGTTGACTACTACCCAAAGACTAGCAGCTTCATCAATCGAAAACTGTTGAGATTTGACACTAGAAATAGACTTACTAGAAGACTTACTGCTCGAATCATTTGTTAACTTAGGTAGCTTGCTAGTACTTTTTGATTTATCAGTTTGCCAATAAAACAATGTACCGGTAGCTACTACAACCAAGATAATTAAAAAATATAAAACGTGCTTTCTATTTGTTTTTTTAGTTTTTTTTGTCTTTGAATATTTAGCCATCATCTATAATTATATCAAGACTAACGTGTAAGCTAGACAATTTACCCCAGGAGATAATAATCAAAAAGACTCATATAAGCGACTACCTGACATTCAATGCCGAGCAAACACCAGACAAAGTTGCTTTGAATTTTGATGATAAATCATTTACCTGGAAGGCGCTTTCCGAGGAAGTTAATGAATTCGCCACTAAACTTGCAACATTATTGAGACCACATTCAAAAAAACAACAAGTTATAGGACTGTTAATACCTAACTGCTGGGAATATGTTGTTGCCTATCTGGCTATCTTAAAACTCGGCCATATCGCCATGCCAATTGACACTAGTTTTAAACAATTAGAAATTGACGCCATTGTTGAGCAAACCAAACCTAAGTTAGTCATCACATTAAGCAATAATGGTGTTAGTAGTTTCTACGAATTTGATCAAATTCTGCAGATAAATTCATTGACTAAATATTCGGAGCTTCGCTTGCCACCAGAAGAGCAGATTGCTTCACTTCTATTTACTTCTGGAACAACTGGGCGACCAAAAGCAGTACCCAATACCCACTTAAATCATATCTGGAACGTTAAGACTTGTTCTGAGACTTGGGACTGGAGAGCAGATGACACTCTACTAATATCGCTAAGACTTTCTCATATGTATGGATTGATAATGGGTCTTACGGGAAGTCTATATCATGGCAACACCCTTTTCCTGCAAGATTGGTTCGATCCTAAAAAGACTTTAGAAGTATTAGCTAGCGGCGATATTAGTTTATTCCAGCACGTACCCTTTGCTTATCAAGAAATGTTAGCCTACGTTGCCGAAAATCCAGAAGCTACATTTAACCTATCAAAAGTCAGAGTTATGATTTCAGGCGGTGGACCACTGTCACCAGACGATTGGCAAAAATTTTATACAACTTTTGGTGTGAAGATTATAGAGACATATGGCTCTTCTGAATCAGGTCGGATAGCCGGGAATCGTCTTGACGATCCTCATCCTGGATCACCAGGCTTCTTTTTTCCAGGTGTTAGATATAAGATATCTGATCACTCTGAACTGCTAGTTAAGTCACCAGGTGTTTTTCCTGGCTACTTCCACAACAAAACTGCCACGCACAACGGATTTACAGACGATGGTTGGTGGCGTACTGGAGATATAGTTGAGATTAAAGATGGTAGAGTGAATTTAAAAGGCAGGTTGCACGAACGAATTAGAAAATTTGGATACACAATTTCGCCCCGTGATGTTGAATGGGCTTTACTTAAAAACCCCAAAATCCAAGAAGCATTTGTGATGGGATTGCCAGACGTACATAATTTAAATGATACTTTGGTTTATTTTATAGTCAGCGAATTAACAGACGAAGAGCTTAAAGAATACTGTAAAAATAATTTATTATTTGCCTGGAGGGCTGATAAAGTTATTAGGTTGGCAAGTTTACCAAGGACTGTAACCGGCAAACCAAAAATTCCTAAGTTGAGAGAGTTAGCTACGAGTTGAGCACTATAAAACCCCATATTAAAAGAATAGCCGCATTCGACATAATGCGCGGTTTAATGCTTGTAATTATGATGGTTGATCATATAGAACTGTACCCCAGTATTTATGACTACTTTACGGGTCGAGGGAGGCTTTTTGTTTCAGCAGCGGAGGGTTTTTTCTTTCTTTCCGGAATACTTGTTGGGATGGTTTATAAAAGGCGAGCATCAAGAGGTGCAAAATTTATTTTTGGAAGAATGTGGCTTAGAGCAATAGAACTTTATATTTTAGCAGCAGTAACAACTATTGGTTACGCTGTTTGGGCAAGCTGGGCTGGGAATACAGCTATTAAGTATGGTCTTCCCAATCCTACAGATTGGGCATATTTAATCAAAGAAACTCTTATGCTCCAGTATGGCTGGGGTTGGGCTGATTTTCTTATGCGATTTTGTATTTTGATGTTAATTGCGCCCTTTGCTTTTTATGGTTTGATGCGCGGTAAATGGAGATTTGTACTAACTATCAGTATCTTGACATGGCTTTTAAGAGGCCAAAACTTCACTTTTGCGTGGCAATTGCTGTTCTTTGGTGGTATGACTGCAGGATACTACTGGGATGAAATAAATAACTTCTTTTTGGGCTTGAAACCAAAAACTGCAAGATTGCTAAAACATAGCGCTTATATACTTGCCGGAATTAGTTTTGTTGTTAGCTATTTGATTGTCTACTTACTTTCATTGCTAAACGACAAAATTGATAGCCTGAATGTAGGGTTGCGAAATCTCACCCTTAATATAAATTCTATTAACGAGCAAGTTTGGGTTTACGCAGAGAAGTGGACACTAGGTCCTTTAAGGGTGGTGTTATTTTTGTTATGGTTTAGTGTACTTTATCTTATAGTCAATAAATATTCTGATGCAATAAATCACTACACTAAGGGCAGCCTAGAACTACTCGGCCGCAATAGTTTGTTTGTGTATTTACTGCATTCTTTAATTGTTTTTGTTTTTCATCTTTATATAATTCCGGAACAAACCAGCCTACTGCTTAATTTTATTATTACAGGAGTTGCACTTGGCTTGCTGATAGCTGGTACGGCCGGTTACAAAAATCTTCGAAAATCTTACCCAAATATTGCAATCAATAGTATCTACGTATTGATAGTTAGTAGAGTAAAAAATGCTCTACCTGGCAAGAACTGATAAACTTCTATCCCAAATTGCTTGTCTTTCGCTCATTAAATCATGGTCACCGTTAGGATAAATGAAATAGCCATGATTTCTGCCTAGATTAGCTAGCTTAAGATCAAGTTCAGCTGAAAATTGAGGTGGTACTACTAAATCTTTCGCACCCACATGTATCTGATAATAGGTTTTGTTTTTGGAAATAAAATTAATTGGTGAAGCATTTTTCCAAAAATTAGGGTTCGAATTGGGTGTTCCAAACTTCAACAAGGCTTTTTCTTTATTCTCTGCGGCTATCGGGTTTCCAACATCAGAGGGTGCCGTATAGGCTTCAAAAGTTGTTGAAAAATCTGCTACTGGACCAGCTAACAAGATTGCAGTCTTAATACTTGAAGACAGGACACTGGCTCTAAGTCCAACATAAGCTCCCATACTGTGGCCCCATACATTAATAGCAGAAGATTTCAAATAAGCTGTTTGTTTTATAGCTGATACAAGACTCAGAGTGTCGGTATTATATGCCATAGAATAATTTGCTCCTTCGGCTTTACCGGAGTCGCTACTCAAACCCTGTCCTCTAAAGTCAGGTTTTATAACCGCAAAGCCGTTTTCAGCGTAATGCATCATATCTGTTTCATAGCCTCTAGTTGTCATATACTCACTGGGGCTTCGGTAAGCATGGAGCAGTACAACCACAGGAAAACCATTATCCGGTATATTACCAGATGGTAGATACATCAGTCCGTAACCTGTAAGGTTATCAGCTTTGATGTCGTATTTGACTATAGATTTTTCGATGCCATTAACATTCTCCACAATCTGAGTTTTGGTAAGCGAAGCAGATGGGTAATTAGCTTTTTTTGCTGTTCTAATATCTAAACTCTCATGTAGTTTTCTTGAAGTGAATGCTTGACCACTGGATATATCAAAACCATCAACTTTTTCTGGACTATACTGCGATGTAACAAAATACCAACCTATGCCCAAATACAACGCCAGTAACATAGTGGCTAAAATTGGTTTGTAGAATTCTTTTTTGGTTTTATTTTTTTTCATTTTGTAAGGAACACTTACATTATTATAACCATTTATAACAGGTTTGAGTAGCTGATTAATTTGTTTGGATGATATGATAGTCACTACATTGGTGATGAGTAAATCAGAAACAAAATCTAATGAATGGACGCTAACGCGAACACTGCCATACATATTAATAATCGGCAGTGTAATTGGCGCTATTTCTTCTGCAATATTAACAGTTGAACTTTTGACTATTCTAAAAGATCCGCATTACGTGCCAGTCTGTAACCTAAATCCAGTATTAAGTTGTAGCTCTGTCACTACTAGCGCACAAGCAAGTGCTTTTGGTTTTCCTAATGAATTTTTAGGATTAATTGGATTTGGCATATTGGGAACAATTGGAGCAGGGATGTTAGCTGGCGCTAAATATGCTAGGTGGTTTTGGAAGTTAACATCAGTAGGTCTAACATTGGCAGTAATATTCTTAACATGGCTTCAATTTCAGACTCTATATCGCATAGGAGCACTCTGCCTTTTTTGTATGTGTGTTTGGGCGGTGACTATTCCAATGTTCTGGTATACGCTTCTATACAACCTTAAGCATGGCAATATTGATGTGCCCAAAAAATGGCAAGGAATTAGCACATTTGCACAAAAACATCATGGTGATGTGTTGATAGTATGGATACTATTGATAATTATCCTTATTCTAAATCGATTTTGGTATTACTGGTCAACATTAATTTAAATCGATATGTAAAATCAGAAATGCTGTCTTATATGACTCATAGTGTACTCCCACGTGGCATCAGTTTTTTTATGGGGATTAAATATATTTTGAGGGTCAAAGATTTGTTTGGTTTGCTTCATAAGTTCAAAAATTTCATCGCCGTACATTTCATTCAACCAGGGACCGCGAATCATTCCGTCGTTATGCTCACCAGATAGCGATCCGCCATAGTTTAATACCAAACGATTGACCTCATCCATAGCCGGACGTAATTTGGCTCTTTCAGATGCTTCTTCAATCTTCATGAGAGGAATAATATGAAAATTACCATCACCCATGTGTCCGGCTATAGTTGCAAGCAATTTGTACTTCTTAATAATCACTTGAAGCTCTGGCAAAAATTTTGGTAATTTTGCGGGTGGAACAACTAAGTCGTCAATAAAGGGTGCAGTATGTTTGTCTTTTACTTTTTTTCTAAGCAAATTAAAACTCTCCCGGCGCATTATTCTAAATTTCCAAGCCTTAGACTCTGTCGAATCTTCTTCTGTGGCTTGAAGTTTGAACTTGGCAAGCTTCAATTTTAGTTTGTGAATTTTTTTACTTACTTTCTCTGGTGAATCATCAGTAAATTCCACCAACATAACCATTTTTGGAATTCCTTTGAATAAAATCAAAGCATCCGGTAATAACTGAAAGCCCAGACGAATTAGTCCTTTCCAGCCAAGAGTTTTTCTAAAGTAAGGGAAAAATTTAATAGCCAACATTAAAGTATGGTTATCAAAAGCTTCAAAAGATGTTGGCTTGTGAGGCATCACAGCATTGATAATTTCACCCAAATTATTCAAATTTTTCATAAACACAACCAGTACACCGGAACTGGTGGGATTATGGATTAAACGAAATTTAATGTCGCTTACTAATCCAATGGTGCCTTGTGACCCGACAAACAATTTGGTTAGATCGAAAACGCCTTTTTGTCTATCCCAAACATCCCACAAATTATAACCTGTCGAGTTTTTACTAACGTGTGGCTTGGCAGCTTTGATCTTTTCGTAATTTTTATCTAGCAGTTCATACATTTTTCTATATAACTCACCCTCAAAATCAGCTTTAGCAATTTTGGCTTTCAGTTCTTCTTCTGAAATTGGCTTAATTGTGTATGACATTCCATCTGAAAGTACTACTGACATTTCGTCTACATAGTCTTCTGTTTTTCCATAAGCCAGGGATTTCTCACCACCTGAATTATTACCAACCATGCCACCCACACTGGCAAGTTCTCTGCTTGCTGGGAAAGAAGGCAGCAAGGCATTGTTATGTTGTAAAGTAGCTTTTTCAAAATCCCTGTATAAAACACCGGGTTGAGTTTGGGCTGAGTTATCTGTAACTTCCTCAATTACATTCATATATTTCACAAAGTCTACTAAAACTGATTCGGTAATAGAGCCCCCTGACATACAGGTACCAGCACTACGGGCAGTTAGAGAAAGATTGGGTATGCTTGATTTTAAATTATTAACTGTAGTAACTAGTTTCTCTAAATCTTTTTTATTTTTAGGAGCTACTACTGCTTGAGGTACAAGCTCAAATAAAGATGCATCATGGGAAAAGGCTTGCCTGGTTGCATCGTCTGTGAATATATCTCCTTCAAAACCTAGAGCTTTTAAAGAAGTAGTAAACTGTTCCATTCTCCTTAAGTTTAGATTAATAAATTACAACGTGCAAACTTGTTCGGAGGCAGTATAATAGTTAATCCAAGAGGGGTTATATGAAACAGTACTTAGAACTGCTGGAAGACATAAGAACAAACGGTGTTAAAAAAGCCGATCGTACTGGAGTTGGCACTTATAGTGTCTTTGGGCGACAACTTCGTTTTAACTTGGCTGATGGTTTTCCGGCAATGACCACAAAAAAACTATTTATACGTGGCATAATTCATGAGCTGATCTGGTTTTTACAAGGTTCTACAAATATAAAGTACTTGGTGGATAATGATGTCCATATTTGGGATGAATGGCCATACAAAGCCTACCTGCTAAAACAAGGTAAGAAGGTACCCATCACAGGAAGTGAAGAATGGAATAAAGGGATCAACGACTTTACCGAACGTATAAAAAAGGATGCTGACTTTGCACGCTGGAACGGTGAACTTGGTCCGGTTTATGGATACCAATGGCGCAATTGGCCAACACCTGACGGTCGCCATATTGATCAGATAAAGCAAGTAATCGAAACAATAAAACACAATCCAGATTCACGTAGAATGGTTGTTTCAGCTTGGAATACAGCTGATATTGAGGAAATGGCAGTTTCAGGTTTGCCACCATGCCACCTACTTTTTCAATTTTATGTGGCTGAAGGTAGGTTGTCATGCCAGATGTATCAACGAAGTGCAGATACTTTTTTAGGAGTACCATTCAATATTGCTTCCTACTCACTGTTAACAATGATGGTAGCTCAAGTGACGGGTCTAAAACCTGGAACTTTTGTGCATACATTTGGCGATACGCATCTTTATCTAAACCACCTAGACCAAGTTAAAGAACAACTTAGTCGACGTCCTAGAAAATTACCAACAATGAAGATTAATCCAAATGTTAATAGCATAGATGAATTCAAGTTTGAAGATTTTGAACTTGTAAACTACGATCCGCATCCTGCTATTTGGGCACCAATTGCCGTGTAATAGTAAAGACTGTTAAACAGATGATATCAATAATTGTTGCCACTGCTAAGGACGGAGTAATCGGTAAAACAGGTGGTATACCTTGGTATTTGCCAGCCGATTTAGCGCACTTCAAGCATGTTACAACCGGTCATCCTGTTATTATGGGGCGGGTTACACACGAATCTATCGGCAGGGCACTTCCAAATAGACGCAACATCATAATATCTAGTAACACTAGCTATTTGGCTAAAGATTGCGATGTAACTAATTCACTACAATCAGCGATAAAACTTGTTAAGGATTCTTCTGAAATATTTGTAATTGGTGGTTCAGAGATTTACATACAAGCACTACCTATTGCCGATAGGATATATTTAACAAAAATAGACGCCCAAATAAAAGGCGATAGATTCTTTAAATATTTACCTGAAGAGTGGATTGAAGTCTCGAGAGTTAATCATAAGAAAAACCATGATAACCCTTACGAATACAGCTTTATCGTCTTAGAACGAAAACCAAGTGCTAAAATAAAAGCATGAGAAGGTTACTAGAAAGACCTCATTTCCGTTCTTGGTTGGCTTTAATTGGTGTTACTACATTTATCTTCGGAACAATCTTTGTTTTGATGCAACAAACGGCACGCTTTTCTGCCAATGACAGACCTACTGAAATTGCCAACATTGCAAGTGAAAGACTTAGAAACGGTGCCGACCCATCAGATGTAATGCCTGAAGTTAATACTAATACAAAAACAACTAGTCTACCATTTGTAATAGTTACCACTCAAGACAGGGAAGTTTTGGCCAACTCCCTAGATATTGACGGAAATTTTAACAGTCTGCCACCAAAAGGTGTCTTTGACAGTGCGCTAAATCACCAAAATTTAATTACCTGGAGACCAACAAACAATGTAAGACTAGCAACTACAGTCAATTACATAGATACTGGGGCTAAAAAATATTTTGTAGTCACCGGACAATCGTTAAAATATACCGAAGAAAAGATTGCTACATACGCACAACTAACCGTTGCAGGCTGGATAGCTAGCATCAGTTGGATGACTTTAGTGTATTTTTTTGCAGGGCACCTACATGAACAAACCAGCAAAAGCCATAAATCTAGCACTAAAAAATCTTAAACCTGTAACCTGTAACCTGTAACCTGTAACCTGTAACCTGTAACCTGTAACCTGTAACCT
>CAYNSQ010000001.1:106401-115202 GCA_964400155.1 uncultured Candidatus Saccharibacteria bacterium
TAACCTGTAACCTGTAACCTGTAACCTGTAACCTGTAACCTGTAACCTGTAACCTGTAACCTATTTTATCAACATCGCATCGCCAAAACTATAAAAACGATAATTGTTAGTAATGGCATGCTGATAGACCCTTTGTAGTTCGTTTATAGATCCTATATGCGCTGCGACTAACATCAATAATGTTGATTTTGGCAAGTGAAAATTGGTAACTAAACTATCAACTGAGTTAAATTTATATCCCGGTTTTATAAAAATATTTGTCAGATTACTATCAGCTCTAAATGGTCGCCCTATGGTCTCTAACGTACGGGCAGTAGTAGAACCAACCGCAGTGATATGGCTAGCTTTGTTTAAAATATCAGCATTATCCTTATCCAAACTGTAATATTCACTATGCATTACGTGCTTGTCAATATCAGTTTTAACCGGCGCAAAAGTACCCAGTCCAACATGCAATGTTACTTTAGCAATTGGGTGATTATCGGCTATAGATTGAAGAAGATTATCAGTAAAATGCAGTCCAGCTGTAGGAGCAGCCTTACTGCCTAGTGGATTGGCATACACTGTCTGATACTCCTCTGCAAGACTCTCGTTCTGTGCGATATACGGCGGGAGGGGAGTCAACCTGTATTGGTCTAACGAAATATCATCAAGAGGTCTATCTAGCTTTAACAATCTAAAACCATCAGAATCCACTTCTACGGTTTCAACCCTGATGCCTTCCAAATCTACAAACTTGCCTGATTGAAATTTTTTGCCGGGACGAACCATTGCTCGCAGAGTTGTAGGGTTTATTGTTTCCAAAACAAATATTTCGGTATTACCGAATTTCAGCCGGCACTTTTCTACTTTAGAGTCATTAATTGCTAGTGTAGTACCAGCTACTAGATGTTTTTCAATATTGTAAAAAAGATCATCTGTTAGATTTCCGGTTATTCGTTCATATACCAATAATCGTGCGTGGTCTCTAGGTTGGGCTGGTACTTGAGCAATTAGCTCAGAAGGTAATTCAAAATCAAAGTCACTTAACTGCATGAGCGTTTATTATATCTCAAAGCATTTCTTTGTTTAGTAAATATTTGAATTTGTTAAAGTCACTAGGTCATACTTTTATAAAAGTACTCCAGATAAAATCCCAAAAGAAGTTTATGTTAAAATAAGTATCGTTAACAATTAAGTTTTAGTATCAAGAGTGCAGATAGGGAACTAGCCCAACAACCTGCCAGCAACCACAAGCAAGTGTGTAGTTGATAGTGAATAGTAAATAGTAACAAACTACAAACTAAAAACATCAAACTATATACTGTTCTTGAAAGGTGCTACATCTAGTCCGCTTTAGTAAATCAGCGGAAAAGATATGAAATATTTTCAATCCTTTCTGCTACAAACACTTCAACCAAGAAAGGATTTTTTTATGCCAAAGTCAAGTTTATTTACCAGCGAGTCAGTCTGTGCCGGCCATCCTGATAAAATTTGTGATGCTATAAGTGATGCATTACTTGACGCCGTTCTGGCGCAAGACCCAAACTCTAGAACTGGGATAGAAACTGTAGCTGGCGCCAATCAGATAGCACTGTACGGAGAAGTTAAAACTAACGCAAAGGTTGACTTTGAAGAAGTAGTACGATTAAAAGTAAAAGAACTGGGATATACCAATGCGGCATGGGGTTTTAGCCAAGAGTCGGCTTTTAGTAATGATATTCACCAACAATCTGCAGAAATTGCTAAGGGTGTTGATGATGGTGGTGCAGGTGACCAAGGAATGATGTTTGGTTATGCTTGCAATGAAACAGAACATTTTATGCCAATGCCAATAGCTCTTGCTCACGCAATTACAGCTAAAATTGACGAAGTCAGAATAAACCAGACGCTCAAATGGCTTCGTCCAGACGGCAAAGCACAAGTAACGGTTCGCTATGAAGACGATAGACCGATTGCTGTAGAAAAATTAGTGGCAGCAGTTGCTCATGATGAAAATACCACTGCCGAACAAGTTAAGTTAGATATTTTAAATGAAGTCTTTATACCAGTTTTTAAACATTTTAATTTCAACATACCCAATAATGATGAAATTACAGTTAATGGTACTGGGCTTTGGCATATACCCGGGCCGGAAAGCGATGCTGGATTAACCGGAAGAAAAATCGTTGTAGATACTTATGGTGGTTATGCCAGAGTTGGTGGTGGTGCGTTCAGCGGAAAGGATCCTAGTAAAGTTGACCGTTCTGGTGCATATGCAGCCAGGTATATAGCTAAGAATATTGTTGCAAAAGGTCTGGCCACTAAATGTGAAGTAGGCCTTGCCTATGTTATAGGTCAACCCAAGCCACTGATGCAGACTATAGATACTTTTGGAACTGCTACAGTTAGCGCTGATGAATTAGAAAATTTTAAAAACCAACTCATTGATACTTCGGTTGAGGGAATTATAGAAAAACTAAAACTAAAAAGGCCAATCTATTCACAAACCTCAGCCTACGGACATTTTGGCAAAGCAGGACTGCCGTGGGAGCAGGTTATATAATTTGAATAGAAAAAGTTACTTTGTGAATATATACTTGTGCTTATGGTTAAGGATTCACAAGAAGATCATCCACTGGGTATAGTCCATCAACCAAAATCAGACAAAAAACTGTTATGGGGACTGATTGGCTTGATTGTTTTGATGTTCGTACTAATCGGACTAATCTTTTGGCAAATACTTTAATAAATGACTTGGTGTTTGCTAAGTCAGTCAGTGATTAATGGAACAAAGACAAAACCCGGGTGTTTCATATAGCGAACTGTCCCATCATTATTTTTTTTAATTTCCAAAATATCATTCCCGACAGGGATCACTAACTTACCGCCGTTATTAAGCTGTTTTAAAAGCTCAACCGGTAATTTTTTAGCACTGGCACTAACTAATATACGATCATACGGTGCGTATTGGCTAAGACCAACCATATTTCCAGCTTTATAAATTTTAATGTTTTTTACTCCGGCGCGTTTGCAATTGTCACGACCAAATTCAACTAAATTTGCAATTCGTTCAACACCAAAAACAGAACCACCAGGAGCAACCAACTTAGATAAAATTGCGTAAGTCCAACCTGATCCAGTTCCTATATCTAATACTTTATTACCTGGTTTAACATCTAACCAATTGAGCATTAGTCTAACAGTAAATGGTTGACTTATAGTCTGGCCAAATCCAATTGGTAGGGCTATATTTAAATTTGCCTGACTTTTATGTTGATCTGGTATGAAGTTCTTACGAACCGTGCTTGTCATAGCACGATCGACAGTTGGATTCTTCATAAGTTACTACCAAAAATGAAGTGCTATGGAAGCACCGACTACAATTGCCCAAGTTAGCCACAAGAAAGTATCTGCACCGCTTTTCTTGGCTTTTACCCAAGCAGCAGAGTACTTGCTGTTCTTAAAGATATCGTCGCCATTGATTCTCAGCCATGCCCAGTTCATCAAAATTACAGCCAAATAACAAAATACACAAAATATACAAATATAACCTATCCGGTAGGTGCTTTGCCATAAATACCATGCGCCAAAGCCTAAGAAAAACAGACTAAAGAAGTGGAATACATACCTCAACTTACGATTGATTTGACTTGATGTGATTCCCGTAAGAGCAATACCCATTGTTACAGCAAAAAAGACTATACACATTAATGAATTAGAAAAACCGAATACGGCAGACTGCCATGCATCAAAAACATTACCGCAACTAAAGACTGGATTGAGATCACAAACAAGGGGCACTTTGGGATTTTTTGCATAGTTGATTCTCTCGATAGTCTGAATAAATGATGCCAGCAATCCAATAGTAGAACCCACCAACAAATAAGCCCATAGAGCTTTTATGTTTGTAAGTTTATGGCTTTTATCAGTAACTGTTTTTTTCATTCTATGCTATTTATAACGAAACTTCTTCTTAACCTCATTATATTTTTTTATTGTAACAATTAGTGTGACTAGGATCACAAATATTAAGATGTACAGGTACAATTATCTTGCTCTTCATAGTAGTGATGTACAATGAGAGTTGATTTTAACAAGGAGTAAATAAAATGGCAGATGATGACAAAAAACAGCAAATGAACTTTGGTCTAGACCCAAACAAAACACCAGTCCTTCACGTTGACTCATACCTGATTGGCAACAATGAACATTCGGTGATGTTTAGTTTTGCCCAAAGTCTGCCTGACCCGTCTCAACAAAACATTGTTTCTCGTGTGGCTATGAGTAAAGCGCAAGCTAAAGAATTCTTAAAATTATTAGCCGAACACATTGAAAAATTTGAAGTATAATCTTCCCTCGGTGCGAACTGTAAATGTTAGTGACAAAATGCAATCAGGCTACAGCTATGTGCTTAGCCAGCCAACCGGTATGAACTTTAATCCCGAATTCAAGCCCCAGCTAACACCAAAGGAAATGCTTTGCTTAGGTGTTTTTGAAGGTAAATATATGCGTGATTGTATCAAAGAATTTCCAAAAGATTGGTTTGCTAAAGCAAAGTTTGCCAAAGGCAATCAACCTGATCCGACATTAAACTACTTTGAAGTCTCGGCTAGCCAACCACTCTCTGTTTGGCAGGCTAAGGGCTGGATAAAACTTGATGATCCACGCGGTTGGTTTCAATGGTATTGTCGATACTACATGGGGCGCCGAATTCCTGAATATGATGAATGGCAAATAAAACGCTGGAAGGCTTTTGCCCGCCACATTGGCCAAATTAAAAAAAATTGTTCGCCTGGTGACAATAGCTGTAGACGCAGACAACGCCAAGCTTTGCTACACTGGGCTTATGATGCTAGGAAAATATAGATGAAAGTTGCAGTTATTGGTGCCAGTGGCAGAAGCGGCCGGTTCTTTGTTGATGCAGCAATTAATGCAGGTCTTCAAGTGAGAGCAGGCGTTAGAAATACAAGTTCATTGAGCAGAAGAGACGGTTTAGAAATAATTCACTGTGACGTGACTAGCAAAAACGATTTAGAAAATTTAATAAAAAGTTGCCAAGTTGTAGTTAGTTTGATTGGACACGTCAAAGGATCACCCGGTCTGCTCCAGACTAAAATGACTGAAAATATTGTTCATATTATGAAAAAGCAAGGAATTAAAAGACTTATAAGTCTAACAGGTACGGGTGTCAGGCAACCCGGAGATAAAATCACTTTTATGGACAGGGTCTTAAATTTTGGAGTGTCAGTGGTAGATCCAGCAAGAGTACTTGACGGTCAAAAACACTTTGACCTCATAAAAAAGAGTGGGCTTGACTGGACTGTAATAAGAGTTTTAAAACATCAAAATACAAAACCGAAATTTTATAAACTAACTCTAAATGGTCCTGCCAAGTTGATTGTCAGTAGGCAAGAAGTGGCAAATGCAATAGTTGAGGTAATCCAAAAAAACAAATTTATCAAAAAAGCACCAATAGTTAGTAAATAGCATTGCGACTACTCAGCGTGAGATAATTGGAAAATGAGTGAGTATGAAAGGGCATTATCTGAGTTAAACACCCAGCAACTAAAAGCCGTTGAAGCTATTGAAGGCCCAGTATTAGTTATTGCCGGACCAGGTACAGGCAAGACTCAGTTGCTAGCTACCAGAGTCGGACGTATCCTAGACCAGACCGATGCCTTACCGCAAAATATTCTTTGCCTGACATTTACAGAAGCTGGTGTGCTGGCAATGCGTGAAAGACTTACCAAATTTTTAGGTACAGATGCTTATGATGTGAATATTAGCACTTATCATGCCTTTGGCAGCGATCTGTTACGAAGATACCCAGAATATGCCAGTAGCTATGATTTTGAACCAATTGATGACTTAACAAGTGATAGTTTGATTCGCGAAATTTTGTCGGCTGCATCATACAGCAATCCGCTAAAATCAGCCGATAGCTACGCTGGGGATATCCGAGAGTTTATAAATGAATGCAAAAGAGCACTACTTAAACCTACAGACGTTCATAATATTGCCAAGAGCAACCATGACTTTATTGCGCTAGCCTCAGAAGTAACTATTGAAGAGTTAAAAGACTTCAGACGTATCGACAAAAATTCTTTGCACCTTTTTGAGAATTTACACAAGCAGCTCAAAACCATACCCGCCAAATCAACAGCTAAGATAACCTCTCTAAAACAGATGTGCTTGGAAAGTTTGGCTGGTGCTATAGAACAAACGCAGCAGAGCGGTAAAACCAAGCCACTAACAGCTTGGAAGAATGACTGGTTGACCCGCGATGAATATGGACAAGTTGTTTTAGCCGGTGAGACTGCAAATCAAAAAATTGCTTCGGCTGCAGAAATTTATAGCCTATATCAAGAACTGCTTAAAAAGCGCAGACTTTTTGACTATAATGATATGATTTTGCGAGCTATTCAAGCTCTTGAAAATCACGCTGATTTTAAATTTAGTTTAGCCGAACAATATCAATACATTTTGCTAGATGAGTTCCAAGACACAAACCCAGCTCAATTTAGACTTGTAGAGCTACTTACTGACAACCCTGTCAATGAAGACCGGCCAAATGTAATAGCAGTTGGTGACGACGATCAAGCAATTTATGCCTTTCAAGGCGCCGATCACGCCAATATGTACCGTTTTGCAAAACTCTACCGAGACGTAAATGTGATCAGCTTACGAGATAACTATCGCTCACACAGTGATATATTAGATATTGCCTACAACCTTGGCGGTCAAATCACAAAACGGTTGCATGATGAGTTTCCAGGAGTGACTAAAATACTAAAGCAATCAAACAGCACACTTTCTAAAGCTGCTGATATTGCTCATCATGAATTTATTAGTGACGCAGCCCAGTATGCTTGGGTAGCCGAACAGATTCATCATTTAGTAACTGAGCAAAACACAGACTTTGACGAAATTGTTGTATTGGCTCCAAAACATCGTTATCTAATTCCACTATTGCCATATTTGTCGGCTCAGAAGTTGCCGGTTCGTTACGAGAAACGTGAAAACATATTAGAAAAACCAATAATTATACAGCTAGAGAATATGAGCCGACTTATTATGGCACTTCTCGAAAAAAACCAAACCGAGCTTGATAGTCTTTGGCCACAAGTGTTAAGTTACGACTTTTGGAATTTACCAACAGAGACAATTTGGCAAATTAGCTGGAAAACATACAAACAACGAAGAGATTGGACCAGTGAGCTAACAGCCAACAAAGCGACTAAACCAATCGCCGAATTCTTCATGCGTGTAAAGGACTTGTTGTCTATCACAACTTTAGAACAACAACTTGATATTTTAACCGGTGTTTCACAAAAAGACGTTAAAGAATACAAACTACCACTTCGCTCTCCTTTATATGAATATTATTTTGGCGGTAACAGCAAAAAGGACTCTCGCTATCTAGAAGCCCTGAACGATCTTTCTGTAATGAGAGGTGGTTTGCGAGCTAACAACAGATATACAAAAAGACCTCTTGGTCTAAATGACTTTGTTAAATTCATCGATGCTCATCGAAAAAGTGATATTAATATTCTTAACAAGAGTCCGCATTATGAAGCAAAAAATGCAGTCAATCTAATGACCGTTTATCAGGCGAAAGGCAGAGAATTCAAAGTCGTATTCGTGCTTGCAGCCCAAGATGAAGTTTGGGGTGCAGCTAGCCGGACAGCTTCTAGTAAAATTAGTTTGCCACCAAATTTAGCTTACATCCGCTACCGCGGTGGCAGTGATGATGAGCGTTTGCGACTGCTATATGTAGCAATAACAAGGGCCAAGACCCATCTATACTTAACTAGCTATACATCTAGTGTTGATGGCCAACTTTCTAGACCATTGAAGTACTTAGCTAATCAGCCAAATTTGTCACCAATTACTGCCAAACCAACCGAGATAACACTAACAACTACCGATATGCAAAATTATTGGCACTTGCGTCACTTGCCACCATTCACTCCAAAACTAACTGATCTTTTAGAGCCAACTTTGGCTAGTTACCAGCTAAGTCCAACCCACTTAAACCAATTTATTGATGTTGAGCGAGGCGGACCAGAACAGTTTTTTATAAATTCCATTTTGCGATTTCCTAAAGGACAAACTCCTGTTGCAGTTTACGGCAGCGTCATTCATGATTGTCTAAATTGGATTCACCAACAAATCCTAAAAACCTCTACTTTACCTTTAAAAACAAAGATATTTAAATATTTTGAAGAAAGATTAACATCTCAAAATCTATCCCCTCAAGACCACGAGCTCCTTTTAGAACGCGGGCATAACTGTTTGGAAGCATTTATGTCTGTTGCATCTAGTTATTCAAAAACCAGTGACCAATCAGAATATAATTTTCGAAGCGAAGGCGTATTTATAGGCAAAGCTCATTTAAGCGGGAAGATTGATCGTATGTTAATTGATAAAAAATCAAAAACCATCTCAGTAGTTGATTTCAAAACAGGAAAAAGCAGTACCAACTGGAACACTTCTAAACTACACAAATATCGACAACAACTTTTAATGTACAAACTTATGGTTGAAGGTTCGCACAGTTTTAGAGGATACAAAGTCGAAAAAGGTTTGTTGGTCTTCGTAGAGCCTGATACTAAGGATCAAATCGTAGCCCTCGAACTCAGCATAGAAGAAAATGAGGTAAAAAATCTTAAACTACTCATCCAGTCTGTCTGGTCCCACATCACGGCATTAGATTTTCCAGATATTAGTGGCTATTCTAAAAATCTAAAAGGTATCAAACAGTTTGAGAATCACTTAATTAAAAATTCCCGTGTATAATCCACGGGAATTTTTTAGATTGTAGCTTCTAGCTTTTAGCT
>CAYNSQ010000001.1:115302-124922 GCA_964400155.1 uncultured Candidatus Saccharibacteria bacterium
GCCAGTACAATACCTACAAAGATTGCTGTACCAGCAGCCAGTGCCGAGCTTAGAACATCAAATTTACGTACAACAATTGCTGCTACGGCTGCTGTAAGAATTGCCGCTCCTACTGCTTCTGCTATAAGAGTGTTTGTGCTATAGGTAATGGTTTTAACTGCTAGCTCTTTTTCAGTGAAATATTGATACAACTGCCAAGCTCCAAGTCCACCTAAAAGTTGGGCTACAATAAATGCTATAGCCTTTACCGTGCTAACTTTTTTAGCTGTCCAGAGGCCAAAGGTAACTGCTGGATTAACATGCGCCCCAGATGATGAACCGAATAAGACAACAATTGCCGCAAGTGTAACAGCCAAGGAAGTTGCTATAAAGTAGCTGACTGCTGTTGTTTCTGATAAAACTAGAGCCACCATAGCCAACAGACCGGTGCCAAGAAACTCAGCCACAACCGGAGCTGCTTTTGCTTTATTTAACATCATAATATTACCTAAACCCTCCTTAATTAATTTGGATAGTTTTAACTATACCTTGAGCATCAGATAATGCAAGTGGTTATAAAGGTGTAAAAGACTTAGTCTTATATATTTCATCTGTTAGAATGTAGTTGTGAGCGATACAGCAAAAGTTACAATATTTAGTGCTCCGTGGTGTGCTTTTTGCCACGCTGCTAAAGCATACCTAGACAGCAAAAAAGTTGCCTACAAAGAAATAGACGTAGACGCCAGCCAAGATGCAGCCAGAGAACTCGTAGAAAGAACTAATCAAGCTGGTATACCTGTAATATTTATAGGTGATGAAATGATAATAGGCTTTGATAGACCCCGAATCGACTCTGCACTGAACGCTGCTAAACTGAATTAGTACGCTACAGGTAGCGTAAGTTACTATATGCTACGCTACCTATAGTGTTATACTAGCAATAGATGTCAGAACGACAACCAACACTAGTCTCGGAAAACAATGAACTAGAAGTTGGCCTTAGAGAAGTACAAGAAACACAAAAAGACCTAGAATACGATTTAATACTAGAATCACAAAATGCACTATTCTTAGCAATTGTGCTAACAAACCCTAATGAACCATTAGACGAAGATACCGAAAGAATAGTTAAACAGAATATAAAAACTGCTATGGACAAATGGCAGAAAATGGATATTGATCAGCAAAAGCTGATCTGGCTAGAATCTAAGAATAGGACAGCTAAAGAAGGAGTGCACGACGTCTTAGAACATTTAAAAATAATGGCTGGTAAAGCACCATTACCGCAGACTGGCGAGTATGCCACTGAAAAAATCCCAGATGATGTTTATGATCTTGCAAGTGACACTTTTCTGTTGATACTACACCAACAATCACCCAGACAAGATTGATGGACTTATGAATCCTAGTATTGATAGACTATAAGTCAATGGCTTTTGAAGACTATAAAACAAAAGACTCGGTAGTGGTTGTTTATACCGGTGAAGGAAAGGGTAAAACAAGCGCCAGTGTGGGTCTAATGGCTAGAGCCTTAGGCAGTGGCTGGAGTGTAGCCTTTATTCAATTCATAAAACACTGGAATGTTGGAGAACATGATTTTATACACCAAATTGAGCAGCTTTATAAGAAAAAGTTGCTTTTTTACAAAGGAGGCAAGGGTTTTTATAATGCTGGTGATCTTTCTGCAAAAGGCGTATCTCCGGCAGAACATAAAAAAGCAGCACAAGATACTTACAAAACAGCCTACAAAGCTGCCTGTAGCGGTAAGTTCGACCTTGTAATCTGCGATGAGATAAATAATGCCTTAAAAAATAAACTCATCACAAAGACCCAGCTGAAAAAACTAATTACCGACAAGTCACCCACCACCAGTCTGTGTCTAACGGGTAGGGATTTCCCGGAGGAATTCCTTAGATATGCCGATATTGCAACCAACATGACTAAAGTCCGCCACCACTTTGACGACAAATACTTGGCTAACAAGGGAATTGATTATTAAGTTCTACTGGTTATAGATAGTCTTGGGTTTATACTAGCAAGATGAATTCTGAAAAGCGGGGGCGGTTATTTAGTTTGGTTGTAGTTCTTGTTTTGCTTTCTGTTATCACACTAGCTGTTGCAAATTGGCCAAAAATTGACTACCACAGAGTAATTAAAAAAGCTGAAGTTGCTCAACCAGGACTATATAGTGTTAAAAACTTTAACGACGGCGATACTATTTCAGTCGATATGAACGGAACTGTTGAAACTGTTCGTTTTATCGGCGTTGATACACCCGAAACTCACAAGCCAAACACGCCAGTGCAGTGTTATGGACCAGAGGCATCTGATTTTACTAAGAAACTGATTGGCAACCAAAAAGTACGATTGCAAGCTGACCCCATAAATACCAACCGCGACCGCTATGGCAGGCTACTGCGTTATGTCTATTTGTCAGACGGCCGACTGGTAGAAGAAGAACTGCTAAAAGGCGGATACGCTTTTAGTTACACTCAATTCCCGTTTCAAAAAGCAGCACAGTTTGACGCACTAGAACAGACCGCCAAAGATAATAATTTAGGACTTTGGGGCGCCTGCCAAGTGATCGTGGAGCCAAACGGAAGAGAACAGACAGCTTATCCAAATCAATAAAAGGCCCTGCCTGCTGGCAGGTGGGCGTGAACAAACACAGCTTAGGTAGACTTTTATCTTTTTTATTGTATAAT
Source organism: uncultured Candidatus Saccharibacteria bacterium (assembly GCA_964400155.1). GTDB lineage: Bacteria > Patescibacteriota > Saccharimonadia > Saccharimonadales > UBA10212 > JAYTJL01. The sequence goes on from CAYNSQ010000001.1 coordinate 117,987, forward strand.
ATTTTTATGAAGAATAAACTACCTGTGGTAGCTGTAATTCCGGCGTACAATGAACAGGACCGCATCGGCGCGCTACTGGGCCAGGTGCTAGAGCGTGAGTATGATGAAACATATGTGCTCGATGATGCATCTACAGACGTCACTCTTGAAGTTGCACGTTTGTATGGAAGAGAGGTAAAGTTAGTATCCGGCAAAGAAAATGTCGGCTCTGGTGCAAACAGAAACAGAATTATTCCTGCTTTGGGAAGAAGGTCGTTGATACATTTTCTAGATGCCGATGTTACTTTAAATGGTGAAACAGGACCAGAAATTGCTAGAGATCTTATGGTTGGTGAGGAAGTTGGTTACATCGGAGGTTTAATAAGAAACCCCGAAGGACAGCAATTGCTATGGAACTATGGTCCGGGTTTTTCGCTACCTCAAATGGCATCTGCTAGTTTGTATACTTCATTGTCAAAATTAGCTACTAAGCACCCAGAAACTGCGAAAAGACTGCAGTATACAGCGAGGCGATTTTGGCCATTAATGAGGGAGTGGCCAGACACAAACTCCACGCCAATATCAAAACAGGTATACTGGAGTGCTGAGGCAAACATGCTTGTTGATTCGGAAGTGTTCAGCAGAGTTGGTGGTTTTGATTCAAGACTTCGTTATCATGAGGCTATGGAACTGTCCCTGAGAATGGAAAGGTTAGGACTTAAAAGGTATTTCGACCCATCGCTTGATGTTATACATTCTGATGAGGATTTTATGAATAAATCGGCAACATGGGAATTTTGGAAGGGCGTGGGACTCATTGCTAGAGAAATGGGGCCAACCAAATTTATCCAGGGCAAACCTTTGGTTGTAAGTAACTGAACTACGCAACACGATCTTTCACTTTAAATACCCAAAAGCGATACCATAAGTAATCCCAGGCGGTGGTGAATGCAGCGGAGGCGAAGAAACCGGCGTACGGTGTTATACCATTTCGTACAAACATCCAAACAATAAAGTAGTCAATTACAAGATCAACACCATTTACAATTACAAATTTGGTGATAACAGACTTATCTTGACCTTTGAGTTTAGAATCATAGAATGCCCAGTAACGTTGTATTAAATAATTAGCTGTCCAGCCAATTATGTCGGCCAGGCCTTTGGACAGCCACCACGGCCAACCAAACAAGTTGTAACAAAGTGCAAAAACAGCTAGACCACCCCAGAAATAGACACCACCTCCCACCATGTACTCCAAGAATTGTAAAAACCTGGGATGACGCGCATATTTTTGCCAATTCTTTATTTTGTGACCATCTAGTCTAATTCCTTCGGGAGTCTCGGCTATGTCTAGTAAATGGTGTTTATTTCTGTCTTTTTGCATGTTTACCAAATTCATAGGTCACAGGATTTTTTTCCAAGTTATAGCCTGGTAGAAAACGGTAAACTTCGTTAAGTAGGCCTTTCCAGAACAGACGCAGACCACCTTCTTCTCTTGCTCGGCGCATATCTATAAAGTAGATAGCATCATCAACATACCCGAAACCTTCTTTCGCGGCTCTGTTAACATAGTCATAGTCTTCACCAAACTGTATTTTCTCATTAAAACCACCTAATTGATTAAACAACAGTCGGCTGGTAAAGATGCAGTGGCCCATAGCGACTGGCTTTTTTGTATGTGAAAGGAATTTTAGGTATTGGAAATTAATAATCTCCATGCCAATTTTTTCCATAAATGTTGGATCTATAACTTTGTATCTACCGGCTGAAGTCTTCCATTTTCTATTTATGGTCTGATCGTGAAGTATTCGGATAAAATTCGAATCTTTTATATCATTATCTGCGTCTAGAAAAAGTAACCATTCGCCTTTTGCTTTAGAAGCACCAATATTTCGTCCATGAGCGGGACCTTTGGGTGGTGACAAAACCAGTTTTATATCTAGTTTTTTCTTAAATTCATTAATTACTTTTTCAGTCCCATCGTTACTCTGGGCATCAGATACAATCACTTCAAAATCTTTAAAGTTCTGTTTGGTTAGTGCTTTAAGCAAGCGGTCGATATATGTTGCTTCATTGTAGGCTGGTATAACAATTGAGACTTTTGGAGAGCGCATTGTCTTAGCCTTGCATAGGATTCTTGCGAGCAGTACCACTCCAAGGGTATTCTTTGCCTGACCAGCCATAGAAGGCGTACCAAATACTGCGGATTGGATGCACTAATAAGTAACCAAGAGACCAGGTGAATATGGCAGGATAGACTGGCCAAATGGGTAGGGAATGTTTGGCTAAGTTACGTTTATACATAGATACATAATTCCAAAATTGGCGGGGGCTGTCATTGTAACGCCTACCGGAAGCCCCAGATAAAAATCGACGAGAATAAAATATTTTGTTACCATGCTCATAAATATGTACTGCTAAGTCTATGTCCTCGTGTAAGTCGCGGTCTTTACAAAGTTCGTCACTGACACTTATCCAAACAGATCTTCGTATTGCCATGTTAGAACCGTATAAAAACGGTGCTTTTTTAGCGTATTTGTAAGTCAATAGTCTAAGGCTATGATCAAACCATTGATTGGCCCGCATAAGGGGCATGTCGTAATAATAAACTGGTCCTGTCACCGCTTGAATGTCTGGTTTAAATGATAATTTAACAGTTTCTACCCAGTTTGCTGGCAGTATTGTATCCGAATCAATCCGTGCAATAATATCACCTTTGGCGGTGCGAAAACCTTTGGTTGAGGCATAAAAAACACCTTGGCGTTTTTCTGTGACATAAGTCACAAAATTATAACTTTGAGCAATTATTTTAGTTGAATCAACCGAATTGTTGTCGACTACTATCACTTCGTCCGGCAGCACTTCTTGTGCGGCGACTGAATCGAGACATTGACGAAGGTAGCTTTCTTCGTTGAAGGCTGGTATAACTATTGATAGCGTAAGCTTTTTGTTTTGGCTGGTTCGCATCAGCTTTTATTTTAACATTCTATGGCAACCAGGAAGAAAATTTCTAACAAACCAACCAAGTTTGAGTTAAGTCCAAAAGGGGTGGGTTATTTTATTTGGAGCGGTAGTCGCACTCGTAAAACCTTTTCAGCAATTATCATCTTTACAGTTTTGCTAACAGCACTTAACTATGCAGTTGCCCAGTGGTATATACATAAACATACCGAAGAACCACTGATGCTAGGGACTACATTTGTCTCTGATTATGCTGAAAGTTTTGGTTTGAATCCAAAAGAGACACTTGAGGCAGCATTTTCAGACCTAGGTATGCGCCAAGTCAGACTGGTAAGTTATTGGAAAAATATAGAGACGTCGCCTGGTAATTACGATTTTTCGGGGTTAGATTGGCAATTTGATATGGCTGAAAAATATGATGCCAAAGTTAGCCTGGCTTTGGGCATGAGACAACCAAGATGGCCCGAATGTCATGAACCGTCTTGGTTGGATATTTCTCAACCCGATAATAATTGGAAGCCTCAACTTTATGCTTATATGAAGGCAGTGGTTGATCGTTACAAAGACCGTCCAAACCTAGTTTCATATCAGTTAGAAAATGAATTCTTCATGCAAGTTTTTGGAGAATGTAAAAATTTCGACCGCCAGCGGCTTGTTGAAGAATTTAATTTGGTCAAACAATGGGATCCGCATCATCCAATCATTATCAGTCGTAGCAATAACTGGGTTGGGCTACCGCTTGGCGACCCCAGACCTGACGAATTTGGAATTTCTGTCTACAAACGAGTGTGGGATGCAACTTTCACTCATCGATACTTTGAATACCCGTTGCCGTCATGGTTTTATTCTGCCTTGGCTGGCTGGGCAGAGTTAATAACCGGTAAAGATATGATTATTCACGAACTTCAAGCCGAAAGCTGGACACCAAATGGACTGGATATAAAGGACTTATCTATAGAGGAACAGTATAAGTCAATGAACCCCAAGCGCATGAAAGACCGAATTGAGTATGGTGAAGCTACTGGTATGCGAGATATTTATATATGGGGTGAAGAATGGTGGTACTGGCTAAAAACTACCAAAGACCGTCCTGAACTATGGAATGTGGTCAAAGAAGAAGTAGCTCGAGCCAACATACACAATCAAGAACTCCAGAGTAAATAGTCAATTATCTACGTATACAACCAGGGCAATAAATGCTGGAATGATTTAATCAGTAAATACATTGTCTAGATTGACTCGTCATTGAGTCTTGATCAAGTTGATCTCGTTGAGCATTATCTCTTTTATACGTTTATAATGTTATCTATGGCTAAGAAGTCGTCACAAACCAAAAAAGTAACCAACCGCCGAGCGAGACATGATTATGAACTCGGTGATTCTTTAGTAGTGGGAATTTCCCTGAGCGGTGCCGAAACCAAAGCTCTTCGTATGGGTCACGGTCAGCTACAAGGGGCATACGTTAACGTTTTGGGTGACGAGCTATGGCTTATCAACGCCACCATACACGGAACTAGTGGAATTCCAATTTCAGAAGATCAAGTTAGTCGTAGTCGTAAACTGCTTGCTAAGCGTAAAGAAATCGATAAATTGATAGCTGAGCGACAGTCGGGCAAAACCATTGTGCCAGTGGAAATTCTAACCGGGAGTAGATATATAAAACTACGCATATCAGTAGGTAAGGGTAAAAAACATTATGATAAAAGAGAGAACCTTAAAAAACGTCAACAACAGCGCGACATAGAAAGGCATACTAAATATTAACCATTTACAGTTGTCTATTTACCATGCATTTACCATTAACTGTTTACCATTCACAGTTGATCACGGATAATGGTCATCGGATAACACTTGGATAATGGTAAAAGATAAACAGAAATTGGAACGAAGTAAATGAAGATATATTCCTGGAACGTTAATGGTATAAGAGCGGTTTATAACAAAGGTCTTTTTGAACCATTCATAGCCAAACATCAACCAGATATTTTATGTCTACAAGAAACAAAAGCACAACCAGACCAGTCACCAATTGATTTACCTGAGTACAATGAATTTTGGAACTCAGCTGAAAAAAAAGGCTATAGTGGCACTGCCATACTATCCAAAACCGAGCCATTGGATGTCATCAACGGCCTGCCTGATGACATCATCAAAAAATACGAAGTTCATGGTGATGTTTATGGCGAACCAAACAAGGAAGGCAGGATAATTACTGCAGAATTTGACAAATTCTTTGTGGTTGGCGTCTATACCATCAACGTAAAGGATAACTTATCGCGAGTGCCTATTCGCCAAGCTTGGGATAAGGCATTCCTGGACTGGTGCAAGAGATTGGAAGAAACCAAACCAGTGGTTTTTTGTGGAGACCTTAACGTTGCGCACACAGAAGACGACCTAGCCAGGCCTAAAGAAAACATCGGTAAACGAGGATTCACAGACGAAGAACGCTCAGGCTTTGAACAATTGATTAAACACGGCTTTATAGATACTTTCAGGTTATTTACCAAAGGCAACGGACACTACACCTGGTGGACGCACTGGGCTAATGCCAGGGCTCGCAATGTCGGTTGGCGAATTGATTATTTTCTAGTATCAGCCAATTTGAAAAGTAAAGTTAAGTCGGCCCAAATTCATGCCGACGTTATGGGTAGTGACCATTGCCCAGTTAGCATAGAAATAGATGTCTAAAACAGTTGCCTTAGTCTATGGCTGGGCAGAAGGTCCTTGGGAAGCCAAAAAATTTATTAATGAATTGAACTTGCATGAATTTCAACTATCAAAAGATGTACATACTGCTGATATCTTAGTAGCACATTCACTGGGATGTTACTTAATTCCACCTGAATGCGTTGCTAAAACAATTGTATTAAACGGAACTCCTTTGTGGCCTCATAGAACATATCTTGGCAGCTTAACCAGGAAATTAAAAAGGGAATTCTATTATCATAAAAATTCTGACGATCTTAAATGGTGGTTTAGTAAATTTATACATAACATTTACTACACTATATCTAGGCCAATTGTTAGTTGGCATGCAATTACAAAGAATCAGATAGAAAATATACCGTCTAATGCAAAGGTCCTTATTGTACACAATCAAAATGATAGTTTCTCCGAAACATCAGCCATGAAAACATTGGCGAAGGAAAATTCGTATAAATTTATTGGATTTGGCGGATTGCACGACGATATCTGGACAAACCCCAAGCCATATGTTGATTTACTAAAGAGGTTATAATCCTAGTATGAGTAAGCCATTTGCCGCATTCGATCTGGATGGAACACTGATTAGGTGGCAACTATACCACGCCATAGCCGACCAGTTAGCAAAAGATGGTCATATGGATACACTTGCCTATCAAACCATGAAAGACGCACGTAAGGCCTGGAAAAGGCGTACAGAGGCATCATTCAGAGATTATGAAGTGCAGGTTATCTCTACTTATGAGTCTGTTTTGAAAAAGCTGACTTATAAGCAATTGGATAGAGCTGTCGAGGCAGTCTTTGAAGAATACAAAGACCAAGTTTATAGCTACACTAGGGACTTATTAGTGGATCTGAAAAGTCGAGGATATATTTTGTTTGCTATATCAGGCTCGCAAGATGAAATCGTAAAAAAAATAACTGATTATTACGGTTTTGATGACTTTATCGGAACTATCTACGAACGGTCCGCAAATGGTTTTACAGGTAAAAAGACGGTGGCAGCACATTATAAAGATAAAGCCCTAAAAAGCTTGATTGATAAATACCATTTGGACTACACCGATAGTTTGGCTATCGGCGATAGCAAAAGCGACATAGCTATGATGGAATTGGTCCAACTACCGATTGCTTTCAACCCAGAAGAATCCTTATTTGAACACGCTAAAAATAAAGGTTGGAAAATTGTTATAGAACGCAAAAATATGGTTTATGAGTTGGAAAGCGAAGATGGAAAATACCAACTGGCTTAGACAGACTGGCGACCCGCTTTTTCCGAACTTGCTTTGGAGT
>CAYNSQ010000002.1:0-79124 GCA_964400155.1 uncultured Candidatus Saccharibacteria bacterium
CGAGCTTTCCTGCCGGTAGGCATGTCCCTCAGCGCCCACCAAAAAAGAGTCGGTCATTTTGACCGGCTTTTTTCATTTGATATTAATTTGCTAACTACGTGGTAGGTGTTCGTGGTGATGACCTAGGCTGTATTCGCCGCGCATCATACTTTTAACTTGCTCCAAACTGGCTGTTTTTACTCCAGGGTTGAGAATTCCGTGGGGGTCAAATATTTTTTTAACTTTCATCATTACACCGTATAGTTCGGGTCCAAACATCCATGCAGTATAAGGAGCCCGTACTCTTCCGTCTCCAGCACCGGCGCTAATACTACCGCCGTATGCTACTACTAGATGGTAGATTGTTTCACTAAGTTTGAATAACTTTTGTCTGTCACCTACTTGAGCAAGATCTAACACCGGCTGCATTCTAATGACTCCGTCACCGATTTGCCCCCAAGCGGCTGCAGAAAGCCCAAATGCTGCATATATTTCTGTCGCTTTTTGTAAATACTCAGCTACCCGGCTAGGTGGAAGGCAAACATCTTCAGCTACGGGCACTGCCTTGCTCTGGCCGCTAGGATAGGTAATGATAGTTGAAATACTTTGACGTAATTTAGCCATCTTTTCCTGATCGTCTATATTCTTAGCAAACTTAATGACTCCTCCGGATGTAGTTACTAATTTGGAAAGTTGTTTGATGTATTTTTTTTGTTGTGAATCTTTGTGGTCGTCAAATTCTACAAACAGATGAATCTGAGCCTCTGGTGCTTCTAACAAATTACCTATTTGATGAGGATTGATGGAACGAATGTGCTCTATGGCTGCTCGGTTGACCATGTCAAGTTGACTGGGACGAAGGGAAATTATTTTAGGTAACAGCTCAGCAAGATCGGATTGGTTGTATAGGCTCACCATGGCAGTGGAAGTAATAGGATTGTGTGTGACTACTTTGAAAATTGCTTCGGTTACCACACCCAAGGTTCCTTGCGAACCGATAATAAGAGGAGTTAAATCAAATCCTTTGGCTGTTTTTACGTCAAAAATATTATAGCCGGCAGAATTTCTACGTGCGAATTGCTTGGCACGAACTGATTTAATTAAGTCAGCATTTTCTTCTAACAAAACATCAAGTTGTCGATAAATTTCACCCTCAAAGTTAGCTTGGCCGAGCTTTTTGCTGAGATCTCGTTTGGAAAGCGGTCCCGTGTCTATGACTTCTCCGTTAGCCAATACTACACGTAAGTTGGTCGCATATTTACGGATTGAACCGTATTTTATGGACTTCTCACCTATGCAGTTATTGGCTAACCCTCCACCAATGGTGGCATAGTGTTGAGACACTGGATATGGAGGCAGAAACAGACCATGGGTATAAAGAGTCTGTTCTACTTTATCAAATGTTGCACCTGGTTCTAGAGTTATTGTTTCTTTAGCTGGGTCTAGTGCCAGGATACGGTTCATGTGGGCAGTGAAAGCAAGCAATATTCCGCTGCCTATGGCTGCTCCTGATGTGTCGCTGCCACCTCCGCGTGCAGTTATTGGTACAACTTTGCCGCGTTCTGCGAGTTGCCAAGCAAAACGAGCTGTTTTGCGAACGTCATTTTCGTTACGTGGGTAGACGACTACTGCGGGGGCTAACTGTAAAATACTGGCATCATTTGCAAAATGCTTTCGCACTTCAGTAGAAGCAGTTACCTCACCTAGCAAATGCTCTTGTAGATAATGTGCTACTTTACTCATTTCCAATAAATCATAGCACGCCAGACTTGCAGGAGGCCAAGTTAAACAGATACAATCAGATGGAATGGGCGAATGGCGGAATTGGTAGACGCGCTAGCTTCAGGAGCTAGTGAGAGCAATCTCGTGGAGGTTCAAGTCCTCTTTCGCCCACCAGTTACAATCTGAATATTCTTTGCCAAAAGGTAGGGTTTTTAGGCTGATTGGCCAGCGTTAAATATATTGGCGGTGAATAAATGTTATCAGTTGTGAAGTAACCGACACTTTTTGGTTGGCTAGGTGGGTGCACCTCAACAAACCGGTATTTAATTTTAGCCCCGTTCCATATAAGCAATTTCTTCTCTTGGCTAACTTTTATATTGATCTCTTCACCTACTTTAGAAGTATATGTACCAACTTTTGTTCCCTTGTTAAGCGGGACTATGTTTCGAAAGTTAGAGTCCATTGATTTAATAATATTTCTAGAATCAACTATGGCTTGATTGCGAGTAGGTGCACCCAAAACAGCACCTATCACTTGCACTGTTTTATCTTCTATTTGGCGGTTGGCAGCAAAAACAAAACAACCGCCGGCTGCATCAGTGCTTCCTGTTTTTACACCTACTACACCTTCCTCACCCAATAGCCAGTTAACGTTATTGATAGTTCCGGCAACAGGGACAACTGCTGTAGGTTTGGCAACTATTTCTGCTAAGGTTGGGTTTTGCACTACTTTTGATGCAATAGCTACCATATCTTGGGCAGTTGAGACGGTGTTAGCCGAAAAACCACTGGCATCAGCTATGGTTGTTTGTTTTGCACCAAGTTTTTTGACCATCTCATTAGCGTACTTTATGTAGGCTTCTTGGCTACCAAAAGCCCAACGGGCCAGGCTTTCTGCCATATTGTTTCCAGAAGGCAGCAACATGGCACTCAGCGCATCGTATTGAGTTATTTTTTCACCTGCTGCAACTTTAACTACAGACCCATCGTTAATGTAATTTTGTTCAAAGTAACTTACATCAGTGGCATCTAGTGTAATAGTCTCTCCGCTGGTCCCCGGAGCCATTGGTTTTTTCATCATTACCGCCAAAGCTGTAATGATTTTGGCTGTACTTGCAGTGGGTACTGGTTGTTGTATGCCATTTGTACCTAAAAGTCCGTAACCAACTGCACCAACAGCTGCTTGACCATAATTTGGATAGGAGACATTGACTGGCTTGCTGTCTTGAAGGGTAAAATCTTTAACGTCATATTTAGGTTCTGCAAAAGGTCGCTGGTACTGAAAAACACCTGCTGCCAGCAACAGCAAGGAAATTACCAATATTATAAGCGTCTTTTTTCTAATCATCCTGAGTTAATAATATGCTATAATTAACAGTAGTAAAAGGAAGGGAATTATTGTAATGACACTTTGGATCGTTCTCGGGATAGTTGGACTACTGGCTGTAGTTCTTATTATCATCTATAACAATTTGGTACGTGCTAAAGTTCGAACCGAAGAAGCTTGGAGTGATATAACGGTTCAACTAAAACGCCGACTAGACCTCATACCCAACTTAGTTGAGTCAGTTAAGGGATATGCTAAACACGAAAAAGAAGTTTTTGAAAATGTAACCAAGCAACGAGCAAACGTTTTGAATGCTCAGGGGCCAGCCGAAACAGCCAGAGCCGATAACATGTTTGAACAAGCACTAAAAAGTCTTTTTGCTGTTGCCGAAGCTTATCCTGCCTTGCGAGCAACCGAAAACTTCCAACAACTACAAGCAGAACTTGTTGATACTGAAGATAAAATCCAAGCCTCTCGCCGGTTTTACAATGGCGCTGTCAGAGACCTAAATACTAAAATCCAAACTTTTCCAACTAATTTATTTGCCGGGATGCTAGGTTTTAAGATTCGTGAATTCTTTGAAGTTGATGAAGCTGAAGCGGAAGAAGTCAAAAAGCCCGTTGAAGTTGATTTTGATTCCAAGAAAAAATAATAAAAAAGGTATTTAGCGACAAGATCATATGTATGAGCAAATAGCTTCTAACAAAAGACGCACTTTTGTTTTACTTTTTAGTTTTTTGGCACTTATCTGGGCGTTGGCATATGTGATATCCATAGCTACCGGTCGGCCTGGAATGCTTTTCATGATAGGAGTATTTTCATTACTTTACTCAGTATTTAGCTATTTTGGTGGTAGTAAAATGGCTTTAGCTGTCAATCGGGCTAAAGAAATTCAAAAAAGAGACAATCCGCGTTATTACCGAATAGTAGAGAACTTAGCTATAACCGAAGGCTTGCCAATGCCCAAGGTATATATAATGGATGACCCTGCCCCTAATGCTTTTGCAACTGGAAGAGACCCCAAACACGGAGTTGTTTGTGCTACTACCGGTCTTTTGGATATGATGGATGACCAAGAATTAGAAGGAGTCATGGCCCACGAACTAGGGCATATCAAAAATTATGACATTAGAGTCAACACAATTGCCTTTGCCTTGGTCGGAATTGTGTCAATGATAGCTGATTTTTTCATTCATATATCTTTTTGGGGTGGTGGAGACCGAGATAATAACAATAACCTGTTTATGGTTCTTGCCATTGTTGCCGCAATTTTAGCACCGTTGGCGGCCAGTATGATCCAGCTGGCAATTAGTCGCCGTCGCGAATATTTAGCTGACGCAACAGGAGCATTAGCCACAAGATTTCCTGAAGGTCTGGCAAGTGCACTTGAAAAAATTGGAACTCACGGAAGTGCTTTACGTCGTCAGAATACTTCCACAGCACATATGTTTTTTGCCAACCCACTAAAAGGCAAGGGGTTTATGAGTTTGTTTAGCACCCACCCGCCGATTGAAGATCGCGTGAAAATTTTGCGTGAAATGAAGCTATAATACTTGTTATGAAAAAAAAGGGTAGTGTTGCGTCTAAAAATGAAACAGAACTGACAAAGTATCCAGATAGGCAAAAAAAACTTACCCGAACCCAGCTGAAAGAAAAAGAAAGAAAAGAAGCTGGCAAACGAACACCTCTGAAAGGTAGCTTTTCACTTACCAAAAGTTCTGTAAAAACTATTAAAACACACTGGAAAATTCTTTTTGGTATTGTCTTTGTCTACTTAATTCTAAATATTGTATTTGCCAGCGGTATTAGCAGCCTTAGCGGTGCGGTAGAAAATATAAAGTTTAATCTAGATAGTTCTGACAACGGTGGTTCATTAGGTGAAGCATTAAATGGTTTTGGTAGTTTGATAGCTTCTGCCGGTACTTCTTCTTCCTCTACTGGCTCAACTTTGCAAACTATATTGATAATATTAGAGAGCCTAATAATTATCTGGTCTCTTAGACATCTAATGGCGGGGCAAAAGATTAGAGTAAAACAAGCATACTACAGTGCTACAGGACCATTAATTCCATTTGTCTTAGTATTAATAGTACTTTTTATTCAATTCTTACCACTGTTAGTTGGCACTTCAGTAGTTTCTGCCATTTTATCAGCAATCTTTGTAGGCGGTGGTGGGTTAGCCACAACAATATTTATTTTTTTCTTTGCACTATTTGCCGGCTGGACTTTCTATATGATTAGCAGTTCGCTTTTTGCCATATATATAGTCACTCTTCCTGACATGGAACCACGCAGAGCACTTCGGTCTGCTAAAAATTTAGTTAAATTTCGACGATGGCAAATAATGCGTAAACTCTTTTTTCTACCTATCGTAATTTTTATTGCTATGGCTGCTGTGGTTGTGCCGCTAATTATATACGCCACATTTCTTGTTGCACCGGTATTCTTTGCGCTTAGTATGTTTGCCTTACTTTTTGCTCACACTTACCTCTACACCTTATATAGAAATTTATTGGAGTAACCAAAACAATGTTCAATGTTCAATATTCAATGAGCAATGAATTTTCAATGGGACAATGTAGTCATACATATGCCCAATCATTTATTCGCCAAACAGTACACTATGGAGTTGCTCGATGAGCGATATTTATGAGAGAGCAGCGAAATTGCGGGGGCTGATTAATGACTATCGTTATCACTATCATGTTCTTGATGAGTCAATTATGTCCGAAGCGGCAGCTGATAGTTTAAAACACGAACTATCTCAGCTTGAGGCAGACCACCCAGAACTAATTACTGCTGATTCACCAACCCAAAGAGTAGCTGGTCAACCACTTTCTGGTTTTTCTCAAATCCACCATAGTAGCCGTATGCTAAGTCTCAATGATGTCTTTGACAAAGATGAACTTAAGGCTTGGGAGGTAAGAATAAAAAAACTTCTGCCTGAAGGCACCCGGCTGGAGTATTTTGCTGATATTAAAATGGACGGCCTGGCTTGTGCACTTGTCTACCAAGATGGTCTTTTGGTGCAGGCTATAACTCGCGGCGATGGCTTTATAGGCGAAGATGTAACAGCCAATGTACGTACAATTGAATCCGTTCCTTTAAGTTTGAGAAGAAGCAAAGATAATAGTTTGTTTGTCAGTGGTCGGACTGAAATTCGCGGTGAAATTGTTATGTATAAAAATGACTTTGAAAAACTTAATAAGGCCCAAAAAGCAGCTGGCAAGCCGCTTTTTGCCAACCCGCGTAATACTGCTGCTGGCACAATCCGTCAGTTAGACCCTAGACTGGTTGCACAGCGACCACTACATTTTCACGCCTATGATCTTTTAAGAGACGATGCTTCAGAAGTTCCGAGCTATAGTTTTGCCTACACTACGCTCAGAGACTTGGGTGTAATGGCTAATAGTATTGCTACTACATTTAATTCGACCGACGACGTAATGAAATTTGCAGAAAAGTGGGAATCCGCAAGAGAGAAATTACCATTCAATACGGATGGACTGGTTGTAAAGATAAATGACAGGAGTATCTACAGCGAATTAGGTGTGGTGGGTAAGGCTCCTCGTGCGGCAGTTGCCTACAAATACCCAGCCGAGCAGGCTACGACAATTCTTAAGGACATATTTATTAGTATTGGTCGCACAGGTGCGGCTACGCCAGTTGCAATGTTGGAACCGGTTCGCATTGCCGGTAGTTTGGTGCAAATGGCTACCCTGCATAATGAAGGAGAAATATTGCGTAAAGATGTGCGGGTGGGCGACACAGTGATTGTACAAAAAGCTGGCGACATTATTCCCGAGGTTTTAGAACCATTAGTTAAGTTACGAGATGGCAGTGAAAAGAAATTTGTAATGCCCAGCACATGTCCTGACTGTGATTCCGCTCTTGAAAAAAAAGCCGAAGATGCAGTCTGGCGTTGCCCCAATAACAATTGCCCAAGCCGTGTCTGGAAACATATCCAACACTATGCCTCAAAAGGAGCGTTAGATATTGAAGGACTTGGTGAAAAAAATGTGATGGCGCTAGTTGATGCGGGACTAATTAAGGATTCGGCTGATATTTATATAGTTAGCAAAGAAGACCTGTTACAGTTGGAGCGTTTTGCTGAAATAAGTGCAACCAAACTGGTATCCGCAATCGCAGACAAGAAATCCCCACCGCTTGCTAAATATGTTTATGGTCTTGGTATTCGCCACGTTGGCGAACAAACGGCAATAGACCTAGCCAACAAATTCAAAAACCTACAATCCATCAGTACCGCGACAATGGAAGATCTACTGACCGTTGAAAACATTGGTGAGGTGGTAGCAGAAAGTATTGTGGCATGGTTTGCTGACCCAACTAATGTTAAATTGCTGGCTAAATTTGAAAAGTTCGGTGTCAAACCGCAAGAAGTTAAATTATCAGGTGGCAAACTGACTGGCAAGAGTTTTGTGGTAACAGGGTCACTAGAGACTATGAGCCGCGACGAAGCTGCTGATAAGATCAGATCTTTAGGTGGCACTTTCCAAAGTAGCGTAGGCAAAGACACTGACTTTTTGGTAGTCGGAGTAAATGTAGGTGCATCTAAATTAGAAAAAGCTGCTAAGTTAGGCACCAAACAAATCACCGAATCAGACCTGTTAGAATTGTTGGGTTGACACCGAATAAGCATTAGCGTGTAATGTAGGGAGCTTCGCGCAAACCGGGCTCTCGGTTGTAGATTTTTATCTATGATTGGGCGAAACAAATAATAAAAACGGTTTGCAAAAAGTTAGATCGCTCGGGCCCACGGGTGGGCTGCGCGAAGCCAACAAAAACGCTCTGCTATCAAAGCAGGGCTTTTTTGTTTGTGTATATAATATAACTATGCCAAACCCAGACCTAACTAGACGAGTAAAAGATAATTTACTGTATATTATTGAAGCATCTATAGGTAGTAAGATGTTTCAGCATATTTATGTGGTAGACATAAATGGCAAGCAATTTGATGCAACTGATAGTGGTGACAAATCTTGCGCATATCACACATCAGGCGTTCTGGCTTTGGTTGACCTGATAGATAGGCCTCATGCCACTGTAGCTACCACACTTGAAAAGATGGGCGAGGCTGGCTGGGTAGAAAATAAGGATCTTACAGCTGGGTGTGTAGTCTTGTGGCCGGGGGACAACGGTACGCTGGAACACACCGGTTTTTATTTGGGAGATGATAAGTACGTCAGTAATTCATCGTATGAAAAAGTCCCAGTATTGCACGGTAATGCATTAAAAGATGGTCGTAAGCCATCTAAGTACTTTACTCATCCACAATTGCTCAAATAACCAATAAATGCTAAAATCGTATCTGTTATTTCGTGGGGCTATAGCTCAGTTGGCTAGAGCGCTTGCATGGCATGCAAGAAGTCAGGAGTTCGAGTCTCCTTAGCTCCACCAAAATCTACAGATAGGAATTTAATGAAAGAAACAGGCAATAATATATTCGCGGGCGATCCATACGGTGTTTCAAGGGTTGAACATGAGGAGTTACGTACTGACTTTGGCGTCCCTGAGACTGAGTTATCTGCTGCTGATCAACAATCAATAATCGAAATGTATGCAGCTATAGCTAGACGAGAAGCCATCAGGACAAGCTCCGAAACTGATAGTGAAGTGTTTCGCAGAGAAAACAATCACGGTCGCTAATGGTGGCCAATAAATGCGCCTTAATGTTTATATAGCGCGAGCAGGTCTAGCATCTCGGCGTGGGGCGGATGAGATGATTAAGGCTGGGCGAGTTACGGTGAATGGTGCGGTGGGGCAGTTGAATTCGGAAGTCACCGAGTCTGATGATGTGCTACTGGACGGTAAAAAGGTAGTACTACAGGGTTATAAATATATTTTGCTCTACAAACCAGCGGGGTATGTTACTACTTTGATGGACCCGCAAGGGCGCAGTAAAGTTACTGACTTAGTCCACATCAAAGAACGAGTAGTACCCGTTGGCAGACTGGATTTGGACACAACTGGAGCATTGCTTTTAACCAATGATGGAGAACTGGCTAATGCTCTGATGCACCCAAGTGGTGAAGTGGATAAAATTTATGATGTTGAATTAGACAGAGCACCTAATCAAAAAATACTTAACATGTTAAGTATCGGTGTAATAATTGATGGCAAGAAAACGGCACCGGCAAACGCTAAATTGATTAGGAACAGTAAAATAGAACTGATAATTCATGAAGGACGCAAACACCAGGTAAAGAAAATGTGCGCCGCGGTGGGGCTGAAGGTAATTAAGTTGCACCGTAGCCAATATGCCGGACTTAGCTTAATTGGACTCAAACCTGGACAATGGCGGGATTTGAAGGAACAAGAAGTTAAAACTTTGTTCAAAATGGTAGAATAAACCATAGCAATGAGGGGTAAAGAAATCATCTTAAAATGGTGGAGAGAAATTCCAAAAAGATATCGTTGGTTTGGGTTTGTCTCAATACTTTTGTTAGTAATTATCCTAAGTGTAATTTACTGGTATTACGCCTGTTATCAGAGCACTACCAAAACTTTTTGGTCTACTGTTGAAAACAATTTAGCGACCAAAAGCGTAGTTAAAAGCAACACTCAAAATAACGGAAAAACATCAATTGCAACTTACGTTGGGCTGTATTTTAACGGAAGACCAACCATGCAGTCTTTAAGGCAGATTACCGATGGGACCACAACACCTGCGTCCAAACTAAGCATTGAAACAATCGGCACTGAATTAGCTGATTATCAGCGATATTCAAACATAGAACGACCATCCTTGAGCAATCAACAATTAGACTATTCTGAGGTTTACAAAATTTGGCTGAAGACATCATCTGATTCTCGTCCACCCAATCAACTGGCCAATAATATATTTGGACCAATGTTGTTTGGTAATTTTAACTACACACAACGCAATGAACTCCTTGAACTACTTAAAAAAGCCTACCAACCAACTTTCTCAGGACAATCTAAAATAGACGGAAAGAGGGTATACAAATACAGTGTAAAAGTTGATATGCTTAAATATGCCGAGGCGGTAGAACGCTATATAAAATTAACTGGTTTGAGGGGTAGTAATATCTCAAAGTCTTCCTTCCAGAATGATGCAAAGTTAGCATTAACGATGAAAATTGATGTTAACTCAAGACAAATTGTTAGCATCGACCCCGGAGAAGGTAAGGGAGTTGTAGAAGACTATTCATCATATGGACTTAGTAAAGAAATTAACAAACCAGCCAAAATTTATACAATTGCCGATTTACAAAAAGCCATCCAGTCCGCATCCCAATAGATTTATAAATTTTTAGGATCTTCTACCCGCAACATTGGCATTCTTAATCTGTATACTAACGCTAGTCATCACCGGGCGAGTTAGACACTTTCGAGTTATCGGAGTATACTTTGATTCTAGTAAGCATAAGAAAAAATAAAAAATGCCTCCAAACCAAGATCCCTCTGCTCCTGATAGAAATACCCCGTTCGATCCATCAACTATTCCTGTTGGTGCCCAAAACCACCCGCTCTTTAGAGACGCTATATCACCGTCAAGTAAGACGGTTGATGATTCTCAAATGCCAACAGCTCCAGCTGTCTTTCCTGAATCTTTTCAAACACCTGGTCAAAGCATGCCCCAGTACCAGACGCAACAGCCTACTGGTAAGAAAAAAAAGTATGTGTTTTTGGCAATTGCCTCATTACTGTTGTTGGTGGGAGGTATATCTACAGCAAGTTATGTATACTTAACAAAAACCGACCCTGACAAACTTTATAACAACTTGATTAGTAACTCTCTCAAAGTTACATCCTATCATCAAATAACTACAGAAAAAGACACTGATGGTTCTTTATACTCAAAATCCGATATCAAGGTGGACTTATCCGATATAAAAAACCCTAAGTCAAGCACTGTACATACTTTTGATGAAAAAAGTACCGAATTACCGTCAAAACTGGAGACCTACGGTGCAAAAAACACCTATTTAAAGGTCAGCACAAAGGATGCCGCTAGTTTTGGGATAGTTCCCGAATATGTTGATAAATGGGTAAAAATTGAAAGCCAAGCTAGTGTTGAAGATGGGTCGCTGTCACAGTATTTTGAGGCACTTGCTGATGCCAAAACTAATTTATTCGGACACTTTGCTATAGGTAATTATTCTGACGCTGACAGACAAGAGCTGAGTTCTTTCATAATCAACAATAAAGTGTATGCCTATGATAAAACCCAAGTTACCAAAGAAGATCTCAATGGCACATCGGTTCTTGTCTATAAAGTCGAGATTAATCAAGAAAAATTATCAGAACTAAATGAAAAGATCGCCAATATACTTGGTGTGGATAAGGAAAGTCTAGCTCTTTTTGAAATTCAGGGATTCAGCGAGATTAAAAAAGCGAAACTGTATGTTGATAGTAAGAGAGCAGTATTATTGAAGGTGACAGCAGATACAGACGTTGGCACAACTGAAAACGTCTATTCAGAGTACGGGACAACTGTAATTCCTGAAGAGCCAAAATCAGAGGCAAATTTTGAACAGGCCTTTAATTTGGATGATCTTTTGAATATTGAAGAAGGAACTCAGGGGAACGACATTGAGCGCAAGACTGATATTAATGTTCTGGCTTCACACCTTGAGGCTTTTAATGCACAAAATGGATACTACCCAACACTTGAAAATTTGAACGATCCTGCGTTTCGTGCAGATAATATGCAAGGCCTGGAAGTTGATGCTCTTAAAGATCCTGATGGTAACGCTTCAGTTGTCTCAGCGTCTCCTTCAGTTCATGTCTATGCTTATACTGTCAATCCTGCTGAGTGTGATAACGGCGAAAACGGTGATTGTACAATGTATACTCTGACCGCAACACTTGATAGTGGCGGCACGTATGTCAAACAAAGTCTAAACTAGCCTTTCAACTCTTGTATACTTATTAACATATGAAAAAGCTGGGCAAACAAACAATAACTGCCGTTTTGGGTTGGCAGACTAGACGGTTATACAAAAATAGAAATTTTAAGGTAGTAGCGGTTGCAGGTAGCGTGGGAAAAACCAGCACCAAATTGGCAATCGCAAGTACATTGTCTGCTAAATACAAAGTTCAATATCAAACAGGGAACTATAACGACCCTATAAGCGTGCCTTTAATATTTTTTGGCCACAAAATGCCACACATATTTAATTTAATTGCTTGGTTTGGTATTTTTATAAAAAACGAGAAAATGTTAAGGAGTGAATACCCATTCGATGTAGTAGTGGTGGAGCTAGGCACTGACATACCAGGAACAATGATTCAGTTTAAAAAATCCCTAAAGGTAGATATAGGTGTTTTAAGCGCAATAGCACCGGAACATATGGAAAATTTTACTGACCTATATTCAGTTGCTGAAGAAGAGTTTACGATTAAAGAATACTCATCACTGCTTCTCGTAAATTCAGATATGTGTGATAAAAAATATTTAACAACTCTGGGTGATAAATTTATTAGTTATGGTCGGTCAGGCGACTACAAAATTTCAGATATAAATTTTGATAGTGCAGGTGCAAATTTCATTGTTAGCAAAGACTCGCGACGCATTATAAAAGCGTCACACGAGTCATTTGCAGAACCACAGCTTCATTCGCTACTAGCTGCTGTAGCAGTATCTGACATGATGGGGCTGAGTAATAAGGATATAGAACTTGGACTTAAGAAAATTAGACCAGTTGCTGGAAGGATGCAACGGCTGAACGGTGTTAAAAATTCGACAATTATAGATGATAGCTACAATGCTAGTCCTCAAGCCGTTTTGGCAGCTCTAGATACTTTATATAGGTTGCCTGCAAAACATAAGATTGCGGTATTGGGAAATATGAATGAACTTGGTAAGTACTCAGTTGAAGAACATACTAAAATTGGAAAATACTGTGATCCTCGGAAGTTAGATCTTGTAGTGACAATTGGTCCAGATGCCAATAAATACATTGCATCGGCAGCTAAGAAAAATGGTTGTAAAGTTGAATCTTTTGATAATCCATACGCTGTCGGCGAATATGTGAAGTCGCGTCTTGAAAATGATACTCTGGTGTTGGTGAAAGGTTCACAAAATAAAGTATATGCAGAAGAGGCAGTAAAAATATTGTTAGCAAATCCGTCAGATACAGACAAATTAGTCCGACAGTCTAAAAATTGGATGAGAGTTAAAGCTAAAAACTTTTCATGAGTCAAAAAGTCTTAGTCTTGGGAGGTGGAAATTCGCCAGAACGTGAAGTATCCCTGCGCTCAGCCAAATCGGTTGCTGAAGCCGCGAGGCAAGCAGACTATGATGTAACTGAAGCCGATCCCGCCGATGGACTTGATATTCTAGACCAATTTAACAAGGACACAGTAGTGTTACCGATTCTTCATGGAGCGGGCGGTGAGGACGGTGTTCTCCAAGCTGAACTGGAAAGTAGAAAATTACCATTTTTAGGCGCAAGTAGTGAATCATCGAAAAACTGCTTCGACAAGTGGCTGACTAGGGAACTATTGGTTGCTAATGAAATTCCTATGGCACAGGCGGTTCGTACCAATAAGTTAGACTACTCTGGTCAGGAACTTGCCAAAAAACCACACGTACTGAAAGTACTGCATGGTGGTTCTAGTATTGGTACGCTAGTTGTACGTGACCCGACTAAAATTACCAATGAACAGTTAGACGAATTATTTGGTTTGGAGAATGATGCGGTTCTTGAAGAACTAATTGAAGGAGTGGAGATTACAGTGCCAATTCTAGATGAATGCGCTCTAATGCCACTTGAAATACAGCCACCAGATAGTGGCGAGTTTGATTATGAAAACAAATACAACGGCGCTACAAAAGAACTTTGTCCACCACCGTCCCTAAAGAATGATCAAATTGTTCTAGCTCAAAAGTTAGCAGAGAGAGTTCATTCTGTAACAAGATGCAGGCATCTTAGTAGGGTGGACATTATGATGGATAAAAATGGCGACATGTATGTTCTGGAGATCAATACAATTCCGGGCTTAACAGATCAAAGTTTATATCCAAAATCAGCCGCTCAAGCCGGCTATAGTATGCCACAGTTAGTGACGAAGTTTGTTGAAATGGTTAAGCGAGATTACGCTCTCTAGTTTCTTATCTGTTAAACTTTAAGTTGAAATGCAAAGATACAATCCATCTGAAATAGAGCCGAAATGGCAAAAAATTTGGGACGATAACCAGATCTATAAGGCTGATCTGGATTCTGAAAAGACCAAGTACATTGCAATGAGTATGTTCAATTATCCTAGCGGTGCGGGTATTCATATTGGTCACGCCATGAATTACACCATTTCAGATGTCATGGCTCGGTTCAAACGTCAACAAGGTTATGAAAGCTACCACCCCGTTGGCTGGGATGCATTTGGACTGCCGGCAGAGAATTTTGCCATCAAATCAGGTGTTTCACCTCAAGCTTCGATGGCCAAAATAATTCCCGACTACCACAGACAGTACAAAGCTATGGGATGGAGCAATGACTGGAGCAAGGAAATATCAACTCATAATCCTGAGTATTACAAATGGACGCAGTGGATATTTTCACAAATGTATAAAGCAGGTCTAGCCTACCAAGACTCAAGAATGCAGTGGTGGTGCACAAAGTGTCAAACTGTTCTAGCAGACGAACAAGTGATAGATGGCAAATGCTGGAGGCATGATAGTAAAGACGATTTAATTGTAGAGAAAAAGGAAGTCAAGCAGTGGTTTTTCAAAATTACAGATTACGCAGATGAATTGCTTGAAGCTACGGAAGACCTTGATTGGTCTGATGCCGTAAAAATCGCTCAAAAAAATTGGATAGGTAAATCCGTCGGTGCCGAGATTGACTTCAAAGTAGATGGTCAAGATGAAGAAATCAAGGTATTTACCACTAGGCCGGATACTATTTTTGGAGCGACGTTTCTGGTGCTGGCACCAGAGCACAATTTAGTCAGCCAGCTGACAGTCGATAGCCAAAAGTCGATAGTCGAAAGCTATGTTGAGAAAGTTTTACGCAAAACCGAGGTGGAGCGGCAGGCTGATAAGGAAAAATCAGGTGTCTTCACAGGAAGTTATGCTCTCAACCCGGCCAATAATGAAAGAATTCCCATATGGATAGCTGAGTATGTACTAACTGGTTACGGCACCGGAGCTATTATGGCTGTGCCGGCACATGATGAACGTGATTTTGAATTTGCCAAAAAGTTCGAGATTCCGGTAGTTGAAGTCATAAAAAAGCCAAAAGACTCAGAAGAAATATTTACTGGTGAAGGAGAATTGATTAATTCTGGGGACTATAGCGGGTTGAACAGTGCTGATGCTCGCGAGAAAATTACTGCGAAATTTGGAACCGAAAAAGTTAACTACAAAATGCGCGACTGGAGTGTTAGTCGACAGCGCTATTGGGGTGCACCAATTCCAATTATCCACTGCGAAAAATGCGGGCTAGTTTTGGTTGAAGACAAAGACTTACCCGTAGTTTTGCCAGAACTAGAAGATTTTCAACCGAGCGGTGATGGCAGGAGTGCACTTGCAAGAGCGTTAGAGTGGTTGAACGTGACATGTTCAAAGTGTGGTGGACCGGCTCAGCGCGAAACAGATACACTGGACACCTATATATGCAGTAGCTGGTATTTCTTACGCTACTTTGATCCAAACAACTCTGATCAACCCTTCGACAAGCTCAGGGTAAACAAATGGATGCCCATAGACTTTTATAATGGTGGTGATCATGCCACGGCGCATATGTTGTATGCCAGGTTTGTGACTCGGTTTTTTCACAAATTGGGGTTGGTGGAACATCCGGAGCCGTTTAAAAAATTCCTATATAACGGAAAGGTTACTGCTTCTGACGGTAGCAACTTCAGCAAAAGCAAAGGTAATGGTGTAGACCCATTAGAAATTATCGAACAAGGATACGGAGCCGATGCCTTGCGAACATATTTAATGTTTGCCGCACCGTTAGACCTTTGGATTCGTTGGGATCCTCAAGGAGTCCCCGGGGCTTATAGGTTTCTAAACAGAGTCTGGACACTATGCCAAGAATACTTGGCAGAAATTGAAAGTGAAAAGTCAAATGTAGAAAGTCACAACAACGATCTCTTAAAACTTGCGCACAAAACAATTAAAAAGGTGACTCACGACCTTGAACATCAAAAATACAATACGGCGATTGCCGCGATGATGAAAATGACCAACGATTTGTACGAAGAAAAAGCAAAAAATGGATTTTCAAATTCTGATGACTGGAAATTTGCTCTAGAGAGTCTGACCCAACTTGTAGCGCCATTTGCGCCTCACATAGCCGATGAAATTTGGCAAAAGTTGGGCTACCAAGATTCAGTAAATAAAGACCACTGGCCTCAATGGGACGAATCAATGGTGGTCGAAGATACCTTAATAATAGCTGTTCAAATAAACGGTAAAGTGCGTGCTGAAATTGAAGTAAATGCAGACGTTTCTGAAGAAGAGGCAGTGAACTTAGCAAAGTCTAACGAAAAAGTCAGATCTCAGATCGCAGACAAGAAAATTAAAAAAGCAATTTACGTGCCTGGTCGATTGGTTAGCTTTGTGGTTTAGAATCAGCAAAAAGCGGGATTGCGTAAGGAGCATCAACAATTACTGTTGGATTGATGGCGTCTGTGTCTCTGATGTCATTAAATGATATGTCATCATGGTTAGCCCAATAAATAACTACTTTTCTAGTTGCCTCTAGGCATCTAGCCCCTTCTCCGCTCTCACTAGTAACCCCTTCTGTATTTCTAAGCACTAAGTCGTCTATACCCATGTTCAATCTCGCGTTGTCCCAGACCCAGTTATCACTAATGTAGCAACCATCTATTTGAGTAGAGGCAAAAGTGGGTGTCTGGTTTTCTGGTTTGAACTTGTCGCCCAACCAAGTAAGGGCGGCTGTTGCTATTACAATGGCACCTACGAACTTAATGCCCTCAATAGATCTGCTTGCAACTAAAGAAAAAAGAAAGTTTGGGTCATCTGCTGGGGGATCCGCATCAATAACTATATCCGTAAATGTGCCCGGCTCATCCCAATTAACATCTCCCCATAATTCACCGTCAGCAGCTTGGTCATAAGGTCGAGTCATGTTATTGCACGATTTTAACATCATTTGTATTATATTCAAGTTTTGCGTTGTGTTAGATGTGCTCCACAAGGTATAATACTCATTAAGTCGTCCAAGTTAAGTTCGACAATAAAAACTAAGGAAGTAAGAATGGGAAAGCCAAAAAAGAGGACTAGTCCGCGTAGGACAGGCCTGCGACGCAGTCATCTGGTGCTAAAACTCTCGCGACGAGTTAACGCAACCAGCCCTGTTAAAGTTGCAACTACCAAAAACGAAACCGGTAGTAAAAAAAGCTAATTATTTATAGTAAAAATACGAACGTTAAGGAATAAACACTAAATGGCATCAAACCGTCACCTAGGTAGAATCGTCGCCTTGCAGACTCTTTATGAGCAAGACTTCCGGCATGAATGCCAAGACGAAAGTTTTGACCTACAACAGGTAATGGCTCGAAACATTGGACGTTATGCCGAGACGATAGACGACAAAGAGTTTATAGAAAACTTAGTAAACGGTGTTGACAGCAAAAAAGCAGAGCTTGATGACGTTATAAGGCCGGTTGCACCGGAGTGGCCGATAGAACAAGTCGCCCGAATTGACCGAACAGTTCTGCGGATTGGCGTATGGGAATTGTTGTTCAACGCCCAAGTCCCGC
Organism: uncultured Candidatus Saccharibacteria bacterium; assembly: GCA_964400155.1. Classification (GTDB taxonomy): domain Bacteria; phylum Patescibacteriota; class Saccharimonadia; order Saccharimonadales; family UBA10212; genus JAYTJL01. Next base: position 17,750 of record CAYNSQ010000002.1, read on the forward strand.
CAAAAGTTGCCATCAACGAAGCCGTAGAACTGGCAAAAAGTTTTGGCGGTGACAACTCATCAAAATTTATAAATGGAGTTTTAGGTACAGTCCTTAGGAATATTGAAACCACGTCTGAAAAATCATCAAAGTCCAAGAAAGAATCAAAGAAGTAGAATATGAAACGACCGAAACCGATAGCAGGTATAAAGAAATTTGCTCACAAACATCGCCCGGCAATCAACGAGGTAGTCCGTGAACCTACAGCCGGGGGTATTGTTTATCGACCTGCAAAAAGTGGAAGTGGAATAGAAATATTACTTATCCGTGATTCTAAAAATCGCTGGACTATTCCAAAAGGTCATATAGAAGAAGGAGAAACAGCTCGTCAAACAGCTGAGCGTGAAATCCGAGAAGAAACTGGTTTGCAAGAAATGGACGTGCAAGACTGGTTGGGTAAGATTAATTTTCGTTATAGACGAGCGAACAGTCTGGTTTTAATGACCACTGAGATTTTTTTAGTCAGAGCCAAGGGAAACACTGACAAAGTTCAATCTGAAGAGTGGATGAGTAGTCTTGGATGGATGAGTAGCAATGATGCGCTAGAGAAAATTGAATACGATGATATCGGAAAACTAATTTTGTTAGCGCTAAAAAAGATTAGAGGAGACGGAGCGAAATGAATTCGCATTTACCATTTACCATTTACTGTTTACCATTAAGTTATTATTTTTCATTTAACAATTTTCGAAAATGCCAAATGCAAAATGCCAAATCAATGCCACCTGCTAAATGCAACCTGTTAAATGTCTCCGAGGGAGATCTATAGTGGACTTAATTAAATACCAATCATTCGCTAATGATAAGTTTGGCGGATTTAATGACATCAACTTACTTGTAACTGCATTTACTCACCGTTCATATTTAAATGAACATAAGAAAACAGCCGGTGAGCACAATGAAAGACTTGAATTTTTGGGTGATGCTGTTTTAGAACTTGTTGTAACCGAATATCTGTATTCAAATTATCCGGATCCAGAAGGTATACTAACCAATTGGCGAAGTGCATTGGTACGAACTGAAAGCATTTCAATTGCAGCCGCAGAAAGTGGTTTTGAGTCACTTTTACGTCTTAGCCGAGGAGAGAAGAGGGGTTCTAGCCGCGCCCGCGAACAAATCTTAGCGAATTGTTTTGAAGCAGTTGTGGGGGCTTTATATTTAGACAAGAGCTATGATGCCGCCAAACAGTTTATCAGTACTTCCTTATTACCTTCTTTTGACAAAATACTTCATTCCGGTTCTTGGGTAGACCCAAAGTCGAATTTGCAGGAAAAAGTTCAGAGTAGTGAAGGATTTACTCCTATTTACAAAGTTCTCAGTGAAGACGGGCCTGACCACGACAAGACTTTTGTAGTAGGGGTATTTGTAAGCGATAAACAAATTGGTAAAGGTGAGGGTCCAAGCAAGCAAGCAGCACAAGTCGCAGCAGCTAACGATGCGCTAAAACAATACACCTCACACCCAGGTTGACAACAGAGGTGAATGGCTGTAGAATGATTGCAAGATAGTCCAGGATTGTAATTTCTGGGATTTAAATAAGGAGACAGTAATAAATTAACCAATGTTAGCTATACGTATGCAGCGTACAGGCCGCAAAGGACACGCTCAATTTAGAATGATTGTTCAAGACAGTCGGTTCAACCCATCAAGCGGACGGGTTGTGGCTTTTTTGGGTAGTTACAATCCGCACGCCAAAACTGTTATTTTAGACAAAGAAAAAGCAAACAAGTATCTTGCCAACGGTGCTCAGCCAACAGATAGAGTAGTTAAAATTTTTAAATCAGAAGGTGTGAAATTACCTGACTGGGTCTCTGTATCTTCCCCTGGTAAAAGGACTGTAAAGAACCCAGAAAAACTTCGCCGCAACCGTCCTGCTTCTGCAGAAACACCAAAAGAAAGTACCGAAGATATTGTAGCCGACAAGCCAGCAGAGGCAGTAGCTACTGAAGAAAAAGCAACCCCAAATGAATCAACAGAAGCAGTCGCATCAGATAATACTTCTGCAGAAACTACAGATACAGAACCTAGCGAAAAAACAAAAGCTGAAGAGACACCAGCCAAAGAAACAGAAGAAGTAAAAGAGTCTGCTGAAGATCAACCAGCAGATTAAAACAAACACAACCCGCTTATACATTAAGCCGGTAGTGTATAATTCAAAATATAAATTACTAAGTAGCAGGAGAAGACCATGTCAAGCAGTATTGACCAGCAATTCATTGAATATATAGTTAAGTCCTTAGTCGGAAATCCAGACAAAGTTAGCGTAGAGCGACGAATAGATGAGAAGGGTGTTCTACTAGAGCTGACAGTAGACCCTGAAGACCTTGGGCGGGTCATAGGTAAACGTGGTTCTACCGCTCAAAGTCTACGAACTTTACTGCGAGCGTTAGGAACAAAAAATGATGCTCGCTACAACCTTAAAATTGTTGACACCGGACCACCAAAAGAACGCTTTAACGGCACTGATTCTGATGCACAGTCTGTAAAAAGCGATAACAACGGGACTTCACCGACTGCCACAACAACTGATGACGAGACACCGGTTGAAGAAAAAGTAGCAGCTAAAGAAGAAAGTTCGCATGCTGATGTTTTAAGTAGAACCCGTGCAGAACTGGCAGACCTTGACGACTTAGACGTTTAGCTAAACAGCTGAAAGCCTAAAGCTTATAGCTCATGAAAATACAAATAATTAGTCTATTTCCAGAGATGTTTGAAGGTGTGCTGGGGACTAGTATGCTTTGGAAAGCACAAAAAAATGGGTTAGTTGAATATGAGTTAATTAATTTGCGAGATTTTGGTCTGGGCAATCGAAAGGTTGTGGACGATACACCGTACGGCGGAGGTGACGGAATGTTACTGCAAATTGAACCACTGGTAGCCGCTATTGAATCGGCTAAGAAAAAAGCCAATCATTCGACAGGCTCAGATCAAGCAAGCCAAAAGTCAAAGGTCATTCTTATGACACCAAGAGGTTCTACATATAGACAAGCAAAAGCGCAAGAGTTGTCAAAGTATGATGATTTAATTTTAGTTTGTGCAAGATATGAAGGTTATGATGAACGTGTGGTTGAATATGTTGATGAGCAGATTTCAATCGGGGACTATGTACTGACCGGCGGTGAGCTACCAGCAATGGTGTTACTTGATTCTGTAGTGCGATTAATTCCCGGAGTCTTAGGGGGTGAGACAAGTGCACAAAAAGAAAGTTTTGCCGATGGCAAAACACGCGAACACCCTCAATATACCAGGCCAGAAAATTTTCGCGGGCAATCTGTACCTGATGTACTACTTAGTGGTAATCATGCAGATATCGAAAAATGGCGCCATGAAAATAGCTTATAAAACTTTTAACTAATATCTAATAACTAATAATAGGTTATAGGTTACCCTCCTCCGCTAAAGCTTCGGCGGGCAGGCAGGTTTTAGGTTACTTTATTACATCATTTATTGCTTGCATGACTCGGGAACAAGTAATATAAATAAGTTATAATCTAATCAGGATTTACACTTCTATGGCCCAAAAAAAATCTAAATCTAAAAAAATTCCAACAGACCCACCAGCGCTATCCGATAAAGAATGGAATATACTTGGTCTGGCAGGACTAGCACTTTTTTTGATGGCAGTTTTGCAACTGGCAAGTTTTTCTGATTTCAAAGATTGGATGGCACAAGTTAAAATGGCGCAACCGTCAGCCTGGGCCATTGGGCTAATAATTGCAGAACTTTGGGGGGCTGCCGGTATGTTCAAACTTGGACTAAGTCCATTGTTTAGGGCTGTAAGTTCTGGCCTTGCCTTGTTAGCTAGTGGATTTTGGTTTGTCCAGAGTCTCAGACTATTCTCAAGCAGTAGTAGTGGAGACTTGAATAACAGCGGCTTTTTTGGAGGCTTTTTAACGCAAGCACCCGGCTGGATGCCAGTTTTGTTTTCAACCCTTTTGCTTGTCGTAGTTCTTTACAGTCTTGAGCTTTTTCGTGATTATTATAAGAAACACTCCAGCTAGTATTTTAGTAAATAACTTTGATTGTTAGCTGCAACGCGACTTGGACGGTATAATTAAGTTAAATGTTAAATGATTGGGGAAAGTTGAATGTTTGAATTACCAAAACTTGCTTATGGATATGCGGATTTAGAACCATATATTGACGCTAAGACAATGGAAATACATTACACAAAACACCATGCCACATACGTAGCTAAACTAAACGAGGCTGTTGATAAATATCCCAATCTTAAAACAAAAACAATAGAAGATTTACTGTCCGGCATTGACGATATACCACAAGATGTTCGTACTGCGGTGCAGAATCATGGAGGAGGCCATTATAACCATAGTATGTTTTGGGAAATAATTGCTCCTGGTGGAGTAAAAACACCCGCTGGTGTACTAGAGGAAAAGATCAAATCTAAATTTGGAAGTTTTGAAGAATTTAAAGCCAACTTCTCCGAGGTGGCTGCCGGAAGGTTTGGCAGTGGTTGGGCTTGGTTGGTTGATGGGGCTGAAGGTATAGAAGTATATTCTACAGCCAACCAAGACTGTCCGATTATGGAAGGTAAGGTTCCGCTACTTGGGTTGGATGTTTGGGAACATGCTTATTATTTAAAATACCAAAACCGACGACCGGAATACATTGAAGCTTTTTGGAATATTGTGAACTGGGATGTAGTTAGCTCAAAGCTCAAAGCCTAAAGCTCAAAGCTATTTTTCTATTTTAGGTTTGGATTTTTCCCATATTAGTTTGATTTTGGTTTTAACTATGTTTAGGTGTTTTTCAGCCCAATCAAATTCTAAGGAAAGTATAAATAAAGCAAGAAAACAAACCAACAGACCAGGACCTGGAAGTGGAATAAGCACTATGCCTACCGCTAGCAAAGGAAAACCAATTATGGCCACCAGTATTTTTCTAGTTGATTTCTTAAGTTTCTCCATAAAGTGCTCTAATTTTACAGATATATATGATAAAGTTCAAACTAAAAACTTAACTTGTTAAGTATTTGTTATGCAAGGGTAGTTACTGCTCGGGCAGTAACTAAGACTACAGTTATTAGTGATATAAAGGCTTGCAAACCCATCAGAGCTTTGGTGCCGTGTGTTAATGGTGCTGTATCAGTGGGGCTAAACGCAGTTGAGTTTGTAACAGAAAGGTATAGATAATCAAGATAAGAAGGTTCCCATTTTTTTGCAGCATCAGTGTCTAAAACCATTTGCGGAAAAAAGAATTGTGGTTGTGCATCGTGCTTTCTAATTCCTGTAAGACCGGGGCTATCTATTTCCCAAAACCATATACTGAAGATGATGATATTGGTAAGATAAATCGTTGCGGCAGAAAAAATTACTTCATGTCCACTGACTACGGTACCATTAATCAAACTATCGGCAACGAGTAACATAGATGCCGCATTAACAGTGGTAATTACGGCAATCAATACCAATGAAAAATCTCGTCTTATTCTTGTGGCTAAACTATGATTTAACGGTGTTGTAATTCCAATACCAAATACTAAAAGGATTTCCATGCAGGCAATGAAATATTTTGGAGCGACTAGTAGTTCGTCGTTAAGAGTCAATTGAAGACCAATCGCAACCAATATAGCAGCCTGTGCATAACCAAGTTCAAATTTAGTAAGCAGTCTACGCATTTTCTATTATCCTAAGTATAACGCTATTGCTTGTTCATTTGTTAAAAAAATATTCTAGTTTAAATCAACATCTGGCAAAATAACACTTAAAGACCTATAATCTAACGAGTTAATGGGGATTGGCCAAGCGGTAAGGCACTGGGTTCTGGTCCCAGGATCGGGGTGAAATCTGCCAGTGGCAGATTGCAAGGAAACCTTCTCTTGAAAACTTGTTTTCAAAGATGAAGTTTCGGGGTCGCCGAAGGTGACTCGAATCGGATTCGAACCCCGCATAGAGTATAATTTGTTAGGTTAATGGGGATTGGCCAAGCGGTAAGGCACTGGGTTCTGGTCCCAGGATCGGGGTGAAATCTGCCAGTGGCAGATTGCAAGGAAACCTTCTCTTGAAAACTTGTTTTCAAAGATGAAGTTTCGGGGTCGCCGAAGGTGACTCGAATCGGATTCGAACCCCGCATAGAGTATAATTTGTTAGGTTAATGGGGATTGGCCAAGCGGTAAGGCACTGGGTTCTGGTCCCAGGATCGGGGGTTCGAATCCCTCATCCCCAGCCAATCAATTTGCCTATAATAACTATTCGAATGTAAAACATTGCTCTATGCTTAGTACTGGATGACGCAAAAAACTATTTTAGGTCACAGCAAACTTGAAGTCAGACGGATTGGCCTTGGCTGTATGGGAATGTCAGAATTCTATGGAACCTTTGACGAAAAAGAATCCATAAATACATTGCACAAGGCTATTGACTTAGGGATTAATTTTTTCGACACTGCTGATATGTACGGTTGTGGAACAAATGAACAGCTATTGGGAAAAGCATTTAAAGGTCGTTGGAAAGACATTGTACTTGCAACCAAGTTTGGAGTTATGAGAGGGCCTAATGCAGAATTTCTAGGCCTCAACGGAAAAGCAGATTACATTAAAAAAGCATGCAACGCTAGCTTAAAACGCTTAGATGTAGAAGCTATTGATTTGTACTACATGCACCGGCAAGATCCAAAAGTTGAGATTGAGGAAATCATTGGCTCATTAGCAGACTTGATCAAGCAAGGTAAAGTGAAAAATATTGGACTTTGTGAAGTAAGTGCTGAAACTCTTCGCAGAGCACATGCTATTCATCCTATTTCAGCAGTTCAAACAGAATATTCTTTGTGGAGTCGCGAACCGGAGAAAGAACTTTTTAAAGTATGCAAAGAATTAGGCGTCTCTTTTGTTGCGTACAGTCCGCTTGGTAGAGGATTTCTGACAGGTACTATAAAAAGTCGCGCTGATTTGGAAACTGGTGATTTCCGTCTTTCCAATCCTCGATTTACTGACGAAGCCATGCAAAAAAATCTAAAATTTGTTGAGGTCGTTTCCCTAATCGCCCAAAAAAAAGGAGTTTCAAGCGCACAGATAGCTCTAGCTTGGATTTTGAGTCAAAACGATGAAATAATTGCTATCCCAGGCACCCGTAAAATCCATCGTCTTAAAGAAAACCTCAGCGCGTTAAACGTGGAGCTGAACGACGAGGATTTGTCTATCATTGAACAACACTTGCCTAAAGAAACAGTCGGTGCACGTTACTGAATCAATTGCAAAGTATAACCTCTAATGTAATTCAGGTCTAAACCACTGTCATGAATGGATTTTCTAGACTTAAGCTTGGATCTGTTGATTCAATACGCATAAGTTCATTATGTTTGGCATTGCGTTCGCTTCTTGCAACAGCACCTGTCTTTATCTGTCCGGCTCCGCAACCAACGGCTAAATGAGCAATTGTTACATCCTCTGTCTCTCCACTGCGATGAGAAACTATTGTGCGCCAACCGCTACTTTTGGCTAGCTGGATTGTTTTTATTGTCTCGGTTAGTGTTCCTATTTGGTTTGGTTTTATTAAAATTGCATTACCAGCACTCAGACTGATTGCTTTTTGCAGTCTTTCTGAATTAGTAACCAACAAATCATCACCAACGATTTGAATATTATTGTTTTGCGCAGTTAATTTCTGCCAGTCAGACCATTCATCTTGGCTTAGACCATCTTCTACCGAAACAATCGGATAATCATTGCATAACCGAGTAATGTAATCTATCATCTGGTGTGCATCTAGATTAGTGTTTTCAGTTTTTAATTCATACTTACTATCTTTAAAAAATTCTGAAGCCGCCACATCAATAGCAAAGACAACATCAATACCCGGTTTATAGCCGGCCTTTTGTGTTGCCAGAACAAGTTCATCTAGCATTGAACTGTTTTTGTGAACTTCAAAAGTAAACCCACCTTCATCACCAACAGCAGTGGACAACCCTTTTTCGGCTAAATTCTTTTTTAGTACCTGGTATATTTCTACAGCAGTTTTTATAGCTTCAAAATATGTTTTTGCAGAAATTGGAACCACCATAAATTCTTGAAAATCGGATGAATTATTGGCGTGCTTACCGCCATTAAGAAAATTTAACATAGGCATTGGTAGCGACATGGTGGGGTTGTGTGCAATATCATTTATTTGTTTGTATAGTGGAATTTTTCGGTATTTAGCAGCAGCATGCGTGCATGCTAATGATGTGGCCAAGATAGCATTAGCACCCAGTCTTGATTTATCAATTGTGCCATCAAGTTCTATCAAGCTGCGGTCAATTAAAAACTGATCATCTGCTTCAAAATGCCTTAGTCTATTATTAATTTCTGTTTTTATATTATTTACAGCGTCAGCAACGCTTTTTCCGGCAAAATCATCTCCGCCGTCTCTAAGTTCTTTTGCCTCATGTTCACCCGTAGAAGCACCCGATGGTACCATAGCTCTACCAAACTCACCGTTTCTAAGCCAAACTTCTGCTTCAACAGTTGGTTCTCCTCTGGAGTCAATAATTTGACGAGCGTCAATCTTTTCAATCTGCATATTTATATTTTCTCATAATGCTTATGTATAATTAAACTTAATAATGGCATTAATATATTTTTATGATGCGACCGAGCTGGACAAAGCTCAAATTAACGATGTTTTAAATGAAACTGACCATAATTGGGAGTTTGTATCGTCCAAGATTGAAACATCAAATTGTAATCTGGAAACAGAAGTTATTTCGGTTTTTGTTACAAGTACCGTCACTAGAGAAATTCTTGAGTCGTTGCCAAAACTTAAATTGATAGCCTGCCGCTCAACCGGATTTAACAATATTGACTTAGTCGCTGCTGAAGAACGAGGTATTACGGTAGTTAATGTGCCGAGCTATGGTGAAAACACTGTTGCTGAGTATGCCTTTACACTCCTGCTAGCATTAACCAGAAAGATGACGGCAGTACTTGAGACACAAGGTAAATCTTTCTCAACTGAGGATTTACGTGGGCATGACCTAGAAGGAAAAACAATTGGAATTATTGGCACCGGTCATATTGGCCAAAAAGCTTTAAGAATTGCCAATGGATTTTCTATGCACTCAATCGCGTATGACCCATACCCTAAAGAAGAATTGCAGCAAAGTCTTAATTTTCGGTATGTGTCGCTAGACGAATTGTTAGCAGAGTCAGACATAATCTCTCTTCACACGCCGTATTTACCTTCAACTCATCACTTAATCAATGGTGAAAGACTGAAAAAGATGAAGCGCGGTTCAATTCTTATTAACACCGCGCGAGGTGAACTAGTTGATACTAGAGCACTTACTGAACAACTTGATAACGGTTATTTAGGTGGTGCTGCAATTGATGTTATTGAAGGTGAAGCCTTGCTAAGCCATCACGAAGAAACAGCCATGCTACGTAGTGAAATGATTCCGGAATCTCTTTTGAGGCACAGTATGGAAATTTCATTGTTGGAAAAACTTCCTAATGTTATCATCAGCCCTCACAATGCCTTCAATACGGAAGAGGCTATAAAGAGGATAAATCTAATTACCTCTCAAAACATCATCGATTTTTGGTATGGAACAATACCTAACAAAGTTGAAATACCAAAAAAGAATATGGGTAAATTGCTGGTAGCCAGGCACGCAGAATCGGAATGGAATGCCTCAGGTAGGTGGACTGGTAAAACTGATGTTCATCTAAGTCCTAAAGGATTTAAGGAATCAGTATTATTCGGCCAAGCACTAAAAAAATCCGAAATTAAAGTAGACCTTGCTTATTGTTCGGAACAAATTCGAACTCGAGAGACACTAGAAGGTATGTTAAATACTGCTCAACTACTTGATGTAGCCATAATTGTTAGTCCAAGCATTAACGAACGTGATTACGGTGAGTATACAGGTAAAAACAAGTGGGAAATGAAAGAACTAATTGGAGAAGAAGCCTTTAATAATTTACGGCGTGGCTGGGACGTACCAATTCCAAATGGAGAAAGTCTAAAAAATGTCTATGAAAGAGTAATACCTTTCTTTCAGGATACTATCTTGCCGCAACTAAAAGAAGGTAAAAACATTCTGTTAGTAGCTCACGGCAACAGTATAAGAGCTTTGATTAAGTATATAGAGTCGATATCTGATGAAGATGTAAGTCATTTGGAAATGATATTTGGACAAATTATAATTTACGAACTTGATGATGCCGGACATAAGTTAAATTCATCAACCTTAGATATCGATACAAGCCCGCCAAACGCTTAATTATTACGCCGCAGTGGCTTTTTTATGTAAAGCTTCGATAATTTCTAACTCAACCTCTTCTTTGTTTTTGCTGTCATCAACCCTAATTAATAATTCGTTTTTTTGATAAAAGTCTATAACCGGAAGAGTTTGTTCTTTAAATTTAGCAATACGATTTTGCAAAACAACTCTGCTGTCGTCTTCTCGTTCGCCTCTGTCATGGGTGGCTTGAGCTTTCTCAAATCTTTTATAGATTGTGTCCTCACTTAGCTCTAGCAGGACCACTGCTTTCAAGGGATGTCCAGAACGGGAAGCGGATTCCATAATAATCTGCTGTTCCCCCTGCATTCTACCAACAGAACTTAAAATCAAAGGCTTGTTGTTAAGTTCTGTTCTAGATAAATATGGCAAAACAATATCCATATAAAGTTCTGACGGTAATAAGTTACCATCAGCCATAATTTCTTCAATCTTAGTTTGGTCTGGGTAACTACGTAAAATCTCGCCTCCGGCAATTAGTACTCCTCCAAGCACATTAGCCAGCATTTCTCCCTGCGTGTCTTTACCCGAAAATGGCAACCCGAATAAGTTGATAGAACCACTGCCTAACCAAATTTTTATTTCATTAATTTTAGAATCTGAATTGTTCATATAACTAAGATTATAGCTTATTCCTTGTTTAGTGCTTATGCTGGTATAATACCCCTAGAAGAACGCAAATAATTAGAGAGGGTGATTATTAAAAGTGTACAAATACGTAAAATTTTTTGAAGAATTATCTATAAAAGACATCCCACAAGTAGGTGGAAAAAATGCATCACTTGGTGAAATGTATCACTACTTAGCACCAAAGGGAGTGAACCTACCAAACGGCTTTGCCACCACCAGTAATGCCTATAGGCACTTTTTAAGAGAAACAGGAATTTCGGATAAAATCGCTGCAATTCTTCAAGGACTTGATGTAGGAAATGTTAACGATTTAAAAAAACGCGGCGCAGAGATTCGTTCAATCATCATTAACACTAAATTTCCAAAAGACCTAGAGGAGGAAATAGTAAAAGGCTATAAACAATTGAGTCAAATTTGTGGCGAAAAAAACATTGTAGTAGCTGTAAGATCATCAGCAACGGCTGAAGATTTGCCAAATGCCTCATTTGCCGGCCAACAAGAAACGTATTTAAACATCAAAGGTGAGAAAAAAGTACTTAAAGCTACAAAGAAATGCATTGCTTCATTATTTACTGACAGGGCTATTGTCTATCGAGTAGAGAACAAATTCGACCATATGAGTGTCGCACTTTCTGTTGGCATACAACAAATGGTTGCCGTCCGGTCCGAAGCGGCAGGGATTATGTTTACTATAGACACCGAGACCGGATTTAGAAACGCTGTGATTATAACTTCAATTTACGGGTTAGGGGAAAACATTGTACAGGGTAGAGTGAGCCCGGATGAATTTACCGTCTTTAAACCAACTTTAGCTATTTTGAAAAAAAAGGTAGGTGCCAAAAAAGAAAGAATGATACCAATTATGGGCAGCCGGACCAAAAACGTTGCCGTTTCTAAAGCAGATCAAGAGAGATTTTCAATTACTGATGAACAGGTAATCACTTTGGCAAAATGGGGGATGGCAATCGAAGAACATTATGGCCATCCAATGGATATGGAATGGGCTCTGGACGAAAATAATGGCAAGTTATACATAGTGCAAGCCAGAGCAGAAACAGTTGCCTCACGCTTTAATCACAATATTATTGAAGAATACAAAATGACTCAGTCTGGTACAGAAATTATCACTGGAACAAGTGTAGGTAACAAAATAGGTAAAGGTGTAGTTAAGAAAGTATTTAGTGTAAAAGACATAGATAAGTTCGAACCAGGTGCAATACTGGTAACTGAAATGACAGATCCGGATTGGGTTCCGGTTATGAAACAAGCCAGCGCTATTATTACTGATAAGGGTGGCAGAACTTGTCACGCTGCAATTGTTTCTAGAGAACTTGGTATTCCGTGCGTTGTTGGTACGGGTAATGCCAGTGATGTCATTGACGACAATATTGAAGTTACCGTTAACTGTTCTGAAGGCGACACGGGCTATGTTTATAAGGGGCTGCTTGATTTTGAAATCCTAAAAACAAATATTAAGAATCTTCCCCGTCCCAAGACTAAAATTATGATGAACATAGGCTCGCCCGAACATTCATTTTCATATTCTATGATTCCAAATGACGGTGTCGGTTTGGCCAGAGAAGAATTCATAATTGATTCACATATAAAAATTCACCCGCTGGCACTTCTACATTTTGATCGTGTTAAAGACCCCCAAACAAGAAACACAATAAATACTTTGACTCATGGCTATCAAGATAAGTCGCAATACTTTGTTGATAAATTAGCCGAAGGTATAAGTATAATCGGGGCAGCATTTTATCCAAAAGATGTAATAATTCGCTTCAGCGATTTTAAGAGTAACGAGTACGCTAATCTAATTGGCGGTACGCAATTCGAACCAATTGAAAACAATCCAATGATTGGCTGGAGAGGTGCTAGTCGGTACTACAGTGAAGATTATCGTCGTGCATTCGAGCTTGAATGCAAAGCACTAAAAAAAGTTCGCGATGAAATGGGTATTACAAACGTAAAAGCCATGGTACCTTTTTGTCGAGATTTAACCGAAGCTAAGAAAGTGCTAGACATTATGGCAAAGAATGGCTTGGTTCGCGGTAAAAACGGCTTTGAAGTATATGTGATGATTGAAATTCCTTCAAATGTAATTCTAGCCGAACAATTTGCCGAACTTTTTGATGGATTTTCTATTGGATCTAATGATTTAACTCAACTAACACTTGGCGTTGATAGGGACAACCATACAGTTGCTCATGTCTATGATGAAAACAATGAAGCTGTAAAACAGCTAATTCGGTTAGTGATTAAAATTGCCAAAAAAAAGAAGGTAAAAATCGGCCTTTGTGGTCAAGCCCCATCTGATTATCCTCAGTTTGCTAAATTTTTAGTTGAACAGCGTATAGACAGTATTTCACTTGCTCCAGATACTATCATCAAAACTACAATTGAAACTAAAAAAACAGAAGATAAGCTTGGTATAAAAAACTAATTAAGCTTTCTAAATACTAACTATGTTATGTACTGCAAGAAAATATTTAACTAGAACTTTAGAAAAAACGGTTTAAACTAAAAATTTCTCGCTAGCATAGAGCTAAGTGCCGGTAAGTCATTTACTAAAATATTTTTATGCCCGATAGTTATTAAACCAAGTTTTTGAAGTTTTTGAAGTTCTCTACTAATCGTTTCTCGTGTCAAACCAGCTCTTGTGGCAAGATCGTTTTCCGAAATATTCAATTGGACTCCACCTTTAAATGGCTTGCCAAATCGTTGGCAGGCAACTACTAGTTCAAATAAAACCCTAGCGTGAGCTGATCCTTTCATTAATAAAACTTTTTGCCTTAACATACCGTCTAGTCCTTTGTAGACTCTGCCCAGTAAGTCGTACATTACATCCGAGTTATCTTGGATAAATTTGATGGCAAGATCATCAGGACAGGTTCTAATACTTACGTTAGTCAAAGCCTCAAAGAAATACTCATTCGTATTTTTATTAATAGCCCAAGACATTGGGAAAAAAGACGGCGGTTTAAAAACATTTACCGTAACTTCATCACCTGATCCGGTTATGTCATATTGACGAACTTCGCCACTCAAAAGATACATAACACCGGCCGGTTGGTCGCCGGCATGAACAATTATCTCTTTAGATTTATATGTTTTTAAAGGGAAACTATTAAAAAAGTCAGATATTTTATTTTGAGTATTATCGTTCACACTATAATAATACTTCTATCTTTATATCGAAGCTAACAAATAGATTATATTGTCGTTGTTTGAGCTTGCTCTGTCGGACGAAGTATGGCGTTAACTATTCTGTCTAGACCATCATCAGCTAAGTTGGCTTTCACTACATATCCGGATATATTCATATCTCTCAACCCAGCTGGAGCATCTGCTTCGTTAAGATTAGAAATAATAAATACTGGAATATTCTTGCCCCATTCACTGGCGCGCATTTTGGCAAGAATCTGATCACCGGCAATATTAGGAACCATAAGGTCTAATAGTACAAGCTGTGGAAGTTCTGTCTGAATTGTATAAAGCGCAGCTATACCGTCATAGGCTGTAAATATTGTATATCCCAGCATCTCCAACCTAGTTTTATATATTTCGGCTAGATCTTTGTTATCTTCTACTATTACTATTTTTTGTGAGTTGTTTGTTGGTTGCATAACAACTTTATTGTACTCCATTAATTACATCTTTTCGAGTACAATAAACATATGCTTCTTCTGGAGTTCTTTATTTGGTGGTATGGTCCGGGTTGGAAACAAGCCTGGCGAAATAGTTACAAGTGGGTTAATTCAGTCTTACTGGCATTTTCATTGGACGTGCTGTTAAAAACTCTTTTTTCACCTTGGAAGCGAATAGTCTCAACACCTGGACGTGGTTTGGACGAAAAAATGCGAGCAATGGTTGACAACCTTGTTTCAAGAGTAATCGGCTTTATTGTAAGAACAATAGTATTGATTAGTGCAGTCGTGATTTTAGTTGTAACGGCAGTTGTTGGTCTTACTATGGCAGTTATTTGGCCGTTACTACCATTTCTTGGTGTTGGTTTGTTAATTTGGGGGCTTGTTGGATGAAATTCAATCCTTCTAGCCCCAGAAGTCGTAAAGCCAGAGCCGCTGCCCATATTAGCGATAAATTGTGGCAATTAATTTTACTAGTAATAACTGCTTTTGGACTTGGGTCCGCGATTCTAATGATAAATACATCGATTCGAAATTATGGCTATATCTGGATGGGTCTTGCTGTTCAGGCAGGCGTTATTGCTCTTTGGTATCGGCGAGATCTTTGCCAACTTTCGCCAAAAGAGAACTCTGATAATTTAGACGACTTTTTAGAAAGCAAGTTATTAGCTAAATTATCCAAACTAAAGACCATCACTCCAAAGTCAGCCTGGCAAACCGCTACTGCAACTTGGCAAGGCAGGTTTATAGAAAATCACCTACTGCTTTCTGACAACAGTATCCTTGAGCTGTTAAGCGGTAACGAAGCAGATATGTCAGCTGTTTGGCAAAAAGCAGCAGAGTTAAAAATACAAAATTCGTCGGTTGAACTGAATGGAGCGGCCTTGGTTGGAGCACTTTTAGTAACAATCCCCAACGCTAAAAAAGTTCTTGCCGGCTATAATTTGACAACTGATGAGGTTGTAAATGCTGTATCTTGGTGTGAACGATTAGTTAAATTTTCTAGTGAACCACGTCCACGTTTTGGCGGAATTGGCCGTGATTGGGCGGCAGGTTTTACGCCGACCCTTGATCGCTTTGGTACGAATATTAGTAGAGAAATCGAAGTCGGTAGAGGTCATTTTCACACATTAGCTCATAGCGACGTTCTAGATAGTGTTATTCATAGTTTGAGCGAAGCCAGCGGTACTGTGGCGATAGTTGGTGAGGCAGGTTCTGGAAAAACCGGACTTGCATATGCGCTTGCTCAGAGACTACTAAGTGGTAAAGATAGCTCACTTCGATATTACCAAATGGTAAGTCTGGATGCTTCGGCAATAATGGCTGTTTCTAAAGATGAGTTAGAAAAAGTAATTTTACAGTTATTTGCAGAAGCAGTTCATGCTGGAAATATAATTTTGTTTATGGATGAAGGACAGCTATTTTTCAAGAGTGGTACGGGTAGTTTTGATATTAGCAAAATTCTATTGCCTGTTATACAAAATAAATCAGTTAAAATAATTGCTGCTTTTACACCGCATGACTTCCAACAAATTAAAAATTCAAACGAATCATTAGTTGCTCAGTTAGGTTTAATTAATATCTCAGAACCAGACAAAGATTTAACGATGCGAATACTTGAGGACACAGCACTAACCCTAGAGGCAAAGAATTCGATTCTTATAAGTTACTCTGCTTTGAAAGAAGCATATAAACTTAGTGGACAGTATAACCAGGAGATAGCTTACCCGGGGCGGGCAATTGCCCTTCTGGAGCAGTCGCTACCTTATGTGACTAATAAATTACTTGATGATAAGTCAGTCCAATCAGCCATTGAAAAAACAAAAGGTGTGAAAGTAAGTAAAGCGGGGGCTGCAGAAACTGATGTGCTTTTGCACCTCGAAGATAAAATTCACGAAAGAATGATAAACCAAGTCGAAGCAGTTAACGTTATAGCATCTGCGCTTCGCCGAGGGAGAGCAGGGGTTGCCAACCCCAAAAGACCCACCGGAAGTTTTCTCTTTCTGGGGCCAACCGGTGTTGGAAAAACAGAGTTAGCAAAATCACTGGCAGCTACTTATTTTGGTGATGAACAACAGATGATTAGATTAGATATGAGTGAATTTCAACAGGCAAGCGATGTAGAAAGACTGCTTGATGCCGGCAATGACACAACTAAAAGTCTAATTCTTTCTATACGAGAGCAACCGTTTTCTGTGGTACTGCTTGATGAAGTTGAGAAGGCTCATCCTAACATTTTGAATCTTCTATTGCAGCTACTTGACGAAGGTCAGTTGAGTGATTCTTCAGGCAAACCAACATCATTTAAAAACGCCATCATCATATGTACTTCCAACGCCGGTGCGACCGATATTATTGCAAGAATAAACGCCGGTGAGAGTCTGGAAGAATTTGAACGACCACTTGTTGATAAGTTAATCAGTATTGGACAATTTAGACCAGAACTTATCAATCGGTTTGATGAAGTTGTTTTGTTTAGACCACTCAACCAACAAGAATTGTTCCAAGTAGCTCAGTTGATGATTGCCAGTGTCAACAAGACGCTAATTGATCAAAATATTACAGTAAAATTAACAGATGCTGCTCTTACTCAAATAGTTCAGCAAGGTTATGATCCAGAATTTGGCGCCCGACCGATGCGCCGAGTTGTACAAAAAACGGTTGAGAACGCTGTGGCTAACAAAATTTTGGGCGGACAAGCTGAGGCCGGAACAGAAATTACTTTAGATGTAGCTGATTTATCAAAATAAATGTGCTTCCAAAGTATAATAAAGACTTAGGAGGTGATGAATAATGGATGACAAGAATAGTATTATTGTTGTGACCACTAACGATATTCCAGGTCATAAGGTTGTTGAAGTTTATGGTGAAGTGTTTGGGCTAATAGTTAGGTCGCGTAACCTATTTTCAAATATTGGTGCAAGTTTTAGAACAATCTTTGGTGGCGAAGTAAAAGGCTATACCACGATGCTGAGCGATAGTCGCGAACACGCACTTGCTCGACTACGAGAAGAAGCAACAAGCAAGGGAGCAAATGCCGTGTTGGCAATGCGCTTTGATAGTGGCGACATTGGTGGAATTATGAATGAAGTTGCAGCTTATGGTACAGCTGTAAAAGTGGTGAAGATCGACTAATGTCAGAACAAAACCAACCACCGACCCTTCTTGCCGTAATTGGTATTACCGGCGACTTATCGCACAGATATCTTCTACCTGCTTTGGCTGAATTGCAGAAAACAGATAATTTACCAGAAAATTTTCAACTCTTGGGACTTTCTCGTCGCAATGTTAGTTTGGATGAGGTTTTGATAACTGATGAATTAAAATCCTCCGGTTTAACTGAAATCTTACAAGTTCATAAAATAGATTTTGAGAATCCTAATGATTACCCACGCCTTAGAGAAATTATAAAAAATAATGGAGCAGAACATGTTTTGTTTTACTTTGCTGTTCCGCCCGATGCTGTTGAAGGAATAGTTAAAAACTTAGGCAAAGCTGGTTTAAACACACCAAACATTAAACTTTTACTTGAGAAACCATTTGGTAGAGATTTACGATCAGCAAAAGATGTTATCTTAAATATTCAAGAATTTTTCAGAGAAGAGCAAGTCTATAGAATTGATCATTACATAGCAAAGGAAATGGCACAAAACATATCGGTATTTTTGGGTGGCAATGCACTTTTTAGAAGATCTTGGAATAAGGATTTTATAGAAAAAATAGAAATAATAGTATCACAGGATGCAGGCATTGAGGGTAGGGCAAAGTTCTATGAACAAACAGGGGCACTACGCGACATTGTGCAGAGTCACGCCTTGCAATTGGTTGCAATGACTATTGCAAAACCATGTAGTTCTGTCTTTGAGTTTGCTCAACTACCAGAAAGAAGACTAGAGGCACTGCGTTCTCTGCGCCTGGCACATAATGAAAAAGGTGAGTTTGATGCACAAAGAGCACAGTATGATGATTATAGAAAAGAGGTTAACAACCCTAAATCAAATACCGAGACATTCGTGAGAGTAGGACTTTATTCCGAGCTTGAGCAATGGGAAGGTGTTCCTATAAGAATAGTCACTGGAAAAGCACTCAATCAACGTAAGACTGAAGTAGTAGTACAGTTTAGAAAAACTGAAGAATCTGAGGCAAATCGATTGGTTCTTCACATCCAACCCAATGAAGGAATAGAAATAGACCTTTGGGTGAAGGAACCAGGCTACGACCGAAAATTGAAAAAAGTGGCGCTCGGTTTTGATTATGAAGGAAATTTTGACCGCATCCCAAACGCTTATGAACAAGTTTTGGTTGAGGCCTTGCGTTCTTCAAAACACCTTTTTCCATCCAGTGAAGAAGTTCTAGCAAGCTGGGAACTACTTGAACCACTACAACATCAATGGCTAAATACTGATTTGAACACAACCTATCCGTTTGGATCTGAACCCAGTAACATTGGTGTTTAAAAGTTTAAAAAGCTTGACTTATACTTGGTAAAGTAGTATAATATTATCTGAACAGTGTTGGATGGGGGGAACTCTCCGTTACTGTTTGTACGACCTTTCTGGGGGTGGGGTGGGACCGACATTTCGTCCACACCAACAGAGAGGAGAGATGAATGACAGCCGTCAGACATCTCGTTTTGGCCGCTGTGATGGCGGTTGCATTACATCTTGGCGGATACACTGATACTGCTCAGGCCGCCAAGGATCGAAAAACCTGCAGTGTCTTCAAAGCAGTTAATGAAGACAAGTCGGCAGTGTTCAAGACTACACTTGTTCGACTACAAATGCAGGTGTCGTGGTGCCGAGACGGAAAGGTAGTCTCGGTCGGTGTAACGTGTAAGGTCGAGAAATTCGACCGAATCACTATCACCATCGACAGCTGTCAGGCACAAGGTAACTTCGTACCCTGGCAGGGAAACCCGAAGGGTGCGTATTATGCCCAAGCAACAATCAACTACTCGAACTGTGTACTAAAGTTCGGGTGTTGGGCGAGCGCACAAATGGATATCGTTCGGTGGCTGTATGCCGACGGTTCCATCTTGAAATCACCTCGAGAGGAGGTGCAGAGCGGTGTCTAACGTCAAGGCGTTCTTCATCGGTCTTGGCTTGATCGTGCTTATCGGCTTCGTGCTGAACATGATCGCAGCCATGCTGCAGTCTCTCGGGCTGTAAACAGACAAACCCAGGGGCCCCGGAGACGGGGCCCCTTGAACTTTGCTAGAATAGTTCTAATGCCTAAAACAAAACATTTTGGTGTCAAACATTATAATTTTGCCATTACCGCTTCTGTTGCAATAATTATCGGAACTGTTTTCTTTAGTGGTTTTGCTTCACTAATCCCGCTTATCGCCTTAGCACTTATAGAAATTGTCTTTAGTTTTGAAAATGCTGTTATCAATTCTCAAGTATTATCTACAATGCACCGCATTTGGAGGATTATATTTTTAACGGTTGGTATATTTGTTGCCGTATTTTTAGTGAGGGCATTGTTACCTTTGGTGTTAGTCGCTAACACCACTGATAATACAATTGCTGAAGTTTTTGATTTAGCTCTGCACCATCCCCAAGAGTACGCCCATCAACTTGAATCAGCTTACCCGGTTATAGCGGCTTTTGGTGGAGTATTTTTATTGA
This sequence comes from uncultured Candidatus Saccharibacteria bacterium, assembly GCA_964400155.1. Lineage (GTDB taxonomy): Bacteria > Patescibacteriota > Saccharimonadia > Saccharimonadales > UBA10212 > JAYTJL01. The sequence continues at coordinate 37,935 of CAYNSQ010000002.1, forward strand.
TGGTTGGTCTGCGGTTTTTTGGCGAGAAACGTAAAGTTAGGTGGCTTGATGGACTGGAAGCACCACTAGGAGAATTTAATCAACCTTGGCGGGTATCAATTTTTGGTGCAATTGTTGCTGTAACAATCATATATACTTTTTTGGCACCGGGAGACAGCAAAGTAGCCATGGCTGGGGTTTTAGGAGCTATAACTTTTCTAATCATAAAACTTATAAGCAAACTACTTATTGGTCATGAAACTAAAAGAACTCATGGTAGTCATTCCCACGGTTTTACCCAGTTAATCTATCTGGAACTTTTAGATGCAAGTTTTAGTTTTGACAGCGTTATTGCCGCCTTTGCAATAACAAAGAGTATTTTACTTATAACTGCTGGGCTGGCTATTGGAGCTATATTCGTTAGGTCTATGACTTTGCATCTTTTAGATAATGGAACATTGCGACATTATCGTTACTTGGTACATGGGGCACACTACGCAATACTAGTACTTTCAGCAATGCTACTAGCTGGAATTCGTTTTCAAATTCCTGAATTTATAGCAGGAGTTGTTGGAATATTAATCATAGTTTTATCACTGCATAGTTCTCGTCGATACAATGTTTTGTACGGCATTTGAATGTAAATACATTGCAAATCCAACAACCTTTTGTCTAAAGGGTTGAATAGTTGAGTTGTCCACAGACAAAAAACTCTAGCAATTTATAAAATAAACTTAAGCAATTGCCAAATTAATATGGACGGACTATAGTTTTAGACAGTTCATCGTGAGGTGAATTAGCAAAGAAGCCCTTCGGGGCATCAATGCGAGCAAAGAAGAGCTCATTTTCGGATGAGTTCTTTTTTGTTGATTATGCATCGTGGATCTTTCCTAGATCATCAACTTGGAATCAAGTTGGTATATTGGGTCATACCATGACTGGTTGAGTATAAATGTCTGAGTGTCTTTATCTAGACCAGTGATTACCAGAAGTCCAACAGCAATAAAGACCAGGCCGATAATTTTGCTAAATGTGCCGCCGGGTTTGTTGGCCCAACCTAGTCTGGACGTTATTCGCACCCCAAACGCAGCAATCAAAAGTAGCATCAGCGCAAGTCCAGCGGCATAAGCTATTAGGTAAATAAATCCTTCCAAGAAGGACTTAGGTAGAATAGCGGCTATTATCAATGCATAAGTCGGACTACAACTGTTAAAAATTGGCCCGAGTGATGCACCAAGCAGGAAATCACCGGCCGTACCTTTCTTGAATATAAACTTAGAATTTAGACGGTTGGATCTTTCTTGCAAGCCTAGATGTAAATTCACTGATTCCCATAGGCTAGGTTTTAACATAATCACCCCGAAACCGATTACGATCAAACCAGAAATTATTTGCCAAACCGATGGAGGAATACCCAGGAGAGCAGTTGTTGCTTTTAGGAGTAAACTAAAGACAATCACCGATATAGCAAGTCCCAAGGCTATAGTCAGTGGTCTCCTCCAGGAGAAATGTTTTTTATTTGAATCACCTCTTGTGAGAGTGCCGCCGACAATTACTGGTAAAAGGGGTAAAATACATGGTGCCAGCACAGTTAGCATTCCAGCTAGAAAACTAGCAAAAACAAGAGGCATCGCTAGTCCAGAAGATTAGACTTTAGCGCTTCAAGAGTTGGGCTACTGTAGGCAATATATTTCTCTACGAGCTCACCGTTATCGTCAATTTTTACCAGAGTAGTTTGCAACGTAACACCGTATTGTTGTTTTAATTTGGTTGAGGTATCGTAATCAACTTTGAATATGTTTACACCCGCTGGAATGGAACCAGAGATGATACTTTCTTCTAGGGCTCTACATTGAGGACACCATGGTGCATGGAAAAAAAGAATTTTTTCTCCTGTTGTAGATGCGAGCGCAACTTCGGAATAATCTAGATATTGCCCGTTTGATGTGGGACTAGGGCTGGAAGGGATGTCTGCAGTGTTTTCAGAACTGGATTCTTCGACGTTAGAACTTACAGAGCTTGTGGTTTTGTCTTTCTGGCTGTACGCTAGAATTCCTACAAAGGCAGCTGCTACTACAGTAGCCACTAGAATGAACTGTTTTTGCCTTTGCATTATCTTATAAAGTATACCACTTTGACCGAATAACTAAGTTCGTTCTCGCCCGGTTGAACAGCTATCGATGAAACTTTTGCATCGGCGGATTGCACAGCATTAGATCCGCTACATAGTCCGTAAGGTCCACAACCTCCATCTCCGCCAAAACCACCGGAATCTTCAACAGTTTTGACCTGTGCAATTTTAAAACCAAGGTTACTTGCTGATTTTTCAGCTTTAGCGCGGGCATCTTTGGTTGCTTCGTTGCGAGCTTGATCTTCGAGTTGTTTTTGTTTGGCTTTAGAGAAAGTCGAACTTGGCGTAACTGCACCTTCGGGTGTTGTAGTTACCAAATAGTCCTGAACTTTTTGAGCCAAATCTTTATCGTTTACGGTAGTTGTAATCGACAGAGTATAGACGTTTTTGTTGGTAGTAGTATCGTAGTAGTAGTTGTTGCTGTAGCCAGAGGCGTCGGACTTAATATTTTTATCCTCCACCCCCAATTTTTTAAGTTGGCTGACAATTTCGTCGCTCTTTTTGGTCAGTTGGCTTATCAGTGCTTCTTTGTCGGTACCTTCAAACTGGTATGTTGGGTAGAAAACAAATTCATCCGGTTCGGCTTTTACGGTAGCTTCACCCGTAACATCAATTGTACGGCTGTTAGCCGGAATGTTTGCTTGCCAGGGCTTCCATAAGGCTATCATCACCCCAATGGCCACAGCCATTAATGCAACAAGAAGCCAAGGTAAGAACCTAAACAATTTTCTTTTTGGTGGTGGAGTTACTGACGGAGCGGAAAAAGTGTTTTGAAGTGAATTTACATCATTATCCATAAGCAATATAATCCGCTATTTACACTAATGTGTAAATAGTTAAGTGTGATTAAAATAATAGGGCCGATGGTACTTTATGCTTGCCGATGTTAGGATTGAAGTAATCATGCAGCGACTTCTGAAAAATACAATATTAGCTATCTTTGCTATAGCTTGTTTGGTGCCTTTTATTAGTGCCACTAGCCAAGCACAGGGTACCCAAAATTTTAGATTTAGTTCATTTAGTGCTGATTATTACCTTAACAGAGACACTAATAAGACCTCGACATTGAAAGTAGTAGAGACTCTTGTTGCTGAATTTCCCAACTATGACCAAAACCATGGCATATTGAGGGCTTTACCTCAAACTTATCAAAATCATACGCTTAGCCTGGAAGTAATTTCAGTTACCAATGACAATGGAAGCCCTTGGAACTATACAACTTACGAAGAAAACAATAATTTAGTTCTTAAAATTGGTGACGCTAACCGCTATGTGCAAGGCAGTCAGACGTATGTCATTACTTACACAATGCGCAATGTTGTGCTGTTCCTTGATGATCATGATGAATTCTACTGGGACGTGAATGGTGACCAATGGCCTCAACCCTTTGATAGTGTCAGTGCACGTATTCATATACCTAAAGAATTATCATCTTATTTACAGCAACGCCAAGTATGCTTTATTGGGTATCCATCTCAGTCAAACAGTAATATGTGTACTATACAAAGGACAAACGAGGGTGAGGGAGTCTTAGTTGAGGTACAAACAAAAGAAACAGTCTTAGCCGGCCAAACCATGACTTTCGGACTTGCTTTTGATAAAGATACGTTTGTGCTTGGTCCGGAAGTCGCCAGGGAGAAGTTATTTCGAAAAATAGGTATAGGTATAGCAATTATTGGAGCAATAATTCCACCGCTTGTAGCTTTTGGACTGATGTTTCGACGTTGGCGAGCCTTTGGCAATGACCCCAAAGGCAGGGGGGTAATTGTACCAGAATATGAACCGCCAAAAGGGCTTAATGTGGTCTCGAGTGATTTTGTTCTAAGACAAACAATTGGGGCTAAGACTTTCAGCTCTGCACTTTTAGAACTCGCGGTTAATAAATATATAAGAATTAATGAAATCAAAATAAATAAAAAACTTCGAAAAGACTCCATTGATTATGAACTGGAAATTACAAAACCCTTAGATCAAGTAGATAAAGAACTTTATGAAATTGCCAAAGCGGTAATGCCGGTTACAGAGGTTGGCACCAAAATGAAAATCAGTGAAATTTCCAAGTCTATTACTACACGGACTGAAATAGCCAAAGCTATTACCAAGTTAAAAGATTCTCTAGCTACAAATCTTACAAAAGATAATTACTTTGTTAAAAATCCTAAAGCAGTGAAGTCATCTTATCGGCTATGGTCAACCGCTCCCACTATAGTCGGAGTATTAGTATTATTCTTTGTTAGTCAAATTTATACACCATTTATCGGAATAGGTGTGGGCTTAATAGCAGTAGGTGTGGTCATGATATTTTTTGCTGCAATAATGCCAGCCAGAACAGTTAAGGGAGTTGAAACACACGATGCGTTACTTGGTCTCAAAGACTATATAAATTTGGCAGAAAAAGACAGACTTAATTTTAATCAAAGTCCGGAAGGTGCAGAAAAAATAAGCAATGGTTCGTTTGACCCGAACGAGACTAAAATGCAGATCAAACTTTTTGAAAGCTTGTTGCCTTATGCAGTATTGTTTGGTCTAGAAAAAAAATGGGCAGAACAGTTCAAGGAAATTTACAAGTCACCACCTGATTGGTATGGGGGTAATTTGCATACTTTTAACTCTTTGTATTTAGTTAATTCAATACATTCTTTTTCTGAAGTAAGTAGTGTTTCTTTTTCTCCGCCTGCCAGTAGCTCTAGTGGCGGATTTTCTGGAGGAGGTGCCGGTGGCGGTGGCGGTGGCGGCGGCGGTGGTGGCTGGTAGGTCTTATTAAAGCAAATTAGAGATTTATTTCGAACACACTTCGCATAGGTGTTCAGTTTCGGCATCAGCTATCCAGTGTTTGGAAGCTATATGCCATGATTGTAAATCGTGATAACCAACCAAATCAGCTAACGACCTTAAAACCCAGCCGGTCTTGCCAAAAAAATCTCTTTTTCCCCAAGATACGGCCGCCCAAAATGGACCAGCAGGTGTAATATAGATCGGCTTTTTTGCAATATACCGTTTAGGGCTTTTGCCACTTGTACGTAGCAACAGGTTTTTTGCTAAAAACTTGCCGTCGTAAAGTGCTGTCTGTGCCATTCCTGAATATTGAGTGCCGGCATTGTCACCTATTACAAAAATATCATCTCCGGCTTCAAGTAGTTCATCTACTTCTACTTTGCCATGTTCATCAAAACTGAATTTGTTGTTAGATAGAAAAGGGTTTTGTGCTACTCCTGCAGTCCATATCACTGTATGTGAACTTAGTAATTCACCACTCAACTTCAACTGGTCATGTGTCTCTGCAATAACTCTTTGATTGAGGTGAACTTTAACGCCTAGTTTACTTAATCGCTTCATTATTTTGGCTGAGTATTTTTCGCTCATTCTTGGCATTAGTCTTGGCATAGCTTCAACTAAAACCACGCTTACTCTTCGGTCTTTTAACCCGTGACATTTCATAATGTGCTTTATGTATCCTGGAAGCGATCCGGCTAGTTCTACTCCAGTTGGCCCACCGCCGACAACAATGTAGTTTACATCCGGCTTACCATCGTCTAGGAGAGACTCGTGTAAATGATCTCTTAACTTTTTGGCTTCCAAAAGGGACTTTATTCCATACGAATTTTCTGCCAGACCTTTTATGCCAAAATAGTTTGTTACCGAACCTAGAGAAACTACCAAAATATCATAGGGGTAGCTCTTTCCTGAAAGGCATTTTACTTTTTTGTTTTCTCTATCAAGAACAGCAGCGGTGTCAGTTACCAAATTGATATCTTTGCCGGAAAATATTTCTGACAGGTCTATAGTTGAGGCTTTTTGATTACCGCCGGTAGCTGTTTTATACAACATTGGATAATAACGGAAATATGGTTGTTCACTTAAAAGAGTTACGTTATATTTACTGGCATTTTCAAGCCCCAGAGCTGTTTTTACCCCACCAAAGCCGGCTCCTAGTATAAGCACCCGTTCAATAGCCGGGTTGTTCATTGCCTCTACTGTTGATTCTGTAAGAGTTGCCACTAGCAATATAGTATAGATTGCCATTGTTAATATGCGCAACAATCGTATAATAATAATTAAGCTAAATTATTGTGCGCAAGATCATAGACTAAAATTTTTTCATGTGATCACAAATTGTAAAAGGAGATAGTGTGGCCAAACAACTTTCAAAGCATTCAGAAAATAAATGGGCGATTTTAGCATTATTAGCAGTAGCACAATTTATGGTTGTTCTAGATGTAGCAATTGTCAATGTAGCACTTCCTTCTATCGCAAAAGATCTAAATTTTGCACCTAACAACTTACAGTGGGTGGTTACGGCATACACCTTAACCTTTGGAGGATTCCTACTACTAGGTGGTAGGGCTGCAGACATATTTGGCCGTCGTAAAGTTTTTATATCAGCTGTAGCTTTTTTTGGATTGATGTCTTTTTTATGTGGGATGGCAGCAAACGAGTCCCAGCTAATCATAGCGAGAGCAGCTCAAGGTTTGGCGGCGGCATTTATGTCACCGGCTGCACTTTCTATTGTGCTCAGTGAATTCAAGGAAGGTAAAGAACGTAACACTGCCATGGGTGTATGGGCTGCAGTAGCAGCCGGTGGCGCAGCTGTAGGCGTACTACTTGGTGGAATTTTGACACAATACCTTGATTGGCGCTGGAATTTTTTTGTAAATGTGCCTGTCTCAATCATAGTTGTCTTGACTGGGCTAAAACTGTTGCCTCACCATATTGGTGAAGAAAAGCATAAAGTAAAACTAGATTTGACCGGTGCGGTAACAGCAACAGCTGGGTTAATGGCCTTAGTTTATGGTTTGTCAAAAGCACCTGCAGCCGGCTGGGGTTCTGATACCGTTATTGGCTTTTTAATTGCCAGCGCTGTTCTATTAACAGCCTTTGTCTATAATGAAATGAAAGTTGACCAGCCATTATTACCGCTAAAGTTGTTTAGGATTCGCAATGTACTAGGTGGCAACCTTGCATTTCTAGCCATTGCTTGCACACTATTTTCAATGTTCTTTTTTCTAACGCTATATATTCAGCAAGTACTTGGATATTCACCGGTTAAGACAGGACTTTCTTTTCTACCAGTAACTTTCATAATTGGTATTACATCTGGGGTAGTCTCTAAATTAGTCGCTAAAATTGGTTACAAACCACCAATGCAGCTTGGTCCCATTGTCCTGGCTATTGGTCTTTATGTTCTAAGCATTACAATGGAAGTAGGCGGTGACTATTGGCATAATGTGTTTCCGGGCTTAGCACTATGTGCGTTTGGCATGGGTTTAACTTTTGTGGCAGGTACTTTGGCTGCAACTTCAGGAGTTCCAAAGCACTTTTCCGGAATTGCTTCGGGCATTTTGAATACTTCTCAACAGGTAGGTGGAGCCATAGGTCTGGCCATACTTTCTGCTGTTGCTTTTTCAACAGTAAGAACAGACGTAACAGCGGGCACATCTCCACTAGTAGCACAGGTTAATGGCTATGAGGCAGCCCTACAAGTAGGTATAGGCTTGGCCTTACTTGGTGCAGTGGCGGTTTTTGTATTTGTGAAGAATCATAAAGTTGATGCCAAAGAAGCGATGATGGCTGGCTAATCCGCCTGTGGCGGATTAGCAATGTTCAATTTTCAACGAGAACAACTAGATCAATGAGTTTTACAAAGATAGTTAATGTTTTTAAGTCATTCAGCGGGTTCAACCTTAACACGATTGATCTGTTTGATAGCTTTGAGCATTCTTTTGTTTATTACTGCGAGCAAACAGGGCAAAGGCCATATATTTCTAGACTATGACCACGGGGTGAGAAATTGTTTTTTTGAGCTACAGTATCAATCATTTTTTCTAGCATAACGTTTGCTGGTAAATCTATGATTTTTCCGCATTTTTCACAGTGCATATGGTGGTGGTGGGCAGAAAATAAATCAGACAACTCTATTCTATACTTCCAGCCAATATTTAGTCGGTGTACAATTCCTAATTTTTCAAAAAGCTCGATCGTTCGGTAAACGGTAGCTCTATCAACTTCCGGTGATGCACGTGATGCGAGTACTTGCATACTTTGCGGTTCTTGGTCTCTAAGTAAATCAAACACCAGTTGACGAGTACGGGTAAGACTTGAGCCGTTTTGTTTGAGGATGGTTTTAAGAGTTTGACGGTGTGTCATATGTATTATTGTCTCAATTTTAACGCAAATTGCGACAAATTTGCAAAATAATAATTAAGCAAATATATTTAACAACATGATTGTGTTTCTTTTAACCATTGCAGCCTCCGTGGCAGCCTTAATTGGCGGTTATACAGCACTGCGAAACCGGAAAAACCTAGACCTGGCTATTGCTCTTAGTTCTGGGTTGGTTCTCGGACTTGTAACTTTCGATCTATTGCCGGAGATCTTTGAAATCGCTAGTTCGGAGGACATCAACACTACTGGTCTAATGGCTGCTTTAACGACTGGATTTTTGCTTTTTCATATTTTTGAAAAGTTTGTTCCAGTTCATCAAACAAGTGAAGAAAAGTATGGACCGCACCAGCATCCTAGATTGGGTACAGCTAGAGCTTTGGCCTTGACCGGACACAGTTTCTTGGATGGTCTTAGTATTGGGGTGGCTTTTCAGGTCAGTACAGCTGTTGGAGTCGTAGTGGCTATTGCCGTTATAGGTCACCGCTTTGCCGATGGTTTTGATACCACAACATTTATGCTGTTTAACAAGAATAAACTTACTCATATCAAGGGTTGGCTGGCGGTTGTTGTGGTGATGCCTATAATTGGCGGTCTAGCCAGTTTGGCAATTACCGTGTCTGAAAAGATGCTTGCATATTATCTTTCATTTTTTGCTGGCTTTATTCTTTATATTGCGGTTAGCAACATAATCCCCCAAGCACACACGGAAAAATCTCCCAAAAAATCCATATTGATAACAATAATTGGAGCACTTTTTATACTAGTAGTGGTTCACTTCGCCGAATAATCCCAACTCGGGTACAATAGAAGGTATGCTAGTGGCGGTAATTGTTTTGGGTGTTTTGGTTTTGTTGCTGGCCGGGCTTCTGACCTGGGTCTTTTTACGACCGCCAAAAAAAGATACTGAATCTTCTTTGATGTTAAAGTCTGACATAACTGAACTTACTAAAGGCATAGCCGAGCTTAAGGATGGTTTGCAAAAGCAGCTAACTACCCAATTAGGAACCAGTAACAAACAAATGGCTGCTCAGTTTGAAGCCAGTGCCAAGATAATTAGAGAAGTCACTACAAAGCTAACTGAGCTGGATCGCACCAACAAAAGTGTGGGTGATGTAGCCAGTGAACTTAAGACGTTGCAAAACGTACTGCAAAACCCCAAACAGCGTGGTGTGCTTGGTGAGTATTATTTAGAGCAAATTTTAAAAAACACTTTGCCGCCAGGGTCGTTCGAACTTCAGTATAAACTAGCCGAGGGTATGGTAGTCGATGCGGTTGTTAAAATGGATGGCAAACTCTTGCCAATTGATAGTAAATTTAGTCTAGAAAATTATAACCGTATCTTAGAAGCCAAAGCAGAAGACAAACCAGCCCTGGAGAAATCTTTTAAAGAGGATCTTAAAAAAAGGATAGACGAAACCAGCAAGTATATAAGAACCAATAAAGGTACGCTAGACCAAGCACTTATGTTCATACCAAGTGAAGCTATTTATTATGATTTGCTAGCAAATAAAGTTGGTCTTGCGGGTGTTAGTGGACGTAACTTGATGCAATATGCAGCAGTTGATAAGAAAGTAACAATTGTTGGCCCGAGTACTCTTTCTGCTATGCTTCAAATTATTGTTCAAGGTTTGCGATCGATCGAAATTCAAAAGGATACCGATACCATAAGAAAAAATATTGAACAGCTTAGCAAACACTTACTTGCCCATAATGGCTACATGCAAAAACTTGGTAGTAGTCTGGGCACGACAGTAGGACATTTTAATACCACCTACAAAGAGCTAGGTAAAATAGATAAAGACGTAGTTAAAATTGCCAATACGGATCCTGTCGTCGAACCCAATCTTCTGGAAAAACCAATCCTAGACGACTGACTTTAGTTGAAGTAGTTTTGACGGTATAATAAGTGGTAAGTTGTATGGAATATAAAATAGAAGAAATTGCTGGTGTTGCCAAAGATTTAAGAAAGAAGTTCGACTCCCTTGAGGATAAATCATCAATTAAACGAGCACCCGAACTTGGGGCTTTATACGCTCGTATTAAGGATCTTCCTCCCAATGACCGAGCAGCCTTTGGTGCCGAAATCAACCAACTTAAGCAGGAGCTGGATTCTTTAGTAATCGCCCATCGCTCATCAGTTGTAAAGCTTGATCCGATAGATGTGACTGCTCCTTTTGATGTTAATGCAAAACAACCCAGTATCTTTACATCAAACCGAGGAGGCAGGCATCCTCTTATGAGCGAACTCGAAATCATCATAGATATTTTCAACCGGATGGGATTTACAGCTGTTGAATCCCGTCAGCTGGATGATGATTACCATATGTTTACAAGCCTTAACTTTCCAGCTGATCATCCGGCTCGGGATGACTATGACACTTTCATTACAGAAGAAGGTTTTATTGCTCCTGCTCATACCAGCATTATGCAAAACCGAGTACTAAGGTCTACCAAACCACCGATTCGCTATGTTATTCCTGGAAGGGTGTTTCGTAATGAAGATCTTGATGCTCGTCACGAGCATACTTTTTATCAGCTAGAAGGAGTTTGTGTAGACAAAGATATTAACGCCGGACACTTGATTGCCACATTAAAAACCTTTCTAGAAACCTATTTTGGTACAGAGCTAGAGGTTAAGACTCAGCCTTTCTACTTTCCTTTCACAGAGCCAAGTTTTGAATTTACTATCTCATGCCCATTTTGTAAAAAAGCTGGCTGTCATATTTGTAGTCAAACAGGCTGGATAGAACTTCTAGGTTGTGGCATGATTCACCCTAATGTCCTTCGCGAGGGAAGTGTTGACCCAAATGAATACACTGGCTTTGCCTGGGGTATGGGTATTGACCGCCTAGTTATGATGAAATATGGGATTGAAGATGTTCGCCACTTCCACTCTGGTAACCTAAACTTCCTGAGGCAATTCGTATGATTGTCATTACAGGAGCTAGCGACGGACTCGGGAGGGAAGTAGCAAAACTCTATTCTGCGGGCGGTGTTAGGGTTATCAATCTTTCTAGAACAGCAGGTAAAGATGGTATAGAACATCTTAAAACTGATCTAACCAATGAAACATCTATTAAAGAAGCTGTTCAAAAGATTATCGCTGACCCTGAGAAGCTAGAGGCACTGATTAATTGCGCTGGAGTTTTGAGTATTGAAAAGATCGATAAGTTATCAACAAGCGAAGTTGATAAAGTATTAGATACCAACATTCGGTCACCGCTTCTACTAACCAGCGGTCTTATAGAAAAAATTAAGAATGATGGGGCAGATGTGGTTAACGTTGCTTCTTCCGTAGGCTTTAAAGCTTATCCGGATCAAGCTGCCTATGGTGTTTCCAAATGGGCAATGCGGGGATTTAGTGCAAATCTTCAAATTGAGCTAAAAGACTATCCTTGTAGGGTTATTAGTTTTTGTCCGGGGGGTTTTAAGACAGAGTTATTTGAAAAAGCAACTGGTATAGATAACACCAGTGATGGCAGTGAATGGATGTCAGTATCGGATGTTGCAAAATGCCTTAAACAATTACTTGATTTACCCAAAAATATGGAGGTATCAGAGATTATAGTAAACCGAAAAACACAGAGGCGAACGGAATGAAAGTTAGTCTTAATTGGGTTAGAGAATTTACCGATGTTGATTTATCAATTGGCGAATTAGTAGAAAAAATTGGTGCGCAGTTGGGGGCTGTAGATGGTGTTGAAAATCTTGAAGAAAAATACAAAGGTATTGTGGTTGTTGAAGTTTTGGAGTCTAACAAACATCCCAATGCTGACAAATTATCGGTATGTATCGTTGACGACGGTGGTCAAATAAAAGAAGTTGACCGCAATAGTTCTGGTCATGTGCAGATTGTTTGTGGTGCGCCAAACGTCAGAGCAGGAATGTTGGCAGTCTGGATACCACCGGGTACAGTTGTGCCGAGTACTGCCGGCAAAGATCCATTTATGATTGAGGCTAGAGAAATACGAGGAATTGTTAGCAATGGTATGTTGGCTAGCGCCAAAGAACTCGGGCTCGGTGACAACCATGAAGGCATACTTGAAATTGATGAGAAATTAAAACTCGGTAAGTCTTTTGCAGAATCATACAAACTCAACGATCATATCATTGATATTGAAAATAAAATGTTTACTCACCGACCTGACTGTTTTGGTATGTTGGGTGTTGCGAGAGAGCTTGCCGGAATAGAGATGCGGAGTTTTAAAAGCCCGGATTGGTACAAGCAAGGCGCCAAAGCACCATCAATAAAAGCAAGTCCTTTTAGATTGATTGTAAATAATGATATACCCAAGCTGGTGCCACGATTTTGTCTACTACCCATTAGCGATGTTAAAGTTGAGCCGAGTCCGCTATGGCTACAAGCTAGGTTGCGAAGTGTTGGGGTTCGGCCAATCAATAATATTGTAGACATTACTAACTATTTTATGTTGGAGACCGCTCAACCACTGCATGCTTATGACTACGATAAATTGAATTCTGGTAGGCTTGATGTGAGGTTGAGCAAAGAAGGCGAAGAGTTGAAGTTGTTGGGTGGAAAAAAACTCAAACTTCTGCCAGATGTAATTGTAATAACCGATGGCCAGAAATCAATTGGTCTGGGTGGAATTATGGGTGGTGCAGATACTGAAGTCGACGAGTCAACTAAGAACATAGTTTTGGAATGCGGGACATTTGATATGAATGCTACACGCCGAAGTGCTATGGCACATGGTTTATTCACTGATGCTGCAACTCGTTTTACAAAATCTCAAAGTCCGCTGCAGAATCGTGCGGTTATAACCAAAGCAGCTGAAGAAATTATTAAAATCGCTGGTGGGGGGATTGCCGGTGATCTGATAGATGAGCATCTTGCCTTGCCGAGCAGTAAAGTAGTAAACATTGATGCCGGTTTTATCAACAAACGGTTAGGGCTTAACCTAAAAGCTGAGCAAATTGAAAAAATTTTGACTAATGTTGAATTCAAAGTAGTTCGACAAAAAGATAACTTAACTATTACTTCTCCCTTTTGGCGAACTGACATAGAAATCCCTGAAGATATAGTAGAAGAAGTAGGTCGCCTTTTCGGCTATGATAAATTATTGCTCTCTTTACCTGGCCGTGATCTTACACCGGCTTCACAAGACAAGTCACTCGTTTTTAAACAAAAATTAAGCTCAATTATGAGCGCTGCTGGTGCAAACGAGATGCTTAGTTATAGTTTTGTCCATAGTTCCTTACTTGGCAAAGCTGGTCAAGATGCAAAAGATGCTTATAAAATTCGTAATGCGCTAAGTCCAGATTTGCAGTATTACCGGCTCAGTCTGACTCCAAGTTTACTCGATAAGGTTCATGCTAACATCAAACAAGATAACGACATGTTTGTACTTTTTGAAATTGGTAAGACTCACTCTAAACAACGTCCGACCGACGGATACGATAAAGTTCCCAAAGAAATAGATACACTTTGTGCCGTATATGCAGAAAAAGATACTAAAACAACAAATGATAGCGGAGCTGCTTACTATTACATTCGAGCATATTTGGATAACCTTGCCTCAAGACTTGGAGTTAGTTTTGTTTACACACCGCTAACTCATAAGTTAGAATCGTTAGTTTCTAGACCATACGATGATGCACGCTCAGCATCTATTTCAGTAAACAACTTAGGTGAGCAAATTGGAATAATCGGTGAGTTTAAAAGCGAAGTTGTTAGTGGGTTTAAATTACCAAGAAGATGTGCAGGTTTTGAAATAGATATAACCAAACTGATTGATAGTTTGGTAGAAGGGTCTAATTACCAGCCACTGCCAAAATATCCCAAAGTTCATCAAGAGATTACAATAAAAGTTCCGTCAAAAAAATTGTTTAGTGAAGTCTCTGCGTGCCTTGAAAACAGTCTTGCTGAAAACCAACCGCCGCATTCAGTAGCAAAATTAACCCCAGTTAGTATTTATAAAAAAGAAGCTAAAACGACAAATTATAGTTTTAAACTTGATATTGCCAGCCATCAGAGGACATTACAGGCAGAAGAAATCAACATATTATTAGATGATTTAGCGAAAACCGCGCATAAGTTACTAGGTGCCGAAAGAGTATAAAATTGATACAAGGTTTGATAAATCTAGTGCAAATCAATAAACTAATAGATTAATGGGATTTTTTAAGAATAGGTCAAAAAATACCAACAAACTTCCTATGGCTGCCAGGGTAAGCCTGTTTTTTTATGATCGTCCAAAGTCATCGGCTCTACTTTGGATAATAGTTCTGGCAGTTGGAATCGCTAGCTATACCACTTTCCTTAAAAGGGAAGGGTTCCCATCTATTGAAGCCCCATACGGCGTAGTGTCAGGTACATACTTGGTTAATGATGCGGAAGTTGTTGACCGTGATGTTGGAAAACCACTTTCCAATATAATTGGACAATCACCGGACGTTAAATTTTCTGATGTTAGTTCTTACAGTAATTTTTTCAATGCAATTATTCAGTTTGAAGAGGGCACAGATGCCAAGGTCGCCGTACCTCAGCTTCAACAAAAAATAGATAGCAGTGGAGCATTGCCGGCAGAGGCAAAATACCAAGTCAAACCATTGAGTTTTGGTGTCAATGAACGCGGTGACGATATGTTGGTTGCATTTTATAGTGACGACAACAGTGTCTCCTTAGAAGAGCTGGTACAAAAAGCCAACCAAGCAGTACAACAACTTAAGAACGATAAGAATTTAACACAAGCAGATCGCATTGAAGTTATAGACCCATTCGCGAGAGGCAAAGACCCAGTTACCGGCACAATTACATCGACCCAAAAAAGTTTTGATAGATTTGGAAATAGGCAAAACAACCAGTCTAAGTCATATGTTTCAGTAAACATAGGCATTACGGGTGTTAAAGGCTTTGATGTTTTAGAATTGGACGACCAGGTCCAATCTGCCGTGGACTCAATTAATCAGAGCCAAGATTTTCAAGGTTTTAGTTCGAGTGTAGCCTACAGTATCGCACCCTCAATAAACGACCAAATTAACGGTTTGCAAAAAGCTTTGGCAGAAGGGCTAATTGCCATTTTGGTTGTTAGTGCAATACTAATTGCCTTGCGAGCTTCCTTAATTACGGTGCTGGCTATGGTTGTAGTCATAATGGCAACTCTGGGTGTTCTGCTTGGCATTGGCTATAGCTTAAATACAATAACTTTGTTTTCATTAGTCCTTTGTCTGAGCCTGATAGTAGACGACACCATAATTATGGTTGAGGCTATTGATGCCCAGCGGCGAAAGCTGAAAAATGCTAGAGAAGTAATTGAAAAATCAGCTAAGAAGATAAGTCGAGTCATGGTAGCTGCTACTTTAACAGCGGCTATGGCGTTTGCTCCGCTTATATTCGTTGGTGGTGTTCTAGGCGAATTTATTAGAGCAATTCCAGTTACTGTAATTACGAGTCTGTTAGTAAGTTTATTTGTGGCACTTACATTTATCCCATTTCTATCCAGGTTTGTTTTACTGCGCAGGTCACAACTTGGCAAGGGAGATGAAGGAAAAAAAGAATCAGTAGCTCATCATCTGGAAAGATTTATTGCCGGCAGTTTGGCCAGACCGCTTCTATGGACTAACCATCATCGCAAAAGACAAGTTGGTCTAGGACTTGTGGCGCTTGGTATAGGTATTGGATTTATAGTCGCTGGAGGGATGCTATTTTCCAAGGTTGGATTTAATATTTTTGCACCTAGTAAAGATTCAAACCAAATTCAATTAGAAATTACATTTGAGCCAGGTAAAGATATAAACCAAACCCAAAAAATAGCTGACGAAGCAAATGAGATTATCAAAAGAGATATGGGTGCAAATTTGGAACAGTTTTCATATTTTGATAGTGGTAATACTGAAAAAGCATCAGTCTATATTAACCTGATTTCATTTAGAAGCCGTAGCGTTACGGCAATCCAACTTGCCGACAAACTAGATAAAAATCTAAACAACGAGGTGGATGGAGCCCTATTTCAGGCGGGACAACTAGACGTAGGTCCACCAGTCAGTGCCTTTGGCGTTAGAATACAATCGACAAATAAAGAAGGCTCACAGCAACTAGCAAAAGATGTAAGTAAATTCTTAGAAAACGTTCAGCTCGAACGTCCTGACGGTACGGTAGCATCAATGAAGAACGTTACTGCTTCTAACCCTGATTCTATCACGCGACGAGACGGTAACAGATATATAGTTGTTAAAGCTGAATTTGACGGTGATGATACTTCAACTCTGGTAATACTTGCTCAGGATGCCGTTAAAAAAGAATACACAAAAGAGAAACTCGCCACTTTTGGTCTTAAATCAGACGTAATAAAATTTGATATTGGGCAAGAAGAAGAAAATCAAGATTCCTTCAAAACACTTCTCATTGCCTTTCCGATACTTCTATTGGCAATATATTTGCTGTTAACTCTTCAATTCAAGTCACTTCTTCAACCTATACTTATTTTTACGGCACTTCCATTTAGCCTATTTGGAATAACTACCGGTCTTTGGCTGACCGACAATGCCTTCTCGTTCTTTACTATGCTCGGATTCTTTGCCTTAATTGGTCTAAGTATTAAAAACACTATTCTATTGACAGACTATGCTAACCAATCGCGACGAGACGGTGAAACTGCAGTAGAAGCCGCAGCAAGTGCACTAAAGGAACGTTTTCGACCGCTTATCGCAACAAGCCTTACTGCCGTTGTCTCCTTGATCCCGCTTTACTACAGTGATCCTTTTTGGGAAGGACTTACGGTAACGCTAATGTTTGGGCTAATTTCATCAACGTTCTTGGTTGTAACTGTTTTTCCTTACTACTATCTCGGTGCAGAATATTTGCGTCTACGTATTCGTCGCCGGGTTTTTGCTATTTGGCTACTGCTTTGTGCTGTTCAAAGTTTTATTTTTGTTAAATTGGACCTTGTCTGGCTGGTGCCGATAGGAATTCTTGTGACTAGTTTTTGCCTGCCATATATATTAAGGTCGTTTGCTAAATCAAAGTAACAGTGTAAGGAGTATCATAGAATAATGAGTGTAGGTTCTGTAGCAAAAAGAAGTGGATGGATTTTTTTGGCACTACTATTTGTAGTAACCGGTTTAGGAGTAGGAGTGTACGGTTTTTGGCAATACACACATCCACCTGAAGAAAATTTGCCTCCTCAAGCCAGTCAACAGGAGACTCAATCAAATCAAGAAGTAGTAGGTGAAAATACGTCCAATGATAGTAGTACAACTAATAAATCAGG
The DNA here is from genome assembly GCA_964400155.1 of uncultured Candidatus Saccharibacteria bacterium. GTDB lineage: Bacteria > Patescibacteriota > Saccharimonadia > Saccharimonadales > UBA10212 > JAYTJL01. The sequence continues at coordinate 55,437 of CAYNSQ010000002.1, forward strand.
AAAGTTAGAGGGAACTGTGTTAGAAGGTTTTACACCGCAAGCAAAAGTAGCAGCACTAAAAATAGAAGACACCAAAGTTGGCACTGGTGCTGAAGTTAAGGCTGGGGCAACAGTAACTGCGCATTATACGGGAGCAGTTGCTTCAACTGGAAAAATATTTCAAAGTTCACTTGATACGGGGCAACCATTTACTTCACCACTATCCAATTTAATCAAGGGCTGGCAGAAAGGTATTCCTGGCATGAAAGAAGGCGGAGTAAGGCGACTAATTATTCCAGCAGAACAAGCATACGGAGCCAACCCACCTCCAGGTATTCCAGCAAATGCTGATTTAGTATTTGATATAGTTCTAATCTCTACAAAATAGTTACTTGATTTTAAAAGTATTTTTTCAATAACTAATATAACCAGACTTTGGATTTTTTGCCTAAAAAATCATAGATTAATCTTGTAACTAGTGTTATTCAAGTGGATAAAACACAACATATAGCGTATTGACTCAAGTCTAAGCACTAGCTATAGTAGACATAGCAATCAAAAGCGACAGTTCGATAAACAAAAAACATAATAGAGGGGACAGCCAAGATGGTTAAAAACATCACTATATTCACAACTAATACCTGCACTTACTGCGGTATGGTTAAAAAGTACTTATCAACTAAAGGGTTGTCCTATGAAGAGGTGAACTTAGAATCACATCCAGACCGTCAAGCCGAAGCTCTACAAATGAGCGGAGCACTAACAGTGCCAATCACAATTGTCACAAAACAAGACGACTCACAAGAAGTTATTATTGGATACAATCTATCAAGACTAGCACCGGCTGTTGCTTAAAAGTTCGATGGCGGATGTAAAGGATTTAGTTATAGTCGGCGCCGGACCAGCGGCGTTAAGTGCAGCTATTTATACTGCCCGTGAAGACATTGATACGACTTTAATAGAAAAGGGAGCTATAGGCGGCCTGGCTGCTATTACTGATTGGGTAGATAACTACCCAGGCTTTGCTGACGGGCTAGAAGGACTAAAACTAGCCGATGCCATGCGTGCCCAAGCCGAGCGATTTGGCGCCAAGATAGAACTCAACGAAGTAACGGGAATAACCCGAAATGGAGACAATCTGGTTGTCAAATTAATAGACGGCGAGATGTCAACCAAGACTGTCCTGATTGCCACTGGTAGTGACTACCGTAAAATTGGCGTTCCTGGAGAACTTGAATACTACGCCCGTGGTGTACATTACTGTGCCACGTGTGATGGCGCTTTTTACCGTGACAAAAAACTTGTTGTAGTAGGCGGAGGAAACTCAGCTGTCCAAGAATCCCTATTTTTAACGAGATTTGCTAACCACATTGATTTGCTTGTACGTAGCAAACTTCGGGCGAGCGATGTTCTTATTAAAGAACTTGAAAAACACAAAGATAAAATAACAGTACATCTGGCTACGACTACAGATGAAATTGTTGGCAAGGACGGCAAGGTAACAAAAGTAGTCGGTACCGCTACTAAAACCGGTAATAAGGTTGAGTTTGCTTGCGACGGTGTATTTATATTTGTAGGGCTTGATCCTAACACCGGCTTTTTAGATGGTTCTGAAATTGAGTTAGATGAACAACGATTTATTAAATCCAACCAAGATTTAATGACTAATGTGACTGGTGTCTTTGTGGCAGGTGATGTTCGTTCTGGTGCAACCATGCAGATTGCCAGTGCAACTGGTGAAGGAGCGACTGCAGCGCTTAAGATTCGAGAATATCTTGATCACTTGGACGTATAAACTCTAGAGCTCTATCCGGGTAATCAGTACAGACAATAAGATCAGGGTAAAATTTAGAAAAATGCTTTAGAAGTAACCTATTGTTGACAGTGTAAAGCACCAATTTAACATTATGACGCTTGCAATATAGATATATGAAAACGTTGAACCAAATAAAATGAAGGGCAAGGCCGTGTAACTGTCTTTTACGAACCAGTCGTAACGTCTCTTGCGGATGCAAAATAGTTGAGGCAAACAACTTAACGTCCGGAAGTTTTTTTGCCAGCTGAACCAGAACCTTATGGTTATTTGAACTAACCCATATATCTCGGTGCTTATAATCACTAAGAACACTCAATGTGCCTTTACTTAAGTAAAAATCTTTAATTTCAAAAAAAACGGGTTTACTGCCTAGCGCATCAAGCGCTTGTCGAGCGGTGATAATTTTATTGCCGTCATGTGTACGTATTTTTTTAATCTCGTCGTATGTTAAGTTAAATATTCTTTTGTTGACTCCGGCCATTCTTCTAAAATCGGCATCATGAAAGACCACAGGGATGCCGTCCTTAGAAGTCCAAACATCAAATTCAACTCTATTAGCACCAGACCTAGCGCCTACTAACAACGCTTGCATTGTATTTTCCGTTGCCAGCCCAGCGGCACCACGGTGAGAAATAATCTTCATCTGAATTCTAGTGTACAATTATAATAGTCAAACAAGGAGAAAAAAGTGAGCGACAACAACTGTATTTGTGATAATTGTAAAACAACACCGGTTGAACCCGGAACTCCAGATAAAGTTAATTTAATTGTAGAAATTCAGCGTGGCGGTGGTCAAAATAAGTATGAATTTGATAAGGATACCGGCCGATTGACCCTTGACCGTGTAAATGGAACAACATCACGTTATCCGGCAGATTATGGTTATGTCCCAGGTACCTTGTGTGAAGATGGTGATCCATTGGATGCCCTGCTTATCATTGACGAACCGGTTGTGCATGGTGCTGTAGTTCCCGCTCGGCCAATAGGCGTTTTGTATATGATAGACGAAGGTGAAGGCGATGAAAAACTTATTTGCGTACCCGCCAAGGATGTTAGCAAAGATCACTTAAATGATCTTTCAGATTTTTCAGACCAAGCAGCTCATTTTAAAAAAGTTGTCGAACATTTCTATGCCCACTACAAAGATTGGAAAAACAATTGGCAAGGGACCAGTGTTGAATTTAAGGGATGGGGTGGTTCTTCAGAGGCCCAAAAAGTTGTAGCAGAAGCAATTGCACGTGCGCATAATTAGAACTGCTTATGACACTTGCCTTGATAAGGTGAAAAACGTACAATAAAGCTAAACATAAGCAAAAGCACAACAACAGGGGGTAGGCTGGCTAAATGAAGACAAAAATTGCTATCAACGGGTTTGGACGGATTGGTAGAAATGCTTTTAAAGTAGCGCATGCACGTGATGATCTTGAAGTGGTTGCCGTCAACGACCTAACTGACACAAAGACACTGGCTCATCTACTAAAACACGACAGTAGCTACGGTGCATATAGCGCTGAAGTTGATTTTGATGAACACAACATAATTGTTGACGGTCACAGCGTGCAAGTACTGGCAGAAAAAGATCCTGCTAATTTGCCCTGGAAAGACCTTGAAGTAGATATAGTAATTGAGTCTACCGGACTTTTTGTAGATCCGGCAAAGGCAAAAGCACACATTGAAGCCGGAGCTAAAAAAGTCATAATAAGTGCACCAGCCAAAGGTGATGGAGCGGATACAATTGTAATAGGAGTCAATGAAGACAAACTAGAATCCGCCGGTGAAATAATAAGCAATGCAAGTTGTACGACTAACTGCATTACACCAGTTATGGCAATCTTAGAAGACAATTTTGGTGTTGAGAAAGCTATGATGACCACCGTGCACAGCTATACTGCCAGCCAGGTTCTTCAAGATGGTCCTGCTAAAGACATGCGTGAAGCACGGAGTGCAGCGGTAAATATTGTGCCAACCACAACTGGAGCTAGTATAGCTGCTGCAAAAGCATTGCCTGCACTGGAGGGAATATTTGGTGGTATGAGCGTACGTGTTCCAACACCGGTAGTTTCGTTAAGTGATTTTGCTGTGGTTACCAAAAGGGAAGTAAGTGTTGATGAAGTTAATGAAGCTTTTAAAAAAGCAGCAGCCGATCCTTATTATCAGGGTATTTTAGCTGTCACTGAAGAAGAACTGGTAAGCACGGATTATATTGGTAACTCTCATTCAGCAATTGTAGATCTAAAGCTCACAAATGTGGTTGGAGGAAATTTACTAAAAGTAGTAGCCTGGTACGATAACGAATGGGGATATTCGAATAGATTGGTTGAACTTACCGCTGATACTGGTCGACTGCTCCAAGGAGACAACCCGACAGATAAAGATAGCGATAATAAGGCAGAAGACGATAAGTGGGACGTTAAGAATGATGACAATCCACTTGATGAGAAAGAATCCAAAGAAGAAGACAGTAAAGCAGAACTTGGCTTTGAACTACCTGATTTTGGGACAGAACCCGAGGACAAACCGAATATTGAGCAAAAAGAACATGAATTTCCTGTTCTTGGCAAACACCAAGAAGCAATGTTGGACGCTCCGGAGAAGGAAGATCTATTATCGGAGGGGCATAAAGAGGTTTCAATTGAAAAAGTTGAGCTTGGCAGTGAACAAAGCGGCACTGATGAGATGACAGCAAATCAAAAAGACAATGAATCTTAAAAACCAACGGCTTCAAAAAAAATTGATAGTCTCGCTTGAGGCTACTTGGATTTTTAGTCTGAATGAAAATTGCACTAGCGACTGACCACACCGGTTACCAACAGTTGCAAGAAATTAAAAAGTGGCTAGAGTCGCACGGACATGAATGCCAGAATTTTGGACCGACCCAGTTGGTCCAAGAGGATGATTATCCCGATTATATTTTTCCGGCAGCCAAAGCAGTGGCAAACGGGACTTTTGAAAGAGGTATAATCTTTGGGGGATCAGGGCAAGGCGAAGCTATGGCTGCCAATAGAGTAAATGGTGTTCGTTGTATGGTTTTTTATGGTCCAGCTGTTGCTCGAAAAGTAGTCGATGCCGAAGGTCATGTCAATCACGACCCTTTTGTGCTTGTGCGACTTTCACGCCAGCACAACAATTCCAATATTCTATCAATTGCAGCTCGTTTTGTTAGCCTTGAAGACATGAAGCACGTAGTAAAAATATGGCTGGAAACTCCTTTTTTGGGTGAAGAACGCCATCAAAGACGCAACCAAAAATTGGACGAGGCTATCTGATGGCGGTCATCTGTCCAACTATTACTGCCTATTCAACCGATGAATACAAGATTCAGATGGACAAAATTTTACATTTAGCACACAGAATTCAGATTGATTTGACTGATGGCGAGTTTACCAAAGAAAAAACCCTAGAACCTAAAGATGCCTGGTGGCCGGTTGGTTTTACGGTAGATTTTCATTTGATGTATAAATTCCCAATTCCTGCTATACATGAAATTTTAAAACACAGACCAAACATGATTATTGTTCATGCCGAGTGTGAGGGTAACTTTAATGAATTTGTTGATGTGTGTAAAAAAGCAGGCGTAAAAGTCGGCGCTGCTTTACTACAAAACACTCCTACCCAAATGTTACATAGTGCCCTTAGTCAACTAGACCATGTACTAATCTTTTCTGGTAACTTAGGTTTTCAGGGAGGCAGTACAGCGGATTTAAGTTTACTCGACAAAATTAAAGATTTAAAATCCAAAAAACCAAATCTAGAAATTGGTTGGGACGGTGGCGTTAGTGATCAAAATATTTCGGAGTTAATTATCGGTGGAGTTGATGTGTTAAATGTTGGCGGTTATATACAATCGGCCGCTGACCCAGCCAAAGCCTACCACACCCTTCAGTTAATAGCTGACGAAACCGGCACAACTTAAATCATCAATATAAACATCCGTAAAATTTGTAGCTTAAGTTGCATTCTGAGTGGTTTAAACATGCTTTTAGGTTTTAGCTTTTAGCTGTAAGCTATCTGTATGTTTGTTGATAGAGTTGAAGCCCGCTTAGAAGCGGGAAATGGCGGCAATGGTGCTATGAGTTTTCATCATGAAAAGTTTAAGGCCAAAGGCGGGCCAGACGGTGGTGATGGTGGTCATGGTGGTGATGTAGTGTTGGTGGCTAGCAATAATGAAAACACCTTGGCTAAATTTCGTTATAAAAAACTTCTTAAAGCAGCTGACGGAGGCAATGGAAGTACGTCAAAGAAACATGGACGTAATGGAGAAGATCTTCTTGTCAAAGTACCGGTTGGCACGGTTGTTCACGTTAATAATGAAGAAGTAGCTGATTTGAGTGTGGTCGATCAAATGGTCGTTATAGCACGTGGTGGCAAGGGAGGATTTGGGAACGCCCACTTTGTAAGTTCTACTCGTCAAGCACCACGAGTCGCGGAAAAGGGCGAAAAAGGCCATCAGCTTGAAGTAACACTAGAGCTAAAGATGATAGCAGATGTAGGCATTATTGGACTTCCAAACGCCGGCAAATCAACTCTATTGTCAGTTATCAGTAATGCCAAACCGCAAATTGCAAATTATCCATTTACCACAATTCATCCTAATTTAGGCGTGGTGGATGTAAATTCTAAAAACAGTCTTTTGTTTGCAGATATACCGGGACTAATTGAGGGAGCTTCAAAAGGCAAAGGTTTAGGCGATGAATTCTTGCGACATATCGAACGTACCGGCGTACTTTTACATCTTGTTGATGTATATGGCGAAGACATAGCTAAAGACATCAAAACAATCAACAAAGAGTTGCAAGACTACAAAATAGACTTATCCAAAAAACAACAAGTAATTGCATTAAACAAAATCGAAGGCCTGAGCGCAAAAGAAATTGACGCTAAATTAAAACAAGCCAAAAAAGCAGTTGGAAAAAGTACCCAGGTGGTTGCTTTATCCGCACTTAGTAAAGTAGGGGTGGATAAAATGCTAAGTTGTGTACTGCAAATTGCTTTAAAACAACGTAGTCCGAAAACTAACCAAGCTAATCAGGTTACAAGAATAGGTCTGATGCCAGATGAGGATGCATGGACTATTGAAAAAACCTACAAAGGCTACATTGTAAGAGGTATAAAAATTGAGAGATTTGCTAGTCGAACTCGATTTGATGACTATCACGGTCAAGAACGCTTCAGGGACATTATGCGCAAAATGGGAATTACCAATGAATTGGAAAACCAAGGTATTGAACCAGGTCAGCTAGTACAAATAGGTCAACCGGAAGTCGCAAATCTGGAATTTTAAATGTCTGCTACTTTTTATTTCTACGACTTAGAAACCAGTGGAATAAATGCTAGGACTGCTCGAATAATGCAGTTTGCTGGGCAGCGAACAGACCTAGACTTTAACCCAATTGGCGAACAAGACAATATACTTGTCAAACTTTCGGCTGACGTTTTACCAGAACCGGATGCTGTGTTGGTGCATGGCTTTACACCACAAAAAACGTTAGTTGAAGGCATCAGCGAAGCCGAACTTACAAAATACTTAACAAGTAAAGTATTTACACCTAATACTACAGTAGTCGGTTTTAACAATATTCGATTTGATGATGAATTTATCAGGTTTTTATTTTGGCGGAACTTCACTGATGCTTACGAATGGCAGTGGAAAGACGGTCGAAGCAAGTGGGATCTTCTAGATGTAGCTAGAATGACAAGGGCATTGCGACCAGAAGGAATTGAGTGGGCTTTTGCTGCCGACGGAAAACCCAGTAATCGACTAGAACATTTAACTTCTGTCAACAACTTGCAACATTCTACTGCCCATGACGCTGGAAGTGATGTTGAAGCGGTTATCCAGCTAGCAACTTTGTTAAAAAGCAAACAGCCCAAAATATTTGACTACCTCCTGAAAATAAAATCTAAAAATGAAGTTGCGGCGCTGGTAGGCAAAGGCGAGCCATTTTTATACACAAGCGGCAGGTACAGCGCCGAATATGAAAAGACTACAGTAGTGGTTAGTCTAGGTATGGTGCCAGACCGAAGCTCGGCCCTCGTCTATGATTTACGGGTTGACCCGGTTGGCTATACCAATTTGGGAGTGGAAGAACTGGTCCAGTTATGGGGTTTGAGAGGCAAGGATGTACCGTATTTTCCAATCAAAGAGATTAAATTCAATCGTTGTCCGGCAATTGCACCAATGAGTGTTTTGGACGCTAAGTCCGCTAATCGCCTGAGTATTGACTCAAAAACAATTGATGCAAACTTTGCAAAGCTTCAAAAGGCAGAAGACTTTGCTGACAAACTCATTCGAGCGCGTGAATTAATGCAGCCTAAAGACCAAGTTGGTGCCATGGTTGACCCACAAAAAGTCGATGCTCAGCTATATGATGGTTTTGTAAGTGGAACTGACAAAACAAAAATGTCAGTTGTTCGTGCGGCGGGAGTTGAACAGTTAGCTGGCCTACATATTGATTTTACAGATACCAGACTCACTGCGCTCCTGCCTATATATAAAGCCCGAAATTTTCCAAAATGTTTAGATGAGCGGGAAACTATCGAGTGGAATCAATTTATCAAAACAAAATTAACGAGTGGTGGTGTAGAGTCACTGGCCACTAAGTATTTTTCTCGATTAACAGAGTTGATGAAAGAAACAAAGGATACCAACAAGCAATACTTACTTGAAGAGTTGCAACTGTACGGAGAATCGGTTGTACCTTTTGAAGCGTAGAAACTTTGATGGGTTGTAAAACAGAGTCTTGTTTTTTCTAATTAGATAAATTTCTATTACTACCAATACTATAAAAGCCAGTTCATTGATGGATAATTGATGCTGGGTGCCAGGAATCTGTCCCAATACTAGAAATTGATTTAACATATTTTTGCCGCCTAAGTTTCTCTAATTTAAAGCGGATTATAGTCCTAATTTGTACTAACGTCAAATACTTTATATAGCTTATGCTATTAATTATTCTATTTTTGTTTTTTTGTTAGGGTTTTTTCGTTATTAGCACTAGAAAAAAAGGCGAAAAATTGATACAATCATTCGACTGCATGAGTGATTTTATATCTGTTAAAGGCGCCAGAGAACACAATCTCAAGAATATTGATATTGATATTCCCAGGGGTCAACTTAGTGTAATTACCGGATTAAGCGGTTCTGGCAAATCCTCACTTGCCTTTGATACTATTTACGCCGAAGGTCAACGACGTTATGTTGAAAGTCTGAGTGCCTATGCCAGGCAATTTTTAGGATTAATGGAAAAACCTGACGTTGATCAAATAGACGGACTAAGCCCTGCCATCTCAATAGATCAAAAATCAACCAGTCGTAACCCTCGGAGTACAGTTGCCACAGTTACTGAAGTCTACGACTATTTACGACTTTTATACGCCAGAGTAGGTATTCCTCACTGCCCGGTTTGTGGCAAATCTGTAACAAGACAAACCACACAGGCAGTAGTTGACCAAATCCACAAAGGTATGCCTGGTGCAAAACTTATAATTTTGGCACCAATTGTTATGACTAAAAAAGGTGCTTTTGAACATATCCCAGAACAATATATGCGCGCTGGTTTTGCCAGAGCTAGGGTTGACGGCGTAATATATGCTCTTGATGAATTTCCATTGCTTGATAAAAATTACAAACACTCAATTGAAATAGTTGTAGATAGAATTGTTAACAATAGTGAAAGTTTGGGGCGTCTAGCGCAAAGCGTAGAACAAGCTTTTGATATTGCTGATGGAAAAGTTGTCATCAACCAACCTGATGATAAAAAAGATAATCTCTATAGCCTCAAATACGCTTGTATAGACCATCCTGATGTGTCTATACCAGAATTAGAACCACGTACTTTTAGTTTTAACTCACCCCAAGGTGCATGCCCGGTTTGTACCGGTCTAGGTAACCGACTTGAAGTCGACCCAGAATTAGTTATACCCAATGGCCGACTAACTATCGCTGAAGGTGCAATACGTCCGTACAACCGGGTTAGTACTGATGCTTGGTACACAAAAAAACTTGAAGCAGTAGCTGCTGCTCACGGTTTTAGTATTCATGTTCCGACAGGCGATTTAAGCAAAAATCAACTAGACATAATTTTATATGGCACTGGCACTCAAACATATTCGGTCAAATTAAGTGGTGGTCGGTCCTTCAATACTACTTACGAAGGAGTAATACCCAATTTAGAACGGCGTCATAAAGAGACAGATAGTGATTTTATGCGTCGAGATATAGAAAAGTTTATGCAAGAACGACCTTGCCATGCCTGCCAAGGTGCTAGGCTAAAACCCGAAGTACTCGCTATAACTGTTCACGGCAAATCAATAATGGAAGTATGTGGGTTAAGTATCGACAGAGCCTGTGAATATTTTGCTGGGCTTAAACTCACAGAATTTGAAAAGAAGATAGCCAAACAAATTCTAAAAGAAATTAACGCCCGACTTAAATTTTTGCAGGATGTCGGTCTAAATTATCTAACTTTGGATAGAAGTGCGGTAAGTTTATCTGGTGGTGAGGCGCAGCGGATAAGGCTAGCTACTCAAATTGGTTCTGGTCTCCAGGGCGTGCTTTATGTCCTGGACGAACCAAGTATTGGTCTTCACCAACGCGACAATTCGCGCTTGCTCAAGACATTAATGCATCTTCGTGACCTAGGAAATAGTGTGATTGTTGTTGAACACGACGAAGAAACTATCCGTAGCGCTGATTATTTAGTTGATATTGGTCCTGGAGCTGGAATTCACGGCGGTGAAGTCGTAGCCAGCGGCTCGCCGGAAAAAGTTTCTAAAAATGTAGAGAGTATAACCGCAAAGTATCTACGTGGTGAACTCAAAATAGCTGTTCCCAAAATTCGCAGACCCGGCAATGGCAACAAACTCACTATTAAAGGTGCTCGAGAAAACAACCTAAAAGATATTTCTGTTGATATTCCTCTAGGCAAATTAGTCGTGGTAAGCGGAGTTTCTGGTTCAGGTAAATCCAGCCTAATAAATGATATTCTGGCTAAAGAATTATCGGCCAGACTGATGCGTTCACAGAGCGTACCTGGCAGGCATGATGAAATAATTGGTATGAAACAACTCGATAAAGCGATAGTTATTGACCAATCGCCTATTGGTCGTACTCCTCGTAGCAATCCGGCAACTTACACGGGAGTATTTACACCCATAAGAGAATTGTTTGCTTCAACGCCAGAAGCAAAACTTCGCGGTTACCAACCAGGCCGGTTTAGTTTTAATGTAAAAGGCGGACGTTGTGAAAACTGTGCCGGAGACGGTGTAATAAAAATTGAAATGCATTTTTTGCCTGATGTATATGTTGACTGTGAAGTTTGTCATGGCAAACGTTACAACCGTGAAGCTCTGGAAATCCATTTCAAGGGCAAGACCATTTCAGACACACTAGACATGACTACAGAGCAAGCCTTAGAATTTTTTGAAAACATTCCGGCTATTTCACGTAAGCTTCAAACATTAGTTGATGTAGGTCTGGGTTATATTACTCTAGGCCAACCAGCCACGACTTTGTCAGGTGGAGAAGCCCAACGAATAAAACTGGCTAGCGAACTTTCGCGGCGCCCAACTGGACGGACTTTGTATATCTTGGACGAACCAACCACCGGTTTGCATATGGCTGATGTCGCCAAACTTCTAGATGTATTACACGCACTTGTAGATACCGGCAATAGCATGATAGTGATTGAGCACAATCTAGATGTTATAAAATCGGCCGACCATATAATTGACATGGGTCCAGAAGGCGGTGAAGCAGGTGGACATATCACTGCAGAGGGTACGCCAGAGCATGTGGCTAAAATAAAAACCAGCTATACCGGCCAGTATTTATCCAAAATGCTGAAATAACGCTTAAGAAGTTATTTTTTTCGTTTAAAAAAGTGGTGGTATTCTTCTTTAATTGATTTTTTAATATGGTGTCTTCTTATAGGGTCTTTTAGGACATGGTAAATAATATAAAACATAAAACCATGGGCTATTACTATGACGCCAACAAATAAGTAGTTATCAATATTAGGTGATGCACTGCCAATTAAATAACCAAGCATAATTACACCTACGCCCCACAAGGCTGCCCCAACTAAGTTGTAGGTTGCAAAATAATGCCATTTCATTTTGCCTACACCCGCTACAACCGGAGCAAAAGTTCTAATTACCGGGAAAAATCTGGCAATTACAATAGTCATCCCACCATGTTTGTTATAGAAAGCCTGAGCTCTTGATATGTACTCCTGGCGAAAGAACAAGCCGTCTTTTCTGTTAAAAACTTTAGGTCCCAGTCGCCTTCCTGTTTGATAACCAACATTATCACCAAGAACAGCCGCAATAAAAACTAATGTTAGCAGTGGAATTAATGGAAGTTTACCCTGCGCGGCAAAAAATCCGGCAGTTAAAAGTAATGAATCACCAGGAAATATAAAACCAAAAAGTAGTCCGCTCTCTGCAAATACAAAAAAAGTAATGACTGCCAGCCCACCCCAAGTTATGATAGCCTCAACGTCAAAGAGCATGCCATTATTGTAACCCTTTGACAGTTACTAGCCAAAACATTTCTCATCTGTTATAATTGATCTCAAAGAAAAGTAATTAAAGGTAAATTAGTTAATTTATGGTCAATCTAGACAAAACTATTGAATTGGAAGAGCGAACAGTTGTGGGTAAAAGACTGGCTTCTATTAGAAGTCAAGGTTTTGTGCCTGCTGTTATCCATAACCACGGCCAAGACTCAATTTATATCATGGCTAATTCAGTAGAAATGAATGCAATATATAAAGAAGCAGGAAAGCACCATCCACTTAAAATAAAGGTTGGTGGAAAAGATTATCTGGCTCTTATAAAAGACGCACATTACAACCCGGTAAAACGTACTTACGAGCACTATGTTTTCCAAGCTATTCGCCAAGACGTAAAGGTTGAAGCCGAAATCCCAATTCACTTAGTAGGTGAAATACCAGCCGAGAAAGTCGGTCTGCTTGTTCTGCGCCAACTAGACCACGTTGAAATCGAGGCTTTGCCAAAAGATTTACCTGAAGAATTTGTGGCTGATGCGACTGTTCTGGCTGAACTTCACGATAAAATTACGGTTGCTGATTTGAAAGTCCCTGAAGGAGTAACTATCATAACTGAAGCCGACCACCCAATTGCCGTTGTAGTAGAACCACGAGCTCATGCCGCTGAAGAAGCTGAAGCAGAAACGACCGATGAAGATTCTGGCGACGAAGAAAATGAAGCTACCGCAGACAGCTCTGCAGCTGAAAAATCCGATATCGACTCAAAAGAGTAAACACCAATTTATTTAAAATAAACTTATAGCCAACCTGCTGCTGGAGGTCTAGAGGTTTTTGTTGGGTTATTATTGCCAGCGAACTTCTACCATGCTGTTGCTTTTTCAGGGTATAATCATAAGCAAGTTATGGCATCAGACCAAAAGCCGCTGACAATTGCAGCCCTAGAAAAGAAAGCTCAGGAAATAAGAGTTGAGATTATTAAAATGCTGGAAACAGCTGGTAGCGGTCATTCGGCTGGACCGCTGGGGTTGGCAGATATCTTTTCTGCTCTATATTTTAAGGTTTTAAAGCATAATCCTAAAGAGCCAAATTGGTCTGAGCGGGACATACTTCTGCTTTCCAACGGTCACTGCGTACCGGTGCAGTACGCAACTATGGCTATTGCCGGTTATTTTCCCAAAAAAGAACTCACAACACTAAGAAAATTTGAATCGCGTTTGCAAGGACACCCCGAAAGAACCAAGTTGCCGGGACTTGAAAATACATCCGGTCCGCTTGGCTGTGGGCTTTCACAGGCTTGCGGCATGGCTTTGGCTATGAGAATGGACAAAACACATCACCGCTGGGTATATGTGATTACAGGCGATGGCGAACTGGACGAAGGTAATAATTGGGAAGCAATCATGTTGGCTGCTAAGTACAAGCTAAACAATATCATTGCCATAGTTGACCGTAACAATATTCAAATAGACGGACCTACAGAAAAAGTAATGCCACTGGATGATTTGAAAGCTAAGTGGGAAGCCTTTGGTTGGCACGTCATAGAAATTGATGGCAATGATATTGATGCTGTTGTTGATGCCTGCGAAATGGCTAAGGCTATTGTTGAAAAACCTGTCGTAATTATTGCACACACCATACCCGGTAAAGGTGTTGATTTTATGGAATATGACTTTCATTGGCACGGTATGCCGCCCAATCACGAACAAGCCAAGCTAGCCCTTAAAGAACTTCGTACTTTGCAAGGAAGAATTCGGAGCGAACATGAATGAGCTTCATTTAATCCGCGGACCGCTTGCCATGGAGCCAATTCGAAAAGGTTTTGGTAAGGGGCTGCTTGAGGCTGGCAAGCGCTGGGATAATGTAGTCGGGGTTTGTGCAGACTTGACCGAATCAACCCAAATGCATCTTTTTGCTGAAGAATTTCCGGATCGTTTTGTTGAAGTTGGCGTAGCCGAGCAGAATTTAGTGACCGTTGGGTCTGGTTTGGCTGCAATGGGCAAAAAGCCTTTCGTTAGTAGTTACGCCGCCTTTAGTCCTGGTCGCAACTGGGAACAAATTCGTACTACAATCTGTTTGAACAATGTACCTGTAAAAATAATTGGCTCACATGCCGGTCTTTACACCGGTGCAGACGGTGCAACGCACCAAATGCTTGAAGATCTTACGCTAATGAGGGTATTACCTAATATGGTAGTGTTGGCGCCTGGAGATAGTGCAGAAGCATTTAGAGCAACACTAGCAATGGCCCAAGACAACCGCCCCAATTATATGAGAGTTACGCGTGAAGCAACGCCAATTATGACATCAGAATTAACGCCATTTGAAATAGGCAAAGCTTATGTTTACAGACCGGGGAAAGATGTAAGTATTATCACAACCGGTACAATGACTTATCAAGCAATGGCTGCAGCAGTAACACTTGCCAAAGACAACATTCATGCAGAAGTTGTTCATGTACCAACACTTAAACCTTTGGATAATAAAACAGTTTTAACTAGTGCTGAAAAAACAGGACATGTCATAACTGCAGAAGAGGGACAAATAAACGGCGGGTTAGGTGGAGCAGTAGCAGAATTATTGAGCGAGAATCTACCAACGCCGATGCTACGCATGGGAATGCGAGATAAATTTGGCGAATCGGGCAAACCAGAACAGTTGCTTAAACACTTTGGTTTGACACATACACATATTGCTCTAACAGCACATCACATATTGCACGATCATTCTAAACACAAACACTAGTTCTAAAAAATGTCTTGGCAAGTTTTAATAATCCTTCAGACGATAATCATTGCAATAAGCACTGTTTCTATTCGTGCGATTACAAGACAAAAAAAACTTTCGAGATACATTTATGCAATCAACGGGATACAATCGGTAATTTATTTCCTTGGCATACTAATATTGCTGCCACTTATCGGCACAATAGAATTCAGTAAGATCAATGAATACTTTGTACTTCTTGTGGGTGGCGGGTTACTTTTTGCCATAGGTAATGCATGTGGCTTTAAAGTATTAGCCCACTTAGACGCTGGATTTGGAAGTATTCTTGGTACTTTGGGGACAATTTTTACAATCATTTTTGCAGGAATATTTCTGCATGAAGAACTCAGCTTGCAGCAAGCAATTGGTTCGACTATTTTACTAGGTGCTATCTGCTATGGGTTGTTAGTAGCCAGACAGCACCACCATGGCAAAAAAAATCATCAAGCTTGGCTTTGGGGTTTTATTTTTGCTGTAATTTCCGGATTATTTATCGGGTTAGCATTGGTTAACGAAAAGTACCTCTTAGGCCAAATGAGTACATCAACGGTTCTATTCTACGTCATAGGAGGGCAGATGCTTGGTTCGCTTGTGCTTGGGGCAATTCTTGAACCAAAAGGATACAGATTAATCAGAGACAAGGCTGTTATGAAATTAAACGTGTTTGCTGGAAGTTTAAGATCGATTGCAGCTGTTTTGTTCGTGCTGGCTCTAGTTAAAAGTAACAATGTTGCGGTTGTTGGTGTGATTGAAAATTTTCGCCTAGTTATCATTATCATGCTTGCAGCTTTACTGCTGAAAGAACGTGACAAGCTTGGTCAGAAGTTTTTGGCGGCATGTGGTGCTATTGCTGGACTATCGATCATCTTTTGGTAAATCCTTTGCTATTTATAAGCATAAGAAGATAAAATATGTTTAATGTCGCTTACAATCAGACAAATTAGAGATAACTGTGCAAATGCAAGAGAAACCTTCGCAAGAGCCCGCACAGAAAAATTTGCACTCGGTGCTTTTAATTTAGACAACCAAGAGACTTTGGTGGCGGTAGCAAAAGCTGCAGCTGCTAAAAATGCCCCGGTATTGGTAGAGGTGAGCAAAGGTGAAGTTGACGCTATGGGTCTTGATAATGTTCGAGATTTGGTCGATAACTACAAATACCAATTTGGACTCGAAATGTACATCAACTTAGATCACAGCCCAACAGTTGAAGATGCCATAGCTGGCATTGAAGCGGGATTTGAGTGTATCCATATAGACATTTCACAAGCCAACCACGAAGCCAGCGACGAGGAAATAATTGAAAAAACCAAACAAGTCGTACAAGCTGCAAAATTGACTGGTGCAATGGTAGAAGCAGAGCCGCATTATTTTGGCGGTTCATCAAATGTACATACAGAAAATATAGAATATGATGAAATTAAAAAAACCTTTTCAACTCCTGAAGGTGCTAAAGCATTTGTAGAGGCAACAGGAATAGATACTTTTGCAGCCGCAGTTGGCAATTTACACGGTCATTACCCGGTTCCTAAAGTACTAGACCTCGAATTGCTGCAACGTATTAGAGAATCTATCGACTGCAACATTTCTTTGCATGGAGGAAGCGATACTCCAGGACACTATTTTATTGAAGCAATTAAAATAGGAGTCAACAAAATCAATATCAATAGTGATATGCGACTTGTTTATAGAGACACTTTG
The DNA here is from genome assembly GCA_964400155.1 of uncultured Candidatus Saccharibacteria bacterium. Taxonomy (GTDB): domain Bacteria; phylum Patescibacteriota; class Saccharimonadia; order Saccharimonadales; family UBA10212; genus JAYTJL01. The sequence goes on from CAYNSQ010000002.1 coordinate 72,204, forward strand.
GAGAGAGTTCTAGCTGAGAATAAAACTGAGTATGCCGTAGTAAAACTTATGGGGACTGTTATTGATGCCGTACAAAAAGTAGTTGAAGACAAAATAGATACATTCAATTCTGCAAATAAAGCACTACCGCGATAATACTCAGTTTGCTAGAATAAGCACTAGAAGTTATGGCACAAAAACAGCTAGATGTCTTGTCGGTGGGCGACGTGGTAACAGATGCTTTTATTAAATTACTAGACGACCAAGCAGAAGTAGAGAAAGACAAAGACGGTACAGTAGAACTGCAAATTCCTTTTGGAGTAAAAATTCCATACCATCATGCTGAAGTCCTTGAGGCGGTTGGTAATGCATCCAACGCTTCGGTGTCATTCGCAAGGTTAGGGTTAAAATCTGGTTTGGTTGCTAATGTTGGCAACGACCAGCACGGCAGAGACATCATAAGAACACTAGAGAAAAATGATGTAGACACCAGATTCGTTCATATCAACCCCGGAAAACTAAGCAATTACCACTATGTTCTTTGGTATAAAGAAGAACGCACTATTCTTATTAAACACGAAGAATATGATTATCATTGGCCACGGTTTAGAGTTATAGATTTACCTAGATGGATATATTTCAGTTCTATCTCAAAAAATGCCATGGAATACCATGACCAACTTAGTGCTTGGCTGGAAAGGCACCCCTCTATAAAGTTAGCCTTTCAACCAGGAACATTTCAAATTGATGCCGGTACAAAAAGACTTAAAAAAATGTATGCTCGAACAGAACTGCTTGCTCTTAACAGGGAAGAAGCAGTTGAAGTTTCTGGTGGCAATTATGATGATATTCACGACCTCATTAACAAACTACATGAGCTGGGTCCAAAAATTGTAGTTATCAGTGATGGTCATGCCGGGGCATATGCATCTGATGGAGCGAATCGTTACAAGATGCCAATTTACCCAGATCCGGCACCACCATTTGAACGAACAGGTGCTGGTGATGCTTTTACTTCAACTTTTGTCGCTGCCATTATGAAAGGTGCCGACATTCAAGGAGCATTGCTTTGGGCACCAATAAATTCTATGAGTGTAGTCCAAAAGGTAGGTGCACAAGCCGGGCTACTTACCGAAAAAGAAATTAACGGTTGGTTAAGAAAAGCACCCGAAAACTATCATCCGGAAAAGTTTTAGACATGTCCAAAATTCTTGCCAAAACCTTACAGCAACCAGAAGAGCTTGTAGAAGGTCTGATTGCAAAACTAGAAAAACTTAGTGGCTTTGCTGCGCATGATTTGCATTTTTCCTCACATTCTATGCAGTTGCTTACAAAAAAAACAGCTGAGCTTGGTTTAGATTCAAAAGACACTAACGAAGAAGAATTATATTGGGCTCTTATGCATAAATTTGCCGAAGCAAATGACTATTTTGAAAAAAAATATTTTAATAACCAAGCAACATCAGCTGACAAGCTAAAGATTATAGCTGGCATGGCATCTAACAGCCTAGAATTAGAGAAGTCATGGACTCTAAAATCATCAGTTGCCAAAAAACTGTTACGTAAGAATCCACCTAAAGTGCTACAAAAACAACTTGGTTACCGTTCGCTAGAATCAATGTTGAAACATGAGGATTGTCTTGTTGTATTGAGTACAGCGTTAAGTTTGTGCAGTTCACACTGGGAACATCTTATAAATAGCCAAATCAATAGGTTAACGGCAACTGATTTTGAGGAAAGAACTCAAAAGGTCGTAGTACTAAACGGCAAATGGCTACCCGTCATAAATATTCTTCCAGTTGTCACCAGTAATGCGCTAACTGGTATGGTAATCTTGTCTCCTAATGAGCTTAGCGTAAATGTACCCGGTTTATCTTTACTGGTTGTTACTGCCCAGAACTTAGAGTCAAACAGAATTTCAAGTATAGCGTTGAGAATGCCAGAACTAAGTAGCCCAGAGCACTCTTTTGTAGCTAGAATTGGTGGCGCAGCAATAAGTTGGAATAGTCTTCTGTTCCATTTGGGTAAATTACACGCTAGTGATCATCCGGAGATATTTGAACCGCACATATTAGCTGAGCATCTTAGTAGCTTAAGTATTTCTAAGCGTATTTGTTCAATTCATCCTATACTAAATTTTTGGAAAGATTCAGAGTATTTACTTAAAGGCCACGGTAGTAAGCAAGTGTCGGCCAACATTGTTGATGTTGCTACTAATTTTGCAAATAAGTCTCAGCTAGGCTCTAACACCACCCAGGCCGGTAGGTCGGCTTATTGGAATCATCTACTGGATAAATACATTCAACATCCGGTAGTTTTTGATAAAATCATAACTGATATTGAAGATACACTAGCGCCACAGTATCGAGATAATGATACGATAGCGTTAGAATATGCTGATGTAAGGAGCAATTAGGGTGGGCAAAACAACTTATCAATTTTGTGTATCAGGCGCTTCTAAAGGAGAAAGTGTAGACCAAGGCCGAAAATTGGCAGAATTGGCTGGCAAGCACATTGCTCTGTCCGGACATAGCCTACTGACTGGTGCCACAACCGGTCTGCCGGACGCAGCAGCGCAAGGCTATAAATCATCTGGTGGGCGGATGAGCCTTGGCATAAGTCCGGCAAGCACTAAGGTAGAACATATACTTAAATATCGACTGCCAATTGAGCAATATGATGCAATTTTGTATTCAGGTCTTCACTATGTTGGTCGAGATGCATTACTGATTAACTCAGCCGATGCAGTTATTAGTATTGGTGGTAGAATTGGTACTCTTCATGAATTTACAATTGCCATAGAGACCAATACCCCAATTGGTTTTTTACAAGGAGCCGGTGGAGTCAGCGACGAAATCAAGGATCTAATTAACATAACTCAAGCAGATGATAATCTTGTTATTTTTGAATCTGATCCTGAGGTCTTAATACATAAACTTACTAAACTACTAGACGAGATTCATAAAGACTATAGCGGCATCTACTCCTCTTAAAACACTGCTACAATTAGGAGATGGCTAAATTTAAATTAGCGGCGAAGTACAAACCGACGGGAGACCAACCTTCAGCTATTGCTAAATTGACAGAAGGTATAGACAGAGGAGAAAAAAACCAAGTACTGCTGGGCGTGACTGGTAGTGGCAAAACTTTTACGATGGCTAATTTGATAGCTAACACTCAAAAAACCACGTTAGTACTTAGTCACAACAAGACATTGGCAGCACAACTGTTTAACGAATTCAAACTTTTTTTTCCAAATAATGCAGTTCATTATTTTGTTAGTTATTTTGATTATTACCAGCCGGAGGCTTATGTGCCTCGGAGTGATACTTATATAGAAAAAGACAGTGATATCAATGAAGAAATAGATAGACTACGTCACGCTGCTACTGCAGCACTACTGTCTCGTAAGGACGTTATTATTGTTGCCAGTGTGAGTTGTATATATGGCATTGGTTCAGTCGATGACTATGGCAATATGGCAGTTAGACTGTCAGTCGGAGAGCGGCGAGTTCGTGACAAGTTGCTTCGTCAGTTAACAGATATTCAGTATCATCGCAATGACATGGCTTTTGAACGCGGCAACTTCAGGGTGCGGGGAGATGTAGTAGATGTTTTTCCGGCTGGTGAAGAATCAGCTTATAGAATTGAGTTATTTGGTGACACAGTAGAGAAAATTACTCAAATAAATCCACTGACAGGAGAAGTTGAAAAAAATTTGAATGAGTTGAGTATATTTCCTGGCAGCCACTATGTGACACCTGAAGAAAAGCTAAAAGTCGCCCTGTCTAAAATCCGCGATGAGTCGGAAGAAAGGGCTACTTGGTTTAGAAAAAACGGCAAGCTGCTGGAAGCCCAACGACTGGAACAGCGTGTGAAGTTTGACCTGGAGATGCTAGAACAAACCGGTTTTGTAAAAGGAATAGAAAATTACAGTCGCTACCTCACCAACCGAGAAGAAGGCGAACAACCGGCTACGCTGATGGACTACTTCCCAGATGATTATTTGTTGTTGATTGACGAATCGCACATGAGTATTCCTCAGGTAAGGGGTATGTACCACGGCGACAGAGCCCGCAAGGAGGTTCTGGTAGAGCATGGATTTAGACTACCAAGTGCTTTGGATAATCGTCCGTTAACTTTTTCTGAGTTTGAACGACATATGAATCAAGTTGTTTATGTCAGCGCCACACCTGCTGAGTATGAGTTGTCGCGTAGCCCCACACCTGTTCAGCAAGTTATCAGACCAACAGGACTACTTGATCCAAAGATTGAAATTCGTCCGGTTGAGGGGCAAGTGGATGATCTTATTGCCGAGATTCGAGCAACAACCGCCAAAGGCCAACGAGTTTTGGTAACTACCTTAACAAAACGTATGAGCGAAGACTTAAGTGAATATTTACAAGAGTTAAATATGAAAGTTGCCTATATTCATAGCGAAGTAGAAACATTAGAGCGAACCGATATTTTGCGTGACCTGCGTCTTGGCGTGTACGACGTGTTGGTAGGGATTAATTTACTGCGAGAAGGTTTAGATTTACCAGAAGTAAGTTTGGTAGCAATACTGGATGCTGATAAGGAAGGTTTTTTGCGTAGTGAACAAGCCCTGATTCAGACTGTCGGCCGCGCAGCACGACATTTGGAAGGACGAGTTATTATGTACGCTGATCATATTACCGGAAGCATGAAAAGAACAATTGATGAAACAAATCGTCGACGAAAAATTCAAGAGGAATACAACATAAAACACGGCATTACAGCCAAAAGTATCAGCCGAGCTGTAGAGGAATCTATGCCTCGTTCTACAAAGTCAGATCAACCCAAACTTGATCTTAAGAAAATACCAAAAGATGAATACAACCATCTTATACATGACTTAACCACACAAATGGACTTAGCTGCTGCTAACCTTGAATTTGAAAAAGCCGCAGATTTGCGTGACTTAATAGAAGAAGTTAAAGCTAAACTATAATTACAGGTTACAGAATACAGGTTACAGGTTACAGGTTACAGGTTACAGGTTACAGGTTTTGTGCTTCAGCACAAAATTCAAACAAGATTTGAATTTTCTGTTGAAGGGCAGAGTAGTAATTAGCCCACATATGATGAGTGAGAAAATAGTTATTGCCAAGACCTAGTTAGTAGACCTTAACATTTTCTCTCGCCACTGTCGGGGTGCTGGCCGAATTGCCAGCCACCCCTAGCCGCTTGATGGTCTAGCGACTGACGAATCCCCGACGGATGACATCCATCAGCGCATCCTGTGCTGGGAGGCGGTACCCTGAACAGGCCACCTCTAGCGTGATCGCTCGGGTTGCGATGCACGCGCATTGGATGCGATGGCGATCAGCCATGGCCGCGAGATGCTCGCAGATGGCCTCACCATAAGGCCCAAGGGCCTCGCTCAGGTTGGTCTCGTCGGAACTGGAGATTGTCGTTCCGTTCTTGAAGCGAACGACCACAGTTGACCTGTTCGTGAAAGAACCGGGCACTCCACGAACGAACTTTGCGCCACACTTCAAAGGGGCGCTCGGATCGGTCGGGAGTGGCTCACAAATCGGTTGCGGCATTGTGCTGTGTTTCCTTTCGGGGGAATGTTCGTTCTAGCGTCCGAGCGATGCTCGCAGGAGCACCTCTCGGATCTTGCCGACCACGTACTCTTGCAGCTCGGTGTCTTGAGCTGTCTCCTCGTCGATCATGTCCACCACGACCATCTGCCCGTAGGCACGGACGTCGATCACCAGAGGATTGTCTCGCAACTCATCCTCCAGCGCGTGCTGGTAGCGATCACGCAGAATCACACCAGCCGGCAGCTCGAAGACGAGTTCTCCGGGCTTCCTTCCTTCGGAAGCCTCGATTTCCAGAGGGAACATCAGTTCTGCTTCGGACAACTTTACTCCTTCTGGTTGGGGGTGCTAGGCAGCGCGTACAGTCGTGTTGCTTGTGAGTAACCTCCGAATGTCAGACTCGACAATCGAATTGCATACCCACAGGTTTCCGTCATGGAGTTGAACACGCACCCAGCGCAAGTGGACGTCGTAGTCCTTGACTCTCAGGTCTCCTTCCAGAGCTCTCTCTACGTTCTTGCTAGTGAAAGCCCCCAGAATGGAGTGTCTTGCGCTGAGCCTGAACTCTCGCCAACGCATGTCCATTGTATCTATGACATGGATGGTGATACCGTCGTCTTCCAAGTACCTCACCTCCTATATGTATTGCTGGGCTACTTGGTTTGTAGCGCCTCCTTGGTGGTTGACTGGATCACCGTGTTGGGGATGTCAGGAGGCGTATCCACGAACATCTTCTCGCAGAAGATGCTACGGATATTACCCCCGATTTGCCCAAAGGCCTGGTGGAGCCGATCTCTGTGCTCAGCCAGAAACACACCCGGCACCATGACCAGCCATTCGGTCTGACGGACGCCTTTGATGCTTCGGGTGAATGCACCGGTCAACACTTGCATATTGACCTCCTCTGTTGGGTTTTACTACTCTGCTTGTTAATGAACCAACTACAAAACACCGCTGCGAGCGGCGAATCTGATTGGTCCACCACGAGCAGAGTTGAGTTAGTCATCCACAAGTTTACAATAAGCTAATACATTTGTCAATAGAGGTGGCATCTGTAAATGTCTGGTATAATTTAGAGCTAGAATGTCGAAATTGACTCGGGACGATGTCTTAAAACTTGCTAAATTAAGTCGTCTAAAACTATCAGAAGAAGAAATAACAAAATTTCAGACAGAATTATCTGAAATTTTGGGATATGTTGAGATGTTAGACAAAGTTGATGTAACAGGTCTAGAACCAACTTATCAAGTAACAGGTCTATCTAATGTCACACGCCAAGACGAAATAAAACAATATCAGGCCAAACCAGCTGATCTGCTTAAGAATGCTCCTGCAACCCAAGATGGACAGTTTAAGGTGAAAAAAGTCCTATGAG
>CAYNSQ010000002.1:79224-88557 GCA_964400155.1 uncultured Candidatus Saccharibacteria bacterium
ATTGCTGAGAAAGTACGCAAAGGTGAGCTGAAGGCGACAGACCTTGTTAACAAATCGTTGGCTGAAATAAGTGCCAACGAAGACTATGATGCAATTATTTCTACATTGGATGAGCGTGCTTTGCAAAGAGCAGCTGAAATTGACGGAGCACCAAGAGGTCGTCTTGCAGGAGTGCCATTTGTTGCTAAAGATAACTTCTTAACCTTTGGTGGCAAGACTACTGCAGCCAGCAATATACTCAAACCTTTTGAGGCGCCTTACCAAGCAACAGCTATAGAAAGGCTCGAAGCTGAGGGTGCAATTTGTGTTGCCAAAGCTAACTTAGATGCTTTTGCTCACGGTAGCAGTACAGAAAACAGTGATTTTATGGTTACTAAAAACCCGCATGACAAATCGCGGGTGCCAGGTGGAAGTAGCGGTGGTAGTGCAGCGGCTGTTGTTCTTGGGATGACTCCTTTTGCGCTAGGTACCGACACCGGTGGTTCTATAAGATTGCCGGCTAGTTTTTGCGGGGCAGTTGGTTATAAACCAACCTATGGACTGGTTAGTCGCAGCGGAGTCGTTGCAATGGCTAGCAGCACAGATGTAATTGGACCAATAACAAGTTCGGTAGAAGATGCAGCGCTAGTGCTGGATGTAATGAGCGGCAAAGACGAATTAGACTCAACTACCATAGAAAAAGATGTAGCCGGCTACCAGCTTTCAGCTAAAAGCTATCAGCTGAACAATACCAAGATTGGCATTGTTGGTGAGTATATGACAGATGATATGGATCCTCAGGTAAAAAACAGTATTCTCTCAGCTGTCGATAAGTTAAAATCAGCCGGCGCCGAGATAGTTGAAGTAAGTTTGCCTAGTGTGCCTCTGGCGTTGGCAGTTTATTACATAATTTGTCCGGCAGAAGTTAGTAGTAATTTAGCTCGTTATGATGGACAAAGGTATGGATACTCTTCAGTAGATGCTAAAGATTTACTGGAAAGCTATGAACTCAGCCGAGAACAAGGTTTTGGAGCAGAGGCCAAACGTAGAATAATGATTGGGTCTTATGTTTTGTCTAGCGGTTATTATGACGCTTATTACAAAAAAGCCCAGACTGTACGCACAAAACTAATTAATGAAGTTAAGGATGCTTTTAGCAATGTAGATTTTTTGGTTGGCCCGGTAGCGCCAACAGTAGCACCTAAAATAGGTGAAAAAACCAGTGACCCAATGCAAATGTATCTGCTAGACATTATGACGGTTGCTGCAAACATTACCGGCAACCCGGCGGTAAGTCTGCCCTGTGGCGAAGTAAACAGCCTGCCAGTAGGCCTACAAATAATTGGTGCTCAAGGAGCCGATCGTAAATTATTGCAAATGGCTAAGAATTTTGAGGAGATTTGCAAATAATGTTTTACTTTATTGCCGCTGTAATAATTTTTGGGATATTGGTACTGGTATTAATAAGTCGTTTTGGCAGGCATATGCCTTCCAGACTTAATAAAAATTATTTTCACAGCCAATGGAGTGGACTGCTTCTAAAAGTAAAAACACCTGAAGGGATGGTGCTGGCAGTAATTGAGGCTGACAAACTACTTGATGAAGCTTTAAAAAAACGCCACTTCAAAGGAAAGACAATGGGTGAAAGGCTTGTTTCCGCTCAACGTACGCTTACCAACAATGATAGTGTCTGGTTTGCTCACAAATTGCGAAACCGTTTGGTACACGAACCAAACGTAAAACTTAAAAAGAAGGAAGCCCAAAAAGCACTGGAGGGTTTTAAACAAGCACTAAAGGATCTCGGAGCGCTATGAGTTCATTTACCATTTATTTTCCATCTAGCATTTGGAGTTGTAGATGAAATACATTCCAACCATCGGAATAGAAACTCATGTACAACTTAAGACTAAGACTAAGTTGTTTGCCGCTGTAGATAACAATGCCCGTGAAGCTGCCCCCAATAGCCTAATAAGTCATATTTGTGTTGGCATGCCGGGTGCTCTACCGGTCCTCAACCAGGGTGCTATAGATCTTGCTTGCCGGGCAGCCTTTGCACTTAATACAGAACCACAGAAATTTTCAAAATTTGATAGGAAGCATTACTTTTACCCTGATTTGCCAAAAGGTTACCAAATATCACAGTTTGAACAGCCAATAATTTTAGGTGGTTTTGTTGAGATAAATGTTAACGGTCAGACTAGAAGAATTGGCATTACTAGGGCTCATTTGGAAGAAGACGCCGGTAAAAATACCCATCCTGACGGGGCTGAGTATAGTTTGGTTGATCTTAACAGAGCCGGCACCCCTCTACTTGAAATTGTGTCCGAACCAGAGATTCGTTCCGCAGCAGAGGCTAAAGCCTATGTGCGAGAGTTATATTTATTGATGAAATATGCCGATGTTAGTGACGTAGATATGTACCACGGAAATTTGCGCTTTGATGTAAATATTAGTTTGTCCAGTAACAACCAGTTGGGCACTCGTACAGAAATTAAAAACCTCAATAGTTTTCGTAGTGTCGAAGCATCAATTGAATACGAAATCAAAAGGCAGACAGAAATTTTGGAAGCTAGCCAGTTAGTGGTTCAAGAAACACTTGGTTGGGACGAAGCTAGTCAAAAAACCACTTCTCAGCGTGGCAAAGAAGAAGCCCAGGACTACCGCTACATGCCAGAACCAGACGTTCCTCCAGTTGTATTAAGCGACGAGCAAATCGAAAACTACAAAAGACAACTTCCCGAATTGCCAGATACAATACGAGAAAAATTAGCCAAAATAGGTGTGGATAATCAGGTGGTTGAGGATTTGCTGGATAATGAAGGTGCTTGCAAAAAATGCCTGGAAGCGATAACAGCAAATGTTGATCCAGAAAATGTCAGAAGGATAGCCTTTGACTCTCTTGAAGAACCGGAAACCTTAAGAATAAAACTCCAGGATCACGTAATGGTGGCAGATAAGCTAAAGGCCAAACTTATAAGTTCTAATTCAGCCAAAGAGATATTACTTATCAAGGCAAACGATGAAAATGCTGATATAGAAGAACTTCTAAAGTCAAAAGAACAAGTTTCAGATGAAGCAGAAATTGAGAAAATTGTTGCAGAAGTGCTAGCTCAGAACGAAAAAGCAGCAGCTGATGTTAAGAGCGGTGAAATGAAAGCTATTGGTTTTTTGGTAGGGCAGGTAATGGCTAAGAGCCAAGGCAAGGCCAATCCTTCTATGGCTCAACAGATTATAAAAAAGCAATTGGGTATATAGTTCTGGCAGTTGCAGAAGAAACCTGTTTAAGAGTATAATAACAGATATGGATAGTGCTGCTGAAACGTTGTTGATAGTAGTTAGCTCGGTTTTAAGTGTTTTCTTGATTTTACTAAGTATCGCAGTTTTTTATTTTATTAGAGTTATGAAAAGACTCGATAGAATTACTGACAAAGCTGAAAGTGTTGCTGACTCAGTTGAAGCAGCAGCTTCAGCGTTTGAAAAGACTGCAACACCTATGGCGGTTATAAATTTGATTAGTAATATAGTTAATAAAGCTGGGAAGAAAAATAAGGAGTAGCTTATGACAAAGGACAATAACGCAGGTAAAAAATTAGCTATCGGTGCAGCTCTTGCAGGAATCACCGGATATGTAGCCGGCATTTTAACAGCGCCTAAAAGCGGCAAAGAAACCCGGGCAGATATTGCTCAAAAGGCAGATAAAGTAGCTGAAAGCGTTTTGTTTGAACTTCGAGAACTTGAATTCGAACTTAAAGAGTTGCTGGCAAAAACCAAGTCAGAAGCCGCAACGCTAAAAGGTAAAGCACTTGAAGAATTTAACCAAGCAGTGGAAGCAGCTAAAGACGCTCAAAATAAGCTGGTGACCGTAACAAAATCAATCAAGGCCGGTGAAGCAGAAGACCCAGAACTTAACAAAGCCCTCAAGCAAGGCAAATTAGCCGCTAACAATTTAAAGAAATATTTAAAAAGCTAGTAATACTTGACTAGTCAAGTATTATTAAAACAAATTATCTCCCTTTGGTTCATGATCGAGGCATGGTGTTCAGTTTAAATACTAAGTAATAAATCTTACTTCTCGTTTACGTCCAAGCCTAAGCTATAATTAGAGCAATGGGAAAATCAAAACTCAAATCTTCTGATTTTGTGCATTTGCACAACCACACTCACTATTCTTTGCTAGATGGTCTGACAAAAGTCCCAAAGTTAGTAGAACGGGTTAAAAAATGCGGTATGGACGCTGTGGCTATTACTGACCATGGTACACTTTCTGGCGCGATTGAATTTTATAAATCAGCCAATGCCGCTGGCATTAAACCTATAGTAGGCATGGAAGCTTATATAGCCCCAAGATCATATTTAGATAAAGACCCGGACCATGACAGGCAGTATTACCACTTAACAATGCTGGCTATGAACCACGCAGGTTATCAAAATTTAATGCGACTTGCTACTCTTGCCAGTTTGGAAGGGTTTTATTACAAACCTCGCATTGACCGCGAATTAATTCGGAAACATTCTGATGGAATTATTGTACTTAGCGGATGCATAAGCGGGGAAGTTAGTGATGCCTTGCGCGCCGGTCAGTATGACATGGCAAAGAAAACCGCCGAGTGGTATAAGGAAGTCTTTGAAGACCGATTTTATATTGAATTGCAAGACCACGGCCATCCCAAAAATCCATTTAAGTGGGATGAGCAGGAAATGGTAAACCAGCAACTTCTCAAACTGGCTGGTGAACTTAACATTCAGGCCGTAGTTACTTGTGATGCCCATTATTTAGAACGAGAAGATCAAGAAGCCCATGAAGTGCTTCTATGCGTGCAAACCGGCTCATTCCTAGCAGACGAAGACAGAATGAGTCTGGCTAACTTTGATTTACACGTAATTGATCCAAAAGAAATAATCAACCGTTGGGGTGATGACTACCCAGAACTGGTTCAAAATACCAAAATAATTGCCCAGCGTTGTAATTTAGAAATAAAAACCGGCGACATATTGATACCCAAGTTTCCTGTAGGGCAAGGTAACACAGAAAAGTCATTACTAGAAAAATTAGTATGGCAAGGACTGGCGTGGCGTTATGGTTCAGTTCAGCGAAATAAAATTCAGGATATGAAACCAGACGAAGCTAAAAAATATCTGACAACGGAGGTGATAGATAGGGCAGAATACGAATTATCAGTAGTCGATAGCATGGGTTTTAACGGTTATTACTTAATAGTTCAAGACTTCATTAACTGGGGCAAAGACAAAGGCATTATTTTTGGCCCCGGACGTGGCAGTGCTGCAAGTTCGGTTTTGGCATATGCTCTGCGAATTACCGAAATCGATCCGTTGAAGTATGATTTGCTATTTGAGCGTTTTTTAAACCCAGACCGAATTAGTATGCCTGACATGGATATAGACATACAAGATACCCGCCGTGATGAAGTAATTGATTATTGTGTTGAAAAATATGGACGTGATCGTGTTGCCAACATAGTTACATTTGGCAGTATGGCTGCTCGTAACTCAGTTCGAGATGTCGCCAGGGTATTACAAGTTCCTTATGCAGAAGCCGATAGGTTGTCAAAAATGATTCCACCTCCGGTGCAAGGCAGGCACACTCCACTGGCTGAACATATAAAAAAGGTACCAGATCTTGTAGTTGAGAATAAAAACAATGAGACAGCTGCTAAAGTATTCCGTCTAGCAATAAAACTAGAGGGTACTATCCGTAGCCATGGAGTTCATGCCGCCGGTGTAGTAATTGCACCGGATGATGTTGTTGATTATGCTCCCCTGGAAGTTGCTCAAAAAGGCGGCATTGCTACCCAGTATTCAATGGGGCCTATTGAAGATTTAGGTCTTTTAAAAATGGACTTTTTAGGCCTGTCCAACTTAACAACCATTAAAAATGCTTTACGCATAGTTAAGAAGGTAGAAGGCAAAGACATTGATATAGAAAAGATACCGCTAGACGATGAAAAGACTTACCAGCTACTTCGGCGCGGTGAAACTACAGGAGTATTTCAGTTAGAATCTTCCGGCATGCGTCGTTACTTAAAAGATCTAAAACCAACTGAATTTGAAGACATTATTGCTATGGTAGCGCTGTACAGGCCTGGGCCATTAACTGCCGGACTGACTGATAAATTTATTGAAAGAAAAAATGGTCGAGAACCAGTTACTTATGACCATCATCTTATGGAAAAAGCCCTCTCCACTACCTACGGGGTAATTGTTTATCAAGAACAGGTGATGCAGATTGTAAAAGATATGTGTGGTTTTTCAGGTGGAGAAAGTGACACACTGCGTAAAGCTGTTGGCAAAAAACAACGCGAAACAATGGCTAAAATGAAAGACCAGGTCATAAAAGGGGCCATTGCAAACAAAGTAGATAAGACTATAGCCGAAAAGTTCTGGAAAGACTTGGAGGGTTTTGCTGACTACGCATTTAATAAGTCACACGCTGCTTGCTATGGGCTGATTGCTTATCAAACAGCTTACTTAAAAGCCAATTGGCCGCTAGCCTTTATGGCAGCCCTGATGAGTAGCGACTATGACAATACAGATAGATTGGCGCTGGAAATTAATGAATGTAAAAACATGGGCATCAAAGTATTGCCACCCGATGTTAATGAATCTTTTCATGAATTTGCTGTTGTGCCTGGTGAGAGTCAGATTCGTTTTGGTATGGACGCCATTAAGAATGTTGGTCATGGCCCGGTTGAAGAAATTTTAAGAGCTCGCGATTTTCTAGGGGGTAGTTTTGCATCACTAGAAGAGTTTTGTACTAACGTAAGCGTAAGTATTGCAAATCGTAAAACCATGGAAAGTTTGATTAAATCTGGAGCACTAGATAGATTTGGCGACAGAGCTCAATTATTTGGAAGTTTGGACAGCATTATGGCCTTTGCCTCTCGCGCCCAAAAACAAGCAGCCAGCGGCCAAGTTGATTTGTTTGGCGTGTCATCTAAAGATTCAGTGGCAACACCTGTTTACCAACTAGAACTTGAACCCAAATATCAGATTATTCAACCCTCAGAACAGCTAGCCTGGGAAAGAGAACTGCTGGGTCTATACTTAAGTGCTCATCCTCTGCAAGAACATTCCGAAAAACTATCTACACATACCACACCAATCAATTCACTAAAAGAAGTTATGATGGGTCAGCAAGTTACAGTAGGTGGTTCGGTAACTGAGTTTCGTGAAATAACCACAAAAAAAGGACAAAAAATGGCCTTTGCCAAACTTGCTGATATGACCAGTGAAATAGAGGTGGTAGTCTTTCCGGGTGTCTATGAAAGTAGTATTACCCAGTGGAAGAGAGATAATGTATTGATAGTAATTGGCAAAATTGGCTCGGGTAGGGCCAGTGGACCAAGTGGTGAGTTGAAAGTACTAGCAGATGAGATACATCATATTGATAGTTTTGAGAGACAGCCAAGGCCAGCATCACCGCAGCTGGATTCGGTAGTGTATTCTTCTCAAAAACCGCTAAACCCTAAACTATATATTCGCTTACAAGACAGTACCGACCAGACTCAACTACACAAACTTAAAGCCAAACTTGATGAATTTGGTGGAGACACGGAAGTTGTGTTAGTAACCGGAGATGACGATGCCAAACAAGTTATCAAACTGCCGCAACAAATAGAAGTTAATGAAACCAGTCTTCGTGAGCTGGCTGGTGTTTTTGGTGCAACAAACGTAGTAGTTAAGTAAGTTAACTACCAACAACTAACTACCATCTACCAACTACCATCTACCAACTACCAACTACCATCTACTAACTACAAACTACAATATAAAGCCGGCTGTTTGGGTCATTAGATATGACAGGGCTCCAATGGTTAGAAGTCCAACATCAACAATTGGATGGTGAAAGACAAAACTCTCACCTGCATGAAGGGTTCTTCTCAAGAAGTAAGCATGCTTGGTTATCCAAAGCACGGCTACGGCAAAAATTGCTATACCAAACAGGCTAGTAGACATGGCAGCCAGCGGTGTTGAACCCAATGCAACATTGGCACGAGTTGCCCGGTAGGATAGTGTTACTCCCGAAGTTGGCGTCTCAGTAGTGGCTGGTTGTGACGACTCTGCAACCTTAATAACATCTTCAGTCGGAGAGGCAGTGTCATTTTGAGGAGTTGGGTTTTGGGCTGGTTCGGCTGCTGACTCTGCAGGTGGGGTAGTGCTTTCAGGTGTTGGTGAGGCTGGTGGAGGTGAGGCGGCTGCAACGGGTGGAGGGCTAGCCGGCGGTGGAGCCGGTGCTGCTGCCGATGCTGGTTTGCCATAATGAGCGGCTATTATTGTCATATTGCCTCCACCTGCTGCGGTGTAATCTGCAATATTGGCATAACCAAAACCTACCTCAGTAAATGCTGGGTCTAACATATTCTCTCGGTGGGTTGGACTTGCTAACCAGCCGTTTATAGTAGCTTGTTCGTCGGCGAAGCCAGTTGCTAAATTTTCTCCAAGTTTTAAGTAGGCATAACCCTGTGCGTCATCAAAAATCCAAGGAGGACTGCCTTCCGGGGTGTTGTGACTCCAATAATTTCTAGCAGCCATATCACTTGCTTTGGCTTGAGCTGCCGCATTTAGTTGTGAATTTAGGGAAAGCCCAGCCACGCCATTGGCTGCACGCGCGTTATTGGTTGCACTCAGTAGACCCCCAACACTCATGCTGGTGGAATAGGCAAGGACTTTACCGTGGGATAATTTATTAACAGCCGCTGATGCAAAAGCACCGCTTTGTGTGCCAAAAGCCAAAACTAAAGAGATTGCTGCAACTATGGGTAAATATGGCCAAAAAACACGTTCAAAACTCCTAACCGACACACCTTTTGGTCGGTGTTTGGAATTTTGGTGATTACGGGCGTTGTTTTTTATTTTTGCGGTCATGTACCTAGTGCTTATTCTAAACTGTAGGGGCCTTAAATGTCTAGTCTAGTGGCGTTGTAATTTCATATAACGCAATTGCCCCAGCCACGGCTACATTGAAGGATTCTTTTTGGCCTTGCATTGGTATTTCCAAGCATACATCACATAGTGATATGTATTTATTGTCTAGACCATCTACTTCGTTTCCCAATATTAGGGCAACTTTTGTAGGCGGGCGATAAGTAGACAGTAGCTGTGAAGTTTTGTGTTGTTCGACTGCCGCAATAGTGTAGTGATTTGATTTTAGCTGGACAATCAACTGAGTCAGGCTATCCGCTACCTGAATATCTAGAGTTTTTTCGGCGCCAAGTGCCGTTTTGCTTATTTGATTGGTGATTTTAGTGCGCAAATGGGGTAGCCTAGGGTCATTCTCTATTTCCGGGTAAGGAGTTATGCCTGTAAAATATACTGTCTTTACACCAAAACCATCGG
>CAYNSQ010000002.1:88657-96798 GCA_964400155.1 uncultured Candidatus Saccharibacteria bacterium
TTTTTACTTTCGGCTAGTTAAAGCTTGTGCTTTAATTAAGGTGTATGTCATTGGATGCCAGAGCTGAAGAAGAACAACGAACCTTGCGGCGTGCGCAAGTTTTGCATCTAGACTATGTCGATACTTCTAAATTAGACCACATATTAGTAAAAACGGTTCTGACTGTTCCTGAAATGTACGAAATGAAAGTAATTCCGTTGACGGCGGATGAACACAATATTCATTTTGGAATTCTTACAATGACTTCTCAGCAAGTTATAAATAACTTAAAAACTCGCTTTTCAGACCAGCGTCTAGCATTCTCAATAATTTCAGAAACCGGCTACGACGAATATATGAAGTTGTTTGACCCACCAAAGAAGATTGTTTACCAAGACATCGGCTTTACGGCAAGCGACAACACCGAAACAATGATTTCACAGGTTAGTGCCACTTTAGAAAAAGTCCGTCCGGACGACACACTTGGCTATCTGGTCCAGCAATCCCATAAATTAAAGGCTAGTGACATACATATGGAGTGCCAACGAGACAACATTCGAATTCGTTTTCGTGTAGATGGCGTATTGCACCCTGTTGCGTATCTTAGCCATGAAAAATATCATCATTTAATGTCGGCGGTAGCTAGCGCTGCCAATGTCTCCACAGATGCACCTGATGCCCAAGCTGGCCATATAAGTCGTACCTATACACTAGCAACCGGTGAAGAAGTTACAGTAAACCTTCGTGTTGAGACTGTTCCAACTGTTTATGGTACAGATGTGGTGATGCGTCTGTTTAATTTAAAATTAGAACTTTTCAAGTTAGAAAACTTAGGCCTGTCTGATAAAGAATCAGAAATTGTTAACGAAGTTATAAAACATCCAACCGGCATGGTACTTATAGTTGGACCAACTGGAAGCGGTAAAACCACCACGCTATATTCGTTGATTAATACTTTGAATACGCCTGAGAGAAAAATAATCACCCTGGAAGATCCAGTGGAATACAATATGCCGGGCATTGTTCAGATTCCGGTAAAAGGCGACATTAAATCAACTTCATTTGCTGAAAAACTGAGAGCGGTTCTTCGACTGGATCCAGACATAGTTATGGTTGGCGAAATTAGAGACCAAGACACCGCAAGGACTGCCATGCAGGGTGCTTTGACAGGTCACTTAGTCCTCTCGACTTACCACGCTGACTCAGCCGCTGCTGCACTGACTCGTATGTTAGACCTTATTGGTCAGAACCCGCTTTTTACTAACGCCATGCACCTGGTTATGGCTCAGCGTCTGGTGCGACGACTAGATGATAGTCTCAAAAAACCATACCAACCGGACGAGGCTCTGAAGTTACAACTTCAAAAAGTCGTTGATAGTTTTCCGCCAAATATTCCAAAACCAGATTTATCGAGTGTTGTACTTTATCAGCCGGGAACATCGCCGGAAAACCCCTTTGGCTACACCGGTCAGGTAGCTTTGCGAGAACAATTTGTGATGACACCTGGGGTGCGCGATATGCTTCGTATGCCGGTAGCACAAATAAGTACAGACGGACTTCAGAAAAAAGCGGTAGAAGAGGGCATGCGTACTATGTTGCAAGACGGTGTACTCAAGGCTATTGCCGGCTTAACTACAATTGAAGAAGTCTACCGGGTTGTTGGTGTCCAAACCGGCTAATTGAACAAATGCGACGAATGGTCGAATTCATTAGTTCATTTTACCGTTGCAACAGAGGTGTTTTTGATATATAATCAACGGGAATTATGGAAAGTGTTCTTAACCAAGTTTCTGCCGCTCACAAGAAAAAAGCTGTGGTTGATGTCCGCAGTGGTGATACTGTTCGTGTACACCAGAAAATCCGTGAAGGCGGCAAAGAAAGAATTCAGATTTTTGAAGGACTGGTTATTAAAGCCAGCCGTAAAAACAGCCTAACAAGCACCTTTGCGGTTCGTCGTATTGCCAGTGGGGTTGGTGTTGAAAAAAGTTTTCTTATTCACTCGCCAAATGTTGTAAAAGTAGAAATAGTAAAACGTAGCAAAGTAAGGCGCAATTACCTAACTTACATGAGAGAATTAACCGGTAAAAGTACCAGACTAGCAGGTGTTGAATTTGATAAAGATGCCATTAATGATATAGGTGATGCTGAGGCAGAAGAAGAAGAGGCAAAGATTGCCGCTGAAAAAGAAGCCGAACACGCCCAGCAAGAAGCTAAAAAAGCCGAAGAAGCTGCTGCAGAAGAAGCCAAAGTTGCCGAGGCTTTAGCCGCCCGCGAAGCAGACGCACCTGCCAAAGACGCCAAATCCGAATAATTCTTAAGCTAGACCCTTTCATTTAAACCCTATACCCTTATACACATGATAGGGATAGATGAAGTTGGGCGTGGTGCTTGGGCAGGGCCATTGTTGGTCGTGGCAGCCCGGCAGCTTGAAGACCTTCCACCGAGAGTTCGTGACTCAAAAATTATGACAAAAGCGCAGAGAGAAGAAATACTTGACTTGTTAAGTAATTCTTGTCAGTTTGGTTCTGGCTGGGTGAGTGCCGATGAGATAGACCATCATGGGCTAGCCGAGGCCATGCGCCTAGGCGTATCAAGGGCACTAAAAACGCTCAACACTCTGCCGATTGAAGAAATAATTATTGATGGACAGGTTGATTATGTCGACCAACCAAATTCTCGTGCAGTTATAGATGCCGACAATAAATATCAAATTGTTTCAGCAGCCAGTATATATGCCAAAGTATTGCGAGATAATTATATGTGTCAGCTTGCTTTAGAATACCCGGGCTACGGTTTTGAAAAGCACGTTGGTTACGGTACCAAGCAGCATAAGCAAGCCTTGATAAAGTATGGTGCCTTAAAAGATATACATAGATTTAGTTTCAAACCGGTGGCGGATTTAGCTAAATGAAAACTACTCAAATTGGTAACCAGGCTGAACAGGCAGTGGCTGAATTGTTAAAAAAACAAGGCTATAAAATTCTCGACAGGAATTGGAAGACCAAAGTATGTGAGATTGATATTGTAGCGGGTAGAGACAAAGTAATATATTTTGTTGAAGTTATATTCCGTAGCGGCCAAGCGCAAGGCAGTGGGATGGAATATATTGGGCCACAAAAATTACACCGTATTCATTTTGCTGCCGAAGTTTGGGTTCAAGCTCATAGCTATGAAGGCGACTACCGAATATTAGCCGCCGATGTTGGCTTTGACGGCCATGAATTTATAGTCAATGAAATTTTAGAGATAGAATAACTTATGAAATATCGTCTTGAATTTCTAGTGCTTCATCAAAAGTTGCCTGTAAAGAGCTGCGCACTTCAGCATCTATCTCCGCAGTTACTTCACTGCGTTGGGCTTTATTAAATCTAGCTCCGGGTATAACATAATTAGCCACTTCTATCGGTTGACCAACTAGTCCGACAATTGTTTTTCGGGGTCTTAGTTTTTCAGTCGTGAGCGCTACAGGTACTATTAATATATCCTCGACTTCTTTCATTTGAGTAGCCATAATTGCCAAAGCACCAAGTCCGGCTTTTGTTATACCTAATTCTCGGCCTTTGATTTTTGAAGTACCTTCAGGTGCAACGCCTGTTGCTTTGCCTTCCTCAAGCGCAATAATAAGTGATCTAAAAGCATCAATACTTACACCACCTTTTCTGTCAACAAATGTTGTTCCTCTGTTGGCTAGGTATTTGCTACCTAGACCAAAATAATAGGGCCGCAGCAGTTCTTTTTTTGCCATGCCTTGCACGGCTCTGGGAATTGTTATACCAAGTGCCCAAGGATCTAAGTATGAACGGTGAGTAAATGCAAATATTGTTGGCTGGCCAATTGGCGGAACATTTTCCCCGCCGTGTCTGTAAAAACCAAAGACTCTGCTAATATTTTTAGCAGTCCTATCAATAGATCTTGCATACATGTCTGGTCGTGGTGCTTCTTGATAAAGCTCAACATTTAGGTGATGATTCTCAAAACTCATAGATATAATATTAGAACAAAATTCTTAATTATTTACAATTTGTTTGTAAAATTTCTAATTCATAAGTATAATTGTACTCAGTAAGTCCGGCCACATTGGTCGGATTTTCGCATTTAAAGGGACCATTAAATGCATTTAACATTTCACAATTCACATTTAACAATTATTTACCAATTAACATTTATCATTGAAGACACATTGAAAAATGACAAACTTGCCTGCTGTATGGCAGGTGAACAATAAATGGTAAATGATAGATTGATTATTCATTGAGCATTGTTCATTGAACATTATTTTCGACTGAAAGGAGAAAATACCCATGGAAATGGATTTCAAACAACTAGCCGGTGCAATTAAAATAATTGCCGAAGAGAAAAACCTACCAGAAGACCTGGTTACTGAAGTAGTAGAACAAGCCCTGGCAGCAGCCTACCGACGTGACTACGGCGACCGAGAACAAGAAGTGCGTGTAAGCATGAACCTCAACACGGGAGAAGTCACTGCTTTTGTGACTAAAGAAGTAGTTGAGCAAGTAGAAGATGATCGTACTCAAATATCATTGAGCGATGCTCAAGTTATGCGAAAAAATGCCAAAGTTGGCGAAACTGTTGAAATAGTTCAAAAAGTTGAAGACTTTGGTCGTGTGGCAGCACAAACAGCCAAACAAGTTATTTTGCAACGACTTCGTGAAGCCGAAAGAGAAATAGTACTATCAGAATTTGAAGATAAAATTGGCACCGTACTAAACGGTGTTATAAGCCGTGTTGAAGGTAGAGTGGTAAGAGTTGAACTTGGTAAGGCCCAGGGGCTGATGCCAATGAGCGAACAAATTCAAGGGGAGCGTTATTACCCTGGTCAAAGACTAAAATTTTTCCTAAAAGACGTAGAAAAGAATTTTCGTGGTGCCCAGCTGATAGTTAGTCGTGGTTGCAAAGAATTTATAGAACAACTATTTATGGCTGAAGTTCCAGAAATGGAAAACAAAGCAGTTGAAATAAAAGAAATAGCCCGTGAAGCAGGTGTCAGAAGTAAAATTGCCGTTATGAGTAATACTCAGGGTGTTGACCCGGTAGGTACTTTTGTGGGTGGCCATGGTACTCGAATCAATACTGTTCGTGACGAAATTGGCAGCCAGGAAATGATTGACATTGTTGTGTGGGACGAAGACCCTAAGACTTTTATAGCCAATTCTATGAAACCGGCTAATGTTGAGAAGGTTGTAATTGGCCAAGACAAAAGAGCCACTGTGGTAGTAGCTGAAGACCAACTAAGTATTGCAATTGGTCGAGCCGGCCAAAATGTTCGACTTGCAGGCAAACTAACTGGCTACGAACTTGATGTAGAAGCCGACAAATCAACTGTTAAGGCTGAAGAAGCAGAAGAAGGTGCAACCGAAAATTCTGATGCTGCACAAGCTCAGACAGAGTCCAAGCCGGTTGTACAGAAATTAAAAAAGAAGACCGAACTTGAAGACAGTCTACTCAAAGCCATTGAAGAACACGGCGAAGAAGTCGATCAAGATTCAAGCGATGACAATAAAGAATCAGCACCCGAAGCTTCCGAAAAACCAGCTGAGTAACCTTTAAAATATATAAAATTAGCACTCGGACTTGACGAGTGCCAATTTGTGGTACAATAGAATTGCTGGTAGAAAGCTATAAGCTAGAAGCTATCAGCTAAATAGTTAAATTACGGAGTAATTTTTTGTGATTCCAAACTCACCAGAATTTCAAGATTTTCTAAATCACTTAACCAACAATGCGCTAGCAAGTCTCAAGCACGCAGAAGCTATTGCCAAAGCATCAGGCAGTGCTTATGTAGGCACAGAGCACTTGTTGCTTGGTGTTATGGCCCAGAACGAATCAATGGGTTCTAAAATACTAGCTGAAGCCGGCGTTACCCTAGATCGAGCCCGCTTGGCCCTAAATTTAACTCCCAAGACATTGGTTATAAACATGGGTGGTAAGGGACTATCAGAAACAGCCAAGTTAACTCTAAAGATGGCTTGGGAACTTGCCCAAGATTTCAGCCAGGATTTTTGTGGTACAGAGCACATTTTGTATAGCATTTTGTCGCAGAAAAACGCCCGCGCTACCACTCTGCTTCGAGATATGAGCATTGATACCGATGGACTCAGTATCGAGGTTGAGCAGTTTTTAAATAGACAGCAATCAGAAAGTGGTGGCAGCGGCAAAACTTCCCGCCGTAAAAAGGGTGGCGCCAAGACAGCTTTGGAATTTTTTGGGACAGACCTAACCGAACTTGCCAGAAATGATAAATTAGACCCGGTTGTTGGACGCGAAGCTCAGATTAAAAGAGTCATAACTATTCTTAACCGTCGCACCAAAAACAATCCAGTCTTAATAGGTGAGCCGGGGGTTGGCAAAACTGCCATTGTCGAGGGAATAGCCCAGCGGATTGTAGCTGAAGAAGTACCCGATAGTTTACTAGACAAGCGAATCATTACACTAGATTTGGCTGGAATGATAGCAGGTACAAAGTACCGCGGTGAATTTGAAGACCGCCTGAAAAAAGTTATTGCAGAGCTAGAAAACGACCGCAACACCATAATCTTCATTGATGAGCTTCACTTAATTGTCGGTGCCGGTGCGGCTGAGGGTAGTATGGATGCAGGAAATATTCTAAAACCATCGCTGGCCCGCGGTAAGATTCACATGATTGGCGCTACTACAACGGACGAATACACCCGCTATGTTGAAAAAGATGCGGCACTAGAACGCCGTTTTCAGCCGGTCCAAGTACCAGAAGCCACTTACGGTGAAACTCTGTCAATTCTAAAAGGTCTGAAGTCCCATTATGAAGACTTTCATGGAGTTAAAGTTAGTGACGAAGTACTGGCAGACACTGCAACTTTTGCCAAACGCTACATTCGCGACCGCTATATGCCAGACAAAGCCATAGACTTGCTAGACGAAACCTCAGCTCATTTACGGGTTAACAAAGGCAAAACCCCACCAAAACTACGAAGTCTGCAAAAAGAATTACGACTGGTTAGTGGACGAATTGAAGATGCAGTAGATAACGAAGACTATGAAAAAGCCGCCAAACAAAAACAAATTGCCAGCCAGATTAATGAAGAGATAAAACAACTAGAAGCCAAGCATAAAACCGGCAAACCGATTACAGTGACTTCTGAAGATGTCGCCGAAACCGTTGCTCGGATTACTGGAGTGCCAGTCAATAAAGTCATCAAAAGCGAAGCAAAATATTTGGTTAATTTAGAAAAGAACCTCTCGCGCTATGTCATTGGCCAAAAAGAAGCGGTTGAGACTGTTGCTAGAGCCGTGCGAAGAAGCCGCTCTGGCATATCATCAGAAAAAAGACCAATTGGTAGTTTTATTTTCTTAGGACCAACTGGTGTTGGCAAAACAGAACTTGCAAGAGTGCTGGCTCGTGAATTTTTTGGCAGTGAAGACGCACTAGTCAAAATAGATATGAGTGAGTTTTCGGAACACCACAACGTTGCTCGGTTAGTCGGCGCACCGGCTGGTTATGTTGGTTACGATGACGGTGGGCAACTGACAGACAAAATTCGTCGTCAACCTTATAGTGTGGTGTTGTTTGATGAAATAGAAAAAGCCCACCCTGAAGTGTTTAATATGTTGTTACAGGTACTAGAAGATGGAAGCCTGTCAGATGCCAAAGGACGCAAGATTGATTTTACTAACACTATTATCATTATGACCAGCAACTTAGGTGCAGAAAAACTGCAAAAAGAGGCTGTTTTTGGTTTTTCGGCAACCAAGACTAAAGACCTTGATAATTTAGACGAACTTCACATTGCTAACAAATCAAAAGTAACTGAAGAATTAAAGAAAATGATGCGGCCGGAACTACTTAACCGAATAGACAAAGTCGTTGTTTTTAGAGCCCTGACTAAAAAAGATGCGCTAGAAATTCTAGATCTTCAATTAGATGATTTGCGTGCCAGGCTGGTTAAAAAAGGTCTTGGCTTGCAAGTTAACAAAGCAGCCAAAGCCTATCTACTCGAAAACGGCTATGATGCGCTAAATGGTGCAAGACCGATGAGGCGGCTACTACAAGAAACACTTGAAGATCAGATTGCGGCAGGACTACTTGAAGAAAACTATCATAAGGGTGACATTGTAAGTGTTGGTGCCGCCAAAAAAGCCAAAAAAGCAGAACTGACCTATTCCGC
>CAYNSQ010000002.1:96898-101909 GCA_964400155.1 uncultured Candidatus Saccharibacteria bacterium
GTTATACTTAAAGCTAGTAAATGCGAATAATTAAGAGACTAACTGGGTATGTTTTGGCGTTTGTTATCATTGCTGCGCCGGTAGTTGTTTATGCAAAGCAGCAAGAGTTGAGTGATTGGTGGCGCCTGAGGGACTATTCACCACCTGCGGCTGTTTCAATTTTGGCTTCTCAGACAACCATGACTGATTATTCAAGACATGTATTTTATGTCAATCACCCAAAAATAGAACCGGTGGCTGTGAGTTTTAGAGCCGATTGTAGCACTTCAGAGCAGACAATTGTCTTGGGTTGCTACCACGGTAATCAACAAGGCATATACATTTACGATGTTAATGATGACCGACTGTTTGGGGTAGAACAAGTTACCGCTGCTCACGAAATGTTGCACGCTGCTTATGACAGGTTAGATGAAAAAGAAAAACAGCAAGTTGATGCCATGCTAGAAAAGTTTTATAGAACTCAGCTAAATGATGAGCGAATAAAGACTACAATTAACTCATATAAAAAGACCGAACCAACACAGTTAGTTAACGAAATGCATTCAATATTTGGTACAGAAGTCATGGTATTACCAGCAGAGCTGGAAAACTACTATCGTCAATACTTTACCGATAGGTCTAAAATTGTTGGTTTTGCTCAGAACTATCAAAATGAGTTTACCAAACGCCAAAATCAAATAAACGCCTATGATGCACAGTTAAAAGATCTTAAAGCCAAAATAGACAAAGCAGGTACCTCGCTGGAGTTGCAACTGGCGGATTTGCAAGCCAGTAAATTCAAAATTGACAACTTGCGCAACACTGCTCAGTTTGACGCATACAATGCTGCTGTACCTAGTTATAACATTAAAGTAGTGTCATATAACAACAACGTAACTAAATATCAAGCAGATATCACTGCCTACAATAATCTGATTAATACTCGTAACTCACTGGCAAAAGAAATCCGCGAACTTGACCAAGCCCTAGACACCCGCATAACCAAACAAGTAGCCCAGTAAGCAATAATATGGCAAGAAGTTTCCTACTAAAAAATGAACTTGATGCTAGTATATAATCATCGCATTATGAAAAAAATATTTAAAAACCGAAAGCATATAATACTTTTTCTGGCGGTTGCGGCATTCATCATAGGCGCTATAATCGCCTTTATAGTTACCAGCAACAACTTTAACAATCAAACCAGTTCCCAGGATACAAGTGCTGCTCCATCAGATAAAGAATTTGCTCCTGCGCAAACTGCAACTGATTCTTTTATAGTCAATATAAGCATAGACGGTGCTTCATCAGATGCCACTGCCACCTTGTCATATGATGGTAAGGGTAACAATAGATATGACTTCACTAAAGACGGCAAAAAAATTACTATCTACTATGTCGGAAGTAACTACTACATTTGTAGTGGAGAAGAAAAATGTATATCCTATCCCATCTCTCAAATTGAAAACTCTGGCTTTAACCCGAATTTATATCAGTATGATACACAAAGGGTGAACGAATTAAAGGGTTTAGCAAGTTATCAAGGTCACGCTCCATGTCCAGCTGGTACATGCGACGTCTGGGTTTTTGACTCCCAAGACGGATCAACAAAAATATGTACCGATATCAATAATGCCAAACTTTCATTTATTGAGGTCACTAAAGCAGATAAAGTCACTAAGGCTACCTATACATACCAGCATGTCAAAATATACCCACCAAGTGATTCGGTTTCGCTATAATAAAAATTCTCAATTTACTCACACCTTTTTTGCTAAATAAGCATCGTCAATTCATCTAATAGTCACAACATTCAATGCTGATCGTAGGCTTTTGGGGTAGAATTCACAGCATTTTTCAGAAGTTATAAAAACATAACCATTTTATATTTGTTGCAAAATTTGTAGGCCAAGACTATATTCAAAAATGTTAGATAAATATAGCACCAGCGGCACGTCTGTCACCTAGTTTAGCCGCGGTAAGGAGGCACGATATGACTAAATTAGTTTTTTGATCCGCAAATTATATATGTGCGGATTTTTTGTTTTAATACATTTAATTTAAAAAGGATACTAATATCATGAACTCATCAACTCTAACTCCAATCAAAACTTTGCCATGGGGCGAAGAAGTCTATTTAGAAATTCCCCTAAGACAAGGCACTGGCAGTAATTTTTATGCACGACACGGCAAATCACCAGAAGGTAGCGAATATTTGGAATTCTACAAATTTGGCACCAAACCCGGGACTGATGGCGAACGCTTTGTCCAAAAATTAAAATTATTCCACCCGGCCCAGTGGCTACAGTTAAGACAATCAGTTGAAGACCAACTGCTTGATTCAATTGGTTGGGACTTAGAAGAAGCCAAGGCAGAGCTAGAAGCCCAAGCTATAGCCGAAAAAGATCAGCCTCAAAATACCAAAGCAAAATAGCACAAGTTATTGTGGTTCCGTTGAATGTTTGCAGCGGAGCCACTTGGCAATAACAAATATTGGATCAGTCTTATAGTTTTGTTGCCAAAGACTAAACAAATAGTTCATTTTCTATAGTCTTTTTTAGGGGAAAATGTCTGATTTGATATATACTCGCTATTAATGAAGAATACTAAGGCGGCACCAAAAAAGCCGAGTAGCGCTGAAAAAACACCTAAAAAAGGCAAGTCCCATCTACTCCTTAGCATAATTGGTTGGCTTTTTACTTTTGGGCTGCTGTATTGGATTTTTGTGATCAAACTTCCCGCATTAGTAGACGTTAATGAAGTCAAATCAACCGTTCAGAGTTTATCGTTAGCCGAAAATATCGCGTTAGTATTTGGTGGACTGTTGACAGTTTGGGCGGTCGGATGGACTGCGGCGACAGTATTACCGGGATTATCCGTCAAAAAAGGCACTCAAGCTTCTGTTGTTGGTCAGTTAACTTCTGTGGCGCTACCTCCACCCATTGATATGGTTATTCGCTTTAGTATGTACAAATCATACGGTTTTAGCGTAGACAACTCAGCCATAGCAGTAGCTGTTGCTGGCATTGCCCGTTACTTTACGGTGGTTGCCATACCGGTTATGGGTCTTGGTGCGCTTTTACTAACAGGGCAGGGAGACACCAGCGCCCTACTGTGGTTTTTGGGTGGTTCAGTTTTAATAGTTGTGGCTCTTTGGATTACAAAACAAGTCATTAAAAGTAAAAGAGCCGCCCGGCGGCTAGGTAGAATCTTACAAAAACCAACTAACTGGGTGCAAAAATTGTTTAGAAAACCGCCATCAACTGACATAGAAAAGCGCACAGTTAAATTTGGCTCAAACTTGGGTAATGTAGCTATTACTCATTTTAAGTCTGTTTCAATTTCAAACATTGCTTGGGGTTTGGCGTCATTTGTAGCGTTTTTTATGGCTGTTAGATTTTGTGGGGTAGATGCTAGTGCCATGAGCGCATCCTACATATTATTTATCACGGGCTGTATGCTGCTATTGAATGCATTTCCAATTACCCCGGGTGGTGTTGGGGTTACCGAAACTATTTTGTTAAGTGTTATGAGCTTTCCAAGTGCCCAAGTCGAGAGTGCCTTTACTGCGGCTTTATTTGTGTATCGTGTCTATACCTGGTTGCTTCCAATGCCAATTGGTGCGGTCGTCTATTTTGTTTGGCGCCGTCAGATTAAAAACGGCACTCTTGCCAAACCAATCTAGACGTATACTTCCGGCATCATAAAAATGCAAAGTTAACAGATTGGGTTGGCGGATTTGAGTAACTATTGATCTTATCTTAGAAAGGCTTAGGCCTTAGCCAGAAATGAATTTGAGTAGTTCATAGACCAAAAAGCCAGGCCAAACCAGGGCTTTTAAAAGTGCTACTATTACTTCACCAAAACCATCGGCTACACCCACCCAATATACAGCCGCACCGATCATACCCAAAAAATAGGCCGAACCCGCACCACTGTTATTTGCTACGTGCTGTTTTTTGCTTTTTTTATCTGCCATAACTGCATACCTCCTTTGGCTTTATTATACTGCAGATTGACTGCTATTTTCTGTACGGAGAAGGTACTAACAGATATAATATGTATATAGATTGGAGAAAATATGGAAACAATTACCGAAAACAACTTAATTACTGATGCAGAAAAAGCCCAAATAGAGTTTATACTTGCGACTACTTTAGAAGCAGATCAAGTTGCTGCTGCTGATACAGACCTTTCAGCAAAACAGCTTGCAGATGCTGTTAGCTTAGGACAAGTGTCCCTGCAAGAAGCTATAGAAAAATCCATCAACTAACCACCAGTTATTAGTTATGAGTTATTAGTTATCAGTCACTAGTTATGAGTTATTAGTTATCAGTTACCAGTTACCAGTTAGTGCTTAAGCAATATCGCAGCCTATTAGTTAGTGTTAAAATAAGATCATATAGTATTTAAGGGAGAAATTTATGGACGACAAACCACCTAAAAGCAGTTCAAGCAAAAAAGTAATTTTAATAGTTTTGGCAGTCGTAATAGTGGGTGGTGTTGCGGCGGCCTATTTTATCAACAAAAATAATGAAGAAGAAAAAGAACAAAAAGCAGCCCAAGCCAGCCAAACCGCTCAAAATGTAGCCAACACCACCAACACCCTAAATGCTGCCTCTACGGCTGGCAAATCTTTCGTTGCTACAATCAACACTACTACAACTGGTGGACAGCCGGTTACGGGTGTTATGACTTCAGACGGTAAGGGCAATGTTAGTTATGTTTACAAGGCTGATGGGAAAGACGTTAGTCTCATCTACACAGCTGATGCCTACTACCTTTGTAATGGCACAGCCACCTGTATCAAATACCCTGCCAGTCAAACAAGCAGTTCTGGCTTTAACCCCAGTGACTATCAGTATGACGGTAGCAAAATTAATGCACTAAAAAGCACTGCTGCCTACAAAGGCCAACAAGCTTGCCCATCACCATCAACTGGTACTTGTGATGTTTGGTCAGTGACTGAAGCTGATACCACCACAACAATGTATGTTAATTCAGCAGACAAACAGATTGCCAAAGTTACCAC
>CAYNSQ010000003.1:0-48964 GCA_964400155.1 uncultured Candidatus Saccharibacteria bacterium
CTTTTTCTGCCGCTCGCGAATTTATAGCCAAATATTTTGAAGTGCGGCCAAAGTTAAAAGACTATATTGAGGATACTCGTAAAAAGGCGCTAGAACAGGGATATGTTGAGACTTTGCTGGGCCGGCGTAGGCCTACACCAGATGTACAGAGTTCTAATTTTGCAGTACGCGAAGGGGCCTACCGAGCAGCAGTAAATATGCCATTGCAGGGGACTGCAGCAGACCTAACCAAACTTGCCATGATTAAAATTGACGAGAAAATTACAGATGGCTGTAAGATGCTACTACAGATCCACGACAGCATTTTGCTAGAGTGCCCAGAAAAAGAAGCCAATAAATACGGCAAGCTCTTAAAAGAGACCATGGAAGCTGTTTATGAATTGCCGGTAAAACTAAAAGTCGACGTAACTTTTGGTAAAAACTGGGGCGAATTATGAACGAAGATATGAGTCCATGTGTTTTTTGTTCAAAGATGCAGATTACGGATCCAGAGTTTTTCTTTCAAGACGATGGAGGTTTATTTGTTGGAAAATGGGATTACAAACCAGAGCGGCCTGGGCATGCACTTGTAATACCAAAGAGGCACGTGCAATATTTCATACATCTAAACAATGCCGAACTTGAGGCTTTAGCTCCAGCAGTGCAGGAAGTGGAGAAGTTAATTCTAAAGACTGACCTGCTTGGTATGTATAATACTATTTTTCAGACACCTGTTGATTCAGAATCTGCCATGTTCATCAACCAAGCGAAAGTAGAACTGGAGAAAATAGGAAATCGTCCACCAGATGGTTTTAATGACGGAATAAATGATGGTCCAGTAGCCGGACAAAGTGTGCACCACCTTCACTGGCATATTGTTCCCAGATGGAAGGGTGATACACCCGACCCAGACGGTGGTATGCGACACATGTTTGATGAATTTGATAAAGATGGGAATAACCGGGGCAAACTATGATTGTTTATAACAAGTTAGTTAGGGATAGAATTCCAGAGATTATTGTAGGTGACGGCAAAAAAGCCAAAACTCGGATTCTGAAAGATGATGAGTATTTAGCCGAATTACTTAAAAAGTTAGGCGAAGAAGCAAAAGAACTTTCCGAAGACCCATCTGTAGAAGAGCTGGCAGACGTAAAAGAATTAACAATTGCAATTCGCCAAGCACTTGGAATTAGCACAGGAGAACTAGAAGCAGTACGACGTAAAAAAGCTAGCAAAAACGGTCGTTTTAAAAAACGAATCTTTTTAGAAAGTGTCGATGAATAAAATATTTTTGTTATAATTGCTGTCATATTTTAGAGGTATTATTTGCATGGGAAAACTAGAAAGAGAAATATTGCGAGGGTCTGGTTATGAGGAGTGGATGTTGCGCCGTGAGAATGACCACCTTGATGTTGTGGCTCCAGTATATGTAGAAATTATCAATGGTGAAAATGTAGTTTGGGCAAACAGATCCGGGGTTGCGGATGGAGGTTACTTTAACTTTTATCATATTGGGTGTGACCACTTAGGTCCAGTGCCTAGAGGCCAGAGTGAAATTAAAGCTATGCTTGAGTGTGAAGCAGTCCAAATTTTTATGTTTGAGCACGCAAGAGCAGTGGCAAACGATAAATTCCAACTCGATAAAATACTACCAAGTTTTACATACGTTGAGGAAGAAGAGGTGTTGTTGGATGAAGAGGGTGAAGATATTGCAGCGAGATTCGTTGTTGATTCGCTTGTTAGGACAATTACTAAACCAGATATCCCGCAGGGTAA
Source organism: uncultured Candidatus Saccharibacteria bacterium (assembly GCA_964400155.1). GTDB lineage: Bacteria > Patescibacteriota > Saccharimonadia > Saccharimonadales > UBA10212 > JAYTJL01. The sequence goes on from CAYNSQ010000003.1 coordinate 1,756, forward strand.
TATACGTTCAGGAATGCACGTAAAACCAATTATGCAGTTTATGCTTGGTGGAATTTCGGAATCTCAAGTTGATACTGTTGTAGATGTTCTAGATATTCAAGGTGTGGTAAGGCGCGCCGACCCTTACATATCTTTGGCGGCATAGTTTGATATAACAGAGGTAATCTGTCAAAATGATCGTATGGATAAGGTAGGTCAGGTACGTTATGGAGTGCACAACGCATGGCGACGGGTTGTATTAACTTGGCTTATTAATGCCATTGCATTGGTAATCCTAAGTCGACTTTTTGAAGGTTTCAACCTTGATACCTTCCGCCAGGCTCTAATTATCAGTGCGCTGATAGGATTGATTAACGCCTTTATTTGGCCAATTCTTGTTCGATTTGCATTACCTGTTACGGTACTAACATTAGGGCTTGGATCACTGATAGTTAACGGCATTATAGTCTTAGTGTCTGTTAATTTATTACCCGAAACTAGTAGCGTGTATTTGAGTAGTTGGGTAACAGGCATTTGGGTAGCTATTGGCATAGCCATTATTAACTCACTCTTTACGAGGTTACTAGCAATTAATGATGATGATTTTTATTACCGTAATATCATAAAACGTCAAGCGGCCAGGCAAAAATTCACAAGTTCTGATAAGTCTGACAGAACAGGGATAGTGTTTTTAGAAATAGATGGTTTGGCTCATGAAGTCTTGCTCCGCGCTATCAGAAATGGTACGGCACCAAACATGGCTCGCTGGCTTCGTGATGGCAGTCATCACTTAGCCCGTTGGGAGTGTGATTGGTCTAGTCAAACAGGGGCAATGCAAGCCGGCATATTGCACGGCAATAACTGGGATATGCCATCATTCCGCTGGTTTGAAAAAGACGCTGGCAAAGCTATGGTTAGTAACCATCCCAAGGACGCAACTGAAATAGAACGAAGGCATAGTGATGGCAAGGGTTTGTTACATTATGATGGTGCGTCTAGGGCTAATTTGTTATCAGGGGATGCTCCGCACAGTATGATAACCATGAGTACCGTAACTCAAAAAAAACGAAAAGGATCTATCGGCCAAGACTACATGGCTTTTTTCTCAAATCCCTATAGCGCACTAAGAACTTTTGTGATGGTAATTGGCGAAATAGTTAAAGAGATCTATCAACAAACCGCCCAAGCCAGACGAGATATACAGCCGAGGGTGCACAGAGGATTATTCCCTTATCCTTTGCTTCGATCGTTCACTAACGTATTGCAGAGAGAATTAGGTATGAGTGCCACTATTCAAGATGTCTATGCCGGTAGGCCAGTTATTTATAGTATGTTCCTTGGTTATGACGAAGTAGCCCATCATTCCGGAATAGAAAGGCCAGAAACTATGGCGGAGTTAGAAAAGATTGACCAAGCATTTGGCCGGCTGGAAAGGGCTCTGGAAGATACCCCTAGACCATATAAAATTGTTGTTTTAGCTGATCACGGTCAGACTCAAGGAGCAACTTTCAAACAGCGCTATGGCAAAACACTGGAAGATTTGGTTAAGACTTACACTAATGCTAGAACTTCTTCTGCAGGGCAAGGTGAGGAGGGTAGAGGCTACGTGCAAGCAACGGCAACCGAAATGCATCAAGCCGGGGGTGTTTTGGGGGCTTTATCACACATCTTTGGCAGGACTAAAAAAGACACAGAGGAAAAGGAAGAAGCAGAGGTGGCCGTAATGCCTTCAGGTGCGCTGGGTACAGTTAGTTTTGTCCATCAAAAGGGTAGGGTTAGCTTGGAAAAAATAAATGAACTCTACCCTGAGTTATTTGATAAATTGATTCAACATGACGGTGTTGGTTTTATCTTAGTACGTTCAGAAAAAGATGGCGATTTAGCAGTCGGCAAGCAAGGTATACACTATTTAAAAACAGGTAAAGTTACAGGTAAAGACCCATTGGAACCATTTGGACCAAATGCTGCTCATCACGTTAAACGTACTTCTAGTTTTCCCCACTGTCCGGACTTAGTCATAAATTCTACCTATTGGCTAGAAACAGACGAAGTAGCCGCTTTTGAAGAGCTAGTTGGTTCACATGGAGCAATGGGTGGCACTCAACAGCATCCTTTTATTCTATATCCGGCAGACTTTAAGCCTCCGGCTAAAGAAATTGTTGGTGCCGAGAATGTTCACAAACAGTTTAGAAGCTGGTTGGTACAGCTGGGCTGGGATAACTACAAGACTTGATTTATATTTAAAATTATGTTATCATAGTAGCTGAAACGGGAGTTTCAACTTCATTATGAATAATATGAATAGAATCTTTTTTGGAATAGTGGGTTTTGTACTATTGATGATAATTATTGTCATTGTGCTTATTGGTGGTGGTGATGAGAAAAAACCTCTTGTAACCGGTCCTACTCTTAAAACATTGCCCAACTATGCAAATACCGGGGCTACTGTTAGTCATACTACTCAAGGAATTGTTAATGGTGAAGATATCCATTATTCAATAAGAATTACTGTTGGTGCTGACGAGAGAGTTTTACAGATAATTAACGGTTATAACAACCAAGTTGTTTCTAGCAATGTATTCCCGAATACTCCTGCTGCTTACGATGTATTTCTTCGTTCAATTGGCGGTCAAGGTTTTTTGACCGAACTAAAGACTGACAAGCCCGTATCTGATAATGAGAACGGTTATTGTCCTTTAGGTTATCGTTATATCTATGAGTTAAATCAGGGCCAAGAAGAACTGTCTCGGCTTTGGTCTTCTACCTGTGGCACAAAAGTAGGTAATTTTGGCGGCAAGGCTTCTTCTGTACAAAGACTTTTTCAACTGCAAATTACCGGCTACAACAACTTGACTAGCAAAGTAAATTTGTCTAGCCAGTAACTCTTTTTTACTTTTTCTAAGTTAAACTATAGTAGTGGCGATTAAAGCTGTTATTTTTGATTGTTTTGGAGTGTTGACCACCGAAGGTTTTCGTACTTTTTGTCAGAAATTTTTGTCTGGTGAACCAGGTGATATTGTCAAAGCTCAACAGGCTATGGACCAACTTAACGTTGGACTTATAAGCAATGAAAAATTTATAAAAACCCTTGTTGAACTATCTGGACAGGATACGGAAATTGTCAGGGATTACCTTAACAAGACGACTCCCAATTTTGAATTGTTTGAATATATTCGCTGGACGCTAAAACCACAGTTTAAAATAGGCATATTGTCTAACGCCGGTTCTGATTGGCTGGATGAGATGTTTGATAAAAAAGAAATTGGTTTATTTGATGATAAATTATTATCTTTTGAGGTAAAAATGAAAAAACCTGACCCAGAAATCTATCTGTTAAGCGCCCAAAGGCTTGGTGTAGAGACAAAAGAGTGTGTATTTGTGGACGATATTCATTCTTATTGTGAAGCTGCAAGGGAAGTTGGCATGAAAGCTATTTGGTATCAAAACTTTGAAGATATGAAACAGGATATGGAAGAACTTCTCAGTAATAAGTCATAAGTTATTGGATATAAGTTATTAATTAATGGTACCGGTACGGATAATTAGTTTTTTGTTTTTTATTCCACAAGCATCAATCAATTGCTGACGCTCTAAATGAATAGTACCCGCCAGAGAAGAGCTATGCACGGCAATTGTAATGCTGTCTTTTCCGGCTTTAATATAACATTTACTCTGGTAGCGTCTTAATATGTAATTTTTGATAAGTGCTATCTCGTTTGGTGGAGTAAAGTCTTTTTGGCCAAGAATGTTTTGAAGACTATCCATTACCACAGTCTATCAAATCATCTATCTTACTTATGCACCATAAATTGTATTGCAAAATTATATATCGAAGAGTAGCGTAATGATTGTCAGACAAAAACAAAAATGGAAGCCTCAAGATTTTTACCAGAAGTTGAACCTATGCCGTCTTCTATAGTGTGCCTCAAAGAATATTCGCAAAACCAAGAACCTGTTTATCACTTTCGTAGTGATGGTGATGACGCCCCACTGACAATGCAAAGAACGCCGTTAGACCAAGACGGAACGTATACATATAGATTTATTTTTTATGATTGGCCGTTTGCAGATGCTGATGTGCATATTGGCAATAACGAGGCTACAATTGATTATCAAGGACCAATAGACGGACTGGAAGGCGATGCGCGGACTGAAGCATCGAGGTTGTTGCCTGGTTCATTGGTTTACTTGAAGTCTGCTGTTTTAACCGATTTTCCGGATACCAAATATATAAAGGATGATTACGACAGAGTAATTTAGTAAGTTTCCCAGCTATAATTATGGGATGCCTGAATTACCCGAGGTTGAAACAGTTAGAACTGGTCTTGCAAAGTTTTTGCCAGGCCTATCAATTGTTGGTGTTTGGCATGATTGGCCAAAGAGTTTTCCTAACACGCAGGAGGACGTCAATAATTTTTTAGTTGACTCCAGAGTAATAGCAGTTCGTCGCCGAGCTAAAGTACTGATGATAGATCTGTTTACTGACTATAGTCTGGTCGTACATCTGAAAATGACCGGACAGCTGGTTTTTGTATCAAAAACCAACCTGTTAAAGGCTAAAAGCCGAAAGCCTAAAGCCGATGAAGAGAGGTTCGGTGGGGGACATCCTACTGATTCGCTTGTGGGCCAACTCCCCGACAAGTCTACGCGAGTTGTAATTGAATTTGCGGACGGAAGTAAGTTGTTTTTTAACGACCAGCGCAAATTTGGCTGGATGCGTCTTTTGCCAACAAGCCAAATTCCAGAAATTAATTTTATGAAAACAGTTGGCCCTGAGCCCCTAGAAAGTGACTTTACCGAAAGTGTTTTTATAGACAGACTTCAAAAGCGCAAAAACAGCACCATCAAGGCGGCACTTCTTGATCAAACCGTGCTTGCGGGAGTTGGAAATATTTATGCCGACGAAAGTCTGTTTATGGCCAAAATTCACCCTGCAACACTAGTAGGAAAAGTTTCTAAGTCCAAAATGAAAGCTTTGCATAAGGCTATTATTGATGTGTTGGGTTTGTCTATAGAAAAAGGCGGATCTACAGATAGAAATTATGTAAATGCCGAAGGTAAAAAGGGTAGTTATATTGAATTTGCCCAAGTCTTTAGAAAGGAAGGACAGCTGTGCCCACGATGCGGCACTGAAATTATTAAGATTCGTGTGGCGGGCAGAGGAACACACATATGTCCAAAATGCCAGAAGTTAACCAAAGGTTAACCAATTTTCAATTTACAATTTACAATTTACAATAAGTTAGCAATGAGCAACTCACAGCATATATCCGAGCGTATTGAGGAGCGAATGACGCAATTCACCATTGATGTGATAACCATGACCAAAACATTGCCCAAGACAATAGAAAACGAAATCATGTCAAAGCAGATGATAAGATCAAGTTCAAGTATTGGAGCCAATTACATTGAGGCCAACAATGCATCCTCCAGGCTCGACTTTCGGAATAAGATCTTTACATCTAAGAAAGAGGCTGCAGAAACTAGGTATTGGCTTAAAATTGTAAAATCAACAAACGAGAACGCTGACGTCATCGCACTCCTTGATGAATGTTCCCAGTTTCTGTTCATGCTACAAAGCATAGTGTCGTCGTTGAAAAATTCAAAGTTGAGAGTTTAATGTGAATTGTGAATTGAAAGCTGTAAATTTATAGCATGATAGTTACAATTTCTGGGAATAACACATATGCCTGCTCAAGGCGCCTGCATGACATTGTAAATAAGTTTGTTAGCGACCATGGTGAATTAGCAGTCGAACGTATTGATGCGGAAGAAAAAGACGTTGCAGCTATTAAAGATGCAGTGCAGGGGGTTGGGTTTTTGACGACCAATAAACTAGTTGTGCTACGTGGAATGAGTGCCAATAAAGATGCGGTTGAAAAAGTTGAACAAATATTGAGCTCAATTCCTGATACAACCGATGTCGTACTTTTTGAACAAATAACAGATAAGAGAACTGTCTTTTATAAATATCTAAAGGCTCATACACAGTATGAAGAGTACATGGAACTAGACGAAGCACAGCTACCCGCTTGGCTGGTGGAGGAAGCAAAAAAATCAGGCGCTGAGTTGAGTTTTTCTGACGCACGTTATTTAGTAGAACGTGCGGGGGCAGGCCAAATGCGACTCGCTAGTGAGCTAGATAAGTTAATATTGTACGACACAACTGTTACAAAAGAGACTATTGATTTGCTTGTAGAACCTACGCCACAAAGTAAAATCTTTGACTTACTGGACGCGGCATTTGCCGGTCGAAAGAAAAAAGCACTAGAGCTTTACAATGACCAACGAGCACAAAACGTAGAACCACAGGCAATAGCTGCTATGCTAGCATGGCAGCTGCAAATTATGACTATGGTTAAATTTGCAGGTAGAAAACCAGTCAACGAAATAGCTAAAGAAGCAGGAATGAGTCCATACCCGATATCTAAAGCAGGGAACTTGGTAGCTAGGCTACCGCTTGAAAATTTAAAACAGATGGTAAATGATTTAACACAAATTGATTATAAATCTAAAACAACAAAGTTTGACCTGGATGAAGCCTTAAAGACTTACATAGTTAGTCTGTAGGGAATAGTGGGTGGGATTTAAAAAGGGAAAACCCCGCCTTTGGTTCATTTCTGAACCTCTGGCGGGGCTAAATCAACCCTGTTGTTCTCCAGCCGGTTACTGCATGCGGTCGAAGAGGCGTGAAGCCTCGTTGAGTCGCTTCTGGCCGTGTGCGGTGAGAGCACCGAAGAACGCCGCTCCTAGAAGCGTGATCAACGCTACTGTAACCGCCACCTTGCCACCGAACGTCATACCAGTGACGAACGTCACAGCCAGGCCGATGGTGAGAAGACTGAAAAACGCCTTCATCACCACTCCTTCGGACTGGCAGCACCGCCAGTCTTCTTCATCAAACCGTACGAGTCTTGCACGAAGGTCGCTACTGCGACCCATCCTCTGAAGAGAGGTGACTCCTGCTTCTTGCCAGGAGCACGTTCGGTGGCGGGGAACGAGTCCCCGAACTGCCGATCGGCAGGGTCGTACTCGAAGAGTCTCACTACTCGACTCAAGTTGTAGCCTCCTTAGAGGTTGTGGATGATATGAGCGGTGTATGCGATGATCAGCCAGCATGTGCACCCAGCGAGGGTGACAACTATTGCGATGACGGCCAGACGACCGGCGTCCGTGATATTGAAGTTGGGCATTTCTGCCCCTTTCTCGACGGCAATCGAGGTCTGACGGCTTTTACAACAGGGAAGAACACCTAGTGGTCAGTATCAGGTATGACCCTGAGACCAAAAGGCAATACTTATATTAGCATAAAAAGGGTAAAAAAGCAATTAAATATAGATCAATGAACAGTTTACAGTTTACTTCTTGGCAGGTGTCTTTTTAGAGGTGGGTTTCTTTGAAGCTGGCTTGGTGGTAGGTTTTTTTGTAGTAGTGCTTTTTGCTTTAGGCTTTGTGCTTTCAGCTTTCTTGGTAGGTTTTAATCCGGCAGCTTTACTTCGAGCTGAGACTTGAGCCTTTTGGCGAGCGGCTTTATTACGGTGGATAACGGCTTTTTTGGCAGCCATATCAATAGCACTCATAACTTCGCGTTCGGTTTTGGCTATTTCGGCGCTTTTGCCACCCTCTATGGCAGCAGTGAAAGCCTTAAATGCATCTTTGAGTGTGCGTTTGGTGCGAACATTGCGGGAATTAGCCTTTGCGGCTACTTTTACTCTTTTCTTGGCTGATTTGATGATAGGCATGAAATTAACTGATAACTAGCAACTAATAACTTATAACCAAAGTTAGTAGCCAGTTGCTGACTCCTTAAAATTATCTTCGGGTAAACTATAACAGATAAGCCTAGCCAATGTCAAAGGAGTCGGCGGTAGGATATGTTCTAAATTAGCTTATACAAACAAATTTTTAGGGTAATTTATCCTTGCGCGAGCAATGTACTTATGATATTCTTTCGACAGAAGTTAAAAAAACTAAAAACTTTTTAAACAAAAAATGGATCAAAACCAGGCCAAACAACAGATAGTAGACCGCGTTAAAAACGCGCAGAACGTGCTTATTACGGTTAGTACCAATCCATCTGTTGATCAATTGGCAGCTTGTATTGGCCTAACACTTTTTGTTAACAAACTAGACAAACACGGCACAGCTGTCTTTTCTGGCGCAGTGCCTTCCACAATAGAATTCTTACAACCTGAAAAAACATTAGAGACCAACACCGACAGTCTTAGAGACTTCATAATCAGCTTGGATAAAGCCAAGGCTGATAAATTGCGCTATAAGGTAGAAGACTCTGTTGTACGCATCTTTATTACTCCTTACCGAACGAGTATCACAGAGAAAGATCTGGTCTTTACACAGGGCGACTTTAACGTAGATGTTGTGTTGGCATTGGGTGTCCATGACAGAGCCCAATTGGATGCTGCAATTACCGCCCATGGGCGAATTTTGCATGATGCAACGGTAATTTCTCTAAACGCCGGGGGAGGTAATGTACCGGAAATTGGTCAGATTAACTGGCAAGACCCGTCAGCTAGCAGTCTTTGCGAAATGCTTGTAAGTATTTCAGAATCTTTTGGTACCGGACTAATTGATAACCAAATTGCCACTGCGCTGTTAACAGGCATAGTGGCCGAAACAGAAAGGTTCCGCAACCAAAAAACCTCTCCGAAAGTTATGACCATGGCCGCTCAGCTAATGGCTGCGGGGGCTAACCAGCAACTGATTGCAACACAGCTAGACCCCAAGCAAGCATTTGCCCCAATGCCACAGGCACCTGTGCAAACAGCACCTACTGCACCTGTTCCTCTACCACCAAAACCAAATACCAATACATTGAATGTTTCGCACGAACCAACCAAACCCGACGGACCTGAAATAGATGTAAACCCCAACGAAATTCACATTGATGAGCAGGGTAATTTAAAAACACCTGAAGAAATAAATGCAGAGGTAGAAAAACTTAAAAAAATGCGGGAGGCGGCTACTGCGCCACCACCTCCACCCCCCGTGCCAGCTGTATTGGATGTACCTCCACCACCTCAGCCCGTTGCACCACCTCCATCACCTCAGCCCCTTGCACCACCTCCACCACCTCAGCCATTTGCACCGCTTCCAACTTATCCGGTGGTTACGCAAGCCTTACCGACTGGGGAGGTGCCTGTAACTGCCATGACAGAACCCGTTGTGGTGAGGCCGTCGCCTAGCCAAATGAGCGAAGCGTCTTCTTTCCCAGGCCCGCATACTCTACTAGACCCAACGGATCATCAGCCGGCACTGGGTGCGCCATTTACAGCAAATACCGAACCGGAATGGGTCGACCCATTCAATACAACTTCAATAGACCCCCTAGGCGGCGGTAGTCGTCAAGGTAGCGGGTTTTTTGGTCATACAGACCCCATTCAACCGCCATCAACACCACAAGTTGGTCCGGCTATGACTGGTCCGCCTCCGACACTAGCTGCAATGGAGTCTCCTGTTGCTCAAGCACCTATGCCAGCAATGCCACCAATGCCAAGTTATCAAATGCCCCAATCAGCATTGCCCCCAACACCAGATCAAGTAAAGCCACTTGTAGGTGGAGTACTACCGGTACCATCTGATACACCACCAGTAGCCAATGTAGATGTGGCCCGAAATGCTGTTGAGAATGCTCTCAATTCAGCGCCATTTGACCCTGCATATGCACCACCGGTAACTTCATTAAATGCCAATCCCGTAAATCTAGACCTGCATGTTCCGCCCACTACGACAGCTATGGGTTCTACAGCGGCGGTGCCAGGCGTTACTCCAAGTTTGCCCTTGCCAGATATGATTAGTCCTATGCCTCCGGCCGGTCCGCTGGCTAACGACATGCTACCACCGGCGCCTCCATCAGTACCGCCACCAATTTCTCCCAGTCCGGGTGTAGTAATCCCATCAGTACCTCCAGCACCACCGATATAGAGCAATTTAGCATTAGCCAAATTTACATTTGCCAATAATTAACCAATTATCCATTAGCCAAAATGTCTGTTAAATGACAAAATGGCTAATAATTTGGTAAATGGAAAATTTTTAAATGTTAAATGGCATACTTTTAGTTGATAAACCCGCCGGGTGGACTAGCCACGACGTAGTCGCGAAAGTACGGTCGCTGTTGCGACAAGCTCAAAGCCAAAAGCTCAAAGCCAAAAGCTTAGAACAAGAAAATTCAGCTCAGGACTTTCGGCTTTCAGCTCGCGGATCGAAGATTCGAGTGGGTCATACAGGTACGCTAGATCCTTTCGCAACCGGACTACTCATTTTAGTCTTGGGATCTTATACCAAGAGAGCGCAAGAGTTTTCGGGTATGGACAAAACATATGAAGCAGAAATGATTCTTGGTGTCACCTCCACTACCGGAGACCCCGAAGGTGAGGTTACAGGTTACAGTGGACAGGTTACAGCAGACAGGCTAGAACAAGTGACAAGTGGCAAGCGACAAGTGACCAGCCATCAACCCAGCAAAAAACAGCTAGAAGCTGTTTTTGCGGGATTTGTTGGCGTTCAAATGCAAATGCCTCACAAATTCTCTGCAAAAAAGGTGGACGGTCAAAAGGCCTACGATTTGGCCAGAGCAGGCAAAGAAGTAAAATTGGAGCCAAAACAGGTAGAAGTTTATAGTTTGGAGTTGATAGATTATAGTTATCCAACTGTTAAATTCACAGCCACGGTTTCATCCGGGACATATATTCGCTCGCTGGCTGAAGATATAGGCAAAGAACTCGGCACTGGTGCATATCTGTCAGCCCTCCGCCGTACTACTGTAGGGAACTATAGAGTAGAAGATGCCAAACAGATTGACAAACTATCACAAAGTGATATAATAAGCTTATAAAAGAAACACACCACATTCAGCCAAATACTCTTAGCTAAAAGCTAAAAAGTCAGACCAGGAGGAGTAAATGAATCAGAATAACTTACACGGTGGCCGAGAAAGTATTGGTAGCGGTAACTATTACCGTGTTATTGAACATGATACTTATCAAGCCGAGGCTGAAGTAGCTAGGCTACAACAGGAAACAGATGCCAGGATTGCCGGCAGAATGGCTGTTGGCATGACGTTCTTTGCTCTGGGGGGCGGAGCCAATTTAATGCCGCTTACCCAAGCTGCAACATTAGAAGCGATCGTGGCTACTACTGAGGTGGCTGACAATCACAAAACTAACTCTTAGTGATCTTAGAGGTTGTCAATCTGTAAGAAGTTTGGTAGAATTGTGATTAAGAAATGATAACAAGTGAGAAAAAGGCTAAGATCACTGCTGATCTAGCCGCCCACAAAACCGATACTGGCTCATCTGCTGTGCAGGTGGGTATAATGACAGAGCGAATTAAAGAGCTAACAGAGCATCTTAAGACCCACAAAAAAGACTTTGCCGCTCGTCGCGGATTGCTTCAATTGGTTGGAAAACGACGTCGTTTGCTACAGTACATTGCCAGCGAAAACGGTGAAGATTACTTAAAATTAATCAAACAACTCGGCATCCGCCGCTAAGTGCCCAGACTACGATTCGCCCGAGTCGGCGAATAAGCTTGTGCACATAAAATCAATTAAATGGGTAATTGCGAACAGAGATTCAGATATATCGCTAGGACAAGCACAGGCAGCATATATTTGTACCCTGAGCGTAAATAAGCCCAAGGAAAGAATGACGAGAATTTTATGGCAGGAACCATAAACCCTACAGGAAAAGACATTATTAAAGTTGCTACTGATTTTTGTGGCAAAGAGTTAAGCCTAGAAGTTAACAGAGTCGGATTTAGGTCTAGTGCCTCTGTTATTGTTCGCTATGGTGACACGGTAATACTTGGTACAGCTATGGTTAGCCCGGAAGTTGTAAAGGGTTTGGACTATTTTCCACTATCTATTGATTACGAAGAGAAGTTTTATGCTGCCGGCAAAATGAGTGGTAGTCGGTTTATAAAAAGAGAAGGTCGTCCGTCTGATGAAGCTGTGCTGATTGGTCGTCTGATAGATCGGCCAATTCGACCGTTGTGGCCAAAAGGTTATAGATATGAAGTGCAAGGAGTTGCAACCGTACTTAGTATGGATCCTACTTTTCGTCCCGACATGATAGCTATGATTGCTATGAGCGCTGCATTTGTACTTTCCGGTGCGCCTTTTGAAGGTCCGGTTGCCGGAGTAAGAGTTGGTTTGGTAAATGGCAAACCTCAGGCATTTTTACCTGTTGAAGAGTTAGAAAACGGTGAGTTAGATCTAGTAGTTGCCGGGACAGAAGATGCAATTATGATGGTAGAAGCAGGAGCGCGCGAAGTTAGTGAAAAGACTGTTGCCGAAGCGTTGGAATATGCCCACAAAGCTATCCAACCAGCCATTGCTTTGCAACAAGAACTGGCTAAAAAAGTTGGCGTTGTTGCCCAAGAATATGAATTAGTCAAACCAGACGACGCTGTTCAAGCCAAAGTAGATAAGTGGGTAGAAGGCAAATTAGGCGAGAATTTGCACCGACCATACCCAGAACGCAATGATTTAGTTTTGGATATGCGTGTCCAAATGCATGAGTATTTTGCTAAGGAATTCAAGGGTGATGACACAGAAGACTACACCTCTGTAAAAGCCGAATATGACGACGCTTTTACGAATGCCCTACATAAAGATGTGCGGGCTGGTATTGTTTCAAGCGGTAAACGACCAGACGGACGAAAATTAACCGAAATTAGAACGTTGTCCAGTGAAGTTGGTTTTCTGCCAAGAGCACATGGATCATCCCTTTTCACTAGAGGTCTTACTCAAGCAATGAACGTTGTTACGCTTGCGCCTCTTAGTTATTCGCAGCTGGTGGATACTATGGAACGAGAAGGTGAGAGGCGCTATATGCATCACTACAATGCACCTGGCTATACTGTTGGAGAGGTTAGACGCCTAGGCAGTCCGGGTCGCCGAGAAATTGGCCATGGCTATCTTGCTGAGAGAGCATTGAGTGCTGTTTTGCCAGATGAATCAGAATTTCCTTACGCTATCAGGTCTGTCACTGAAATAATGAGTCAAAACGGTTCAACTTCTATGGCAGCCACTTGCTCTAGCTGTCTTGCGCTGATGGATGCCGGTGTGCCACTAAAAGCACCTGTGAGTGGTATAGCTATGGGCTTGATGAAAGAGGGTGACAAACATTACATCCTTTCAGACATTGCCGATGCCGAAGATTTTGCCGGAGATATGGACTTTAAAGTTACCGGAACCGATAAGGGTATTACAGCCCTTCAAATGGATATGAAAGTACACGGTTTGCCAGTATCGGTATTGGCTGAAGCGCTGGAACAGGGCAAAGCCGGTCGAGCTGAAATACTCAAGCATATGCTGAGTGTAATGCCAAAACATCGCGATAGTTTGAGCCCATATGCGCCAAGAGTAGAATCAATTCAGATTAATCCTGAAAAAATTCGTGAAGTAATTGGCAAGGGCGGTGAAGTAATTCAGAAAATTACCGCAGAGACAGGAACTGAAATTGACATCAAAGATGACGGAACCGTAATGGTTGCCAGTCCAGATGGTGCTAGCATTGAAAAAGCACTAGAATGGATCCGTAGTATTGTGGCCGAACCGGAAGTTGGCAAAATATACGTAGATGTACCGGTTGTTAGCGTTATGGATTTTGGCGCTTTTGTACAAATTATGCCTGGCAAAGACGGCTTAGTCCACATTAGCGAACTAAGTGAAGATCGGGTTGAAAAAACCAGCGATGTTGTTAAAGAGGGCGATCTAGTAACGGTAAAATTAGTTTCTATAGACGACCGTGGTCGTCTGCAGCTGTCTATGAAAGCAGCAGCAAGGGAACAAAAAGAAGGGGGGAAGAAATGAAAAAAGTAGATTCAACGGTTTGGTATTTAGTAGTTTTTGTTTTTTTAGCAGCGATTTTTACAGGCTTTATGTTGACTACGCAAGCAGGGCAAGGCCTTGATGCTATCCAGAACGATGGTTATGCAGGCAGCGGCAGTGTCTTGATAGCACTTGGCTCTGCTGGACTAGCATGGTGGATGCTTAAAATGGGGAAAAAGAAAAATGGCAAAAAGTAGCTTTCAGAAGTTTGATGAAAAAGTACACAAAAACGCATGGACTACATTTAGTTTTGTGCTGATCTTATTAATTCTTGCCTACGGTGGAGTAAGTTGGGCAATAGACAATGGCAGTCTGTTGATTTATGCCATCACCATTGTTGTTATATATTGGGCATTTAAAGAGACAAAACGAGGAATTTTAGCTTTGTTGCATAAAAAATGAACAAGGAAAAACTTCTTGAACAAATCAAGGCAGACATAATAAAAAATAATGTCTGTCCAGATTTGGCCCAAGAAGCCACGCAACTGGTTTTTGGTGACGGCAACCCCGACGCTGAAATCGTCTATATAGGCGAAGCACCAGGCAAAAATGAGGACTTGCAAGGAATCCCCTTTGTAGGTGCCGCCGGAAAATTCTTAGATGAAATGTTGGCTAGCATCAGTTTGGATCGTAAAGATATTTATATAACCAACATTGTAAAATATCGACCGCCAAACAATAGGGACCCTTTGCCGAGTGAAAAAGCAGCCTTCCTGCCTTATTTACAGGCACAACTAGAGGTTATCAAGCCCAAGCTGGTGGCAACGCTAGGGCGACACAGTATGGATAGCCTGTTGCCAGGGCTGATAATTAGTCAAGCTCATGGCCAGCCAAAGAGGTATAACGGCCAAGTCTATCTGCCACTGTTTCACCCGGCAGCTGCGTTATATAACGGTTCACTCAGGCAAACATTGTTAGAGGACTTCGCTAAGATCCCACTTATTTTAAAGAAAATTAATTAATCAAATATAAATCTCCATACACAGAGAAAGGAAAATATTAATCCAAATGGATAAAAAACCAAACAACAACCAAGGCTCACGGCCACCGCGGCAACAGAGTGGTCCAAAACCACCCAACCAGTCTCGTCAACGGTCTGGAGGTGGCAAACCCAACCCTAATAATAAGGGTAGGGCAATGACGACTACAACTGGGCGAAACGTATCCCGTGGCGCGGCTATTCGTGCCCAAAAGATGGCTGTCCAAGACGCTAACCGCGTAGCCAACCAATACCTAGATGCTGCCACAAAGCATGGCAACGGCGATCAGCCACAGCCAACTGATCGAGGCAGAGCAAATGTCATTGATGATAGTCCTAGAGTCAAAGTTATTGGCTTGGGCGGTATGGACGGTGGCGGTAGCAAGAACATGATTGTCGTCGAGTATATGAATGATGCAATTGTAATTGACTGTGGTAATGACTTAGGAGTGGACTTACCAGGCATTAACTACGGTATAGCTGATACTACTTACCTAGACACTATTAAAAACAAAATTCGGGCGTTTGTAATTACCCACGGCCACCTAGACCACATGGGTGCGTTGCCTCATATTTTGCCTAAATACAATGTACCGGTATATGGTAGTCGCTTCACAATTGGTCGAGTAGAAGAAATTTTTGAAAACTTTGGCTTGCCTATGCCTGCCGGTTTTGAACTTAAAACTGTTGCCATGAATGAGGATACGCACGAGCGACTCAAAATAGGTGCTTTTTTTGTGGAACTAGTTAGGGTGACACACTCCATACCAGGAAGTACTTTGGTGGTTATAGATACTCCTATTGGGCGACTGATTAACACTGGCGACTTTCGTCTTGACCCCAACCCTCTAGACCATGAAAGAACAGACATAGAGCGACTTAAGACGCTTGGCAACGAAGGCGTTCTGCTGCTTATGAGCGAATCAACCACTAGTGATAGGCCTGGTCGTACTCCAAGTGAGTCAACAATAGAACAAAGCTTTATCGACATTATGGAAGGTGCCGAAGGTCGAATTTTTGTTGCCATGTTTTCTACCAATATCAACCGAGTACAAATGGTTATTAATGCCGCTGTACACCACGGCCGTAAAATTGCCCTTGATGGACGCAGCCTAGTCAGTACTCTAGAAATGGCAGTACGCAATGGATTTGTAAAAATTCCAAAAGGCACTATTGTACCGATTGCCCAAGTTGCCAGTATGCACAACCAACACGTGGTTGTAGTTTGTACCGGTAGCCAAGCCGAACCAAACAGTGCTTTGCAGCGTATGAGTACTGGCGAGCACAAACACGTCAAACTAGAAAGCCAAGACACTGTTATCCTGTCATCTACTCCAATTCCTTACACTGGCAATGATGCACTAATACGGTCTATGGTGGATGAGTTTAACAGAAAAGGAGTGCACGTCTATCGGCACGAAAGTCACGTAGTAGATAATGTTGGACCTTTGCATGTGAGTGGTCACGCCAGTATGGAAGAATACGGCGAAATGATAGATATGTTAAAACCAAAGTTCTTCTTACCAATTTATGGTGACATAACAGGGAAGAAATACCATATAGATTTAGCCGTTCAGCATGGAATTCCACGCGCTAATACCATTAACAACGAAAATGGCCAGGTAATTACTTTGACAAAAGACAAGATGGAAGTAGTCGGAGAAGTACCTCACGGTACAATATTGGTTGATCAGACTGGGGCTATTGTTAGCACAATAGTAGTTAAAGACAGAGTGCTAATGGCCGAAGAGGGCTTAGTGGCTGTAGTCTTGACCATAGACAAACGTAACGGAAGTCTACTAACCAGTCCGGACATCATCAGCCGCGGTTTCATCTATATGAAAGATAACGAAGAGCTGATGAACGACTTTAGACTGGAATTAAAGCGAGCTGTTACACAGCGCTATAAACGAGTTGATTTAGATAGGTTTAAAGCAGAACTGAAAGATTACGTCACACACTTTTTGTATGAGCGCACCCAGCGTAGTCCAATTGTGATACCGGTAGTTAATGTTATAGGGGCAGGTGGTAGAAGTGAAAAACCAACTACCAATGGCAACGGTACACCCACAGCAGCACCAGCACAGAAGTCGCCGGAAGAAATTGCCTTAGAACAGCAACGTCGGTTTGCGCAAATGCGTCAGCGTTTACTCAACCAAGACGCTCGGGTAGATTGACATACGGAGACGCTAAGCGTATAACGTGTTTATAGATTCAATCAAGACAAAGATTGTTTAAAAATAAGGAGCGAATATGAGCTATACGGCATTAGAAGCAGGTACGTATACGGCGCCCCTGGGCTTTGAAGATTTTGGTGAGCGAGTTTCGGGTGATAAAAAAATCATTCTCTATTTAGCAGAAACTGCTTTTGTAGATGTTGTTCAATTGAAAGTAGTGGAGGGTAGAGAGGTGCTTGGACCGCATATTCGTAGAATTGATGGACCTATGGATAGAGCGGTTGATCTTTTACACCACACCTCACTATTTATCCCTAAAGCAGACGCTGATCAACTTTTTGGCGGTTTAGAGCCGGTTCAATAATCATAGAACTTGACACTTTAAGCGTAAACATGTTATAATTACAACACTGTTTTAATCTACCTGAGATAAAACAAACAGGTTATACTAATTTAGTAAATTATGGCCAAGAAAAAGAAAACAAAAGCCAAGGCAAACAAAAAAGAAGAGTCTAAAAGTTCTTCCGGGTTTTGGAAGGGTGTTGGAGCTGTTAGCCTTATAATCGGTGGCCTGGTTATGGCTTTTGGCGCATTTATAAGCGCGCCGATACCGGCTGGATTCTGGGATGGCACTTGGTGGGCACTGGGTGTAGTCGCCGTTGTTGCGCCAATTTCAATGATTTATCTTGGCTTTGCCAAATTCTTATCAGAAGATCAACAAATTCCATTGCATAAAATAGCTGGTATGTTGGGCATGCTTATCTTTTTAGCAAGTATGTTTCACGTAATGTTTGCCAGTACCGACACATCAGGAGTAGTTAGTGGCGGACATGGCGGACAGGTTGGCCAAGCGGTAGGCGAACTGCTTTCCGGGGCTCTTGGTAAGTTCTTAGCTACTATTATTTTCTTTTTACTAGCTTTGTTCTCCGGACTTTTTGCATTCAACGTTGATTTTAAATCATTCTGGCTTGCGCTCAGGGGAATTTTCAGCAGTGAACCATCCGAAGGCGATGCAACGGAAGACCTAGCATCACTAAAAAGTAAGATGGGTAATGAGTTTCAACTAAAAGAAGGTGTACCGGTAGAGCACAATCCGGCGGCAATTCGTGCCGCGTCCATGCCGGTTGCCAAAAATGCCGCACAAAAAATGGCACCAGAAGAAAACCATGCAGCCTTGACAACTACAAGTGACCCGGACTGGAAATTTCCGTCACTTGATCTTTTGTCTGACAAACAAGACAAAGCCAATGCCGGAGATGTAAAACATAATGCCCAAATGATTAAAGACACTTTTGCCAATTTTAATATTGAAGTTGAAGTTGAAGGAGCTAATGTTGGTCCGCGGGTGACACAGTACACACTAAAACCGCCAACAGGTGTAAAACTGACTAAGCTAACAGCGCTAGAAGATAATTTAAAACTAGACCTAGCCGCTCACAGTATTCGTATGGAAGCACCAATACCGGGCAAACGATCTGTTGGTGTGGAGGTACCGAATATTAAGGGTGCAACAGTTACTATTAGAGGCCTTTTTAGTAACCCACTATGGACCGAAAGCAAAGGTACCCTAAAATTCGTAGTCGGTAAAGATATTGCCGGAGACCCGATTGTGGCTGATCTTGAGGAAATGCCGCACCTTTTGATTGCCGGTCAAACCAAAAGTGGTAAAAGCGTAATGATAAACACTATGCTAGCCAGCTTTTTATACCGCAACAGTCCGTCAGATTTGAAGTTAATTTTAGTAGACCCCAAGCACGTTGAAATGGCTCCATATGAAGACGTGCCACACTTGCTGGCCCCAGTGGTGACAGAACCTGAGAAATGTATCTCAGCTCTTAAGTGGGCGGTTGCAGAAATGGAACGCCGACTTAAAACTTTTGCTGAGGTAAAACAGCGTGATATTCAAGGTTATAATACTCTCAAAAATGAAGAGGGAATGCCTCACATAGTTATAGTTATAGACGAATTAGCAGACTTGATGATGGTTGCCAGTCGTGATGTAGAAGCACTAATTGCCCGTATTGCTCAAAAAGCTCGAGCAGCCGGAATTCATCTAGTGCTAGCTACACAAAGACCCGATGCTAACGTGGTGACGGGGATTATCAAAGCCAATGTGCCTGCACAGATTGCTTTTGCCGTAAAAGACCAAATTAACAGCCGAATTATTATAGACCAGCCGGGTGCTGACAAGTTACTTGGTAAAGGTGATATGCTGTACAAAACTACTGATTTGCCACGACCAATTAGGGTACAAGGCGCGTTAATTACTAGTGAAGAAACCAATAAATTATGTGATTTTCTTCGTTCTCAAAGGTCACCTCAGTATGACGATGATGTAATAAGCCAGCCGGTTCAACTAAATGGCAAAGGTGGAATTGTTGTTAGTGCTGACTCAAGCAACGATGATGAAATGTGGCGAGATGCAGTTACTGTAGTGGTAAATTCTGGAAAAGCTTCAACATCGTTGTTACAGCGCAAATTAGGCATTGGCTATGGCCGAGCCGCTAAGTATATGGACCAAATGGAAGACCAAGGGATAATCGGTCAGTCCAGTGGTAACAAACCAAGAGAAGTTTTGGTTAGTAGTGTCGATCAAGTATTTGGAATTGAAGATGATGCAGGTGGTGTTACTACTGTTGATAATAATGATGGTGATGTCTATGACGACATGCCAGACGAAGAAGATAAATATTAAATAACAGACCTGGACCAAGCTAAGTGCTTGCATTATGATGTCAAGCTTTTTATATTAAAAGTTAGAGGTAAACAAAAATGCAAAGGCAAAACACATGTCGCATAGGGGATTAGACACTGCTCCCAGCATTAACGGAAATACTGAATCTTTATCCGCGCTATCAGGCGCGGATTTTTATTTACCTGTTGACCAACAGCTTCATCAAATACCTATTCAATTTAAGAACGGACTAGTAGACCCAACACCACTTTTGGAATATTTGGGTGAGTGCTATTGCGGTAAAGTTTGCACTCATGTTCACAGAGATCATATAGAGGAGCATCATCATCTCTACTTTCCACTTAAACGATTTAAAAATAATGTAACCCCGCTTCGTATACGACAGCTTAGAAATTCAAGGTACAATCAATTTTTGATGCTATCTTGTCAAGAAGACACATACCATCAGTCAGTCCAAACTGAAGTTCCATTAGAATACATAGAGCTTGATGCTGCTTCTGAATTCATGGAGGCTGATGTTTCTTTAACTAAATTTGCTGCAGTTAGTTGGCTAATAAGTGATATCGAGGCAGCTAAATCAGAGGCTCGACTGTTGACAAAGGGGGCGAGGGCAAAACTAGAAGCTCGCCAGGAGTTATTAACTGAGATTCAACAAGAACAACGTCCAAAAGTTGAAAGTATTGAAATTATTGCTCCCAGTGTGGTTAGAGGTGCACTTACAAAATATCTAGCAAGGCGTCCAGAAAAAGGACTGCAGGATTTTTTGGCTGGATACCATAAAGATGATCAAACCATATTGTTTACGAAAATACATAAAGAACACGGATTAAAAAATCTTGCCGAAGTACAACTAGAGCAGAAAATTAAATTACAACGATGGATTGTGCAAAAAGCACTTGAGCCTTCCGTGGTTACGGCATAGGTCTTTACAAACAGGGGTGAGTACGATACAATTAACTACGTAAACAACTAATTCAGCTCAAGGCATCTAAGGCGCTTGGGCAGATACCAAAGGAAGGAGTTCATATTGAACACATATGAAATAGCTGTGCTATATCACCCCGATCTTGAAATAGATATGGGGAAAGCCAGTAAAAAAGTCGAAGGCATCATAGCCGATGCCGGTGGTAAAATTACCAAGACCGACAACTGGGGTAAGAAAAAACTGGCCTACACTATCAAAAAACAAGATTTTGCAGTCTATGTTTTTTATGCCGTAGAAATGCCATCAGATGGTGTTATTAAGGTGGAAAAAATCTTTAATATCACGGACGAAATCATTCGTTTTCTGATAACTCGCCTAGACTTAAAAGCTATAGCTAAGGCAGAGGCGCTTAAGGCTGAGAAGGCTAAAAAAGCTGCTGAACGTGGCGATAGAGACGATGACGATGAAAGCGATGATGACGAGGAAGAACGACCTCGTCGACGTCGACGCGACGAAGAATAGAACTGATATTTTTCATTTAACAAATTCACATTTAACAATTTATTTACCAGGTATCATTTACCAATTTGAGAAAATGAAAATTGATCAATAAATGACAAATGATAAATGCACAAATGGTAAATTCTCGACGAAAGGAGAGATGGTATGGCACGAAGTTTTAACCAAGTAACACTGATGGGCAACCTAACTAGAGACCCAGAACTGCGCAACACTCCAAGTGGGCAAAGTGTCTGTAATTTTGGTCTGGCACTTAATCGCAGTTACAAAAATGGCGAGGGAGAATGGGTGGAAGCTACTGATTTTGTAGATATTGTAGCCTGGGGACCGCTGGGCGAAAGAGTGGCACAGTACCTTAGTAAAGGTCGGCCGGCGCTAGTAGCTGGACGACTACAAAGTCGTAGCTGGGAACAAGATGGTCAAAAAAGGTCCAAACTAGAAGTAGTTGCCAGCGATGTAACATTCTTAGGAGGAGCACCCGGAGCACCACAGGCTAGTGATGAACCAATTGCCACCAGCAGTGAGACATCAGGGTCGAAACCAGCAGTTAAGAAAAGCAAGAAAGAAGATGTAGTCATAGAAGATATTGGTGACGAACCAATCAACCTCGACGACATACCATTTTAGTAAGCTAAGAGCTGACAGCTAAAGGCTAACAGCTAGAAAATTTTGGAGAAATTTTAATGGCAAAGATATTTAAACACCGCACTGACGTAGCATATTTTGACTACAAGGATTTCAAAACCTTGCAGCGCTACGTTAACCAGTACGGACAAATCGAACAACGCAAAAAGACTGGGCTGACTGAGTCCAAACAGCGTCAGCTGGCTCGCGCCATCAAACGCGCACGTCACCTAGCGCTTTTACCATTCGTTTCAGCGGGGTAGGCAATCGTGGCTTTTGGAATTACAGACCTAAAAAAAGGTACTATTTTTCAGCTGGAAGGCACTCCTTACAGAGTAGTTGAATACCGGCAAAAAGTAATGGGCCGGGGTGGCAGCATAGTTAATGTTAAGATTAAAAGTCTGATTGACGGTAAGGTACTAGACAAAACCTTCAAAGGTAACGAGGCAGTAGAACCAGCCGATGTTTCACAGAAACCAGTCCAATACTTGTATTCAGATGATAATGTAGGTTATTTTATGGATCCAGTTAGCTATGACCAGTTTGAACTTTCTATCTCGGACTTTGAAAGCCAAAAAGGCTATATGAAAGACGGAGACGAAGTAACAGCACAATTGTTTGATGGAAATGTAATTGGGATTGAACTGCCTAAAAATGTGCCGCTCAAAGTTACTTACACAGAAAATGCTGTAAAAGGTGATACTAGCAGTGCCATTAGCAAAGACGCCACTTTAGAAACAGGTATTGTAGTAAAAGTGCCGGCATTCATAAAAAAAGACGACCTTATAAGTGTTGACACCACAACTGGTGCCTACCGCGAACGTGTGAGGGACTAGTGATGCCAATGACTCGGCTTGACCAAGAATTAGTTAAGCGTGGTTTGGTTGAGACACGCTCGCAAGCTGAGAGTTATATCAAACTAGGTATGGTTAAAGTTAATAACAGGTCTGTTAGCAAAGCCGGGTTTTTTGTTTCCGATAACCATAAAATTGAACTAGTTGGTAATGATAAATACGTTAGCCGTGCGGGACTAAAGTTGGCGTCGGTTGCAGAAAAGTTTCAGCTAGATTTTACGGCAAAGACCGTCCTAGACGTAGGTAGCAGTACAGGTGGTTTTACCGACTTTGCACTGCAACACGGAGCTAAAAAAGTTATTGCTGTGGATATTGGGACAGATCAGATGCATCCCAGCTTGCGTAATGACCCAAGGGTGGAGTTACAAGAGAAGACAGACATTAGAAATCTTCGTCTTGGGAATAAAGAAGAACGAATAAAGAATAAAGAGCAAGAGATCATTCCCAGTTCTCAATTCGTAATTCTTACTTCTGTACCAGATATGGTGCTAGTGGATGTTAGTTTTATTTCTTTAAGGGAGGTACTTCCTAGTGTCTCGCGTCTCGTGTCTCGCGAAACTCAGATTGTTGCTATGGTAAAACCGCAATTTGAAGCAGGTAAAGACCAAATCAATAAAGGAGTTGTTAAAAACGCCAAGATTCGCCGAGACATATTGAAAGATTTTGAAAGCTGGGCAAAGCAACACTTTGTAATCTGCAGCAAAGCTGATTCGGATATTGCTGGTAGTAAAGGCAATTTAGAGAGATTTTATATACTTAAAATTATTCAATAATTTTTTTAAGTTCCACCAAGTCTATCAGTTCAACCAAAAAGTGAGGCTGCATTTTTAACAAGCCTTTTCTTTCTAGCACCGCCAATTGGCGAGTAGTTGTTTCACGGCTAGCATTTATAGAACTGGCGATATCTTGGTGACGTAAGGGGACATTGATTAGAATGCCTGTATCTGTTTTCTCACCAAAACGATCAGCAGCCGTCAATAAAAATGAAACAATTCTTTCTCTGACGCTCTGATATTGGAGGTCAAGTATCCTCAAACTGTGGAGGCGGTACATTTCGGTGACCATCTCAAGCAGTGGGACATAGAGGCTTGGTTTTTCGTTTAGTTTTTGAAGACAATATTTTCTGCTTATTCTCCAAACTACAACATCTGTGATTGCTTCGTATATGACTTCTTGTTCTTCGCTATAAATAAGTCTGATTAACGGAAAAATTTCATGTTCTTTTCTGAAAATGAGAAGGTTTTCTTCGCCGTATTTACTTATGTTGAAGGCTTTTATAAGTCCCGACTCAATGTAGAATACGTTGTTTGGTACTTCTCCAGGACGAATTATGTACTCGCCTTTTTTATAAGCCACTTTCGTCCCAGTGCAAAATAGATCTACAAACTCGTTGCGCTGTTCTTCGGACGACAACATAGTACATTTATTATCTCAGATATCATTTTGTGATAAAAATCATAATTTGCTGGTGTCAATAATCACAACACTATTATCATAAAAAGTATAAAGTAATAGTTACTAAGGAGGGCAGGAGTTATGGTCCATCAAAGTGTGATACATGCACGAATGTCTCAACTGGGTATCAAGGTGTCAAGTTGGTACAAACCAGAACTCAAAGAACTCTCACTACTCCTAATGGACAATGAAGAAATAATATCCCTGCTCACAGGTAGGTATTATGGAGGATTTGCGCTTTTGGTTGCTACTGACAGACGCTTGCTTTTGATAGATAAAAAGACCATGTTTATGTCTCTAGAAGATATACGTTACGATATGATTTCAGAAATTGACTACAGTTCGCGCGTCTTTGACGCGACAATTACTGTTTTTACAGTCAACAAACAGCATAAATTCACTAGTATGAAACACAAAGACCAAATGAGGCACCTTACGGTTTTCGTTCAAAAAAGAATAATGGAACTTCGTCAACCTCAAACAGCCGACGAATATATAAAAGAAATGGACGAGAATGAACAAGAAGCTATGTATACTGCATCTTCTAATCAAAGAAAGGGTATAAGTCAGCATTTACGGACTGTCGGAACAGCCGCTATTCACGGTGCTAATACTCCAACGTTTAATCCTTACACTAGGACATCGTTGACAACCAAGAATAATTGGTCTGGTCTTAACGACGTTAGTCCAATTGAATAATAAATTTTAATCTGTTATTATACTTATGGTGGTCAACTTAGAAAGGGGACTGCCACGGTCGTTGTCAGACCAGTCTGAAAACATTGTCTACGATAGAGTGATTGCTGTAAAAGTGTGATCGCGCAAATATCATAGGCTCAGACATGAAGTAGTGGACCCGCCCCCGGCGGGACATGACACTGCTTCCAACCTGGCATCAAAAACAGACAGGCCCCATCCGGGGGTTTGTCGTACCTTAAGGAGGAACCTACGGTGCACTGCATCCGCAAGGTCCTGCTCGTAGTGCTCGCAATCACGTCGTTGTTCGTTGGCGTTCAATCCGCCTCGGCCACAAGCCAAGGCGAAGCTCGCCAGCTGGCAACTTCTCAATCGCAGGTCAAGGTCCTGGAAAACAAAGCTCACAAACACCAGTCGGTCATCCAATGGTGGAGCAACAAGGGGAAGTGGGCCCTTGGACTCAAGCACAAGAGCTGCTCGGAGTTCAAGGGTGTCAAGCGCCGCAAGGTCTGTAACATGGCTCGGCGTTCGCTGGCCTATCACTCCCAACAGTCCAAGCTGGTAGAGCGCAAGCTCGCCAGCCTAATGCCACCCAACGGTGAAGAAACGGCCCGGTACTACCTACGGCTTGCCGGTGCAACTCAGGACGAGATCGAGTTCGCGATTCCAATCTGCAAGCGAGAAAGCACCGGATGCAATCTGGATGCTGTGAATCAGAACGCATCAACCGCTGACAACAGCTGGGGCCCCTGGCAGATCAACTACTATGGGTCCCTGTATGCAAGTAGGGCAAGATTGCTCGGTGAACCCTCAACCAACACGTCTAGCTGGGAGAGAGCAGCCAAGAACTTCTTGAAGTTTCTTCGCAAGAACGGTAGCTGCCACTGGCAGCCACCAAACTACTGCGCTGGCTGAGAAGCTCCACAAGTGCAGTATTACGAACATAGCTACAAATAGCATCCTCCAGGGGGCCGGGTATTATCCCGGCCCCCAGCCAGACTCTGGCAACGACCGAAAAAACAGATCTTAGAGTTTAGATCTCAGATTTCAAAGATTTTGAACAGTAAAGATAGCATTGGTCTATTTATATTTATTGGATGAAGTTGTAGAATAAAGCTAGTTCTTAACAAAACAAAAATGTAAAAAATGCATTCCAACCAACAGCTGAGAAATTCTGCTTACAACCGATACCAATCCATAAGTTACGCAAATCAAAGAGGTAAGACCTCTGACTTTATACAGCATGAAAAAGTTTGGATCACTCATCATGCAGTATTGTTGGGTGTGTTTGTCTTGCTTGGTCTAGGGGCTGCTTTTTCTGGAATCTATTGGAGGGCAGTGCAATTAGCAGCATATGCTCCACCAGTCAGTGCTACCAGTCGAATACCCAGTGTTGTTAATGTTCCACAGCCAGTTGCTCTGGCTCATCCGGAGCCGGTCTCTTCACCGGCGGTACCTGTATCTGATGCCGGACTGAACAATATTATAAACTCTTGGGTAGCCAACCACCCTTCTGTAAACTGGTCAATTACTGTTAATGGACTCGCCGGGGACGGGCGGTTTGCAACCTATAATGCCGATCAAAAAAGAAATCTGGCCAGTGTTTATAAACTGTTCTTGCTATATCCGTTGTTTCAGAAAGTACCATTAGAACAGTTTGGGTCAACTACTTTATATACGGACAGTGGTTCTCACACTTTGAGTGAGTGTGTTGATGCAATGCTACGCTATTCTGACAATGAATGTGGAGTAGCAGTTGGTCGATATGTGGGCTGGGCTAGCGCCGACAAACTGCTAAATGGACTAGGATTTACGCACACTGAACTTTACAGTAACAACGGTACAGAATCCAGCGCTTCCGACACAGCCAAGTTACTTGGAGAGCTATGGGGTGGAAACATGTTTTCTGACGCTCAGAGACAATACATTATAAATATCTTGAAAGTTCAAACAAAAAGGAGCGGAATTCCGACTGGTTGTGGTGGATGTGAAGTTGCCAACAAAACCGGATCATTGTCATATGTCAACAATGACGCTGGAGTAGTTTACTATTCTGATAAAAATTATTCGCTGGTTATTTTTACTGATGGTGCTGGGTTTGATAAAATCGCCGAACTAACTAGCCAGATTCATGTATATATGAGTAGCAACATATAACAAATAACTAATAACTAATAACTGATAACTGGTAACTAATAACTAATAACTGGTAACAATATTAATTTAATTTCCAACTACTTTTTAGGTGTTGAAGCGGAATTCCACTACATCATTTGGTCTCATAACATAGTCTTTGCCTTCGGTGCGGACTTTGCCGGCTGATTTAGCTGAGGCAATAGATCCAGCTTCAATCATGTCGTTATAGTCAACAACTTGGGCGGCAATAAAACCGCGTTCAAAATCAC
This sequence comes from uncultured Candidatus Saccharibacteria bacterium, assembly GCA_964400155.1. Lineage (GTDB taxonomy): Bacteria > Patescibacteriota > Saccharimonadia > Saccharimonadales > UBA10212 > JAYTJL01. The sequence continues at coordinate 28,919 of CAYNSQ010000003.1, forward strand.
CATGGATTACGCCGGCAGCTTGTGGTGCAGTGGCGCCTTTTTTGATAGTCCAGGCCCGGACTTCTTTTTCTCCGGCCGTCAGATAACTTTGCAAGCTAAGCGTGTCGTAAGCAGCGTGAATTAATTGGACTAGCCCTGATTCCTGCTGACCATAGCTTTCTAGCAGCTCTACTCTGTCTGTCTCATCTAGCCCGCGCAGTTCGCTCTCTAATTTAGCGCAAACAAAAAGGGCATCAGCCGGTGCTACCAAATCACCCAGCGGTTTCTTTTTAACTTCGTCAGCTAGCGTCTGTTCGTCGACATTAAAAAGATAAATAACAGGTTTTGTGCATAACAAACCTAAGTCCTTAAAGTCGGCCAAATCATCTCTGCTAAAAACAGAAAAAAGAGCTTTGCCTTGGTTTAACGTACTGTGAACCTTTTCTAGTTTTTCTAATTGGGTAGAGAGTTTTGGGTCAGCTTTTGCTTCTTTTTGTAAACGGGGCAGGCGATTTTCGACGGTTTTTAAATCAGCTAGGGCTAGTTCTGTATTTATAACTTCTATATCTCTTTTTGGATCATGAACATCATCAACGTGTGTTACGTTGGGGTCAGAAAAGGCTCTAACTACATGGCAAATTGCGTTGCAACTGCGGATGTTGGCCAAAAATTGGTTACCCAATCCTTCACCTTTGCTGGCACCGGCTACCAGCCCGGCAATGTCTACAAATTCAACTGTAGCTGGTACAATTTTGTCGGTTTTGTAAAGTTTTGCCAGTTTTGTTAGACGTTGGTCGGGGATTGGTACAATGCCGGTATTGGGCTCAATTGTGGCAAAGGGGTAATTAGCAGCCAAAATATTATTATCTGTTAGTGCGTTAAAAAGGGTAGACTTGCCCACATTAGGCAGACCGACTATTCCGATAGATAAAGACATAGCCTATATTCTAACAGATATACAGCAGTGGTGGTTGCAGGTGGGCAATTGTATATGTATACTGCTTATGTATGAGACACATAGATGTCAAAAAACCACTTAATTTAGTGTACGTCATCTGTCTTTCTATATTACTGAGCCTTGGTGTGTATGGACAAGTTCTTGCCGACTCCGAGCCTTACTTCATAACAGGCGGGGCTGATGATTTTGCAGGTGGCTGGTATGCTGTCGGCAATACCTGCGCAACCGCTGGAGCAAACAATACTGCCGGAGGTAATTATCAGACACCAAATTACTCTCAACTATCATCTACAAAATATGCCGGTTCAATTTTGGGTTTTGCTAGAGTCGGTGGAATCAATCGCGCTGGAGCATCATCTCAGCTGGGTGCATTTTCACTTGGGGTTATGGAGGGACCGACTGGAAGCGCAGTCCCACAAAGTTCAGATTTTGGTTTTTACACCGGCAACTCAGGTAATAATGCCCTAAGCTTTGCTAATACTGGTCTTGCAGCATCAGGGACAACAGCATGGGGCGGTTTGTTAGATGGTGCTAACACTCGAAGAGAACATTGTATTCCAGATTATTACAATACTAAAAAGCAGGGGACACCTGCTAACTGGGTAAATAACAACTCGTTTAATAGTGCCTCCGGACAATACCAATATACCGGCACGCTGGATCTTGGTGGTCCGGCTGGAGGTATAACACCTGTCTCTGCAACTGAAGGAAGAAAGATTACATTGTTTGTAAGAGGAACAGTAAATATCACTTCAGACATAACCTACGCAGGATATACCGCTGATAACATACCAAAATTTGCATTAGTAGTACTTGGTAACATTAATATCGCGCCCAATGTTAGAAATCTTAACGGCTGGTATATTGCCCAGCCAGCAAACCCTGCTAGTGCAAGCACAGTCACCGACAATACAACTGGGGTTATTTGGACTTGTCATGATAACACCACGTCTCAAACACCACCTAGAGATATATGGGTTCGATCCAATTGTCTCGACAAACAGTTAATAGTCAACGGTGCACTTACCGCTAAGCAGACTAACTTTAACAGAGTTACTTCTGGCAATGGGATAGCAAACGGTCCAGCAGAGGTAGTGAATTACACTCCTGATATGGTAATGGGCGGTCCTTTTTTCAACGCACCTCCACCAACTGGCAAAGGCATTCAAAGCTTAATAAGTTTGCCTCCAGTATTTTAATAGCTTGCAAATCCACTTCTAGGTTATCGTCACACTAGCAAAAATTTAATTCATTTCATCAGGTTGTTCTCTTATGACTAAACGGGCTATTTATAGCTGGTCAACCCTTAAATGCTAATGTATAATTTAAAAATAAATATGAGGCCCAATAACTTAATTAAATATGACCTAAAGAATCTACCAGGGGCAGTGGAGCATTAAAACATGAGTATGCTGAGTGGGGTATCAGACTTTTTTGGACTTGATATGGGCATGACCGCGCTTCGAGCTGTACAACTCAAAGGATCGGGACCAGTAAAAGCCCTTGATAAATACGGACAGCTAGAGGTGACGGGTAACATTGGCTTAAGTGACGCCAAAATTGATAAAAGCAAGCTTGTAGAAACCATCAAACAGCTTGTTAAACAAACCGGAATATCTACAAAAAATGTTGCCGTTAATCTTCCGAGTCAAAAAGTCTTTACTACAGTTATTGACATGGACAAAATGAGTCCTAGCGACCTAGCAAAAACAATCAAGTTTCAGGCTGATTCTTACATACCTACACCACTTGCTCAATCTAAAATTGATTGGGCTATAATTGGGGATTCGCCAAAAGATCCTAAAAAAATAGAAGTTTTGATTTCTAGTGTTGCTAATGATTTTGCAGAAGAAAGATTGAATTTGCTTGAATCCGCCGGCCTTAATGTAATCGCTTTTGAACCTGATGGATTAGCACTGGTGCGTGCAATTGTGCCTTCAAATGCTACTAGTCCTCAAATGGTTTTGGATATAGGTTTAACAGCAACCGATTTAGTTATTTCTATGAATGGAGCACCGAGGTTGACACGTGCGATTTCAACCGGGTCGGCTGCAATTGTTCGGTCAGCTATGCAATCTATGAATATAGAACAAAAACAGGCCGAGCAATACGTATTTAAATTCGGCTTGAGTAAAGACACACTAGAAGCGCAGGTCTATAACGCAATTATTGGAACAGTAGATTTACTTATGGCTGAAATCGAGAAATCAATAAAATTTTTCCAAAACAGGTATCCCAATATTAAATTAGAGAGAATTATTGTAACAGGTGGCGCTTCAGTCATGCCGGAGCTACCTCTATATATTGCCAACAAGTTTGGAATTAATGTAGAGATAGGTAACGCTTGGCGCAATGTATCGTTCCCCCCCGGTCAACAGAACGAATTACTTGGTGTTTCAAATCATTTTGCTGTAGCTGTAGGATTAGCAGAGAGGTCAGCATGAGCCACATTTATCGTGAATATTGGACATTAGTTTCACAATCTTTAAATTACATTGCACAAAAATACCTACTTCTAATCGGAAAAATAATGAATATTGATATGCTTAAATTGACAAGTATCTCCGAAGGGAGCGTTGTGTGAGTACAGTACAGTTCAACCTTTTGCCGGACGTTAAGATGACGTATGTTAAGGCTCAACGTACTCAGAAGTTAATTATTAGCACATGTGTACTAGTTAGCGTGGTAGCGGTAGTTCTTTTTGCAGTCGTGTATCTCAGTGTCAATGTAGTCCAAAAGAAGATGCTTAATGATGCTAACAAAGATATTGCCTCCTACACTAAATCCATAAAATCTGTTAACAACATAGATAATGCTTTAACAATCCAAAACCAACTTGTTTCACTTTCTACCCTACATCAAAATAAGCACATCCCCTCTAGAATATTTGACTATTTAGGCCAGCTTGTTCCTACGGATGTCTCGATCAGTCTGCTAACCATGGATTTCGCCACAAACACCATTACGATTTCCGGAAAGGCTGATTCGCAACTTGCTGTAAACAAATTTATTGATACTATGCGATATGCAAATTTCAAAACAGGCTCGGAAATCAGCAAAGAAAAAGCCTTTACTAAAGTGACCGAAACAAATTTTTCAATATCAAATGGGGAAGTTAGTTATAGTTTGAGTGCTGAGTTCAACCCGATATTATTCGCTAATAATCTAATAAATGATCAAGGTAAACTCGATACGCCTGTACTTGTTGTGCCTGATATAACTACAACACATTCCGATCCGACTGATCCAGCTAGTGGATTATTTAATCAAGGAAGCAGTAGGTAAACTATGAAAACAAAAAAAACTGATATGCGTGATTTAATAAGCAAGGCAGGTTCATCTGCTATGGTTATGGTTGCAATAAGTACGGTTATTGTTGTTTTTTGCTTGGTCAGTGTAAAGGCACTGCTTGCACAGGGGGCCTACCAGAGACGTGTCGTAAATGCTAAGCACGAAACGGTAGATGATCTTAAGAAAAATCTAGCTGCCGCCAAAACTCTATCAGATCAGTATGCAACTTTTGTTAGCACTAGTCCAAACATAATCGGCGGGAATGGTAACGCTGCAGACGATGCCATACCCCCGGATGGTAAAAATAACCGCATAGTACTGGATGCTCTGCCTACCAATTATGATTTTCCTGCATTAATATCTAGTCTTTCAAAGTTGACACAACTAGACAGTATTACTAATGCAAATGTTGGGGGAACAGATGATTCGGCTAACTTGAGTGCAGAAAGTTTGGCAAAACCGGAACCAATCGTAATTGCCCAAATACCAATAACTGGGGATAGTAACGTAGCTGGAATTCATAAATTACTTAAAGATGTTGAAAGATCTGTTAGGCCTTTTGATGTGACCAATCTACAGCTTACCTTCAACGAAGGATCTACTGTGAGTATAAATCTTGTTATGAATACTTATTTCCAACCGTCAAAGCAAGTAATTATTGGAACAAAGGTGGTTAAATGAAACAGAAGGATGCATTTGCGCTAGTGATGGTAGGAGCTTTTGCCGCCGTTATGTCATTTATTATATCTGGAGCTATATTTAGTCCAAAAAAATATAGCACCAAGGTGCCTACTGCTGAACCAATAGTTGCAACTTTTCCAGATGTTAAGAACGACCCAGCATACAGTAATTTCATAAACTCTAATAGCTTAGACCTAACCGTCCCAGTAAAAATAGGAAACTAAATTCAGAATCAACAAATGCTGAAGTCTCAATTCCCATGCCTCAATGAATATACAAGGACCCAAAGCATTAATGCACTGGATAACAGTAAAATGATAATTAACTTCAGCGTAGGTGTAATATGAATGTTTTATCAGCTAATATTCAAGAAAAAGTTGAAGAGATTCTGCTAGCTGATGGTAAATTAACCGAAGTAGTACTGGAGAATATAAAAGATAAATCAGCCAAACAGGGAGAACCGTTATTTAGACTTTTACTTTCTGAAGGTCACATTACTGACGAGCAGCTGACTAAGGCACTTGCCCAAGTCAATGGGTTGCCCTATGTTAATCTCTCACAAGCAAAAATAGATCCTGAGACACTCGACCTACTATCCTTAGATGTTGCCGAGCACTACATGGCAGTACCGCTTGGAGAGATGCAAAATAAACTGGTAGTGGCAATGCTTGATGCAGATAATATTCAAGCAGTAGATTTTTTAAGCAATAAAATAGGTCGTCCTTTAAAAGTTTATGCAGCTAGTGAATCCGGAATAAGGCATGTACTTTCTCAATACACAAAAAGCTTAGAACAAGGAGTGAATTCGTTTTTACACATTGAAGGAGCAGAGCTAGAAGATGAAGCAACAGAGAGTACACCATCGAAAACAAATGCGATTTTGGGTACTGCGGAAAAAAAAGTTCAAACAATTGTTCAGGACTCACCAATCAGCAGGTCACTTTCAGCAATAATGAATTATGCGGCCAAAAACCGTGCTAGTGACATTCATATTGAACCGACGGAGAGAGACCTTAGAATTAGATGCCGAGTGGATGGTGTGCTACATGAAATACTGAAAATGCCGAAGAGTATCGAACCGGCACTCATTAGCCGTGTAAAAATACTTTCTAACTTAAAGATAGACGAACATCGGATTCCCCAAGATGGCCAGTTTAGTATTAGAGTTGACACTCATACCGTAGACCTGCGTATTGCGATTAGCCCAACCGTATGGGGGGAACAAATAGTTATGCGTCTTTTGGATAAAACTGGCACCAGCTTAAGGCTAGAGGATATGGGATATTATGGCAGAGCCCTTAGGACAATTCGAAAGGGCCTCAAGCAACCTCACGGAATGATTCTGACTTCAGGACCAACGGGCTCCGGTAAGTCGACGACAATGTATGCCATGATCCAAGAGATAATGAATGACACAATAAATATAGTTACTCTTGAAGACCCGGTTGAGTACAAAATGTCCGGGGTTAATCAAATTCAAGTTAATGCCGACATTGGGTTGACTTTTGCGACAGGTCTTCGTTCGGTGCTTAGACAAGACCCAGATGTCATTATGGTTGGAGAAATTCGTGACAAAGAAACAGCCAGCCTGGCAGTCCAAGCAGCTCTTACCGGCCACTTAGTGTTTTCTACGCTACATACAAATTCAGCTGCCGGTATTTTGCCTAGGTTGTTGGATATGGGGATAGAACCCTTTCTAATTGCTAGCACGGTTCATACCGTTATCGGTCAGCGCTTGGTTAGGCGGCTGTCACCTGGTGGAGAGGTGTACCCTTCGTCAAAGGCTGAAACGCTTTCTATACGGAATGCGCTGGGACAATTGCTACCTAAAAACAACTCTGAAGCGCAGATGGTAGCTGCAGATCTAGGCTACAAGCACTTGCCACTAGCTAACCAAACCGCTTATAATTTAATGAAGGGAAAGAGTAGCGAAGATGCACCTTCTGGTTATAAGGGAAGAATGGGTCTGTATGAGACATTTGAAGTAACCGAACAAATCCAGGATTTGATAATCAAACACTCAACCAGCTCAATCATTCAGAAAACGGCGCAAGCACAGGGGATGGTAACTATGAGACAGGATGGCTACCTTAAAGCTTTGGCCGGACTTACTACACTGAACGAGGTCAATCGGGTAGCTACACTTGAAGCTTAAAGAAATTATTAGAAAGGCCGGTGGGTAAATAAAGCGGTGCAACAAGAACCAAAAATCGAACTACTTTTAGAAGAAGTAGTTAAACGCAAAGCATCGGACTTGCATTTGCAAACTGGACTTCAACCAATGCTCAGAATTGACGGGGCCTTAGTCGCTATTGCCGGCACCCCTCAGCTTAGCGAGGAAGCGGTAGAAAGACTAATATTTACAATTCTTGATGAAGACCAAAAGCAAATCCTGTTGCGCGATAAAGAATTTGACTTTAGTTTTGCCTTTGGTGATTTAGGTCGTTTTAGGGTCAATGCTTTTCATGAAAGAGGTAATCTGGCTGCTGCTATGCGTTTAATACCAAATGAGATTAAGACTATTGATGAGCTAGGACTGCCTAATACCATTAATAAATTTACAGAATTTCCCAGGGGGTTAGTTCTAATCACAGGGCCGACTGGTTCTGGTAAGTCAACTACGCTCGCTTCCTTGATTAGCAAGATAAACGCTGAAAAGGCCCTGCATATTATTACCGTAGAAGACCCCATTGAATATACACATGAGTCTAAACGGTCTTTAATTGCCCAAAGAGAAGTTCATTATGACACATATAGTTTTTCTGCAGCTTTGCGTTCTTCATTGCGTGAAGACCCAGATGTTGTGCTGATAGGTGAAATGCGAGACCTTGAGACGATTGCCGCGGCAATTACTATTGCAGAAACCGGACACCTAGTTTTTGCCACTCTCCATACTAATAGTGCAAGCCAGTCCATAGACCGAATGATAGATGTTTTTCCGCCACATCAGCAGCCACAAGTGCGCTCTCAGCTTGGCAATATACTAATGGCTGTTTGCTCTCAACGGCTTATTCCTGCCCTTGGAGGAGGACGAATTCCAGCAGCTGAAATTCTTATTGCAACACCAGCTGTACGAAATATAATTCGTGAAGGAAAAAACTACCAGCTAGAAGCTGTAATTCAGACTGGAGCTGAATATGGAATGCAGAGCATGGATAAAACTTTAGTGAATTTGGTACACAGCGGAGTAATTAATTATGATGAAGCACGTAATTTTGCGGTAGATTTAGAAGAACTAGACCGACTAATGAGAGGTGTGTAATCGTGACTTCATCACTCCAATTTACAATCATCAGTTCACAATTTACATTAGATGTTCAAGGTTTAGTATCTAATTTAGTTCTTTGCAAAATAGCCAAAAGAGAATTTATAACAGTAAATGCAGCTGGAGCCAATTTTTAATGCTAACTTATAAATATAAAGCAATAGATAATGCCACCGGTGAAAAAGTGTCAGCTGAGGTTGAGGCTCAAAACGAAAAAGTAGCCGCCAAGCTGCTATCAGATAAAGGCATGTCCGTCTTGCAGATTAACGAAAAAAGCTCAAATTCTAACCCGCTCAATAAGATTCAGCATCGAATTAAAACAAAGCAAAAGGTAATATTTAGTCAGCAATTATCAACAATGATAAATGCCGGACTACCACTGGTACAGAGTCTAAATACGGTCGCGAATCAAACAAAAAACCCAGCATTTAAGGAGATAATATCCACAATAATTAAAGATGTTGAGGCCGGCTCGACTTTAGCAGATTCAATGTCTCGTCATCCAAGGGTCTTTAACGGAGTGTTTGTAAGCTTAGTGGCTGCCGGTGAAGCCTCTGGTACGTTGGATACTTCTTTGGAGCGTCTTGCTATCCAACAGGAAAAAGACGCTGAAATTATGTCTAAAGTACGCGGAGCAATGCTTTATCCGGTGATTGTACTGCTTGTCCTGGGGGCGGTTGTAGGTTTTATGATTACTACAGTACTACCGCAAGTCCAGATTCTTTACGATGGACTGCCTGGTGCAAAACTACCTTTTGTGACCAAACTACTACTAGCATTTTCACACTTCATAATTAGTTACTGGTGGCTTTTACTGATTTTCTTTATTGTAGTGACAGTTTTATTCGTGAGATGGGGGAGGACAGAAAAAGGTAGGCGATCAATTGATACAATGAAATTGAATGTAAAACCACTGTCACCATTATTCACAAAACTTTATATGGCTCGATTTGCAAGAACTGGTGCCACCCTGGTAGCCAGCGGTGTACCAATGATAAAAATGCTAAACACAACCGCTGATGCGGTTGGCAATATATTAATTGCCGATTCTGTTAGAGCGGCAACAGAGAAAGTTAAAAGTGGTAAAAGCTTATCCGAAAGCTTATCGGGAGAAAAATATTTTCTAGACTTATTGCCGGATATGATACGCATAGGTGAACAATCTGGAAAATTAGAGGAAATGTTATCTAAAGTGGCGGATTATTACGAGAAAGAAGTTGATAATCAAATAAAGTCTATCTCAACCATAATCGAACCATTATTAATGGTAGTTGTGGGAATACTAGCTTTAATTATTGTTGCTGCCGTCCTTCTACCCATATACAGTTTGGCAGGCAGTAATGCGTTCAGTAGATAAAAAGACTTGCATTTTTAATTGCCTGAAGTAGTATATAATCATAAGCGATATATAAAAAACAATTAAGGGGGGCACCCAGTTCTATGAAAAATCAGATTAAGAAATTAAACCAAGGCTTTACAATCATCGAAGTAATGATTGTACTGGCTATTGCCGGACTCATTATGGCTATAGTATTTATTGCTGTGCCGCAATTACAGCGTAATGCCAGAGACAACTCTAGGCAGGATGCAGCCAACAGGCTAAAGGGCGAACTTGACACTTATGCATCTAACAACCAAGGCGTTTATCCTTTCAAAAACGCTGGTCAGACAATAGCAGACTTTAATACTCGTTATATTACAGGGCAGGTAAAACTAATCAATCCTAAGACAGGCAACAGCTATACTGTTGTAATCGGTGGAGGCACACCAACAGCGGGGAACCCTGGAACCAACAACAATCCTAACTTAGATGAGCTCAGAGTCTATCCTGGACTTAGCTGCAACGGTGAATTAACATCGGGTACCTATGTCGCACCGGCTGCAAATACCAATGTTAAGCAGTACGCCGTACGTGTGGCGCTTGATAGAGATGGCACGTACTACTGTGTTGATAACGGTTAGAGTTAAACAGTAGCAATACTACAGATAAAAAAATAGAGTGGGGCATTAAAAAAGCCCCACTCTATTATATTTAAAGCATATACAAATTTCTGATTCCTAATTCCTGGTTCCTAACCTAGCATGGTAGCATTGTACTAATGGTATTTGTGTCAATTTGCCTGTTTCTGCTTGGATTGTGTCTAGGAAGCTTTGTAAACGCGCTAGTATGGCGAGTTTATCAGCAATCTAAAGCCAAAAAGTCCAAGAGCGACCTATCTATAATTAACGGCCGCTCTATATGTCCAAATTGTCGGCACGTGCTTAATGCTACTGATTTGGTGCCAGTATTTAGCTGGTTAGCTCTAAGAGGTAAGTGCCGCTACTGTAAAAAGCCTATCTCATGGCATTATCCTGTGGTTGAACTTGTTTTAGGTGTTGTATTTGCTGGCTCCTATATATTTTGGCCACAGAGCCTAGATGATTCTGGGCAGGTGGTATTGCTCGGAACTTGGCTGATTAGTTCGGTAGGGTTACTGGCTCTAACTATCTATGATTTTAAATGGATGCTGCTACCTAATCGTATTTTATATCCTACTTTACTAGTTGCCGGGGTGGGTAGGATGCTATATATTTTGGCGTTTGAGCCTAGTAAGTTGCATGGACTGGTTAATTGGGGGCTTTCGGTTGCCGTAGCCAGTGGCATATTCTATCTGTTGTTCGAAGCCTCTAAGGGTAAATGGATCGGTTATGGTGACGTTAGGTTGGGTTTGGTGACTGGCAGCTTGCTTGTTGGTCCACAGGAGGCTCTATTGATGATATTGATAGCATCAATACTCGGAACGATGTTTGTCCTGCCAGCATTTGTTTCCGGCAAACAAAAACTAGTAAGTAAATTGCCCTTTGGGCCTTTTTTAATCATGGCTACTTTTTTGGTGATTATTTTTGGTGAATCAATTTTGAGTTGGTACAAAGAACTAGTTTTATAATGGGCTAACTTGCCTAAAATAACAGTTACGCTTATGCTATAATTAGCTGATGAGGCAGGCCAAAGCTGGCTACACTATTATAGAAGTTATGATTGTTTTGGCCATAAGCGGTACGCTTTTAATTGCTGCTATCACTATGTTTAGCGCTAAAAAGGGGGGGGCAGAGTTTACTCAGGCGATGTACGACATAAACTCCAAGATTCAGTCATACGCAAGTGATGTTAGCGCTGGCGTTTTTGTTGACTCAGACCGGTATAGCTGTAGTATGGACGCTAGTAGTGGAAGAGCTAATGTAGTTCTAATTGGTTCTGGCACGCAAAATGTTGGTACAAAGAAAGATTGCATATTTTTAGGTAAAGCACTTCAGGTAGCTAAAGATACAACAACCATGTCAACCTATACTGTTCTGGGAAACCGTACAAAGATTGTGGGTATACAAAAACTTCCTGTTCTAGTATTTGATGACTCAAAACCTACACCTATTCTAATAAATGACCTAGTCGAAGTATACAGGGGTAGTTTTAGTGCTGTAGAGCTATTATGGTCAAGAGTAGATAGTGTAGCCGACCCCGCTGTACCAGATGCACCCGAAACAGACCTTGTTGGTATTTATAATAGTTTACAGGGTTCGGATGTGACCTCTTCTCAAACTAGGAGCCAATCGTTGATTATGAAGAGCTACGAATTACCAAGTAGCTCAACAACAGATGTTAAGGCGTGCATAGAGCAGACAGCTTGTGTTCGCAAGGACATTAAGAGCTGGTATATGTGCTTTAGAAGCAGAACCGCTAAAAACACGGCAATACTAGCTGTAAACTCCACACCTGCTGGTATAACCTCTAGCATAATATTTAATAATGACTTAAATCCAACTGCAAAATGTTTAACAGCTTAAAAAAAATGAATAGCAAAGACATCCGCGGGGATACTATTATAGAAGTAATAATTTGTACTGCTATTATTGGCTTGGCTTTGGCGGCAGGTTACTCCATGACATCAAAGTCTTTGCGTACTGGTGTTGCCGCAGGACAACGAACAGAGGCGTTATATCTAGCCCAAGGCCAGATAGAATTCATTAAAAACGCTGTTAAAACCCAACAAGTTGATAGTTTATACGCTTGTCCGAATAACCAGGGGATAACTAGTTGTACATCCTCCCCACTCCCGGCGTTTTGTATAAGTAGTAGCGGTGCGTATCAGCAGGATAGATATATTACTGACACAGGTGGTTCTACTCCTACGAGTCATCCTTGCAAAGGCGTTGCTAATACTCAATATACCGTTTATAACGTTTATGATCCGCAAAAGAAGACTTTTACGACCACAGCTAATTGGACTAGTTTTTCTGCTAATCGCCAAGACCAGCTTAAACTCTATTACAAGGTGCCTTAAAAAAATAAAGAATATGAAAATTGTATTAATACCATCCCGCAGTAGAGGCTCAAATGGCTTTACTATAATTGAGCTGCTTATAGCCAGTGGTGTTTTCGCAACACTTCTCTTGCTTAGCCTATCTGGATTTTTGCAAATAGGGAGATTGTTTTATAAAGGCGTATCAGCTACTCAGACTCAGCAAGTTGCACGTCAAGTTATGGATACTATTCAGGCTGACATTAATTTTTCACAAAATTCAAGTGTAGTGGTTGCGGCAGATTCGTCATTCACTGCAAGTGTCAACGGAGTCAATAGGACATTTACAAGGTACTATTTTTGCGCCAATAAACATCGTTACACGTTCATACAAGGCAAAGTTGTAAACAGTGCAGCCGAAGCAACTATGATGAGCACACCACAGGCAGGTTGGCATGATTTTGGGCTTCTTAGAGATCGTATGCCAGGCAATAGCTGCGCCCCGCCATTCACCGGGGCATTTACCGCGCTAAATAATCCAGTTGAATTACTTAGCGATAATATGAGAATAAGTAACTTTACTGTGGCCCAAGTTGGTGGCGACCCTCTCTACAATGTAAATCTTAAGATTGCATATGGGAATGATGCGATTTTACAAAATCCAACACTTACGACTGCGACGTGTGATAGTTCACTATCATCTTCACAGTATTGTTTTATCACTAATTTATTAACTACTGTCAGGGTAGGTATCTAAACTCAATGAACCTACATATACGCAGTAAGTTTAGATCTTCTAGTCGCAACCAGTCCGGTCTGGCTTCTATTGTGGTGGTCTTTACCTTAATAATAATTCTTAGCCTAATCTCTCTAGGCTTTTCTAGGCTTATGGACCGAGCACTACGTACTACTGTCAACAACCAAGCAGGTTCTGCTGCTAACCTTGCCGCCCAATCAGGCATCAATGATGCCATAACCTACGCACTAGCTAACCCTGGTACTACAGTCAGTGATTGCAACACTCTGCTTGCAACCGGCCAACCCCTCGCTGATAAAGCCGACATATCCGGTGATAACAATACTCGCTACAGCTGTGTACTAATTGACCCAGTCCCCGACGACATATTCTACCAGGGTCTATCTTCTGATAAAGCACAAGTAGTAAAGCTAACCACCATAGACCTAGCCGGCAACCCGGCTAATCTGAGTAAGCTAATGTTCTCCTGGCAACTTACCGGTGTTAGTGGACCCACCCACAGCTTTGCTCCCGCCGGCCAGACACTCCCCAGCGAAAGCTCCTGGAATGCCGCTAATAGAGCTCCGGTACTGAGAGTTACTCTATACCCGGTAGTAGGCAACACTGTACCTAGTATTGCTAATTCACACACATACTATCTATATCCTAATGCTAGCAACTCCCAAGTAGGCACCACTAACTACCAAACCGTAGCCAGTGGCAGCATTCAACTGGGTAATTGTCAGTACCCAGTTCCTGCTACTAAAGTCTCTGCCGCTATCTTCACTGGTACTGCCGAATTTGACTGCAACGTCATAATAGATAATCTGCCCCCAGCTACTTATTACTATGCTAGGATTACTCCTTTATACGAGAAGGCTGACGTAAAGATTAAAGCTAACGATAGTTCTAACCAAATAGTGCAGTTTAAGAATGTTCAAAGCTCTATAGACGTAACTGCTAGTTCAGCTACTGCTGTTAAACGCTTGCAGGCTAGGGTAGATACTACCGACCCAAACAACATAGATTCCAGCAATGCCTCCAGCCCATCAGACGTAATACCAGAATATGCCGTTCGTTCGGCCAACGCCATATGTAAACGTGTATATGTACCTGATAATCCGCCACTGATATTGGGGTTGGATATCTCAAGCGCCAATGCCTCACCTAGCTGCAGTAACACCAAAGTAACTTTGCCACCAGTAGTTACACTAACTGCCAATCCTAAAGGCCCTCTTGATAACGGTAATAGTACGATGCTTGATTGGGGTGTTACTAATTCACCAACTTCTTGCACTGCTTCTGGCAGTTGGAGTGGTACTAAGCCCGACACTGGAAGTGAATCTACCGGACCCCTAGCAGGTCCCAATAGCTATACATACACGCTGACCTGTAGCAACGAGGCAGGTCCTGGTTCGGACTCGGTGACTGTGCAGGTTAATCCGCCTTCTAGCAGCAGCTCTAGTTCTTCCAGTAGCTCATCAAGTAGCAGTAGCTCAAGCACTAGTTCAACAGGTGGTTCTGGCAGCCCAACTCCTGTTGTTTTTGACTGGGTTAGTACTGGCGATTTGGTTTGGTGGCAGGTGCCTGGCCCATACTGCCCCAATGTCAACCCCAGCGGACCTAGCGACGGCGCCGGCCATACATGGTTTATTTGCAGTATAGGTGTTAGAGCTCATCAGGTTGGTGTACCAAATCCTGATAATCCCGCCTGCCAATTGACTTCTGATGGAGCGGGAGTGGGGACTTTTGGCAATCAAGTTGGTAACTCGCCACCTGATTGGGGCAGTATGCGACAGCTAGGTTGGTATGGCGCTTCAAATTATCAGCCGTCACACACTATTGGCTGGACCTGCAGAAGTACAGTAACGAGCGACTTTGCCCACTGGGAGATTACAAGGGATCCTTCTTATCCACCGTCATCGGGAGGAATTAATGATTGCAGGATAACAAGTTGGTATGGACCGGGTAGCCTAAACGACGGTCAACCAGCGACTGCTGGGGGTACCTTTAGTCATTGTTACTCTGGTTGTTCTGGTTTTCAGACTATAACTGGTGGATTTGGAGTCTCTTACCCCAACCCATCTAATGGTTCGGATAACGATGCCCCAGGTAGTGGAGGAATATCTGGATATTACGCAGGAAACGTAGGAACAGGCTGGGGTGGAGTTAGATGCTACTCCGGTAGAGGCGGGGGTAATGACGAGAGAGCAATATATGTAAATCCGCCTTCTGGCGGTGGAGGGAGTACTTCCTCAACATCTTCAACATCTAGCACCAGCTCTACTTCCTCAACATCTTCAACATCTAGCTCTAGTTCTACTGGTGGTGGGTGTTTTATAGCCGGTACTAAAGTACTTACTCCAGATGGACTACGTTCAATAGAGCAATTAAAAGTTGGAGATATAGTCGAAACCTGGGACTTTGGACTTAACAGAATGGTTGATACCAAAATTACAGAAACCTTTGTACACCAGCAAAAAGAGACCCTCTGGTTGGTCACGTCTGAAGGCAATGTTACAACAACTTCTGTTCACAGGTTCTGGACAGGTAGTGCATGGGTGAAAGCAGGCGATTTAACACCCGGTATGACAGTTGTTGATGCTAGCGGTAAGTTTCAGAAAGTGCTTTATAGCATGAAAGGTGCGAAGACTACAGTCTATAATCTGCATGTCGCTAATGCTAATCACAACTACTATGCTAATGGTTACCTAGTACACAACATGAAAATAGACCCTTAAAATGAAAAGGCTAATCCATGGATGATAATTTAAAAGACAAACCAGCCGTTGCAGTGACTCCAACAGAAACCAATCAGGACTCTGTAGAACAGAGTAAAAATTCTAGTAGTAAGTTCGGTACAAAGAAAAACCTTGTATTAAAGGTCGCAGTCTTAGTTGTTGTGTTGGTTGGAATAGTTGGGGCGGTTTGGTTATACACTAACCAGACAAAACCCACCTATATTTCATCTACCACAGACAGTAAAAAACCTGTTATTTTGAGTATTCCGGGAGATATATCCGGACGAGGGATGAGTTTTGAAAGCCCCGGCTTCTTAAAAGAAGTCAGCGGTGAAAATACAGGTACTACACGCGGTTTGATTCGTCTTCAGACTAGTGCTAAAGACAATAAATCATTAACAGATACAGCCAGACTATATGCTTATGTAAAAGATTATTCCTCGCCCAGCCTGCCTAATCAACAATATCTTGATGAACTGGCCAAAACATTTGCACAAGACCCATCAAGCCCAGGTTATAAAAGGGATACCGCATTGTTAAAAGAGGCAGTTCAAAAAGCCTATATTGAGCCTAGTTTTAGCGCTGAACTTGGAGTCGCCAAACCGTTTACAAATAAGTATATAAAAGGAAATGCTTGGCAAATTGATGTCACAGCGCATGATAGTTCTGGCTATACATCAGACCACAAAGGGGTCTTGATATATGTAGCAGGTTATAACGGCGTTTATAAGTTGCTAGCCTCGGCTGTCGCATCCGATTGGCAATCTGATAGCGCTGTTTGGCAGAAGGTTTTGGATAGCATAAGAGTCGACCAGTAGCGGGTATCAATTTTGAGCAAACCTAAATCAGTTGGTGTAACAGCTCAACCAAACATACAAAAATATCAACTGCAACAATCTTGGTACTTAAACTACCTAAGTTCGATGTTGGTTATGTGGCCAATAATTTTGCTATATTTTGTAACACCATATTACAAAGGCTTCCTGGGCAGGGAAACTAAACAAGCAATTATTGCTATGGGGCTTGCTTATACAATCGCAGCACCCCTGGTGTATTTAGTTTTTAACAAATCGACTTATCAACCTGCAAAGTCATATATTGCTATTAAATCAATTATTAGACTTGTTCCTGCCTTTTTTGAATATTTAAAAAAATTTCCATATAGTAAAAACCTATATTTACCAAAAATTAGCGAAAAAGAACGCGTAGCGATTTTATTCTTAGTAGTTAAGATATTTTTCTTGCCTATTATGTTGAATTTTCTCTTTATTAATTATCATGCTTTCAGAGATAACTTTCCAGATTTGTTAAATACTGCGAATTTTACAATTGAGAACTTTAACAAAATAATTTTTCCAATCCTGTTGACTGGAATATTGTTAGTAGATACAGCTTACTTTGTCTTTGGCTATCTTGTTGAGTCCAAAAGTTTAAATAATGAAGTACGCTCAGTTGAACCCACGTTTATTGGGTGGGCATCAACGATAATTTGCTATCCTCCTTTTGCTGGTTTTATGGCAACCATAGTAATTTGGCATGCCAATGACTACGTATTATTTTGGTCAGAAAAATGGACCTTTGTTATGAGAATAGTGGCACTGGTATTGATGACTATTTATACTTTGTCATCTGTCGCGCTTGGTGCAAAGTGCTCCAACCTAACTAACCGAGGAATCGTTACAAGAGGTCCGTATGCAGTTGTTAGACACCCAGCTTATGTAACAAAAAATTTAGCTTGGTGGATAACCATCCTACCGATTATTAGTGTTCCTGTAGCGCTATCCATGGCTTTTTGGTCATTTATCTACTTTATTAGGTCAATTACTGAAGAAAGGCACCTCATACGCGATCCCGATTACCAGCTATACTGTAAAAAAGTAAGATATCGTTTCATTCCAGGTCTAATCTAGTATATGTTTTGCGGTGATTTATCTTACTAATTATCAGCAATTTACATCTTAGATTAACCATAATTGCCAAAGCCATTGAATGGTTATACCCAGGAGTATATTATTATATACATAAATTGCTTATACTAAAGGATATATTATGTGTGATTCAATAGTTCTTCTGGGGGTATCTAAACTCAATGAACCTACATATACGCAGTAAGTTTAGATCTTCTAGTCGCAACCAGTCCGGTCTGGCTTCTATTGTGGTGGTCTTTACCTTAATAATAATTCTTAGCCTAATCTCTCTAGGCTTTTCTAGGCTTATGGACCGAGCACTACGTACTACTGTCAACAACCAAGCAGGTTCTGCTGCTAACCTTGCCGCCCAATCAGGCATCAATGATGCCATAACCTACGCACTAGCTAACCCTGGTACTACAGTCAGTGATTGCAACACTCTGCTTGCAACCGGCCAACCCCTCGCTGATAAAGCCGACATATCCGGTGATAACAATACTCGCTACAGCTGTGTACTAATTGACCCAGTCCCCGACGACATATTCTACCAGGGTCTATCTTCTGATAAAGCACAAGTAGTAAAGCTAACCACCATAGACCTAGCCGGCAACCCGGCTAATCTGAGTAAGCTAATGTTCTCCTGGCAACTTACCGGTGTTAGTGGACCCACCCACAGCTTTGCTCCCGCCGGCCAGACACTCCCCAGCGAAAGCTCCTGGAATGCCGCTAATAGAGCTCCGGTACTGAGAGTTACTCTATACCCGGTAGTAGGCAACACTGTACCTAGTATTGCTAATTCACACACATACTATCTATATCCTAATGCTAGCAACTCCCAAGTAGGCACCACTAACTACCAAACCGTAGCCAGTGGCAGCATTCAACTGGGTAATTGTCAGTACCCAGTTCCTGCTACTAAAGTCTCTGCCGCTATCTTCACTGGTACTGCCGAATTTGACTGCAACGTCATAATAGATAATCTGCCCCCAGCTACTTATTACTATGCTAGGATTACTCCTTTATACGAGAAGGCTGACGTAAAGATTAAAGCTAACGATAGTTCTAACCAAATAGTGCAGTTTAAGAATGTTCAAAGCTCTATAGACGTAACTGCTAGTTCAGCTACTGCTGTTAAACGCTTGCAGGCTAGGGTAGATACTACCGACCCAAACAACATAGATTCCAGCAATGCCTCCAGCCCATCAGACGTAATACCAGAATATGCCGTTCGTTCGGCCAACGCCATATGTAAACGTGTATATGTACCTGATAATCCGCCACTGATATTGGGGTTGGATGTAACTAGTGTTGGGGTTCCAGAATGTAGAAATGTAAAAATAACAGTACCTCCGGTGGTAACTCTAAATGTCGGTGCGGCTACGATTGCTAACGGCACCAGCACTACACTTACTTGGAGTGTTGATTCTAACACTGACCCACAATCTTGTAGCGGTTCGGGTGGGTCTTTTGCCGGCGCTAAAGGCCTTCCTCCGTATAGCGGCACTCAATCAACCGGAAACCTTGCCGGACCAGCAAGTTACACATATACATTTACTTGCTCAAATGAGGCAGGCACAAGATCCGCCACCAGAACTGTTCAAGTACTACCGCCTCCGCCAGTTGTTAATCTTAGCGCTAGCTCTGTGTCGGTTCCTTATGGAGGTAGTACAACGCTAAACTGGACATCTACTAACCCGCCATCTACCTGTACAGCTACTGGCAACTGGAGCGGCAACAAGAGTTCGCCCAATGGCAGCCAAGTTATTAACAACATGACTAATACCGGTAGCAACATCTTTAATTTAACCTGTACTAACGCCGGTGGTGCTAGTCCGACTGCACAAGTGATTGTTCAAGTTAATGCACCACCACCTCCGACAACGACCCTAAACAGTGGTGGCGGTTCTGGTACGGAGATTATAAATCCCGGAGATACAATCACATTAACCTGGAATGTACCAGGAGCGACTTCGTGTAATGGTTCTGGTGGGGCATTTGCCGGGCCTAAGCCAACAAGCGGCAGTATGACTATGTCGCATACGGTTGATACAAACTTTATTCTTACCTGTACAGGACCGGGTGGAACAACCAGCGATATGGTTATATGCATCGTCGATCCACCACCGCCACCACCTCCATCACCTAGTCCATCACCATCACCTAGTCCATCACCATCACCTAGTCCATCACCATCACCTAGTCCATCAC
>CAYNSQ010000003.1:49064-58374 GCA_964400155.1 uncultured Candidatus Saccharibacteria bacterium
CATCACCTCCGCCACCTCCGCCACCTCCGCCACCACCCAACCCACCATCCGGTTGTTGGGTAAGTGCATCTGGTGGTGATGATTTTAGTGCCAGTGTGACTGGCTATGCTTGCCCCTACGGAGACCCGCCAATAAGCTATTCGTTTAGCTATTCATATACTGTTACCAGTCCTGGTGGTGGTACCTGTAGCGGTGGTGGCGGTGGTGGCGCTTTTAGTTTACCCAACTATGCGGGTTCAGTTTCGTGGAACTTTAATATGACCGCTTCAAACGCTGCAGGTTCTTCTGGGGCTTCAGCAGGAGGTTTTAACGGAGTAGGTGGCGGTAACGTATGTTAACGGATTTACTGTTGAGTTTACTAAGTCCTTTCAATTCTCTTTAGTATCCCAGTAGAGACTGATTGCTATTGATAATTAGGCGGCTTGTAGTCTGTTGTGGATTTCCTAAAACCAGCCCAAATAATTACTAAGACTAAATACCACTAACACTTTTGAGGGTTTTATTTAGGTCGATGTATGCAGACTGTGATATGCACGATTCTTGGTTGACTGTAGCCAACTGATTGTCGGGGCATTGCTTTGGCTTGTCCCCTACCTTAACAATATAGTATTTCCCTGTAACGGCGCTGACGTTAATTTTAGGTAGTGTAACTGTTTGGTTTACTAGCAAGATGGAAACTTTTTTATCAGAATTATCTACTGTCGCGTATGATTCTTTGTCTGATGCAACAAATTTATTTGGTTTGGTATTTAAGGCGGTTTGGATGTCTTTGGCACTAAAACCTGGTGTGTCTTTGCAGGAGCTGGCTTGATCGGTCTCACAAAATTTCTTTACTAAATCATTAGTTTCAAAAAAAAGCGTCACTGATGTATTCAGTGGTGTTCTTGCTGATGGATCTAGGTTTTGCTTATCAAAATTGATAGAGTAAGTTTTGCCAGTTTTGGCTGCTCTTTCGCTGATACTAACCTCACCCCATAATTTAGGATAATTAAACTTTAAACCTAATTCCGGATTCTTATACGTAACCCAGACTTTGGTGGCTGATTTTTGCTGGGTAAGGTCAGAATCGTCCTTGTTAACAAAGTATCCATAGACACCAACCCCAACGGTCAGTAATAGTAAGACACTAAGCACAATATATAAACTGCGGTGTTTCTTTGTTTGATTCGTCTGAGAAATCGTTTGCGGAGGAGCTATCTCCACCTCTTTTTGAGTTTTATTCTCTTCACCCACTTTTGACCTCCATTGCTTATGGTTAATTATGGCATTTAGGTTTTTAAAAAACAACCTTCTGATAGACTGGATATGATAGCTATATGGAAGGTAGTAAATCCGTTAAACATTTCTCACGTGTGCCAATCATTCTGGGTCTTGTGGTTGTTTGCGTGATTGGTTACGTTTTATTGCACCATAAACTTGCCGATACAAAAAAATACAACCTGAATAATTTTAGTCTGTTTAGGTTGGGGGGCAACACTTCAGGTACTGGAATTAGTTTTGAAAAGCCAAAAGAGTTCGAACAGACATCAAACACAATCAATCTAAAAACTGAAGCGCAGTTTGGCGATTCGGCTTCTGTCTCGATTAAGGACGGTATAAAATTAGTCAATTTGGCCAGTACTTCAGCCGTACCTTCTGAAAATCCAATAAACAGGGAATATATTAGCTCTCTTGCAACATTACTTAATAACCATAACAGTGATGATTATAAAAAATACACAACTCCACTTTTTGATTTTGTTAAAAGACGCTCACTTGAAAGCACAGTTATTAAGTTTGATAATGCCCAACAACTTAGCCTGCCAAACCTTAAAAGTAAAGATGGCACCAAAGTAGCCTGGGATTTTAAATTCAGTGGTACCGACAAAAAACACCCTGGCTATAAAATAAAAGGGGATTTCATAGTAATTACGACCTCTAAAGGGTTTTATTATTTTTTCTTAATGTCTAAAGATTCTACTTGGGATGCTAATCAAGAGGCCTGGACAAAAGTTATAAATAGTATCAAGGTTGATCAGTAAATTTTGCTACTTGGACTTGCCGTGGAATTTTTCGTGAACTTCTTTTAAGTGAGGGTCTGTAACATGGGTATATATCTGAGTTGTAGCAATGTTGCTATGGCCTAGCATGGCTTGAACGCTTCTAAGATCAGCCCCATTCATAAGTAGATCGGTTGCAAAAGAATGTCGGAGTGTATGAGGACTAACATGTTTTGTAATGCCGGCTAGAAGGGCATAGCGGGCTACCATTCGTTGAATAGATCTGGCAGTTAATCTCTGTAGGTTACCGCTATTGTCAATTCCTTTCGTTCCGCTGTATCTAATAAATAATGGACGGGCATTGTCAGTTCGCATTTCAAGATACTTGGCTATCCATTCAGCCGCTTCTTCGCTGATGAATATTGGTCTATCTTTTTGGCCTTTACCGCGCACCATAAATTCACGTCTTTTTAGGTTGATATGGTCGCGGTCTAGGCTAACTAGTTCTGATACACGTAGCCCGCTAGAAAAAAGCAGTTCTATTATGGCTCGGTCGCGCAGTCCCGGCATGGTGGCTATCTTAGGCTGAGAGGCAAGTCTATCTAATTCTTCAGGAGTTAAAAAATTTACTTGTGGACGAGATACCCGAGCAAGTTCTATCTTGTCAGCGGACATAGCTGGAATTTCTCTCTTGCTGCAAAATTTCAAAAAAGAACGCAGGGCAATTAAGTGATAGTTTTGAGTTGTTTTGGAAAGTTCGTCGCTGGAATTAGTCCCAAGGCGGTTGAGCCATAGACGCCACTTTCTAATCATTTCTACATCTATGTCAGAAACTTTAATTTCGCCGGCATAGTCAGACAAGCGAGTGAGATAATGAGAATAGTTTTGTATGGTTTTTGATGAACGGTTTTGTTCTAGCTCTAAGTATTCTAAGAACTGCTCGACTGCCGTGTCGTACAATATATCCGCCATACAATTAGTTTATAGTTTTTAGTTGATTGTTTATAGTCTAAAATCATTTACTTTTTTACCATGCGTATACCAGATACTGTTTTTCAAGGTGAACGGTTCACGGAAAAGGCATAGCGAACGGCGCATGGTAAACCGTGAACAGCTGATTGAACAATATCTATGTCCAATTGCTACTTATGTTTACATCTGTTAAAATGGAGTATATGCAAGAAAAAACATTGGTTCTGTTAAAACCAGACGCCGTCGCGCGTGGTCTGGTGGGCGAAATAATTAATCGTTTTGAAAAAGCCGGGCTGGTTCTGGTGGCTGCAAAAATGGTTACACCTACTGAAGATTTGGCTAACAAACATTATCCAACGGACAGACGACCTTTTATTGAAGGCATGGGCAACAAAACCTTGGAGACCTACCAAGAACACGGTATTGACGCCAAAGAAGATCTTGGTACTGATGATGCACACGAAATTGGTTTGAAAATTCAGGGCTGGATGGTGGGTTTTATAACTTCCGGGCCGGTTATGGCCATTGTCCTGCAGGGCGATAACGCTATAGCCAAAGTTAGAGAAATGGCCGGCCATACTGTTCCGGCTAAGGCAGACGCCGGCACCATTCGAGGTGATTACTCAAACGACACTCCGGTACTTGCCAACAAAGAGAAAAGGCCAATACTAAATTTGGTTCATGCCTCTGGGGATAAAGAAGAAGCAGACTTCGAAATCAACCTTTGGTTTACCCCTGACGAACTGCAAGCCTAAAATATAATGTTCAATCTATATACAAACTCATATTTACAAGAGAGTAATTAATTAACACCCACAGCCCCAAAGCTAAAGTTCATACTGGCTGTTGCTTAGCTAACGGATTAGTTTATTCCGTGAATGGTTAGAAGTTCCACTGGGGCAAAATCATCGGTTAGAATTTTGGTATATTTAAAGCTGTTGGGCTGGTTGGCTGTATGAAATGTTCTGGCACCTGATGCTATTAACTGTGAATTGATTTGTTTGTCAATTGTATTTGAAGAAGCTACTAATAGCAGGTTTTGGGCTATTGTCTTTGGTATATTGCCGTCAACTTGATAGAAATCAATTCCATTGAAGACTGATTCATAAGTCGCCACAAGTGCACCTGTTAACATAGACCTGCTACCGTTGACGCTAGAAATGACATTGAGTACTACTATTCCATCTGAAGATAAACTATTTTGAGCCTTTTGCACCGCTTGCTTGGTCATTAGCTGGTAAGGTGGGACTAGAGACGTAAATACATCTAAAAAGATAATGTCATATTTATCTTTGGATTCATTTAAGAACTGACGACCGTCTTGGTTAATGATGTTAACGTTGGGTGGCTGTTGGAAGTTGAAGTACTTCTTGGCAACAACAGTTAACTGAGGATCAATTTCAACTACATCAATTTTGGTGTTTGGATAAACACTGGCAGTATACTCTGGAAAGCTAAAACTCCCACCACCTATTATTAAAATATTTTTAGCTTGGGGTTGGGCTTTGAGGACTTCAGCAAATGCCTTAGTGTAACTAAAAACCAAATCCTTGCTTCCACCTTTGAAAACACCGGACTGCCAGGCCAAGTTATCCATCTGTAACACTCGTATCGGTTTGTTATCGTAATACCTATCTGTAATCAGGATTCGTGAATATTGTGTATCAAAGTCGTCTACCACTGAGGAGTCAACCAAAGTTGCGTGGGGTGCAAACAGCAGCATGCAAAAAGCCATCATAAGCAGAAAAATTCTAAAAGCCAGGAAGTACTTAACTGAAAGAAACAAGCTGGTCAGTATCAGAACTATGCTCAACCAAGTCAAAATATAGCGGCTGCCTAGCAAGTAAAAAAGTACGTATCCAGTTATAAAAGTTCCAAACAAAGACCCAAGTGTTCCTGCGGCGCTAATGCGGGACAGGGAAGAACCGCTAGAACTTAATTTGGTTATACTTAGCCTTGCCAGGTATGGAGAGATCATTCCCATTAGAAAAGTTGGAATGCTAAAAAGTATAAGGCTAGCTAGTAATGCTTGCCAGCGCAGTGAAATTGGTTGCTGAGAAATTGTACTAAGTACCCAGTCTTTCAAGACAATAACTAATATCAAAGCTATAGCTGAGCCAAGAAGTAATAACACTACATCATTGGCTGACTTACGCTGGTCGGCAACAATACCCCCAGTAGCATAACCGGCAGCTAAGGCCGCTAAGATCACACCAATTACACTCGTCCAGGTGTATATAGTAGTGCCAATATAGGGGGCCACTATGCGTGCGGCGGTTAACTCAAAGGCCAGCACTGTTCCGCCAACTACAAAACTCACTAGTTCTAATTTATATTTTTGTATATATGCAGGGATGTTCATATTTGGTGACCCGGGTAGGAGTCGAACCTACAACCTTTTCCTTAGGACGGAGCTGCTCTATCCATTGAGCTACCGGGCCCTACAACTTAATTCTATAGGGGCAATGGCGTAACGACAACTTCTTAATGTATCTATTGACAGATAAACATATTAGCATTAGCATTAGCCTATAACAATGAAGGCTAATATAAATGCCTAAAAAGACAAAAATATGCCACTAAAACCAGCAACAAAACCTGAAGTTAAAAAAAATTTTTTCAAAAACGCAAAATTTTCTAGGCAACATATTCTTATTTTCTCATTGGTCTTTGGCGTTATAGGTGGACTTTTAATATATAGGAGTTTTGCAGCTGGTTCTAACCCCGACGGCACTTGGGAAAATGGCATGGGAACATTTTCGAATTTGGAATGCCCTCATCCCGACACACAGTTTGCCCGTGTTACCAACCCAGTACGCACCGGTAAATATGCGGCTAAGTTTCACGAAACAGCGGCCGATGTATGGCCTGGCAATAACATAGTTAGATGTTTAGCAGCTGATTATAATACCGGTGAGAATACTGGCGATGAATATTACTATAGTCTTTCTGTTTATATACCAAGTCCGGGGCTTTCTAACAATTTAATCTGGGAACTTCATCATAGAGCAGAGCTATACAACAACCAGAATTGCGGAGTGGCACCTTTTGCCTTAAATAGCAGGGACGGCGGAATGACTTTTAGAATTTCTACTGGTAATTGTACCGTCGGTAGCGGTTATCAAATTTGGGAGCCTCAAATCCCAATCCCCAATTTGGCATCACAGCCACTTAACACATGGATAGACTTTGTCTTTCATATTAAATTTACCGAATCAAACTCAGGTATTGTCGAAGTGTACGATCGGATAGGTAATGGAGCCTGGAGCAGGCAAATTAGCCGGAGCGGTATACCTACAATGCCATATTGTGATAGTTGCGGAGTACATAACCTAAGTCTGTATACAGAGATGGGACTCTATGTAGGCAGTAGCTACAATGACTCAGATACGGTTTATCTGGATAATTATCTTCGCCACGCATCTTTAGCAGCCGCACAAGCAGTAGCTGACGGTGGTGCAGTGACACCTTCTCCAACGCCCAGTCCATCTCCCACGCCAACCCCTCCTCCCGCAGCCAACTCACCAACTATTACCCAAAACATCACCGCCGGCCAAACTCTCTCCGGTACAATCAACTGGACAGCCGCTACTACCGCTACCAATATAGCCAAGGTAGAGTTTGCCATTGACGGCAACACTAACAACACCACTGACACTTCCGCTCCATTCTCCCGAACCCTAGACACCACAACCCTAAGCAACGGTAGTCACAATCTTGGTCTAACTGTCACTTTGAGCGATGGTACAGTCCTCTGGCAACCCTACCAAATAGGTGACGTTACGGTTAATAACTCTACTTCTACTACCACCCCACCCCCAACCTCCACTCCTACTCCCACTCCACCTCCAACCACCACTCCACCTCCACCATCATCTACTACTCCCACCATCACCCAGAACATTAGCTCCGGCCAAACTCTCTCCGGCACCATCAAATGGACAGCTAGCACTACCGCCACCAACATAGCCTCGGTATCCTTTGACATGGACTATAACAAAGCTCTAAGTACAGTCGATACCACAGCACCATTCTCCAGAAGCCTAGATACTACTAAATATGCTAACGGCAGCCATGTGCTAGGCCTCAGCATTACTCTTAATGACGGCACAGTCCTCTGGCAACCCTACCAAATAGGCAGTGTCACTTTCAGTAACACCACTCCAACCCCATCACCAGCCCCAACTCCACCCCCACCACCTACGTCTGACACCCAAGCCCCATCCGCCCCGGGTAACTTTAGAGTCTCCGCCACCGGCAAGAACAATGTCTCCCTAGCCTGGAATGCTAGCACCGACAATGTAGCTGTCACAAGCTATAAACTCTATAGAAATAATAACTCTACTCCTATATACACCGGTCCAGCCCTCAGCCTCAATAACTACGACCTAGGAGCTAAGACTAGCTATAGCTACTATGTAACAGCTACCGATAAAGCCGGCAATACCTCACCACCTAGCGCCAAGGTCTGTGTTGCTAAATGGTCCTGGTGGAGTAACTTCAGCAGAAGTAGAAGCTGGAAGTATTGTTAGTGAAATGACTAAGAAAACCACCGGATCAATAGAAACTACTCAAATCACGCCTTCAGGTGGTATTAAACACCTGCTTAATCCTAAACGACTCTCCAAACAACAACTAGTAATATTCGCCATAGCCTTTGCCCTAATAGGTGGGTTTATTATATTTAGATCTTTCGCAGCGGGAGAACTTGGTACGGCATTACCGACTAGAATGTCTCAAAGCAGTGGCGTTGGCGGAACTTATTTTGTTGATGGGACTAACGGCTCAGATTCAAACAATGGTGGTTCTTCTGCGCCGTGGAAAACTATTAACAAAGCCTTACAAACTGTGCCAGCAAAGGGTTCCATCATCAAGGTTAAGTCTGGTACCTATTATTCTTCTGGCTCTAATTATGCGATATATTATTCAAGAGCTGGCGACTCTAACGACCCTATAACCTTAATGGCAGAAACCCCCGGCACAGTATTTATAAGAAACGCCAGCTCTACAGCGTGGACGATTGGTATGTACGCAACTGATGGACGTGGCCTAAGGGTAGAAAACATGGTTTTTGATGTTCGCACAAACCCCAACTCGAGCACAGGAACTTTTCATGTACTTATTGAAAATGCTGATAAGATTGAACTCAAGAACAATATTTTTTATGAATCTGGTATGGCTATAAATTGCCGAGGGGGGTATCAGGCAGAAAATGAGGCTTCTGAAGACATATGGGTAATAGGTAATACATTCCGTAGTTCAACCAGCAATGTTTATGCGAAAGTAACGGGATATGACCATCCGACTACAGATTATTTTGGCAACAAAGGTTCTCACTGGATATATTCAGGGCAACGAGGCCAGTCGTCACTTTATAATTACCGTAGTGGCTGTGAAAGGTTTGTCGTAACAAACAATGTATTTACTGGTTCTGCCGCCGGTCGCCATGTGCAACTTGGTCCACAAGCTCGTAATAGCTATGTAGTTAACAATACTTTTTTTGGGAATCGTATTGCTGATAATCTTGGATGGTCTACGGATGCTAGATATGCCGGCACAGGTGTTGAATTGTTTGCCGATAGTAACGACGGTATATGGAAAAGCGCCAATAATATCGTAAAAAACAATCTTTTCATGGATCTAAATGGCCATGCAGCCTATGGCTCCGGACCGTCACAAACCGGTAACCTTGTAGAGAAAAACCTTGCATGGGATTTAGATAATGGAACAGGCAATCAAGATGACACCAATGATGACTTTGAAGAAACATATGGTGGTTCGATACTGTTTTCTGAAGGTGCTGGTAACTACTCCCGTTCCAATCCGCTTTTTGTGAACCCGACTGGCTTTGACTATCATTTGCAAAGCAATAGCCCTGCACTGGGTAAGGCAGATCCTGCATTCTCGTACCCAACAGATAAAGATGGTAAGGCCAGAGATTCATCCCCCGATTTAGGCGCTTATGAATATGGAGGCACCGCTCCTTCGCCGACCCCAACTCCACCACCAGCAACTCCACCCCCACCATCTAGCTCTAGTAGTTTTACAACCAGCTTAGCCCAAGGTCTAACTATCAGTACCCCGTATAGCTGGACATTTAACCCAGGAGAGTCGACTTTGCGTGGTCAATTTTGGGCAGACGGCACTTTACTTAAAACCGTTGAAGGCCCCGGCCCTTATAGTTACAATTTACAATCTGGTGTATTAGCTAATGGCTCTCACCAGTTAGGGCATAGTTGGGATACAACATCCGGAGAACACAAAACACCCCCAAACTCTTACAGTATTACGATTAATAATGCAGCTACCACCCCACCCCCAACCTCCACTCCTACTCCCACTCCACCTCCAACCACCAC
>CAYNSQ010000003.1:58474-62401 GCA_964400155.1 uncultured Candidatus Saccharibacteria bacterium
TAAATGGTCCTGGTGGAGTAACTTCAGCAGAAGTAGAAGCTGGAAGTATTGTTAGGATAAGATATAGCAAATGATTAACACTACACACTAACAACTCATTCTCTGACAGAACTATATACCCTTCAAGCTATCATCTATATAATATAGCCATGAGCAAAAAGTCTGCCACAGAGCAGAAAAAGCATTTCAAAGAACAATTTGATAACGAAGAAGTGATGTTGGTCTTCAGAAAGCATCCAATTGTAATGCGAAGAGGCTTAATATTAGCTATGGTAGGTGTTTTGGCCGGTACTATTCCGGCTCTGATAAAACCAGAGTATAGTTATCTGATAATTGGTCTTTTATCCGGCTTGTTACTGGGACTGTTGCTACTTTTTCCTTCTTGGGTGCGTTGGTATTTCAGTATATATATAATGACCAACCACCGCTTTATTCAGCAAAGCCGTAGTTTGCTACAAGTTAATGTAGTTGACATAGGGCTGGAACAGATCCAGATGGTTAACTACCAAATTAGTGGTTTACAGGAGACACTGCTTAATTTTGGTACAATAACTGTGCAGACATATGTAGGCGATTTGGTTATTAGGGATGTCCATAAACCGGCCAAAGTACAAAAAAACATGATACATATTCTGCGCGAACTGGGTATACACGCATCGGCAAGACCAATGCAAGCTTCCATGCCCAACGATGAAGTTGAAGACCAAGATGACGATGAAGACAATGACAAGGATGATTAGTTAGTTTATGCCCAAGAAAAAATTTCTGAACAAAAAACTAAAACAGGTTAAGGCTTTGGTGCCAACCAAAGTGGCTGATAAGGCAACCGAACTTAACCCACTTAATGTACCAGAAGCGGTAACACCTTCACTTGAAGATGTTCCACAAATAACCAATGACACTATTGCAGAACACCGTGAAGACGTCCTGAAAGGGGCTCGCAAGTACATCTACCCGTTGCAGCACTCCAAGCACCGCATTATCATCATAACGTCCGGAATTATTGTAGCCGCAATTATAGCTTTCTTAGTTTACTGCGGATTGTCACTTTACCGCTATCACCAATACAATACTTTTATATATAGAGTTACCCAAGTTGTACCTTTCCCAGCCGGTAGAGTAGGGACTAGGTTGATTTCTTATGAGAATTATCTATACGAACTGCGTCACTATGTCCACTACTATGAAAATCAACTGCAGAGCGACTTTAGTACTGACGGTTACAAGCAGCAACTAGAAAACTACCGGCAACAAGCGCTAAATGACGTTGTGAACCTAGCCTATATTAAAGATATCGCCGCCCAGAACAATATTACAGTTACGGATAAAGAAGTAGCTAGCAGGATTGCATTGGTAAGAGCCCAAAACAGGCTTGGGTCTAACGACAAAGTCTTTGCCGATGTACTTCGTAGCTATTGGGGTTGGAGTGTTAATGACTTCAAAAGAAGTTTGAAAGATCAGATACTAACAGAAAAAGTCGTTGCTAAATTAGACACCTCAGCAACTAAAAAGGCTAACGAGGCTTTAGCTCAAGTTCGAGCCGGAGCTGACTTTACGGCTGTAGCCAAACAATATTCAGACGACCCGGGTGTTGCCAATAATAACGGTGAGTATGGTTTTAGCATTAGTCGTGACAACCCAAACATTCCTGCAACAGTAGTCGCGGAGATGTTCAAACTCAAAGCCGGGGAAGTATCAGGAGTAATTAACGGTGGCAATAGTCTAGAAATAATCAAAGTTATAGAAAACAAGGGCGATTTTGTCACTGCCCAACACATAGTAATCAACCTTTCACCGACTAATACTCTGTTAGAAAAGAGCAAGAAAAACAAACCAGCCCATCTTTACGTCAAAACTTAATATAAGTAAATCTTTCGGAGTTGCGACTTTTCAATTAGAATAAACACTATGAAGCTACAGCTTCGGTTTTTGTTGCTTTTATGTTTTATCTTTAGCGGGGTGGCCGGCCTAGTATTTATTGGTCATCAACAAAATGTCTCGCGTACTAAGGATTTGTTGAAGGCTGAGGCTGCCCAACACCAAAAACACTTTGACAGTATACTCCAGCTGGACGGAAAAAGCCTCCTTACATTTAATACGGACTATTCATACTGGACTGACTTAGCTAATTTTGTCACTAGCAAAGACTCAACTTTTGCTAAAGAAAACATAGATGCCGCACTGAATAACTTTAATGCAGATGCTGCTTGGATTTATGACCCAAGCGGTGAATTGGTGTACTCTTCAGTTGCCGGCCGTTTCAAAAAACCAGTCAGTTTGCAGTGGTCAAAACAGCTAACAGCCTTACTTGAAAAGAAAGATGCACTACATTTTTATCAGCAAACACCCTCCGGCCTAGTTGAGTTGCGCGCTTCCACAATAGTCCGCAGCGATGACCCAACTCATAAGGGAGAAACAAAAGGTTTTTTGGTAGTTGGCAGGTTGATTGATGATGCCTACGCGGCCCAACTATCACAGTTGACACAGAGTACAGTCAAGTTAAATGCTGCAAATTCTGTTGGCAGCAACTCAGCCGGCACTGATTCTATTTCGGTGGCTAAGTTACTAAATACCTATGACGACAAGCCACTAGCTGAATTAAGGTCTAGTTATAGATCAGTGTCTGTTGCTAATTTAGACCACTCATATGCTCAGCAACTTAAGCTAATACTATTTCTTACTCTAGCCCTGGTAGCAATCAGCGCCCTATATATCTGGAAGGAAGTCCTCTTACCAATACGCACAATTTCTATGGCTATTAAAACCCAAAAAGTAGCAAAGCTAGAGCCAATCACCAAATTAGGTACTGAATTTGCAGAACTTGCCGAGACTGTAAAACAATTCTTTGCCCAAAAACTCACAATAGCCAAAACAGAATTCGAAAAAGAATCACTTGAAAAACTACACAAAGAAAAGGTGGCGTTCTTGGCTGTTGCCGCTCACGAACTCAACAACCCAATTAATGCAGTCAGGCTATTTTCCGAATACGTAACCATGCTTTACAAGAAAGGCGGCCCATCTGACAAAATCACCCTTATGCTAGACCGCATTTCTCACCAAATAAACAAGGCCAACTTGTTAGTAAATGATTTGCATGGTGCCGCAGAAGGAATTGGTCAAAACATAACTGTTAATATGAAAGAAATCGACTTTGATAAATTCTTAAACGAAGAAATAGAACAAGCCGGTTTTAGTATTAAACACAAGTTAGTCCTTACCGGAAGCACCGGCCAAAAAGTTGTGACTGACCCAGACAGACTTGGACAAGTGGTGTCTAACTTGCTGCGTAACGCTTATAAATATTCACCTGATGCAGACACCATACATATAACTTCAAAATTCGACAAAGGGCAGGTACTGGTTGGTATTCAAGACTTTGGTATAGGAATCAGCCGGGAAGACCAAGGCCATATATTTGAACAATTTTATCGGGCCTCAAGCGTGTCAGAACTATTCCCGGGGCTTGGTCTTGGTCTGGCAATATCAAAACAAATTGTCGAACGACTGGGTGGAAAAATTTGGTTGGAAAGTACTAAGGACTTTGGTTCTACTTTTTACTTCTCGCTACCGGCAGCGGGTGACAACAAAAAACCACCATCCGCACCTGTAGCATAGGAAGATCATATAAAAAAATGAGCCATAACTAGTGACTCACTTTTTATGGCGGACCGGACGGGATTTGAACCCGCGACCTTCTCCGTGACAGGGAGACGAGCACTCCGCTGCTCCACCGGTCCTTATTTGGAGTAGAACAGAGGTTATTTTAACAGATGAGAGAGGTAAAATAAAGCCTACTTTTCTAGCACTAGCATTACATGTTAGAATATACTTTTAGTGAGTCAAGGTTTAGAAAACAAAAAATCATCTGGTGTTGCAGAAGAAACACTGCAACATGCAATATATTCCATTCCCGAAGATTTTCGGCTT
>CAYNSQ010000004.1:0-60219 GCA_964400155.1 uncultured Candidatus Saccharibacteria bacterium
ACTGGGGACACAAGGCTCTTCAGGCCTCTGCTCTACCAACTGAGCTAAAGAGCCAACTGGTGCGGGTGAGGGGACTCTAACCCCTGGCCTCTTCCTTGGCAAGGAAGCGCTCTAAACAACTGAGCTACACCCGCTCGCAACAGTAGTAAAGTATACCAAAACAGATTAAATTACTCAACCAAGAATATGTATCATCAAAACAAAACAAAAGCCTAGTAAATACGGCTGTTTACACTGTGAAAATCAAATGTTGGGTTTATACCGTGGAATCAGTTAAAATTGTAAGTAGATTCGGAGACAGCCTAGATAGGGTGCCCCAAATTAATGGGTTAATTAATAAACTCCGAGGGGAGAATAAAATGCTTGGTTGGGGAATTTTGGGAATAATTGCTTGGTTAATAATTGCCATTTGGCCGGCAAGAGTTGCGTCTAACAAAGGCCATAATTTTTTGGGTTGGTTTATAATCAGTGCTTTCTTTTGGTGGATATCACTCTTTTGGGTCTACTTTGGCATGAAAGATCTAACAAAAACAGCAAAAGATATTGCTGATGACAAAGCAGTCGAAGAAGAGCTGGACAGAGAAGAAAAAGCCGGCAAAAGTAAGGGCTAGTTATTCTTTACTGGTTTTAGATAGCTTTAAGCTATTAGGATAATCTTTAGAAAATGGCTATGTTCATATCTGAAGACATTTCAGAGTAATCTTTTAGTATATTATTTCATTTTTTTAACGTTTAGTAAATTGTAATAGGTGTAAAATTAGCCTTATCTTGGTAAAATAACTAAGTCAATTCTAGACAATAAGGCGCGTTGGCCGAGGAGTTAGGCAAAGGTCTGCAAAACCTTGTACACGAGTGCGAATCTCGTACGCGCCTCCACACCCGGGCGGGTGGCGGAATTGGTATACGCTGCGGACTTAAAATCCGTTGCCGCAAGGCTTGAGGGTTCGAGTCCCTCCCCGCCCACCATCGCAAAACACGACATTGTGGACAGAATCCAAGTCATAGCATAGGCTCCGACTTGGATTCTTGTCTTTGCAGTCAACTTTGCTCCTTCCGTTTTATGCAACTCCGCGTAAAACGGGATAGGCGCACCAACTCAGAGACAGAGCGTCATTCTAATTTTATTTTTATTTACGAACTAGTCTGATTGTCCATTCGTTGACATTGGAATAACGATCGGTTGGAACAATTAAAACTTTCTTTTGATAATTATGAATTGGACCACGAGAAATATATAGATAAGTTGGCTGATAGATTGCTAAGGCGGGAGCATCTTGTACCCAAGTACTTACAAAGGATTGATACTTAACTGCCCGTATAGCCGGGTCAGACCTGGTTCTGGCTGATTCCAGAGCTTGGTCGGCTACTTTTGACTTGTATTCACTCAGATTTAGCCGTCCTAATGACGTAGTGCTAGCCTGGGTACTATCCCAATATGCATAGACATCCGGGTCAGTGCCAACACTAATACCATGAATTAAGATGTCATAGTTATGAGTTGCAATATTGTCGCTCTGTATATCTGAAGGATTGCTGTATGTAACGATAGTTTTTACTCCAATATCTGCCCATTTCTTTTGTAAATACTTAGCCACAACTGTGTAGTTACCCGTATTTTGTGCAACTAGTGAAAATTCTAAAGGTTGTCCAGCCTTGCTACGCATACCATCAGCTCCACGTGTATAGCCAGCAGCATCAAGAAGTTGATTGGCAGTTTCTGGATCATACTCTGCCTGAGCATAGCCGCCATCATAGCCTAATTGAAAATCTAAAAGCGGAGAACGCACCCTCCCAGCTACATTTTGCAACTCTCCAACTAACTCTTTAGTATTGACAGCCTGGACTAGAGCTTTACGAACACTCACATCGTTGAGTCCATTACGTGAATTGTTGAAAAACGCCATAACTTGACTAGTTAGAGGTGTTGAATAGACTACCGTAGTGGTTTCTTCAGATATATCTTCGGGAATATCGTTAAGACCGCTTATGGCATTTATATTTTTATCCTTGTAGGCTTTTATTAATTTGTTTTCGTCAGAAAAAGTAGTAAAACTAAAACCATCCAACTTTGGTTCACCCGCCCAATACTTTTCAAAGGGTGCAAGAGTTATGTGCTGTTCCAGTCCACTAGCAGGAGACCCATCAACCTGTACAAACTTCCATACGAATGGTCCTGTGCCAATAGGGGAAGTGTTAAATTGAGCACTACGCATTTGTCGAGGTTCGATTTTGTTTAAGATATGCTCAGGTACAATTCCATTCGTCAAAGAGAAAGGAAAAGCTGCTAAAGGGTTTGGCAATTTAAAGTTAATCGTATAATCATCAATTTTTGAAACTACAATGTCTTGCCAACTGCTATAAAGCGGGGACTGCGCCGAACCGTTTTGAATAGTTCGATAGGTAAAAACAACATCGTCAGCAGTAAAGGGTTGGCCATCGTGCCAAACAATTCCGGGTTTTAGACTAACAATATAATTTTTTTCAGTATTATCTATTTTTATTGTACGGGCAAGGTCGCCGACCAGCTGGCCAGAACTGTCGTACTTGAAGAGTCCTGAGAATACAACTCTACTTACGGCTTGATTGGCGGTACCGGTTGCATAAAGTGGGCTGGCATTGGTAAATGTTCCTACTAACCCTTCAGAAAAAACTCCACCGGCTGCTGGTTGTGTGGTTTGATAATACCTACCTAGTCCGCGTACTTGGATAATAGTGCTAAAAATCAACAAAACAAAAAAGCCAGTCCAAAGAAATACAAACCTTCTAACAAACACCAACCTGTCAAACCTTCGAATCAGTAGTTTTTCTATTTGAGTGTCTGCCTGCTGACCTATTTCTTGAGCGTCTTTCTTGCGACGTCGAACAATAGAACGAAGACGACGTTTAGTTTCTTCGCTTGGTAAAAATTTTGCCACCACGTTATTATTGTTTCAAATTATTTAAATTTATATTAAATTAACCCGCAACTAGTCCAAGTATGATGCTAGAAGCGAAGATAAAAACTAATATTATTGTTAATTGGTGAAGCGTCTTGTCAGAACCACGGCGGACAGTGTTAACTTCACCGCCTCCACCCAACCCTGCTCCAAGACTAGCCCCCCTGGTCTGAATTAGAATCAGAATTACAAGTAGTACGGACGAACCTAAAGTGATATAACTCCAAATATTCAACACTTACTCCTTTCAGTCATTACCGTTATCAATTTATTAGTGTCTTTAGCAGGAAAAATGAGTGATTCATTAACACATTGTGTATTTTTACATTCATTGAGCATTGAGCCTTGAACATTCGTTTCTTCATTTCAGGTCCTCCAAAACCCTGCTTACCAGATAGTTTACCAATCCTACTATCACTCCTGCAACTATCGCCACTATAAAACTTGATACATAAATTTGATCATACAGCCATGACGCTATCAATATAATTGCACCATTGACCACTAACATGAAAAATCCAAGTGTAAGAATAATTGCCGGGAAGGAAACAATAACCAAAATCGGTTTCAGAAACATATTAATAAGCGCCAACACTAAACCGGCTATCACCAGTGTTTTCCAATCACCACCAATACTGAACCGGTTTTCACCTAGTATTCCAGCAGCTATCCATAACCCAAGGCCGCAAGCTAACCACCTAACCGCTAATTTGGTTAGAATTTGCCGTATATTCACCTATCTATTGTACCAGTTATGTTATCTGAAGCTCTGGCAAGCTGCAGATATATACTTTGTCCTCTTTTTTTGCCAAGTAAATCTTGAAATTCTTCCAACGAGGCTTTTTTTGCAGAGTTAACTGAACCAAAATGTTTTATTATTTTTTTCTTTGTAGCCGGTCCAATTCCATTTACTTCATCTAGTGTTGATGTTGTTTGTCGGCTACGCTTTAAGCTAGTATGGTAACTTACGGCAAAACGGTGACTTTCGTCACGAATACGTTGTAGAAGCTTAACCGCAGGTGATGAATGAGGCAAGCAAATAGTGATAAAGTCTTCACTTTTTTTTATATAGCCATCAATCGACTTGGCATAGTCAATATTTGGGCTATAAGTACTTCCGGAAAAGAAGATTATCTCCTCTTCCCTCTTTGCCAGGCCTATCATAGCAATATCGTTTATCCCAGATTTGCTCAAGATATTATAAGCAGCCGCTAACTGGCCTTTTCCGCCGTCTATCAAGACAAGCTCAGGCAAAGGCCATTTGATTTGGTTTTTCAAACTAAATCTCCTTGTAATTGCTTCTGCCATATGTGCAAAATCATCATTGCCTGAAATGCGCATTTTAAATTTTCGGTAAGCAGTTTTTTCCGGAATACCGCTTGCAAAGACTACCATTGAAGCAACTGTATCGGTGCCTTGGTGGTGGCTTATGTCAAACCCTTCAATTCTCAACAAAGGTTTGTCTAGCCCTATTAGTTTGCCTAGTTGTTCCAGAGCTAAGTCTTTGCCAGCATCTTGTAACTCATGATCACCAAACAATATTTGTTTACTTAAAGATCGAAGTGCAAAAAGCTGATTTCGTAATTTGGCAGCAGTCTCAAAATCTTTGACCCTAGACGCATTCTTCATATCTTTTTCAATTTGGTTAATTAAAGCAACGCGATTGCCTTTTAAATATTGAATTAGTTTCTTTAAATTCGAACGGTAATCAGCAAGACTGGTACGGCCATCCTCCAGACCAGGGTCCATCCCTAAATGATAATGAAGACTGGCTCGTTTTTGTCCCGGCATCTTAGATGTTGAGTATGGAAAAGCTCGTCTAAGGTAGCGCAAGCTTTTTTTTAGCGCAAAACCATTAAGATATGGACCGAAATATTCCGCTCCATCGTCTAGCGGTCTACGGATAACTGTAACTGTTGGGTGGTTGGATTTAATATCGATTCTGACATATTGAAGGCTTTTATCATCACGAAGTAAAATATTATAGTTAGGCAAATACCTACGGACTAACTCGGCCTCAACAAATAGTGCATCAACTTCGCTTTCCAGTTCGGTCCAATCAACATCATCTATCTCACTAACTAGCTGCTGTGTTTTTGGGTCGCGGTAGCGACTAGCTTGAAAGTACTGTCTTACTCTATTGCGTAAATTTGCTGCTTTACCGATATATATAATTTCACCCTTGGCGTTTTTATGAAAATATACTCCGGGTGATGATGGCAGACCGGCTAACTTGTCTTGTAGCTTTTTATTCATTAAGTAACCTAGCGATTATTTTGCTAAAACTTGCTGGTGGTTAATACAAAACGTTTTTTCACGAGCACATTTTTCACAAGCCAGAATTAGGTCGTTACATGATACTTCAGCACAATTTTCAAAGTTAGAGGTTATTGCTCCGCATAGACTGCATTCGCCAATATCTTTAGCTTTATCAGAAAAACCAAGACTCATCCTTTTATCAAAAACGTACAACTTACCTTCCCAAAGGCCGTCATCTTTGTATTCTTCACCATACTTAACAATACCGCCATCAATTTGGTAGACTTCTTTAAAACCACGGTTTTTCATCAATGCCGAAAGAATTTCGCAACGAATTCCGCCCGTACAGTACGTAACTACAGGCTTGTCTTTAAGTTTTTGCATTTCAGGTTTTTCAAGTTCATTTATAAAATCTTTAGTTGTTCTGGTGTTTGGAACAACAGCATTTTTGAATTTACCTATTTTCGCTTCATATGCATTTCTGCCATCCATAAAGACAACATCGTCACCACGAGCTTTAACTAGTTCATGTATTTCTTTAGGTTTTAAGTGTTTCCCACCACCAACTACTCCTTCTGCTTTTACCTTAAGTTCGTCAGGTACCCCAAAGGTAACAATTTCTTCACGCACTTTTACACTGAGTCTAGGAAAATCACTCGCTCCGCCATCACTCCATTTCCAAGTAATTCCCCCAAACTTGCTATGGCTTTTCATTGCCCGTGTGTAGAGTTTTAAATTTTCCAGTTTTCCACCTAAAGTACCATTAATTCCATGGCGACTAATCAAAATGCGGCCGGTTAAGCCAAGTTTTTCGCATAGTGCTTTTTGCCAAACCATAACTGTCTCGGTATCTTCTATGGGCACAAACTTGTAATAAAGAATTATTTTTTCCATCTCTGTTAATTATAGCAAATTTTTACAAATTGCTTGTTTTGTTGTCTTTAACCCGCTATAGTTTTTATTAAATACGTGGACGAACGGACGTGCCGTTCCGCTGACGAAACAAAAAAGGATTTAATATCTGCTAACCAACGCCGCTCAATGGGAGGACGAGCGTATGTCTAAGAGTCCATCTATTACTTTACAAACAATCCGGTTATTTACTTCGCATGCACTTGATTACAAGCGCTATCTTTTCCCTTTGCTAATCGGTATTCCAATTACCGTGCTCATCATGGATTTTCTAGAGCCATACATCCTGTCCCTAGTGTTAGAAAAAATCAGTACTGGTAACTACGACTCTTCTGATTTATGGGCGAGTTTTGGGGGTTACATTATTGT
Organism: uncultured Candidatus Saccharibacteria bacterium; assembly: GCA_964400155.1. Taxonomy (GTDB): domain Bacteria; phylum Patescibacteriota; class Saccharimonadia; order Saccharimonadales; family UBA10212; genus JAYTJL01. Next base: position 6,477 of record CAYNSQ010000004.1, read on the forward strand.
GTACATTATTGCAAATTTAGCTAGTGGCGTTGCCGGCTGGAGGATAAATGTCTGGTTAGTTTGGAATTTGGAGTTGGCAGTAAGCCGCGATATGGCGAGAAAAATCTTTGACCACCTAATCAAAATGAGTCCCAATTTTCATTCAAACCGTTTTGCAGGATCCTTAGTCTCACAGGCAAACAAACTTACGGGTGCATATGTGCGATTTGCCGATTCTACCTTTTTTAGCCTTTATACGCTTATTATTGGTGTAACAGCAACTGTTGCTATCCTAGCCCCGAGAGTTCCAATATATGCCGCAGCTTTGGTTGGTTTTACTATAGTCTTTATTTTGGGTGCAATATATTTTTCAAAACCAGTGCGAGAAGCTAACACTAGGGAGTCTGAACAACAAAGTCGTCAAACCGGTAATTTAGCCGATAGTCTTACAAACGTAATGGCTATAAAGAGTTTTTCTGCTGAAAAGTACGAAAATAATCGTTACTATGAAACCACTACTAAAACTCGCCTGTTAGGTTTGCGATCTATCCGCTCAACTACCATTCGTGAAACCTATTCAAGCATTGTTACGTCTAGCCTAGGAATAGCAGCCTTGCTAATTGCTGTATTTGGTGCACAACAGTTCAATACCGACATTGCCACGTTATTCTTGATAGTCACCTACACCGGACGAATTGGCGAGAGACTTTGGGAATTTCAAAACGTACTGCGCAATTACAACCGTGCCTTTGGTGATGCCAGTGATATGGTGAAAATTCTGGCAATTGAACCTGAGATCAAAGACCCTAAAAATCCTGAAAAATCTTTGATGAAAAAGGGTCATATAGTTTTTGAGGATGTAGTATTTACACATGACGAAAAAGATAATGCTCTTTTTGAAAAAATTAACATTAATGTTAAATCAGGTGAAAAAATAGGTCTAGTAGGACACTCCGGTTCTGGTAAAACAACATTCACTAGATTGCTACTTCGTTTTTCAGATATTGATGACGGAAAAATTTCAATAGACAGTCAAGACATTCGCAATGTTAAACAATCCGAACTTCGAAAAGCAATAACCTATGTTCCGCAAGAGCCATTATTGTTTCATCGAAGTATCGCGGAAAACATTTCCTATGGTAAGGAAAACGCAAGTGATTCTGAAATAATTAAAGCTTCCAAGTTAGCCCATGCACACGAATTTGTGAAAGAATTACCTCAAGGTTATGAAACACTTGTAGGAGAACGAGGGGTTAAATTATCAGGTGGACAAAGGCAACGCATAGCTATTGCTAGAGCTATGATAAAAAACGCTCCTATACTTGTGCTTGATGAAGCAACTAGTGCCTTGGACAGTGAATCAGAAAGGCTGATTCAAGATGCTTTATGGAAACTAATGGAAGGCCGAACTGCAATTGTAATTGCACACCGGTTAAGTACGGTTCAAAGAATGGACCGGATTATTGTTCTTAAAGAAGGTAAGATTGTCGAAGAAGGTTCACACAAAGAACTACTTAAGAATAATGGTGTATACGCTGGCCTATGGGCTCACCAGTCTGGTGGTTTCTTAGAAGACTAAATGCTAGTAGATGTACCAGAACTTATTGGCTTGGTCGGGTGCAAGTAACCTATAACTAATTCGTCCCCATCCGCCTGCACCTCCACTGGAGGTATCCATACTGGCATAGCCATGAGAGTTCATATCTGACACCCAAACACTACCATCTTCATTAACTCTTTCTACAAAACCAACGTGACCATAACATCCACTAGGAGTCCAAATTACAGCACCAGTGGCCGGAGCAGTTCCCACGCTTAACCCAGACTGAGCTGCCAGGCCCTTCCAGGTACAAGCGTTTCCAAGATTGCTTGGTACCGGACGGCCAATTTGAGCTCGTCTTGTAGCCGCCCACCAGGTACAATAACCGTAATCATAGCCATTGCTACCATAAATAGCAGTGCTTCCAAATGCAAAACCGCCTCTAGAAACAGCGCTAAAACGCACAACTGGCGGTGCAACTGTGCCACCAGGCACCCAGACATAGTCACCAGGAATTAACTTACCACTCTCCGCGTCGTTAACACTGATAAAAAGTGCTTTATCGGCTGTATACTTACTGACAAGCCCATCAATGGTATCAGTTGCTTTTACTAAATGCACAACACCATTTCCGGGAGGAATAACTAAATTTTTATCTGCTGCCACGGCATCACCCGTTAGGTCATTAGACCATCGAATACTGTTGGCGTTTAGATTGTATGTTGCAGCAATACTGCTGATTGTATCGCCTGATTTAGTGATATAGCGAACTATGTCCTTTTTTGATTTCTGCGACGTACTAACTAATTGGGGCTTGGCTACAACAGCATTATCACTTGCGGCTACAGCCAATTGAGCACCTTCAGAGTCGGCTTGATTACGTACAGCTGTCAGTTCGGCTAAATTTGTCATTTGCGCAACTTCACGCGCAATCTGGGCAGACGAAAGTTTGTCTAACGGACTAGAAACCGACGATGCAGTAGATACTACACTACTAACAGATCCACTTCGGACTGTTTGACTGGCAGAATCACTGTTGATAACAAACAATGCAACTCCAACCAAAAGAAGAATGTTACCAATTATAAGACTATACTTAGTAATTTTTCGGCGCGTTGAACGGTCTAATTTTTTGTCATCAAAAGGATTAGCTGCGATTATGGTATCCAGCTTTTCCCTGTTGAAAACTTGCTCTTTTTTCTTTAAGAGTGAGTTCCTAAATTTGGCTAAATTCATATTAAAAAGCAGGTTAGCTTAGCTGTGTGGCTATAAGTAACCCACCGGTATTATATTATACCAAATTTTCAAGTTAACACCTATCGACAGGCTTCGCTACAGTACTTGTTGATAGCCTCTTGGTGCTCGGCGGCAGTATAGGTAAAATGTAAAGTTCCATCATCTCCGGCAACAAAAAAAACGTAATCAGTAGGTGCCGGTTTGGCGACGCTTCGAATGGCACTTGCTGTAAAGTTACCAATTGGGCCTGGAGGCAATCCATTGTATATACGAGTGTTATAGGGAGACTCAATAAATACAGTTGGTTCTTTTCCAGCTATCGCAGAAGCATAAAATGCTGTTACATCAGAACCTAGCATCATTCCCTCTTTAAATCGTTTCAAAAATACTTGGGCAACCGTAGGTTGATCACGTGGGTCTGAAGTCTCCTGTTCTACAATAGAAGCTAAAATAATTCCCTGATGAACACTCAGCCCTTGTGCCCCCAGTCCGCTTATCACATCAGCCGTAAGGTACTTTTGCATTTCTTGTAACGACTGTCTAACAATTGTTTCTGCCGGTGTATCTGATTGTTTTTGAAATGAATCCGGATATAAATAGCCTTCTAGGCTAGCACCCGGCGGTAAATTGGCAAGCAGAGGTAAGTCTGCATAAAGTTCGGGGTTGAATGCATAATCCACCTGGCTCTGTGTATAGCCTGCAGAGACAAAGGCTTGTTTTATTTGGTCAAGTCTTTTAGCCGGCAAAATTGTGAGCAAATTTTTAGCTACATCACCGTTTGAAATCTTGTTTACAATTTCGGGTACATCCATTGAAGGACTCAATATATAGGTGCCGGCCTGTAAATTACTAATTTGGTGTGACCTGACATAGTTCTCAAAAGCTTTAGCACTACGTATCAATCCTGCTTGTTCCAAGCCTTTGGCAATTTCAGCCCTGGTGTCTCCTGCCGAAACTGTGAAGTATTTTTTTTCCAAAGAAGAACTGACTGGTTGTAAATTCCGGCTATACCAAGTTCTTAGTGCCACAACACCACCTACTAAAAGAACAGCGGTTATGGCCAAAATTATTAACCAGGCTTTTTTGGAATTTGGTTTTTTGAGAGTCTTTTTGGTAGGTTTTTTTAACATGATATTCTCTCTTCGTCATCTGCTTTTAGAAAGTCATCTAAAATGGCTGCCGCAGCATGAGCATCTACATCATGTTCACTGCTATGACTTTTAGCAAGTTCACTTGTCAACGCTTCGTCTTGAAAATACCAGACTACGCCGTGTTTTGGTTTGGACGATTTAACCCATTGTCTTGTCCATTTTGTCTGGCCGGTTTCGTTACCATTGAGACTTCTAGGCAAACCTACAACTATAGTATCCACTGAATATTCACGAATTAATTTTTCCAAACAATCATCAATTTTTTCGGTAGCTACTGACATTAATGGTTCTGGCAATTTTGCTATCCAAGAAGCTCTGGCTATGCCCGTTCTTCTAAGTCCCACGTCTAGAGCCAATACCTGCCCAACGGCGGTGTTATGGTTCATTAGTCTTAGTTGTATCCTTTTTTGTAGTCTTTTCTGCTTTAACTACAATTGTAACTTTGCTGGTTTTCTTAGGAACTTTTGACACATAGAATGGTCTCATTTGTACCTCAACTGTTTTGACACCCGACAACTTGCTAAGTTGATCTTTGATTCCCGCAGACTTAAGTCCGCCAACTTGTTTTTTAATTAACTCAGTGTCCAAGATTGGAATAGCTGATAAGGTTTGATCAACATTAATAGTTACATCATTAGGAGTAGCACCATTTTGGTCGACTATGCTGGCGCCATTTAGTACATCGTCTGTCTCAAGTTTTTGTTTCTTGGTATTAACTTGTGACAAAGCCTGCTTTTTGACTGCCTCTTCAAGATGAGATTTTTTAACAGTATAGATTGTATAGGTAATTTTAGTAGTTACCGTTGCCGTGGTTGCAGGCTGCCCAACTGCCGGCGAAGATGTAGTTACTGCTTCACCAATCTTCAGTGTTGAAGGCAGAGGAAACTCACCGGCTTTAACTAAGTCGGCTTCAAATTTACGTACAAAAGTATCAGATGATTCTGATGTTACTTTTTCTTTGGCTTTATCAAGGTCAGCTTGAGAAACAACAGTAGTAATATTATCAGTACCTCCAGTCATTGAACTAGTAGAGACACCGCTTATCCCTGGGAAGCCAGCCACACTAAAACTACTAGGACCAATGTTATACTTTGTCCCGCCTGACTGTGCTTTTACATTTCCACTTCCTACATGCGCACCAGATGCTTTACATACTCCTCCAGATGTAAATTCACCATCTGCTAATGCTACAGAGGATTGTAATATGTAGGTTAGTCCACCAGAACTAACTCCTGTGCCTGCGGGTAAGGTAACAGCATTGTCTGTACAGTTTGTAAAAGTAACATTCCCTGTGGCTTTTTCTCCATTGTTTTGTTGTCCGGTTGCTGTAACCGACTGAACAGAGGTTTGTTCTATTGTTTTGGTAGTAATTGGTATGATTTTCTTTTCAGCATTATATTCTTTGGCACTATCAGATGTTGTTAGCGTAAATTTGGTATCAACCGGTATGCTTTCTGTCTGAATTGTGATAACAGCCGCTGGCCATACTTTTAGAACCATTACAAGTAATACTATAAGGGCAATTATACCTACCGTACCTAGTCCAAGCATTACCCTGAATTTGTCGAAATTTGGAATTTTTACTTTATCTTTTTTAGATTTCTTGGACTTTTCATCATCCACGTTTTTGCCAGACTCGTCATCTTCATCGCCAAGCTCTACTTCTTCTTCATCAGGTATTGCCGCCAATGCCCCAACACTTCTATGGTAATCCAGCGTGGTTGGTACTTCTTCTCCGTCATCTGCCAAATCTTCGGGTATGTCAGCCTCTTTTGTGTCTGAAGCTTTTGCGCCACGAGGTGCCAGGGGTACTTCAGGTTTGGACTGTAAATTTTTGGCAACATGAATTTTCGCAGCACCAGCAAGTGGCATTAGCGAATCTTCTGAGGATATCAACACTACACTTTTACCGGCTTTGTCAGCGTTACGTTTTAGAAGACGCATGTTGACTATGCTTTGAAGGCTAGCAGCCCTCTTAGGTAGGACTAAGGCGACAACTTTGTTATCGGCAGACTGAACTTTCTCAATAATAGACGTAATATCATCGTCCGGTTCTAGATAAATAGTATCTTTAGTGGGTTTGGCTGGAACTTTATTCATAGCGCACCACCTTGGAGGAGATTTGTCATTGAACACTGAGCATTTGGCATTGATTTAACATTTGGCATTTGGCAAGTATTCAAAAAGTTCGTTTTGGCAAATGATACCTGATAAATAAATGGTAAATAGTAAATAGTAAATGGTAAATGGTAATTCATGTTCTTAGAATCCTATTAAGTTTACCTTTAACAGTAGGTTCTTCGCCAGCTTCACCACTTGCCATAGTGTCAACTCCGACTCTTAAAAGACCCATGGCTGTTATATATGTATGATCTGTTATATCACCAGTTGTGTCAGTTATACCTACAACTTCAGTTGGGTTAATATACTTAACTTCCGGTTTTTTAGAGAAAGCAAGACTGTCATGCCAATCCCCATTTTGCAGTTCTTCTTTAAGCATTTCCAGGCTAGAACCTCCACCACACAAAAGAATTCGACTAGGTAGTCTTTCTAGTGTGGTAAATTCCGCCAGTGCCAGCTCTACACCTGACGCCCAGACATTAAGCGTTTTTTTCAGAGATTTTTCCAACTCTGGTTTTTTGTTTTCAACTACCTTGCCTTCGCTCAAACTAAGTTTTAGAGCTTCCGCCTTAGCAAAATCAATTCCTAGGTCACGCTCAACCGCATGAGTAAATGCTCTTCCGCCAATGCCAAACATCTTGGTGCCTTCCACCCCACCTTCGTTGACTACAGCAATATCTGTAGTACCACCACCGACGTCCATAAGAATAGCGCTAACTTCAGCCGAAGGTTCGTCGCCTACAACAGAGCGGGCTACCGCAAAAGGTTCGGCCGCTACAGCCAACAGCTCAAGGTCTAATTCATGTGCAGTGCGCTCCAGCGCACCTATATGAATCATCGGCGCAAAGGCTGTATACATCTCAACTGTTACGTCCTTACCCTGAAAACCAACCGGATTAGTAACTTTATAGCCGTCTATTTCTATTCTCACCAGCGCACTGTTGACTAAACGCACGTCTACTTCTTTTCCACCAAGTTCCCACGCCAGAGAGGATCTTGCTTTGGCCTCAGCCCTTTCTTGGACTAAATGAATAACACGAGCAACTTCCTGTTCATCAAGTTCTTTAGTAGAATTTTTTCTGGTGAACCGAACAGTTGTGGTTGTTCCTTTAACTAATTCTCCGGCTATTCCCAAAACGGCTGTTCGTGCACTAACTCCTGCCTGTTGTTCTGCAGCGGCCAGAGCCCTATCACAATTTGCTACAACTGCAGAAATGTCAGCAATTGCACCCGCCTGCATATCAGATAATGATTGATGCATACGACCAACACCAATTATTTCTACACTATTGCCTGTGACTCGTCCGACTAAAGCTTTTACATACTCTGTGCCTACATCAAGACCAACGATATAGTTGTCTCCCGGGCTAGCAGACTTTTTCAAAGTTCCAATCTTGGAGACTTGCCCTTTAACACTGCTGTGCAATGATTTAGCCAGCGCACCTGACTTTTTAGCAGCTGTTCCAAGCAAGGCCTTTTTATCCTTGGATTTTGGTTTTGTAACCACGTCCGAGCTGTTGTCGCGTATTTCCATGTTATTCTGTATTTTTTAAAGTGTGTTTAAGAAGCATTATCGGTATAAATTATACCATGCCCAACTCTGTTCCAGCCACTTAGCTAAACGGTTTTTTAGGTTAGAACTGCTTTAACACGACGGACACCAGCAGATGATGCTTCTTCTTTTGTAATCTTAAACACTTTACCGCCGTCACCAATTTGACCGGTGTGTTGAACATGCGGACCGCCACAAATTTCACGACTGAATGGACTAGCCGGGTCACCAATGGTGTAAACCTTAACAACATCCCCATACTTGTCGCCAAATGCACCACTGGCTGTTTTGAGAGCTTCCACAGTAGATTCTTCTTTCCAGCTGACAGGTAGATCTTCGGCAATTTTTTCATTCACTATGTTCTCAACTTCGTCCAGTTGCTGGCGTGTGACTTTTTCTGGATGTGAAAAATCAAATCGGAGACGCTCAGCTGTAATATTACTACCTCTCTGTACAACGTGATTACCTAGCACTTGTTTGAGTGCTTGGTACATTAAATGTGTTGCCGTATGATACTTCACAACCTGCTCTGAATGATCAGCCAAACCTCCCTTAAACATACCCTGCGAAGCTGTTTGTGACCTCTCCCTTTGTTCTTTCATTAGGCCATCAAAACCATCACGCCATCCGTCTTCTAACTGAATATTCAGATTTACCGCTTCCTCGGTAATTAGCTCTACCGGAAAACCATAGGTATCATAAAGTTTGAAAATTACTTGACTTGTTAAGTATTTCTTTTCTCCTGCTAATTTTTCGAGTTCATGAATACCCTTTCGTAGCGTGCTACGGAAAAGTCTTTCTTCACGCACCATAGCCTCTACGACTTGATCTTCGTTTTCTAGCAGTTCCGGGAAATCATTTCTGTAAATTTCAGCAATTATAGGTACAACTTTTTCACATAAGTCATTTTCAATTCCCAGATCAAAGGCAAATCTTATAGCCCGACGCATTAGTCGCCGTACTACATAGCCTTGTTCTTTGTTGCTTGGATGAGCACCATCAACTACTAAAAACATCGCAGCCCGTAAATGGTCTGCAATCACTCGCATACTTTGGGTGTGATCAACATATTTCTTGCCACTCAACAGCTCCAAACCTTCTATAATTGGCCAGAGCAGGCTTATTTTAAATACATCCGGGTCACCTATTGCCACAGCTGCAATTCTCTCCAAACCACCACCAAAGTCGACATTTGGAGCCGGTAACTCCTCAAAACCGTCTTTAGTTTTTTTATACGCCATAAAAACCGAATTACCAATTTCTAAAAATCTGCCACAATCGCAGTTGGGGTGACAAAACTTACCCCATTTTTCATCATGTGGAGTGCCAAAATCATAGAATACCTCACTGTCTGGTCCGCCTGGTTCACCCTCTGGCATATTGGTAGGTACGCCGTTACGGCTCCACCAGTTCTTTTTAGCATCATAAAAGAAAATTCGATTATTTCCAGATAAGAAGTCTTGATGGTAGCCTTGTTCTTCGCTACCAACCTCTGCATCATCGGCACTTATATTTTTTTGCGCAAAGAGTTTTTTCCAAATTTCAGCGCTTTCACTATCTTTTGGCACACCGTTTGACTCGTCGCCACTAAAGCATGTTACGTAGAGTTTTTTAGGATCTAAGCCAACTTCATCTACTAAAAATGTGAAAAACCAATCCAGTTGTTGCTCTTTGTAATAATCCCCCAGGCTCCAGTTGCCCAGCATTTCAAAAAAAGTTGTGTGACGGTTGTCGCCAACTTCATCCATATCCTCTGCCCGAAAACATGTTTGGCTGTCTACTATTCGCTTACCTTCAGGGTGTTCTTCACCCAATAGATATGGAATTAGCGGTTGCATACCACTACCTGTAAACAGTGTGGTGGGGTCATTTTGCGGTATCAAAAGAGCACGTGGCACCTGCCGATGACCATTTTTAACCATAAAATCAAAGTATTTTTGTCTAATTTCCTGAGCAGTCATATCACCTATTCTAACAAGAAACACCTCTGATTAGAACAGAGGTGTTTTTTAAAACCTTTCGTATAGTTTTAGACGACTGGTGGTGTTGGTGTGGAAGGTGGAGTCGAGTTATCCGCAGGTGGAGTAGGTGCTGCTGGTGCCGGAGCCGGTGCTGAGTTATCAGCAGTAGGAGCTGGTGCTGCTGAGGCATCTGGCGCTTGTGCTACCGGTGCGTCGTCTTTTTTCTTTTTGAAGAAGTTGAATAGTCCCATGTTGTTACCCTTTTCTTAAATTTAGTATCTGTCTCTTTTATGTTACCACCGCTAATTCTAAACGACAATCCCCCCACCTAGACATTCAGCATCGCTGTAAAAAACAGCTGATTGCCCCGGGGTAAGCGCCCTAACATCTTCGGCTAACTCTGCAACCCACTCTTTATTTGGGTTCTGTGAAAGTCTATTCACAATAACCAGTTTTGCCCTGTGACGAGTCCGCACATAGACCTGCGATCTGAGATCTGAGATCTGCGATCTGTCATTAATCCAATGAACATCGGTTAGTTTGATGACATTTTTCCAAAGATTTTCATCTTGGATGTCGGTAGTGACATAGACTTCATTTTTAGCCATATCTTTACCGACTACGTAGTATGGCAAACCACCTCCAACCTCTAGACCATGTCTCTGACCAATGGTATAAAAAATTGCACCATCATGTTCACCAATATTCTGGTCATGCTGGTCGATTATTGCTCCAGGTTTACTTTTATAATACTGTTGCAGAAAATCTTTAATTCCAACCTTACCAACAAAACATATCCCCATACTTTCTTTCTTTTCGGCGGTAACTAAATTGTTATCCAAGGCAATTTTTCTTACTTCCGGTTTGGTCAGCTCACCCAAAGGGAAAAGAGTCTTTGCCAAAGCCTCTTGAGTAATTCTATATAAAAAGTAAGTTTGATCTTTATTTTCATCTTTTGCACGTAGTAGATGGTAGTTTTTTGCTGGCGTGTGCATCACTCGGGCATAGTGACCTGTTGCAATAAAATCAGCACCGTCATCAAGACAGGTGTTAAGAAACAGTTTGAACTTAACTTCTTGGTTGCACATTACATCCGGGTTGGGTGTGCGGCCGGCACGAAATTCTTCCAGCATATAGTCCACCACTTTGTGTTGATATTCTTTTTGAAAATCATACATTTTAAAGTCTATACCCAACTGCACAGCAACCCTCTTGGCATCTTGATAATCATCCATCCAAGGGCATGGCATACCGGGCAAATCTTTGCTCCAATTCTTCATGTAAACACCTACTACACGGAAGCCCTGCTGCTTTAAAAGCAAGGCGGCAACTGAAGAATCAACTCCTCCGGACAAACCAACAAAAACAGTTTTCATCTGTTAAAGTTTACCACTTCAACCGACTAACAGCTAAACTGGAGATTTGCCGCGTCTCAGATTGTCTCGAATTTTTTGAATTTGGTGTTTTTTACCTAACCAAAAAGTAGACAGAACAACAGGGAATAACAGTAAAAGTATTGCCCAAAAAAAGACCGGTATTTGTGGTGTGCCAGCAGCTACAGTGTTACCGCCAGCAGCTGATTGCTGGATTGGCCCATTGGCAATGCCAACCACCTGTAAGAAGGCTGATTGACCAGTAGAATCAGTTGCTTTAATGATAATGTTATAAATTCCTGATTTATTGTATGTGTGCTCAAGATCTAGGTTGCCCGGTTCTGACCTGCTTATCAGGTCTGTTTTGCTTTGATCGCCCCAATCTATACTTATGGCATAAGGGCCTTTGCCTCCACTTAGGGTAATTGGCCAAGTTAGAATAGCCCCAGGATCAGCACCTCTTTTGGCATATAAAGTAGTTAAGGACAGACGTGGTCCGCTTGAGGCAAATCCGGTGCTAAAGGTCACACTGACCAAGTTTGAATCAGGACTTGCTTGATTTAGGGCATCATATTGTCTGGCTACTAAATCGTTCTTTCCGTCAAAAAGGTCAATCTGCATTGAATAACTACTTGCTTTACAAACAGCCGAACCAGCAAATACATTATTTTTGAACACTTCGACTAACAAATCAGTTTTACAAAGACCGCTGACATTTATTGGCAACGAGTTAAAATTTTGCCCATTGGTCGGTATGTTGATGGTAGGTGCCTGAGTTGGCGGATTGGCTGGAATAACTCCTTCTATCCCCACTGAACCGTCTTGCGAAGCAGCATAAGCTACTGGCAATGAACAAATAACAATGAACAATGAACAAACACCAACCAATATGGCGCTTGTGGGTCGGATAATGTTTTTATATCCCACCATTTACTAATACCTAAACTTTATTAATATCCTCTATGTGAGTCGCGCTGGTGGGTGCCCTTCTTGTAACGACGTCGAGCATATAGTACAGCTACAACGAGTATTCCGACTATGACTAGAATAGCAATGAATAACCAAGCTGGTAAGTACCAAAAACTCTTGCTAAGAACTAGAACATCAGATCCCTGACCGTAAGATACGTTAGCCGTAACAGTATATCTACCCGGTTTATCTACATTTTTAATTTCATTTATAAAGGTTCTTTTGCTATTAGGTAGTACGTTTGATTTAACTTTTTGACCATTAAGTTGGTAGCTATATACGCGTCCACCAAAAGTACGACTTACTTCTACGGTTCCGTACGGTTTGGTAAAGCCATTACCAAGATTGTTAACTTCTACACCAACTCTATTAGGTTGTGAGAAGAAAAGAGTGCTTTCTCGAGGTGCATTTTTTGGACCGTTGTAAACTTTTATACCAGTTAGCTGAACTTGTTCCTTAATTTGACCAGGTACGGTTACTAACACGATTGTACCTACGCTAGCTGACAAAGAAACTTCACCGGGAGCAGGAGCCGACCCAGGCACTGCCGGAGAGGCTTTATAGCGAATAACCCCATAATAGGCGCCCGCAGGGGTGTCTTTAGGTACTTGAATGGTTACAGTAACCTTTTTTTGTTCTCCAATAGCGAGAGGAACATTATCAAGTCCTACAATAAACTTGCGAATACTATTAGGAGATGGTTCTTCGGTGTCTGAAATAAGTTGCGGGTTGCCGGTTGAGTTGTCTGACTCAAAGTCATTTATTGTTGCAATGGCATTGAGCGGGTTAACAGTAATGTTCTTTAGTGTAATGTCTACTTTGTCAGCTTGACCTGGTTTTAGCGTGAATTCAGATAAAGTTGGAGAGATTGAAAGTCCACTGCCAGTAGGAGTCTGTGCCGTAGCAACAGCAGTTAAAAGGATTGGCAAAGATATTGCCACCAGTACTAACCGTCGGTATTTAGAAATAAATTGCCCCATATATAATGTGTTCTCAAGTAGTATACCAAACATACCTGCTTGCAATAAACCCTGCTTTTGCTTATTCCTTTTCATAATCATTAAAATGAGGCAGTCGCTAAATAAGTAATAGTAGTTGAATAGACACCTGCAGGCTGTGGTCCAGCAGCATTTATGAGATAGCTGACTGTCATTCGAGTGTAATCTGATGACAAGCTAGAACTGGCAATAGAGTCGCCGTTATTATATGTATAGAAGTTTGGAAAATTATAATTAATCATTGGTAGTCCCGTGCCCACACCAAATGGTTCCTGGCCAATCGGTGGAGAAGAATTGGCTCTTAAATTAAAACCAAACTGTGAAGAACCAACTAGGCTAGGCTGGGGTATGCTAAGTTCTGGAATTATATTGTTACCCGATGTCATAGTGTTACCAAGCGCATAGACAACGTAGCCACTCGCATCATTTGTAGCAGCTGAAAATTGAGAAGTAGCAGCATTGGCAGTTGTTTTGGATATAATTCCAAGATCTATACTATCTCCTAGCGTTGAAGTGCAGTCCAATGCGACTGTTACGCCTACACAAAAGTTAAGAAATGGTGGAATATAAGCTGAAATATCGAGCAACGGATTTATGGCGTAAGCAACTGCCCCTTCGTCAATTCGCGCACCACTACCGTCTATGGAAGAGTGGGTACTTATCTGAATAAACTCTGAATGAGGGGCATTAGTAGGATTCACTACGTTATCAAACACGTAACTGCTAGGTACCGTCGCCGCAATGGCAGAAGGTCGTGTTAGTACAATCATATTTGGTGTTGAATTAATAGTGTCAATACTAAAGCCAGTGTTGCCACTCTGGGAAGACAAAACTGCTCCACTTAGATCCAAGCCAGTTGGAGGGTCGCAGGGCTGGTCAAAAACCGGTGTATTTTCACAGTACAAAAATGTTATAGAACCAACCGCAGCAACACTACTATATGTAAAGTTAAATACATGGGTTGTATTGGCACCCGGCGCTCCTGAACCAACGCTAATATTACGTAAGGTGAGCTCAGCAGCACCTACGTTGTTTAAAAGTGTAAATATTACAATTACCAAAACCGAGATGCTGCCTACAAAGATTGTTCGAAGTGGTATTTTTCTACCCACTACTCTACTGCTCACAATTAACTAATAAGTTGTTACAGCTACAAAATCAGTCTGTACGGTATAACTACCAAAAGGTGTAATTAGTGCTGATGTAGCAGCAAATTTAAGAAGTAATGCTTCATCGTCTACATAAGTTGTAGAAGCAGCGATTTGGTCAAAAGCTCCGGTTTCGTCCCAAGCATAACCGCTTGTAGTTGTACCCGAAACAACCCCAGTGTCGGAAAAATTGGTCACATTACTAGCTGTGCCATCACCATCATAGGCCGCATCTCTAACAAGATTGTAGTTAGTTGAGCTGAAAACACATGAATAGCTTGTAGTACTATCACAACTTACTCCTGCAATTGTCATTCCAAACTCTTCTGTGCCATTTACAATTGTCCCCTGAGTAGTTCCTTTTGCATTAATGCAGCCATCGGTTGAGACTGTACCAGCATTACAGTTTGCACCTGATATACGAAGCGTTCCGAGGTGATTAGTGCCAGTGACAGCCTGTATAGCATCGTATGATACAGTGGTGCCGTTAGTTGAGTTGGTGCGTAGCATAACTAGCCCATTTAAATCATCACCACCATCAACAGCATCTACCGGTGACACATTTACACCGCTGGTAGACAATACTCCAATATTTACGCCTGTTCCAGAAACACCGGCACATGAGGTTGGTAGAGTAGATGTAGTCTCAGCGTCGTTTACTGTTGTAGAACCAACACAGAAGTTAAGCACTTCTGCAACGGCTGCAGAAGTAGTAAGGGTCTGAACAACTGCTGCTGCAGTAACACCATAATCAACAAAACCTGCCCCTGCTGTATAGTTATTTGCATTGTAAAGACTGACCCTAGCAAAGAACGTACTGTTGACACCAGAAGGATTTGTTATGGTGTCAAATCGTATAGATCGAGAGGTGGTAGTCTGTGCGGTCGCATCAGTTCTGTTTGCACATATAATACTGGCACTAGGTGTACAATCATTAGCTCCGGTATTGTCTATAGCGAAGTTGGTCGCTCCTTGCCAACCTGATTGTGTGCCGAATGTAACACTACTAAAACTAAGCCCTGCTGGAGCAGAGCAGTTTCCTACGGCAGTAGTACAAGCCTGTACTTTTATTCCCTCAATATCGCTGGTGGATGAAACAGTAAAGGTAAAAGTATACTGAACCCCAGTCTTACTTGGGACACCCGATGACAACGCTAATGAGCGGGCCGTAATCTGACCTGCTGCTGAAGCTTGCTTAATAATTAACACCGGTAAGACAAGAGAGATTACCAGAAGTGCTATGGTGAAGAAAAGCCCAATGTCTTGTACTTTGGCTTTCATGATATTTAGTTTATGCTTTATCATTATTTTTTTCCATATATCCTTAGTAGACAGGTACCGCCACAAAATCCGCTTGAACCGAGTAGCTACCAAAAGGAGCTACCAAGGCTATGCCGGCTGCAAATTTAAGTATTAGTGCCTCATCTTCAACAAAGCCATTAGGGTTGGAAGATGCGGCTATAGGTTGAGCAGTTCCGGTTTCGTCCCAAGCATATCCGTTAGTAGTCGTTCCGCTTGTTGTGTCTGTGTCGCTGAAGTTGCTAGCAGCATTTGTGCCATCGCCATCGTAAGATGCATTCCGGACAAGGTTGTAGTTTCCACTAGAAAATGTACAGGTGTAGTTAGTGCCACCATTACTTCCACAGTTGGTTGCCGCTACGGTCATGCCAAATTTCTCAGAACCTGCAGTAAAAGTGGCCTGAGTTGTTCCTTGAGCGTTAATACAACCGTCAGTGTTAACTGTACCTGCATTACATGAAGCACCAGAGATACGAAGCGTACCTAAGTGATTTGTACCGCTACCTGCTTGTACGGCGTCGTAATACACAGTCACGCCGTTACTGGCGTTAGTACGTACCATTGCTACCCCGTTGTTCAAGTCACCACCGTTGGTAGAAGTTACTGGTGATATGTTTACTCGGCTAGAATCAAGTACACCCAAGTTTAGTGACGTGCCAGATACTGTAGTACAGTCGCCAGCAACACTAGTAGTGGCGTCATTGACTGCGGTTGAGCCAACGCAAAAGTTAAGAACTTCTGCAACACGCGCACTAACTGTAAGGGTTTGAACAATGGCGCTGGCAACTGTTCCAGTATCTGTACTGGTTGTCCAGCCAGTGTCGGAGTAAAGTGTAATCCTTACAAAGAAAGCAGTGTTAACTGTAGATGGGTTGGTTTGAGTGTTCCAGGCAACTGTCTTTGCAGCTGCAGACTCAGCTGCAGCCTGAGTTCGAGTAATACAAAGAACATTGTTGGCAGCAGTACAGCTACCGCTACCACCGGTGCGTGTAAATGAAGTGGTGTTGGTCCACGAACCTCCAAGTGTACCCTGTTGGGTACCCTGATTTATATTCATGCCGGTTGGCGCGGTGCATGTACCAACCACAGTTGTACAGGCTTCAAATTTAATTGATTGGATAGCCGAGGCCGAAGACACATAGGTAAATCCGTAGGTATAAATGACATTGGTTGCACTAGCTACAGCTGATGATAAGGTAAGCGACCTGGATGTTAACTGAGCGGCTTGGGTTTGGGTCATTGTCAGAAGCGGTAAAAGAGAAGAAATGGCTAAAATCAGAACAATAAATGGTATTGAGACACCTTTGAAAAACCTCCCTACTGCACGGGGGTAATCTACGCACCGCCTGACTCCCTGTTTGAGTTTTAATCCCATAGCGCTTGTTGCTACTAGTTATAGCACGAGCGCTTTACAGATTGCAATAAGAAGTTATAAAAACTGTGGATACATACCTATTAAATCGTCAGTAACGGTTTAATAAGTGGTTACCGCAATAAAATCAATCGGCACATTGTATGTTCCAAAAGGCGTAATTAACGCTGATGTGGCTGCTAGTTTTAACAACAGAGCTTCGTCATCAACGTAAGTTGTTGAAGCGGCAACCTGGGTAATAGCCCCTGAATCATCCCAGGCATATTGGTTGGTCGTAGTACCAGCAATTGCATTAGTGTCATTGAAGTTAGTCGCGTTGTTTGTTCCGTCTCCATCATAATTTGCATCTCTGACTAGATTGTAGTTACCGGCACCAAAACTACAGGTATAACTTGTCGTACTTTCACAGTTAACACCAGCTATAGTCATACCAAAAAGTTCATTCCCATTAGTAATGTTTGATGGTGCCGGGTTGTTGTCGATACAGCCGTCGGTTGTAATACCGTTAGGTGATGCAGCACCATTACAGTTGGCACCTGAAATACGTAAAGTACCTAAATGATTAGTGCCTGTCAGTGCCTGAACTGCGTTATACGATACAGTTGTACCATTGGTGGAGTTAGTACGCAGCATTACAATGCCGTTAAGATCATTCCCCCCATTTGTCGTTGTTACAGGAGAAACATTCACTTGTGATGTTGATAAAACCCCAATATTAACAGACGTTCCCGTTACTGCCGAGCAGTCGGCAGGTATAAGGCTGGTAGCTGAACCGGCATTAGCAGCAGTACTACCAACACAGAAATTAAGAACTTCAGCTACTGCTGCTGTGGCATTGAGCGTTTGCACAACTGCCGAAGCTGTAACTCCGTAGTCTTGTATATTTGCGCCACCAGTATATGCATTATCTGCAAATGTAGTAATTCTTACAAAAAATGACACATTTACACTTGAGGGGTTAGTTATACCACCAAAAGTAATACTCCTAGATGTTGCAGTCTGGTTGGTTGCGTCTGTTCTGTTGGAACATAGGACATTTGCTGCCGGCGTGCAGGTGTTTGCACCAGTATTGTCGACTGCAAAATTTGTTGCACCCTGCCAGCCTGTCTGTGACGTATATGTGGCACCACTAAAATCTAATCCCGCAGGAGCAGTGCAAGCATTTACTGCCGTGGTGCAGGCTTCAAATTTAAGGCTTTGCACGGTGCTTGTAGCAACTACTGTAAAAGTAAAGGTATAGCCAACACCGGTGTCACTGGGTATGCCAGAATCTAAAGACAAAGACCTCAGTGCAATTTGCCCTGCTCCGGCTGCCATTTTATTTGCAAGCACAGGCACCAAAACTATAGCAACAATCACAATATAAAGGCCACCTCGAAGAACATGCCTTTTAGCACGTTTAGCAAATGGCAAGCGTCTGTTTTTTTTCATCTGTTAGGTGGTTTACCTTGCTGTTTGTTTTCGCTAACCTGTTAATTTTATAGCACAACAGGTATGCAAACACAAGCACAATTACAATAGTTTTATAAATTGGATCATTCTAGTTGGTTCAATAGGATGCAACGACCACTAGATCATGAATCATAGTATAATCACCAGCCGGTGTATCTATTTCGGTGTTGGCAATATAACTGATTGTATAGGTAGTCAGCCCCCAGCCACTGCTGCCGGTTTGAGCAATTATATCTCCCATAACATACTTAAATTGGTTGGCAATATCATAACCGCTGGCAGCCTGACCAGCAGCAAAACTGCTGTCTGGAAAAGGCACCGGATCTGCTCCAAAAGTAGTCGGTGAAGTGTTGGCTTTTAAATTTATTCCGAATTGTTCGACTCCAGTTGTGGGTACGGACTGAGTTACCATACCAGCTAGAGTGTGTGTAACCATTCCGCTAGTCAGCTTTGGCGGTTGACTCATAGTCTGGATTGTGTAGCCACTATCCAGGTAGGTTCTAACATGAAAATTAGCCGACCCAGTCTTAGTGCTAGCCACGTCTAAGTAGCCCAAGTCAACCGATGAGGTATCAATCCCCATTTCCAAAAAGGGCTCATTTGGAGTTAGAAAACCACTGTAGGCTGCGTAATTTGTACTTGATACCCTATCAACGCCTAGAGCCCCTGTGGAAGTTTGAGCTTTGTAGTTAGTAGATGCCGAGTCCAAATCACCCCCAGTACCAAAAAAGGTTTCATTCGACTGATAATTGGGCGAATTATACTGAGCCGAAGCCACAGCCGGTAACAACAGCATAGTCATACCAATTACAGAACCAATTAAACGTAAGCTTTTCACTGTTTAGTATTATATCGCTTCAAAGCTTTTAGCAACCCTAATCAGTGTTTGCGGACGTATATCTGGTGTTGTCTCCCTGAAAATAATGACAAACTGGATAGGAGTGCCGTCACTACGTTTCATGTTGAGTCTATAATCTCCACCAATCATAGCCAACTGGACTAGATAATTTGGATTGTCCGGATCGCACAGCATAGTAGCATTATCAATAACTACGGGTTTAATTATATGTGGGTCTTTTCCATATGTTTTGCCACATGGTTCTGATGTGATTGTAACGTCTAAGCTGTTGTCATTAACTAGTCGCACTGGTAAAACTCTTGGGGTGGCGAGATTTAGAGGTATTGGAACCTGATTGACATATACGATCATTTGAGACAATATATCCCGCTTTCGATATTTATCGTAGACAAACATATTTGGAGTGGACCGTTCTTTCTCAAGTACCCACTTAGAGGTATCCTGGAATTTAAAATATGGAGAAGTCATTGTTACCAAATTGTCTGAAATTATTCTAGTTTCTATTTTAGAAGCTCTGGATGATTCTGGGTCTTTGTTAATTAGGTCCCAAATTAACCACCCTCCGACTAAAATCAACACCACAATAAACGCACTCAGCCAACGCAACATATTGCGAAAGCGGTTATATCTGTATCCCCGAACGCTACGACGGTATTCATATTTGTGATACATGCTCATAGTATTTGTGTCTGTTTTGATAAGGTGGTAAAAATGCTCATCTGATTATATTATATAAGGGTAAGCTTAATGTGGGAAAAGATATGTAAAAGATGCCTGAAGGCCAACCAACCGCACAAGAACCAGAAGAAGAGTCCCTAGACACCGTAGAAATGGAATCTAACACTCCAACACCCTCTCCGTCAGCGGCGGGGACTGCTCAAGACGTCAAAAAACCAGATAAAAAAGATGACAAACAGCCTGTAGCAAATGTTGAACAGTCAAAAAAGTTGGGCAAGATTCGAGGTTTTAAGAACTTGTACTTCTATATTTATATCCTAGTAGTTATCCTTGGTGGACTAATTGTGGCGGCTGCTTATATCTACAATAAAAGAGCCCCAAAAACCGAACCTCTAACTACTAAGTCATTGACATCTGAACAGCTTTCACAATTACAAGGACCAACCACTATAGTAGGAGACCCTAAGCAAACCCTTGATATTCAAAGTAATGCTATTTTTGAGGGAGCAATCTTATCTCGAGGCAATGTAGATATAGCTGGATCTCTAAAAATCGGTGGTGCTTTATCGTTGCCATCCATAGTGGTATCTGGCGATGGTAGCGTCGGTAAGTTTGCTGTTAATGGTAGTTTGGGCGTTGCCGGAGATACAACTTTGCAAGGCCAAGTTACATTACAAAAGAACTTAACTGTGCAAGGATCAGCCAGCGTAAGCGGAGCACTATCTGCTGGATCACTTAGTGTGTCAAATTTTCAACTCACCGGCGACTTAACTATAGCCAGACATATCGTTGGCTCTGGAGGAATCCCCGGTAAGTCAAATGGAACCGCTCTTGGTGGTGGGGGATCAGCCAGTCTAAATGGTAGTGACACGGCAGGAACAGTAACTATAAATACCGGTGGTAGTCCACCGACCGGTTGTTTTGTAACTGTCAATTTTGCTAACAAATATTCAGATACACCGCATGTGGTTATTAGTGCTTCCAATTCTTCTGCCGGTGGATTAAATTATTATACAAATAGGTCAAATACTAACTTCAGCATATGTACAGCTAACGCCCCGACAGCGTCCACCACTTACATCTTTGATTATATCGTTATCCAATAATACTTGCCTTGTTAAGTATTCTTTGACCCAATGTGTTATCTTAATGCTGGTCTAGATATTCCTACAATTCTTCACTTAGACATCTAGAAAGACGGTCACTTGGTCGGCTTTGACGTGGGCTATACCCCTTGTTATCTGCATACTAAAATCCGGTTTGCCTTCAGCCCGTACTACAATAGTTCCAGCTTGGAGTAGTGACATAAAATTCTTATGATGAGGCAATACATCAAATGGGCCAGTCAAGTTGACGGCTGAAAGACTGTTGGCCACTCCTTCGTAATAGATTTCAAATGGTGCATAAATTTTAACCCTCATTGTATCGGCCATCGTTGGTTTTACAGATGCACTGGGTTTGCTCATTGCTTATCCTGGTCTTCTGTTGCGGATGATTGAGTAACTGGTGGAGAGGAAGGATGCTCCTTGGCTTCTGGTGGTTTTGGTAACTCTGACGGAACTTCGTTTGAACCCGTTTTTCCTTCGCCGCCAGCTAAGATGTCTTCAATCCCTTTTAGCGTCTGTTCTCTGGTTAAATACTCACCCTTTATTCCGGTAAGAGCTTCAGTTACAAACATTCTTTGAGAGAAAAATTTAATTAATTTGCTAGCCTTTGCAAAATCAGCTCTGTCCGTTGGAGAAAGTTCATTCTCACCAATGATAGCAATTATGCTTTTTAGAGATTCATGCTTTTGAATTAGTCCTTGCACTTTCACTGACAGATCGTAGTGTCTTTGTCCTACAATTTCAGCAGTAAGCAGTGAGCTTGAGGTTTTTATAAGATCAACAGAAGGTCTAATTCCTTGTTCGGCGACCTTACGAGATAACACAATGGTACCGTCTAGCTCGTGCGATATCATTTGCACAGCCGGATCAGATAAGTCGTCAGCTGGGACATAGATGGTCTCTACGGCAGTAATTGATCCGTTTTCATTTGAACTTAATCTGTCTTGTAAAAGCTTCACATCTGAAAAGATAGTAGGTTCATAACCACCTTCGTTGGGTATTTGTTCCAAAATTGTTGAAAGTTCGTTGCGAGCTTGGACATAACGATAAACATTGTCTGCGAAAAATAATATGTCTTTCTTTTCTTCATCTCGAAAGTACTCAGAGGAGGCCACAGCCGACAGTGCCACTAACATACGCTGGATTGGGTTTTGATCCATTTGTCCAAAAAACATTACTGTATTTTTAAGCAAATCGTTTTCTTTTAATGTTTCATAAAGTTCATGACCTTCACGAATGCGTTCTCCGATGCCTGTGAAGAATGACAATCCTCGACCACCTCGCGCAACGTTGTTAATGAGCTCCATTGTTAGTACAGTTTTTCCTACACCGGCACCTCCAATAATGCCCATCTTGCGTCCTTTTACAAATGGCGTAAAGAAGTCAATGACTTTTATACCAGTTTCTAGTATTTCCGGTTTTTCGATGGTAAATGAGGTGCTCCTAGGAGGAATTTTCATAATATTTTTAAAAGTAACTTTACCTGGATCAGCTGGAGGTTGGCCATCAAGCGGCCTTCCTAGGGCATCAAAGATACGACCAATAGTACCGCTCCCCACCGGTACCTCAATTCCTCGACCGGTTTTTTGAACTTGCATATTTTTCTGAAGTGTTTTGTCTTCTGCGATGTTAAGACAAACTGCAGTGTTGCTATCAACAAGACTATCAACTAACAAAACACCCCGACCGGGGCTGTTAACAACAAGCAATTCACCTATTTCTGGCTCTTCATCAAACTGAACCGTAACCACTAATTCTTTGATAGTCCTGATTGATCCTGTAGTACTCATTTTGTATGCCTCAGTGCATTTACAACTTCTTTAAGACGTTCATCCTTAATGTGTCTATTAGCACGATTGTAAGAAAGACTAAGTTCGTCAAAAGTTTCATCAGAGAGCTGATGGGCTGCACTCATAGCCTGGAAACGACTAGCATATTGTGCCAACTTGGACTCTAGAATTACTTCAGCCAGTGCTATTTGCATCATTGTTCGCTCAAGATGGTCAACAACTGCAAAAGTACTTGGCTCAAAGATGTAATTATCTTCACTGATAGTTTCTTGACCAGGAGCGCTCTTTGCTCCACGTTCTGCAACAGCCGCACTTAGCTGAATATTTCTAATTTCCTGGGAACTAAGTGAAACATAGCCTTGATAATAAACAACAGTGTTGCTGTATTTTTGAGCCTCAGAAACTATTGGAGTAACATTGATGTCTCTGTCACTAGTTGGTAATTTAAAACTTCGAATGTAATGTATTCCACGTTGAGCAAGCTGTACCGCACCATGGTGTCCGATAACTAAAATATCGTTTTTTTCTTTGTCGTAGACTTTTAGTGCTTTGTGTATTAAACGCTGATCAATATCACCGCTAAAACTTCCTTCGCTAGTTATCAGCACAAGCAAAACTTTTGGATTAACTGCAGTGTTTGATGTACTACGTCCAAAGTGAAACAGTTCGTCTACTCTAAGCTGGGTATATATATTCCACAAATCGGCAAAGTATCGTTCCGAACTTTGAACTTGATCTTTAATTTGAGCTATCCTCATACTTGCCAGACCTTCAAAAACGCTGGTTAGCTCTACCATAGTGTGCATAGCATCACGCTCTTTAGCTATTTCTTCAGTTTGTCTCATTTAGGTGCCCCCTGTACTATTGAAACTTCTGCCTTTAACTTAGCAAGGGCTGCTACGTAGTCTTCATCTTTTTTGATAGATGAGGCAATATCATTTACAACCTGTTTCATTCTGGGAATATTAATGCCATGTAACGGATCACCTTCTAAAATCATGTCAATCATCAACTGTTGGGCAAGTACAGAAAATGTTTCTCCGGGAGCTTGTGTGAATAGCTGGTTGAGCTGTCTTCCCTGCAATACACTTTTTTGTGCTTCTACCGAAAGCTCACTACCAAATCTGGAAAAGTTTTCAGCTTCTCGAAATGCAGCCAGTGTCTTTAGCAATTTATCATTTTGGTCGTGCTGTCTTTTGTTGTGTCCTCTACCTCCTACACGCGTCACACTAAGACCAATACTAAGTGCCGGTCTCAAACCCTGACGGAACACTTCCATGTCTAAAATCCACTGTCCGTCAGTAATAGACATTATGTTGGTTGGTAAGTAGGCTGTAATATCTCCACCATCCGCCAGTACCACCGGTATTGCCGTTAAACTGGCATGGTTGGCTTTTAGTCTTCCAGCTCTCTCCAGCAATGCTGAATGTGCATGAAACATATCACCTGGATAACTATCACGACCAGGACTCAACCCCAACAAAAGGGCGATTTCACGTCTAGCGTGAGCATGAGCAGTCAAATCGTCATAAATTATGACTGTATCTTGAGCTTCTTTCTGCCAAAGATACTCAGCCAAGGCACAGCCTACATATGGAGCCAGATAAGACAAGACAAGTGACTCAAAAATTGTCGAAACCACTACAATTGATTTTTTAAGTGCATCATTTTCGTTTAATCGCGTTAGAAGCATGTTGATGTCGCTTCGACGTTTGGCTATTAGTACATAAACCACAATTTGATCAGTGTTCTTTTGGTTGATTGCAATCTGAGTTGCCATGGTTGATTTACCTGATTTAGTATCACCAAGCAAAGCCAGACGTTGCCCTCTCACAATTGGGAAGATAGCGTCAATAGACATCAGACCGGTTTCTAGTTGAGTTTCAAGCATTTGCCTTGCATAAATTGGTGGTGCACCATTGAATATCGGCCAATCGGCATCTGCAGCAATCGCACCTTTTCCATCCAGCGGTTCGCCGGTAACGGACACCACCCTGCCAACAAAATCTTTACCAACTTTTGTAGTCATAGTTGGGGCTAGAACTACTGCTGCCATGCCAATTCTTAACACCATATTCCCCAAATGTAATGCTTGCAAGCGGTCTTCCAAGACATTCGTTATAAAGCCCCTGCTGCCGTCTTCAAACATTACAATAGAATGTACTCCCACGGGCTGCATGCCGCTTATTTCAATCATGAATTTGTTTACACCAATAATCTCCCCAACCGGAGAGCCACTATCAACTAATTTTTTGAAATGTCCAGCACTAGCGCCGTCCATTTGCTGCTCCCTTAATGAGTTCTATCAAATAATTCTCTTGCTTTTCTAAATACACTCTTAAACTCATATCAAAAAGTTTATTTGGGGTTCTGATAACACATCCGGCTGCAATATTTGGTTGTAAACCTACTTGAATAAGAGCTTGTGGGTGGACCGACCCTCGAAACCACGCCAATATACGCTCCAATGCTTTTGGTGAAGGCTCGGCGGCAAAACTAATGTGGATTTTTGGTGCTGTTTGTTTGATGATTTTGAATTGTTCGGTAAGTGCTTTACGGTGGGTTTCTTCAAGCAAACTGTAGCCATTTTCACGGGCTATGCTTTCTAAAGCTTTGGTCACACGGGGTGTTTGGACCGGCGAACCGGCTGCGCGAATGTTAGCAGAGACAAAAAAATCATCAACAGCATTTAATTCGCGTTGAAGTGACGAAATGTCTGATGTTCCAACAATACTTAGCGGTAAATGAAATCTATTACTATGTTCCACGTTGAATATCCTCAATAATCGCTGCTTTGTTAGCCTCAAGTTCGGTCAAAATATATTCTAGTTGGTCAGTTAAATCAATCTGACTACCAATTGAGCGTAAAATATAGTGATTTACAATTCGCGCCATTTCTTTATCAAATGCTTCAACAATCTTCTTTTTCTGAGCATCAACCTGAGCGGTCATTTGTTGCTGAAGGAATGTTCTTTGTTGGTCAATAGTAGCGGTAGTCTTCTCAATAGACTCCAGCGCAATCTGTTTGGCATCTACTATTGATTGTTCATATTTTTTGAATTCATCCTGTAATGTCTTTGTTATTTCAGCTCGCATATACTCATTAAGTTGAGCTGTTGTTTGACGTAAGTCTTGTTGTAGGAACATGGCATTTTCACCAATAATTTTTTCAAAGTGTAGCCGCCCACGGTTTCGCAGTTCTTCACGGAAATCAGCGTTAAATATATGTTCTACATCAGTCTTGGCGGCTTGTTCTAAATCGGTTGGCAGATCGGATTTTTCACCTCCGCTCTTTCCAAGTTTCAATGCCACCCAGATAAAAGCCAGCGTCGCTGCGCTTATTGCTCCAAGTACCAGTAATAACCCACCTTCGTTCATAATTTTGGTTTAAACACTACCTCTATAGTTTCAATAATAAATATACCCCAATTAAGCCAATGGCGAAAATCAATATTGCTAAAATAACCGTTTTAATCAGACCGCGTATGATGGCATTTTTGCTTAATGGGTTACGTCCTATAGACACAATGCCACTTCTTACCCCTGTAATTACCAATAAAGCTGCTATAGTCCCGGCGACTAGAAGTATTAGCACTGCCAAATAAATTTTGAGTACGCCAACTGGATTGCCGGCTACTGATTCCGCTACCCGGCGAAGTGATTCAGGTGCAGCAAGACCTGATTTTTTAGTAGGATTCCCCTTGGGTAGAATATCAACACTGATTCGGGCTACCTTTACTCCGGCAACATTTGTAATTGCCTTGTTTTTGCCGTCAAAACTTTCTGCAGCACGCCCGAGTACAAAATTCTGCACGGTATCAGCTTTTGCAGCAATACCATCTATGTTAGACATTGAGATGTAATCACCGGGTTTTATCACACCCTTTTGATCAGACACCAAAACACTATGCTTGCCGCTGGTAGCTACATAAATACTGTCTTTGCCGCTGGTTAGTGCTATTGGTGATTCTGATGGGTCTATTACAACACCGTAAATACTTGCCGGATCTTTAGCAGCAGCTATTTTAACCTTTACAGATTCACCATCTAACGCAACAACCAGTCCCGGCTGAATTGGTGTTTTGCTTTGATAAGCCCTCACCAAGGTTTCAGCCTGGCCGGATTTAGCAATAGACAAAAAGCTAAAGGCTAATAGCAACAATGCTATAACTAACTTCAGAGGTCGTTTGTATCCGCTAACTACCATAATCAATCGCTTAATTATAGCGCTTTTGCTTTCTCTAATCTATCTGTCTTTAAGCTTTTAACAACGACTCTAAAGTATCGATAGTTTTCAAGATATCGCTTTGGGTTGTTTGGCGACCAAAACTTAGTCTAAGAGACGAACGTGCATCATCATCACTCAGTCCAATAGCCGTCAATACTTTTGACGGTTTATCACTGCTAGCACTGCAGGCACTTCCCAGAGCCACCATTACTCCCGCTTCATCCATCTCCATCATCAGTCGTTCGTTGTCACAGCCAGTAAAAGTTATATTTAAAATATGAGGACTAGCATTTTTAGCAGGAGAATTAATTTTAAAATCTATGGATGTTTGTTGCAATTTTTTCGCAATTAACTGCAACATGCCTCCAACTCTACTGAATTCACTCTTATGGTCATATTGAGCTTGTGTAAATGCATAGGCGAGCCCACAAATAGCTACAGCATTTTCGGTACCAGAGCGTATACCATATTCTTGACCTCCCCCAAGTATTAAAGGTTTGATAACAGTCCCGGTTTTTATATATAAAAAGCCACTTTGTTTCGGCCCGTATAATTTTCCACCATTAACGCTCATTAGATCAATACCAAGCCGCACGGCATTTAGATTAAAGTAACATCCGGCCTGCGCAGCATCGGTATGCAAGTATAAAGGTAAGGTTATATTATTTTTACTTCTATCTTTGCGAATTTGTTGCAGTATAGAGTATATGCCCTTTATATCTTGTATTGTTCCAAGTTCATGGTTAACTAAAGCGGTGCTTATTAGTACCGTTTGCTTGTCAATTAGCTTCTTTAGATCATCTAGTTTCAATCTTCCGTTTCTATCTACACTAGCTAGTTTTGTATTGTAATTTTGAGCCGGGGCTAAGACTGATTCGTGTTCTATTGGCAACGTAATCATGTTTGCTTCTGGAAAAGACTCCATCACACCCTGTATAGCCAGGTTATTTGCTTCTGTAGCACCTGTTGTAAAAATTATTTCTGCTGGTTTTACTCCAATACTTGAGGCAATACTGTGACGTGCGTCTTCTATTGATTTCTTGACAGCTTTAGCAGCCAAATATGTAGCCGAGGCATTATAAAATTGTTTAGAAAAATATGGTTTCATTACTTCCAAACAGCCTTCACTTACCGGTGTGGCTGCAGCATAGTCCAGATATATTTTCTTCACGGTTAAGATCCCGACAGTCTTTCTTCGCCGAGCTTAAATAATCCCACAGTATTTATTGTGGTTTGGTCGGCTATCTCTTCAAGGGTACTTTTTCTTATCTCAGCCAAATATCGAGCTACATCCAAAACATGTTTGGGCTCGCAGCGCTGTCCCCGATGAGGCACTGGAGTCAAAAAAGGTGCATCTGTTTCTAATAAAATTCTATCTAGAGGTGCAATTTTAGCCGACTCTCGCCAACTTTCTTCTTTGGTGTAGGTAATAAGTCCATTTAAGCCAATATATAAGCCTCTACTTAGAACTTTATCTAATACTTCTGGTGGTGCGCTAAAACTATGAACAACTCCCTTTATTGGTTGTTTATGAGTTGAATAATCATCAAATATTTTCCAAAAACTTTGAAAGGCCTCCCGAACATGAAAAATAAATGGTAATCCTGAATCTATACCGGCCTCTAGCTGCTTTCGTAGAATTTTTTCTTGATCAGCTCTGGGAGTGTATTCATGATAGTGATCTAGCCCAACCTCACCAATTGCCACGACTTTTGGTTTTTTTACTAATTGAGAAAATTTAGATAATGCATTTGGGTCTTCTAGAAAATCTTTGCCATCGTGTGGATGAGCTCCAACGCTTGCCCAAACTCCTTGTGTTGCTTCTGCCAAATCAACAGCCAACTGACTATCTTCTAGGCTGCAACCAACGGCAATCAGTCTTTTTACCCCCGCTTCATAAGATCGAGCCAATACCTCCGATCGGTCGGCATTGTATTTTTCAAAATGTGGATGGACGTGTGAATCAACCAAATCAACCATAATACTATTTTGACGTCGGAACTGTTTTTTCTGCTTTTGGAAAAAGCGAACCATCAAGCGGTTTTAAGACTCCCGTTTCAAATATATCTCGAATCTTACCTGCAGTATCAGGCATAAATGGATATAGAAGTGTTGCGACCTCAATCAAACAACCCACCATATAAGCAAGTACTTCTCTTAAATGATTTTCATCTTTAGACTTAGCTATCTCCCATGGTTTTGTTTCATCAATATATTGGTTGAGGCCTCTTACCTGTTCCCAAATTTGTTCTACTGCTTTATCAAAACGAAAATCAGCCATTGAAGCTTGAAACGGTGCAATATCATGCCCCGGTGTGGGAATGTCACCAATAAAACCATCCTGATATTTAGCTATCATGGCAGCCGTACGCGAAACAGCGTTGCCTAACTGGTCAGCAAGTTCGGTATTGTATGCTTTCTCAAGTTTTTCCCAGCTAAAGTCGCCATCTTCATATGATGGTATGTGACGGGTAAAGTAGTACCGAAAAACATCAGCACTGTATTTATTCACTATATCTACTGGTGCAACCACATTACCAAGTGTTTTGCTCATTTTTTGGTTATCAACATTGATAAAACCATGTACAAACAATGACTTTGGTAGTGGCAGACCAAGACCAAGCAGCATTCCTGGCCATATGGCAGCATGAAAACGTGATATGTCTTTACCTATTACCTGCACACTGGCAGGCCAATAATTCTTGAAGTCATCATGTTCTGGGTAGCCAAGCACGGTAATGTAATTCATCAGTGCCTCAAACCATACATACATCACTTGAGTTTCATCCCCAGGAACAGCAATACCCCAAGCAATCTTTTCTTTAGGCCTGCTAATACTAATGTCCTCTAGGCCGGAATTCACTACTGCTAATACTTCGTTTAGTCTTGATTGTGGCACCACTCTTAACTGGTTGGTTGTTAGCGCTTGTTTTATTTGTTCGTTAAATGCTGAAAGTTTGAAAAAGTAATTTTCTTCTTCAAGTTTTTCATATGGCCGGTTATGTGCCGGGCAAATACCTTTGTTCTCTTTTACAACTTCTTCAGGAAAATAAGCTTCATCACCAACACAATACCAACCGCTATATTTGCCTTTATAAATATATTTTGCAAGATTGGTCCAAATGACTTGGGCTCTTTGTTCATGAGCTTTGTCTGTGGTTCTGATAAAACGGTCGTTGCTAATGTTGAGGGTCTTTAAGAGTTCTGAGAACGTAGCACTCATTTTATCGGCAAATTGTTGTGGAGTCAGGCCAGCTTCTTCTGCTTTTTCGGCAATTTTACCACCATGTTCATCTGTACCGGTACAATAGACTACCCTTTTTTTACACTCCCAGCATAGCGTGCTAGCACGTCAGCATAGACAAGCTCCATACCAAACCCAATATGTGGTGTGCTATTCACATATGGAATAGACGTAGTTACATAATATTTTTCTTCCATTACTTCTTATTGTACCCAGTTTTGGGTGTTAAAAATAGTCATTCACTTTAATTGCAACCCAAACTCCAAACAAGCCACCGATTAATCCGCCTAAAATACTCCACCCAGATAGAAAATTATTATCGCCCCAAAGAGTTGGAATATAAGAACCTATTGTACCGAAAATAAAAACTAATAAATAAACTAAACTTTTGGTCATTTACTACACTAGTATAACTAAAAAAGAAAAGAGAGGGAGGCAATCAAAAGGTGCGGTTGCCCCGCACCTACTATGAAGTAGGTGCGGGGCTTGAGCAGGTGTTACTCCACAAAGTGGCTCCCGCCAAACCCGCCGTGGGCGGGCGTTGAAGTCAGAGCCAGCTCACGCTGGTGTGTGCATGCTGCGAGAAGGTCATCGGTCAGACCGGCGCGCTCGAGCATCCTGTCGATGCACTGCGTGCTGAATCCGCACATCGACAGCTCTGCTACCCACCTGCGGTAGCCAGCGACATCGCCTTCCTGAAGGCAGCTGATGGCCTCATCAGCCATTTCGTGTGGACCCTGCATTGGCCTATTGCCTCCCTTGTTGTTTGTCCGGTGCGGGATTGCACCTGGACTATGTGCTTGGGGGATAACCCATAACTCCCTTACTAGAAGCCATCGGTTTTGCGACCCCATTGCTAGGTTTTTGTTTTTGGTGCTTATTGAAAAACCTAGCAATCGAGCAACAAAAAACCGAACGCTGCTTGCTGCTTGTTCGTCCGGTTGGTCTTGTCTAAATTTTTTGATTTATAGCGCTTGGACTAATTAAGCAGCG
The DNA here is from genome assembly GCA_964400155.1 of uncultured Candidatus Saccharibacteria bacterium. Lineage (GTDB taxonomy): Bacteria > Patescibacteriota > Saccharimonadia > Saccharimonadales > UBA10212 > JAYTJL01. The sequence continues at coordinate 37,526 of CAYNSQ010000004.1, forward strand.
GTAGCTCGTGGGACGAGCATAATGCTTGCAAAATTAATTGTGCGCTTACAAACCATGAATACTTTTATACACCTGCACGCTTGCAGATGCAAGTATTTTAAATATAAACACTCTTAACGTGTCCTTGGAGTCCCAAACTCTTCATCACCAAGCAGGTGTTTTGATAAGTGTGCAACACCCATAAGTGCTTTGCTCCTCAGGGTGAAGGCTTCCCTTTCAGCTCTCAATCGAAGATCATAGTCCACGTCTTTATTTTGAAAATGCCTCAAACATTCCCAGCTTACTTTCTCTAAGGCTGAAGCAAACAAAACTTGAGGCAAAATACTACTATCATTAGCTGAGTTCTCTTTACGCACCTTGGCATTGAACGACTTCATAAATGGTTGGTTAGTCAACCAACCAACCAACCTTAATTTAGCTTGGAGTGATTCACCACCAGATTGAAACCAATCTCTAACAAGCTCCTCTTCAAAATCTAAAGAAATAAGAATATCTTCCGTTTTTTCATTCTGTCCGGATTTAATTTCCGATATTGTATGCACCTCTCCTAGATCAATAAGGTCATCAATGCTAATCGGTTGTAAGTACTTTGCACCATGGTGCTTTTGGTTAAGAGCAAGTCTGTGTAAATAAAGACTAGCGGTGCTAGAAAAATGACCCGCCGTTAATTCGTGAAGTGCTTCTGTCTTCTTCCTATCTACACCTTGTACCGCTATAACTTGCAGAGCGTTTTCTAAAAATTCAATTTCTGCTTTTTGTGTGTTTCTAATTTCATAAATTAGTCTTGCATCAATACCAAAGGGTACATCTATCACTGCTTCTTTAAGTTCAATATGTGCATCCTCTAAGGAATCATCGGGAGTTGTTGCCCCGGATCTCATACCCAAGGGTACATCAGGATCAACCCAGGTAAAATCATCCGTAGAACTATCTTTTCCAGACACTTCCTTTTTACTCATATGTATATTCTATCATATATATGAGTTTTGAGCAACTTGTTACTTCTTATAGTTTATATATTCTTCTGATGTAGGTGTTATCTGAAGCACCACATAGCCACTGGCATCTATTTTTGTAACCGGTGGCGGTAATTGATCTCCGCCATAATTTCTAGGTTTCTTCATCTTCTCGATTATTTCACGACTTAGTTCTACATCAGACAGAATCTCGGCAATTCCTAATAATTGCAAGGTTCCGAGTGTGTCTTTGTTAAATACGCTAAGGCATACTTGGTTATGAACCAAAATATTATGTACTTTTCTTGTTCCTGCCTTAGTTAGAATATAAACTTTGCCGTTTATTACAGTGTAATGGACGGTGGCTCCTCGGACCTCCCCTCCCCTGTCCACAGAAGACAGTACGCCGGTGTTATTGTTTTTTAGAAATTTGAGCCATTTTGGGCTGACGAAATTAGCTACATCGTTTTTTTCTATTTTTTCATCAACTTCTTTTTTACCTTTTTCACTTTCAATAATCATCATCTCTTCCACGTAGTTGGAGAATGCTTCTGCGCAATGAATATTTGCATATCGAATTACATAATTGCCTACAGTGGTTTGCAAGACGACAGTTGCAAATAAAGTATGTACGTCAAATTCCATACCAGTGACCGCCGAATACATGAGGTCATCCCTGATAGCAACTGTTGGTTTTTTATCTAAAAAGATAATGCGTTCTTCTGTGGCAATCAACATTGCCGAACCATTATTATGCTGGCCGTATACTACAGCTTTTATATGCTCTTCCGGGTGTATTATTTGAGGTAAAAAACGGCTTTCGGCTTTAAGTAGACCATAGGCACTCACACCAGCAGCAGATAGTTCTTCTTTGATCCTTTCTACATGTGCCTTGTCAACCATATTTTTCTTTACAACTGATTAACTAATGTAACTGACAGAGGATAATAGATTGTTTTTCTAGCTGGTGCGGATTTTTATCATTGTTCTTAGGTTGGAAAGATAAAATTCGGGATTAACCTTCGGGTGCGTTGTAAGGTAGTGTAAATGTTTTTCGACAAATGTAATTTGGTGAGATGAGTGAAGCGGGTTGTCAGTTGGTTCGGCAGGAGTAAGTAGTGATGCATCGTCCTGCATTATAGTTAACTGACGCAGTATTTCCTCTTCTGGAATGTGTACTACTTTGGCGATTTTACTAACAGACATAAAGTGTTTAACTAGTGCTCCCGTTTTCTAACACTATTATACCCTATTAGACACTTTATCCCTACTGTGGAATGAAGGTAAAAGCATATCCAATACGGCCAGCTCTACCGGCTCGGCCAATTCGATGTACATAGGCATCATAGGTTTGTGGTAGTGAATAATTAATAACGTGAGTTACGTCTGCAACATCAATACCGCGAGCAGCAACGTCAGTTGCTACTAGTACACTGACTTTATTTTGTTTAAAACTTTCTAATGCCCGCTGACGTTGACCTTGGCTTTTACCGCCGTGAATAGACTCGGCCTTAAAGCCCCTAGTAACTAGCTCTTTGCCAAGTCTATCGGTGCTCCATTTGGTTTCGTTAAAAATGATTACTTTGGCCACTTCATCTTTTATGAGAGTGTCGTGAAGTTTGTCAATCTTATCTGTTGCATCTGAAAACCGAATAACATCTTGATGAACGCTGTCATTAGTGTCAGAAGTTTTTAACATTATTGTCACTGGGTCGGCTGAAAAAGTATTAATCAAATTCCTAACAGCGGTGTCTAGCGTAGCTGAAAAAAACATACATTGCCGAACAGTTGCTATTTGCGAAATTATCGCAGTTACATCATTAACAAATCCCATATCTAGCATTCTGTCGACTTCATCCAAAACAATTGTATTGAAAGTTGCCAAACGAAGCGTACGCCGTTCTACATGGTCTTTTATGCGTCCTGGAGTGCCAATTACGACTTCCGGGTTCCGTTTTAACTCATTTAACTGACGGTTCATAGAAGTACCACCAATTAGTACTACGCCGTAAAGCCCGGTTCCGCTTGCCAGTTTGCGAAATTCTGCTTCGATTTGTTCGGCCAACTCGCGAGTTGGAGCAATAATCAATGCTCTGCTGTTTCGGTCATTTAGTAACTTATTGATAATCGGAACAGCAAAAGCAGCAGTCTTGCCTGTACCGGTGTGAGCAATACCGATTACATCCTTGCCAGTCAAAGCCAGCGGAATTGCTTGGTCTTGCACAGGAGTTGGAGTGATGTAGCCATTGTTTGCAAGATTATTTTTTATTTTTTCTGAGATATTAAAGTCTGAAAAATTATGTGTAGTAACATACTCCTCTTGTTCTGTGAGTCTGGCTACTTTAATAAACCTAGCTGGGTCTATGTATTGTCCACGGTTAGGTTTTTTATTGTTTGTGCGTTGATGCCCACCACCATAAGTTGGGCGTCGGTTATTTGTTCGATTAGAACTATATCTAGTTCGATTGTTGTATCCGGGCATAAAAAAAGAATCCTTTTTGTTATTTAGTTATTTACTCTTGTTGGAAATGAAGTCGAGTAAATTGAAAACTAAACAACCCGGATTCATCAATAACAGTACCAATATATTAGCACAATAAATTTCTCCAGTCAAATGCTAGTGCTTACTTGTTTTGTCTTTTTCTTTTGGTAGGGTCTAGTTCGCGTTTTCGAAGTCGCAAGGATTTTGGAGTAACCTCTAAAAGTTCGTCGTTTTCTATAAAGTCTAACGACTCTTCCAGACTGAAAATGGTTGGAGTGGTTAGCTGTACCACACCATCACTACTACTACTACGCATATTGGTTAAATGCTTAGCTTTGCAGACGTTCATTTCCATATCTTCTTGCCTTTTGTTGAGACCTACAATCTGACCGGCATAAACTTTAACTGCTGGTCCAACAAATGTAATTCCTCGTTCTTCCACCATTTGTAAGGCATAAGGTGTTGTTACACCTGTCTCAAACGCAACAATCACCCCGCTACGTAGTTGTTGTAACGGAGCACCAAGCGGTTGGTAGCCAATCATCAAACTATTAAGTATGGCAGTGCCCTTGGTGTTAGTCATAAGTACATTACGTAGACCTAGTAAAGCGCGGGTTGGCAATTTATAAACAAGCTTTGTAACGCCTTTAGGGCTAGCAAACTGTTCTTGCAAGGTAGCTCGCCGGGCACCAAGTTCCATTTGAACAGCACCCACGTGTTCAGCTGGCACTTCAATGATAAGTTCTTCCAACGGTTCAACAGTTTTACCATTTTCTTCGTGAGTCACCACTTGAGGACGGCCAACTTCAAATTCATAACCTTCACGTCGCATTGTTTCAATTAGTACAGAAAGATGAAGTTCACCCCTTCCGGAAACATTAAAACCAATACCTTCGTCTTCCACTCGCAAGCCGACGTTAGTCTCCAGTTCTTTTTGCAGACGTTCACCAATTTGTCGGCTTGTAGTAAATTCTCCCTCAGTGCCTTTAAAAGGACTAGTATTAGGACCAATATAAATTTTTAAAGTTGGTGCTTCTACTTCAATAACCGGCAAGGCTTCAGGACTATCAGCATCGGCAAGAGTCTCACCAATTTGGGCATCAGCTATGCCAGTTAGCTGCACAATGTCGCCGGCTACACCCTCAACTACTTCAAACCGATTGAGGCCATGACTCATATAGACATTGTCGACTTTAGCTTTAATTTGGCTGCCATCTTTTTTGCATAAAACAACCGCGTCTGCCGGTTTTATTTGTCCGCGAACTATTCTGCCAATTGCATATTTACCCTTAAAACTATCCCATGCCAGCGCAGTCACCAGCATCTGAAAAGGTTTATCTCGCTCAACTTTTGGCGCAGGAACGTGAGTAATTATGGCGTCAAAAATTACTGATAAATCGCCTTCTGCCTCGGCACTAGATGGCACTGTCTGCCAAGCTCTACCGGTACTTCCTACTGCGTAATAGACTGGATAGTGCAGTTGGTTTTCGTGAACGGCTAGTTCTAAGAACAAATCAGCTATTTCATCTTCAACTTCTTTTACTCGAGCGGCTGGTTTGTCTATTTTATTAATAATAACGATTGGTTTTAACTCATAGGCCAGGGCTTTGGTTAGGACAAATTTAGTCTGTGGCATTGGCCCTTCCTGTGCATCTACAATAAGTATGCATCCATCAGCCATATTTAAAGTCCGTTCTACCTCACCAGAAAAATCAGCGTGACCCGGCGTATCAATGATGTTGATGCGGTAATCATCTTTTTGTACTGCAGTAACTTTAGCAGTAATCGTAATGCCTCTTTCTCTCTCTTGATCACCACTATCCATGATTAGTTCTTGGTTCATTTCTGCTTGATTACCCCGAAAAGTCTGGCTCTGTTTTAGAAGCCCATCCACAAGGGTAGTTTTGCCATGATCAACATGCGCAATAATCGCGATATTTCTAATTTTTGTTGGATCTTGTTTTGTCATAAAAAAAGACGCTCACTTAGCGTCGCTAAACTAACTAATTACTGGTAATTATACCACTTATGTCCTCCCGTAGCCAGTGGCGAAGGAGGATAAGCTGATGCATTAATCAAAGAAATAAATCCTTAACTTGTTAAGTATTTATTGTTAACTAGCCATTCGTTTTGGTCAGCGTGCATTTTTGCTGGTATTTGTGTGAACCACTTTCCATCAGTTGATTCGGTTGTTGATTTTGGTATGCCCTTGTAGTCATCAACTTCAAAGACCAAGGCCACAGGTGAATCAAGGCCATTTTTGTAATGGCTAGGGTACTCAATGTACCCCACCATATGCACTTTTTTGACGTCTATATCAGTCTCCCTTTTGGCTATTCGTATCACCGTATCGATTAGTGGTTCACCAAATAACACTGTTCCTCCAGGCAAATGCCACTGACCTTTGCATGGTTCTATATCTCTTTCTGTTAAAAACACGCCTTTCTCTTCATCATAAATTAACACTTCGACCGCCAGTCGGGTGACTTTAGAATAAATATAATCAAACTCTTCTTTTGATAACGGATAACTGTTGCGCATCTTTAAAATTATACCCTTACTCATGTTTACACATAATAATTTGATGGATTCAGAAAGTCATAAGCGTGTTGCATATGGGGTGAAATGGTGTTATAATGTGGTTATGGGGCTGATATTAGCTCGACGGTTGACCTTTAACAAGCTAGCTTGGCAGGCCGGGTCGCACTGAACGTTATCCGGTGCAAATTTTTAGATGCAAAAACATCTTTCAGTGAAAAACTAGCTGCTTTGAATCCTTTCAGACAACTAGCTTTCGCAACAGTTTAAGAATTTTTTCTTATTCCATGCCCTGAATGACTTCAGATATTTCAGTTTGGTGTGTCATATCATCTGAATGCTGCAACTTACGGCAGTCCTCCGTAGTTGTTTAAGATAATGGACTGCGCTCACCAGTCTTTTTTGACCATTTTGAGGACTTGAGCAAAGTAGGTAAACGGTACAAGCCTGTAGTCATCTAGCAAGTTAACAATCGGACGTGGGTGCAATACCCACCAGCTCCACCATCCTTCGTCGCTAATCTTTGATTAGCTATGGAGGATGCCCTTCGAAGCCTCGGCGAAGTAGGGCTATAATGTAGCCAATGTATTACGTCTATATCCTTCGAAGTGAAACCAATAATACTCAATTTTACTATGGTAAAACATCCAATCTTTCGGCTCGTTTATTGAGCCACAACTTGGGTCAATCAAAACATACTTCAAAATATAAACCTTGGAAAATAGTTTGGTATGGGTGTTTTGAATCCTCATCGAAAGCAGATGGATTTGAAAAATATCTTAAAACAGCTTCAGGCAAAGCATTTTTAAGAAAAAGACTGATTTCACTTTAATCAAACGTTCTACAACGCGAAATCCAGATAAAAGGCTGGACCCATGCCAAAAAAGTAAAGCTAGTAAATGGTGGTTTGAAATAAATAAATCGCTTGAGCTTTTTTGAGGTTAACTTATTTTTGGCGTATGCTTAAAAACAATGAACCAAAGCTATGTTATTGACCATCCAAATCTTCTTAGAAGAATTTATGAAATAAAAAACCAACAAAGCACTATTGCCAAAATAAGTTTCCATAATCTTGGTAACACCAGAGCTATTGCTGAATTTAGTGGCCAACAATGGGAGATTAAAAACAATTTTTTAGGAAACAATATATCGTTCACACTCCTTGGTACGCCAGCCTCCTCTAATTTGATTCATAGTAGCACTATTAATTCCAAAGCATCTTTTACGATTGGAGAGGAAGAATACTACTTTAAAAGAACACTACTTAGTAAAGTTCGAACGGAATTCGTCTGGACTGACAAGGCTGGCAATGAACTAATAAAATTCACTAGAAGGGGTGCTGTAATATTGAAATTTCAGGTAGACATACTGCCGACCAAACAAACTTTGGATAGTAACAACCTGACTTCTCTCATAGTAATCGGTTTCTATTTAATAAAATCTAAATACTATTCGCTTGGTGGCGGTGGCGGAAGTAGTTAAACTTTTCCCCATTTAGATTTTTTTGAATTAAGGTTTTTTTAAACTCTAGCTTTATGTTTTTTGTCTCTGTTGCAGTATTATGTTTTAACAGATGAGCAAAGAAGTTAAGAAAAAAGCATCCAAGAAGAAGGCTACAGCCCCAGCGCCTGTAGTTATTAAGCCTGATAAGAATAAAGAGCCAAAAGCTAAAGACCAAAAGCCGAACGCCGATCATTCGACAAGCTCAGATCACACTAGCCAAACGCCGAAAGCCGAGAGCACCAAGCAGAAGACCGTTGAGGCAAAGACAGCAGATAGCAGTTCTCAGTCCGAAGAAAAAGCAATTTCTGTTGGGAAGACGCCGGTAAAGATTAAAGATTTTCGATGGTTAAAAATTACCGGAATCTGTTTTGGTTTATTTATAGGTTTTAGTCTGCTTAGTGCTCTGATTTTTAACAGTACTAACAGTGCAAAACTAACCAATTATAAAACCAGCAAAGAATTTAAAGCATATTCTGCTTCGTTAAATCAATATTTAACGACTAACAACGCTGTTTATACCCGCACTTTCACTTGCAGTGCCAGTCTGGACGAACTCTGGAACCCAGGCACTAGCCCAATATCCAAAAAAGTTGAACCGCAAGAAGTCCAACTAGCTAGGCAACTCATCGATCTAAAACCTAAGTGGGAAGCCGTATCAAAGACTTTTCCAGCCTACAGCAGTTTTTTCATTTTCAAAGTCTTACCATTTGACCATAGTGTCTACAAAGATTTTCAAAATACTGCAGACTTGATTGACCGAAGCGGTGCGCTAGTCAACCACACTGAAGATTTTGGCTATTATTGTCCTGGGCGCATCTACCCGGGAGTATCTATATTTGATTATTTAAATGAATACTCCAAAGACCAACCTGTTAATGAAAGTGTTGCTACAATCAATCAGCGCATGAAAGCCTTGGTTGATGCCGGAAATGATTTTAATAAGTCTAAGACACCAGTTGGCTGGCAAGAAGTCAGAACCGGTTATATAGCATTTATGAAACAGACTCTGGCCGACTTAACTACACTGAGAAATGAAACAATCAAGAATCCTGGCAAAGTTAATATGCACACACAATTTGCCAACAATAAAAAAGAACTAGAAAAAGTACTAGCCAAAGCTAAAGAGGCTGGCAAAAAAATTGGCCCCAACCAAACAGAACTGACCAAACTATACGTTAAAGTCACAGCTGAATAATAAAGCTAGGCGGTATACTGGTATAGATGCAACCAAGCGGTACGTATTCTAACTCTGTAACAATTAAACCTGAGACATACCTAGGTTGGGGAATTACAGCGATTCTTTGCGCAATTCCAGTAATAATTTGGGTAAGTTTGCATAATTTAGGCTCTATTAATTCATTTTCCGGATTTGTGTTTTCGGCTGGTCAGTTAGCCGGTTTAGTAGGTTTGGTGTTATATTCTATTAACTTAATTCTAACAACACGACTAAGATTTATAGAAAGCCTATTTGGCGGACTCAACAGAGTCTATATAGCCCATCATATTATTGGTGGGTTGGCACTTTTTTGTTTGGCTTTTCATCCAATTCTACTGGCTCTTCGTTTTATTGGTACGTCGGCATATGACGGTGTACTTTTACTTATGCCCAATGGTCTAGCACCAATCAGTGCTTTATTTAGCACATCTGCTCAAGACCATACGACAGTGTTGCATCAGTGGGCTATTTTTTTTGGTATCATTGCCTTTTGGGGTCTTGTTGTACTGCTTCTCATAACTTTTTTTATAAAACTTCCTTATAAAGTTTGGCTATTTATCCACAAGTTCTTAGGAGTCGCTTTCTTTTTTGCCGGACTGCACGTACTTTTTGTTGGTAGCGACCTAGCCCGCAGTCCTGCCTTAAAATTCTATCTGCTCTTTTTAGTGGTGGCTGGCTTGGTAGCTTTTATATACAAAACATTAGTCGGAAATATCGTAATCAGAAAATATAAGTACACCATTGATAGTGTCAAAACCGTTGGGAGAAATGTCAGCGAGGTATACTTAAAACCACAAAACAATCTACTCAGTCACCAACCCGGACAATTTATATTTGTTCGCTTTCTGGGTAACAAGAAGGTTAAAAAAGAATGGCATCCATTCTCAATCTCTTCAGCACCAAAAGCTAATCTACTGCGTCTAAATATCAAATCCCTTGGCGACTACACTTCAAGCCTAGAGAGTTTGAAACCTGGCGACATAGCTGAAGTTGAGGGCGCCTATGGTCGATTTAGTTACACCCGTTTTACTAACCCCAACCAGATTTGGATTGCTGGAGGCATTGGAATTACACCTTTCCTATCAATGATAAACCACTTGCCAAAGGACACACGCAACGTCAAGCTTTTTTACTGTGTCAATAGTCTTTCGGAGCTGGTTGACTGGCAACAACTCAGTTCTTTGTCAAAAACCAGTACCAATTTTCAACTCTTCACTTTTGTTAAAACCAAGAATAAATCATATCTGACAGCCTCCCAAATTGATAAAGCTGTTGGTGGTCTTGCTGGAAAAGAAATATTTATATGTGGACCTCCGGCTATGATGAAATCCCTCCGTCAACAGCTTCGCAACCTAAAAATACCAACAAGTAATATTCATACAGAGGAGTTTTCAATGTCATGAAGAGGTTAGATATATGTGGATAAAACGCTTAGCTGGTTTTGCAATACTACTAGCAATTTTTGGTACTTTATCATTGTTGATAGTAGGCTTTTTAAACAAACCTAAACCAATTTCGCAAACTATAACAGATGATTCAACCCAAAGCTCTAGTCCTACTACCAGCCCACCTACCTCGCAAAACTCTTCTGATCCTCCATCTTCTGTTTATTGTATTGGTCGAAATCCTTGTTATAACCAAGCGGAAATTTCAAAGCATTCCAAAAAGGGTGACTGTTGGGGATGGAATAAAGATGTAGTTATCAATGTCACAGCCTTTAGCGAAGGCTACCACCTCAGCAAATCAGGTATAGATATTGAGGTTAGTTCAGTATGCGGTAAAGATTTATCATCAGCCCTATCAGGCCATGTTGATATAGATGGCCTAACTCGCAACCACGAACCTGCTACTAGAAACAATCAAAGCAGTAGAGTTGTGCCGTATTTTATTGGTTACTACGACGCCGACAAACCTTAAAGGTTTTTCTGAGCTGTAAGTAGTTGAGCGGCGTTTTCAAATACATTTAATTCGCTACCGCTTAACATATGCAGTAGTTTGGTTTGTTCTTTTTTTAACAGTTTTTCAGCTGAGGAATATACTTTATCTCCCTTTGAAGTCAGCACAACTTCTCTTTGGCGAGAATCTTTTTTGTTCTTTTTGATACTGACCAGACCCGATGTATGCATAGCCTTAAGTTGGCGGCTGACATTTGACTCGGTTTGACCAAGTCTGACGGCAATTTCACGTTGCGAAACGGATTTGGATGTACTCATTACACTCATGAGCCTGGTTTGTGATAGTCCAATATTCACTTCTTTTTGCAAAGCTTCATCTGAAATCTGTTGTAATATATACGTCAGATGGAGCAGGGGAGGAAAATTGTTTTTGGCCATAACGCTTGTCCTTGTTTAATTTATTAAGCATATGTAATAATACTTAACAAGTCAAGTATCTAACTTGGGTAGGGAAGGGTGCCAACTTAAAATATTGAATCGATGTCTTGGTCTATTTCGGATGTGTCCAAATCAGAATCTACGTTAATTTTTTCCAGTGACTTTTGTGTGTCAGTAAGTCCCTGCGCGTCAATTATCTTTGCCTCTGATTGCTGTGTTAAACCACCATAATCTTCACTTAGTGTGGTGTCGTCTTTGTTTATTACTCTAAAAGACGCAAAGACTGCTAGACCAATTATTCCAGCAGCTAGTACAAAAGCAATGATTGCTGTGAAGCCTTCTTGTTGATTTTGACGTTTCATTTTGCCCACTTTCTTGTATTTCAATTTAAGGTTTTTTAGTTACTACTGCTTTCTGATTGTTCAGCACTTTGATGTACGGCAACAATCAAATTTTTAATTGCTGTGCGGTAGTCTTTAAGTGATTGTTTGGCACCTGTAACTGCTTCTTTGAAAGCAGCCAGCGAATCAGTCACTGTGCTTTGAGAACAGTCCACACTACCATCTAACGCATCGAGGGCGTTTATTTGGGCCTCTGCCTCAGCGGCAGCAGCATCTGCAGCAGCTACCAAACTGTCGTAGTTTGGCGTATTTAGGTTTTTCTCGTCATGAAAAGCCTTGACTCTGGCAAACACTTTATCAAAGGTAGCTTTATGAGCCTTTGCCTTCTCAACTCTATTAGCTAGTCTTTTTTCAATGCTGTCTTTACGGGCTTCACAGGCATTCTTGCGAGCTTCAGCTGATTTTTCCTTAACTTCAGCTTTGGTTTGCTGGTTTTTTTCTTGAGCAGTTTTCTTGAATTGTGCTTTCAGCTCGGCAACTCTGGCTTTTATCTCCTCTTTGTTGTGTGCCTTGGATTTCACTGTGTTTTCGGTCTCGCTTGATCCTCCGTTATTCGAAGCTCCGGAGTTAGACTCATCTTCGTGCGCATACACTAGTGCAGGAACAGCCATAGCCGTACCAAACATCAAAGTGGCTGCTACAATGATTAATTTCTTTATATCGCGCATTGTTTTTTTATACCCCTTGACTAAATTTCTTCTTTAAAAAAAGGTGGCTGCGTAGTTTTTACAAATAAAACACGCTTTTGCCTACCAACTAGTATTATAGCAGGTGCTTCAAGTAGCAAAGATAGAGATTATGCCAATCGTTCAGACTAAGGTTTTGGGCGCGTAAACCCGGATCAATGCCTGCTTTGTCTAGTAAATCAGTCACTTCTTGCTTGGAGACACCAAGCCCCCCGCTAAGTGCACCTGAAATTTTTTTGCGTTTGGCAGAAAAACCGGCTTTGACCAATCTAAAGAAAAGTTTGGTGTCTAAATTGTCAAAAGGCGGCTTTGAATGTCGTTTTAGCACTATTACTTGTGAGTCCACTTTAGGTGGTGGGTCAAACATCTCCGCCGGAACCTCTATTCCAAGTTCGGCATTTGAATAAAGTTGTGCACTGACAGCTAATATACTCATCTGGCCCGGACTAGCTGAAATTCGCCTGGCGACTTCTTTTTGTACCAAAAGCACCATAATGCTTGGCGGGTTGAGCGACTCTGATAAGACTTTTATTAAGTTGCTAGTTAAGTAGTAAGGAATGTTAGCAACCACTTTATAGCCAGTCGGTAACGCTGTTAAGTCAAACTTCAAAATATCACCCTGGACTACTGTCAAACTATCATTCTTTTTATGGCTAAGGTTGGCAGCCAAGCCTCTATCAAGTTCAACCGCTATTACATGGCGGGCTTGTGTAAGAAGTTTTTCAGTTAAGGTACCAAGGCCCGGACCTATTTCTAAAACCGTATCACTAGCATCAATCTGTCCATATTCAGCAATAGCTTCTAGCACCTGTGGGTCTGTCAGCCAATGTTGACCTAGTGTTTTTTTCTGCATAATGTAACTTGTAACCTATTATAAGTTATTAGTTATTAGTTATTAGTTATTAGTTATAAATTATTTTCTACCAATAATGGTGTGAAAGCCAGAATTCATATGCACCGGCCCAGCCGCCATATCGGTTAGAATAGCCACTACACCAGCGAAGTTGAGTAATTGGGTTGGTTTGCCAATCAGATCCAGCACTAGCCATTTTGCTGCCGGGGGTTGATTGGCAAAGACCATAGCCATAGCCCGAGTCTGGTGGATGCAGAGCTTCAAAGTATGACGGACAGTAGCCAACTTGTCCTTGCCATTTTAGCCAACACCAACCCGATTCTCTGCTGATAATATAGTTTACGTACGGATAGTCGGAGGAGGATATGCCGGCAGCCGCCATTAGCTGGGTTTTGTCTGAATTAATGTCTATCGCTTTACCGCGTGCAACAATTTGTGGAACCGGTTCTTCCACAACCAAACTCTGCAAAACAGTTCTGTTAACTTCCACACCATTTTCTACTAAGACCTGGTAAGTAACTATTTTTTTACCGGGTGTACCGGCTTGGCGAACAACTGTTGCTCCAAAACTTAGACTATCATCTTGGATTACTTGCTGAGGAGGCGGAATTTCTTCAGTTACAGTAGCTATTTGAATGCCATTTTTTATAACCGACACCACCATGCCAGCTGTTATTGGAGTTTCAATACTTGGTGTAAATGTATCGTCGGTATCTGTTTTCACGCCCTTTTCTCTCAACATTTCACCCACGGTTTTGGCATGCGTTCTAACAGTATTTAAGTTGCCATACAAATTCAAAGTAACGGGCGTGGCTCTATCAACTACAACTTTTTCACCTATGATACCCTCTTGTACGCTACCCTGAGCAAAAACGGCTTTGTCTTCAGCAAATAGACTCAAACCGGCGGCTTCAGCGACAATCCTTGGGCTTTTTTGGGCGGTTAAAGCAACAGACCTCCGGCCATTATCCAAAATGGTAACTGGTCGAGCTCGATATATATTTACCCTATAGTTGTCTTCTACAATTTCTGAGTCGAGTGATGGCTCAACTACATCTTCTTTGATTAAATTTAGTGGTAGTTTGTTTACCAAATCGCCAACTGTAGGTGACTTTGTGCTAACAGTTTGCCTGTGACCTTGGTCAAAAACGTATACAACATGGGCACTGCTTGGTCGTAAATCCCTGCCTCCGTGAGTTAATAACAATATACCAACCACCGCTAGCCCCAGAATGGCTCCGAAAACCGGTACTAAATATGGGTATTTTTTAATCTGTCCACGGCTAGCGTGGTGAGCTTTTTGATAACTCTGTCTAAACTTCTCTTGCATAAAAAACTGTCCCGACTATTGTATCAGAGATCGATTTTCTTAAGAGGTGCAAAAGCGGTATTTAGCCTTTTACTACCCTTCCCTTTAAAATAAACTGTTGCAAAGTCAGACTCCACCTCAACAACAGTACCTCGGCCAAACAGCAAGTGCTCAACAATGTCGCCTTCTGCTATTTCTAACACGTAACGTGGTTCTTCAATCTGGGATTGATAGTTATCCATACCAAGACTTTCGCCGGACAAATTAGCTTGTTCTATATTCTCAATTTCAGATATGAACCTACTTGGAGGATTGGCTGCCGAACTGCCATATAGGTTGCGGATGGTTGCGTATAGCATTATTAGCTGTTCCTTGGCTCTGGTCATACCTACATACATTAGACGTCGTTCTTCTTCCATTTCACTTGCGTCATAAAGCGCTCTGCTATGTGGCAAAATGCCTTCCTCCAGACCGGTAATGATAACAACCGGAAATTCCAACCCTTTTGCAGAATGCAGTGTCATTAAAGTAACCAAGTCATTACCGCTGGTTTGTTTTTCCGGTTCTGCCACCAAAGATACCTCTTCTAAGAATTCCGCCAGGCTACCATTGTCATACCCGGCAGCAACTCCGATGAATTCTTTTACGTTCTCGGCTCTGGCCTCTGCTTGAACGGTACCGTCATTTAGATATTCAAAGTAGTTCAGTCGCCTCACCAAACCCTCAACTATTACACCGGGTGACAATATGTCTAATTGATCGGAAAAATTAATCAGAATGCTAGATACCTCAACTAGCCCGTTTCTGGCTTTGGCACTCAGTCCCGGACATTCCAAGATATTTTCAAATCCTTCGGATAGAGAATATCCTTTATCCGTCCGCCATACGTCAAATATCTGTAGACTCTTTGCACCTATACCTCTTGCTGGTACATTCACAACCCTGTCAAAACTTGCCCTATCTTCAGGTTGGTAAATTAGTTTTAGATAAGCCAAAATGTCCTTTATCTCTTTACGGTCATAAAACCGAACACCTCCAACAATTCGGTAAGGGGTGCCATAGCGTACAAAGGCTTCTTCCAGCACACGACTCTGAGCATTGGTACGGTATAAAATTGCAAAATCACGGTAACGTCGGCCTGTTGAAACTGCAGAAGATATAAGTCTAGTAGCCATCTCAGCTTCGTGCCGTTCTGAATTTGCTGTAAGGACTTTGACTGGCGGTCCTTCGCCAGCTTTGGTCCATAATTTTTTATCTGAACGAGTTTTGTTGGCCTTAATTACGTTATGTGAAGCAATCAAAATGTTACCGGTGCTTCTATAGTTTTGTTCGAGTTTAATGACCGAGCATTTAGGATAATCTTTCTCGAAGTTAAGAATATTTCGAAAATCAGCGCCCCGCCAAGAATAGATACTTTGCCAATCATCGCCAACAACAGCAATATTGTTGTGTTCGGCTGTTAATAATTTGATTAGCTGGTACTGTGCAGCGTTAGTATCTTGGTATTCGTCTATCATAATGTAGCGAAATTGTGATTGCCATTTATTGCGCACATCTGGCTGAGATTGCAACATCTGCACAGTCCGACCAATCAAATCATCAAAGTCTAAGGCTAGACTTTCATGTAAAAGTTTTTCATAAAGAGGATAGACCTTAGCTGTTGCTCGAGCGGCCGGACTGTCGCCAAAAACACCCAAAAATTCAGCAGGTCCAATTAGGTCATTTTTGGCTTTACTTATTAGCGACCCGATTAGACTTGGAGTAAAACTTTTTTCGGCGATTCCTACATCTTTAGAGGCTTTTTTTACAGCCGCCTGCCTGTCTGCTTCGTCCCAAATGATAAAGTTTCGAGGTATACCAACAGACTCGCCGTCT
Organism: uncultured Candidatus Saccharibacteria bacterium; assembly: GCA_964400155.1. Taxonomy (GTDB): domain Bacteria; phylum Patescibacteriota; class Saccharimonadia; order Saccharimonadales; family UBA10212; genus JAYTJL01. The sequence continues at coordinate 53,678 of CAYNSQ010000004.1, forward strand.
TGTCGCAGTAGTCGAACACAAATACTGTGAAATGTTCCCATAAAAGGCATAAAACTTCGGTTGTCCGGGTTGTTACCTGTTAGGTTGGCCACCCGTATACGCATTTCTGTTGCGGCTTTGTTGGTAAATGTCACTGCCAATATGTTGTATGGGGTGGCTAATCCACTAGAAAGTATATGGGCTATTCTGTGAGTAAGCGTTTTGGTTTTGCCGCTTCCAGCTCCGGCCAATATCAACATCGGTCCTTCTGTCGTCTTAACAGCTAGTTTTTGTTGCGGGTTGAGCCCTTCAAGTAGATCTTTTTGCACTCTGCTATTTTAGCAGTGCCCTAGAGTGATAGCCTAACTTGACTTTAAAACAAGCGGACTAGCATGAACTATTGAATTGTGGACTAGTGGTCAAAGAAAGACCCAGTCCATTGTTAGCTTTGTTTGTGGTTAAAACATTTGTAGGTGAAATTCTAATATTGGCATTACTTGGAATCTCGCTCCTGAACTGTATTGCAAAGTAGGCCCCCCAAGTTGCATTAAATGTATTACCCCTTACACATACATCACGTGGATATTCACTATTCGGATCTCCAGGAAACCAAGTAAAGAACAGGTGGCCAGTATTACCGTTGTTTGTAAATGTATTATTTTCAATCAAACCAGTACTTGATGCCCCAAAGTATAGTGCTTCAGAATGAGTCTCAGCGGCTTGACCCCAGAAATTTTTAAATGTATTGCCCCTAAACACCAGACCTTTTGAATATGTTATGAAACTTTGTGGATTTGGTACTCTGCCTCCATTATCAAAAGTGTTATTCTCTATAAGTATGTTCGATGCACCACTCATAGTAACTGCTTGTGCAAAACCATTTGTAAATCCAGACCCACTAACGCTTGCAAATTCAACAGCTCCGTTGACTGTTGCCTTATCGACTATTAGGTTTGAACGTGAGATCGTTAAAGTGCCATTAACTGTAAATGGTCCGCGAACTATAGCAGTGCCAGACACAGATGCAGCTGCCTGATTTACTTGCGATGAACTTACTGTGCCTGATAGTTGTATAACATTACCGCTTGATGGCGGAGGTGTCGGACTTGGCGGTGGTGCAGCAGCATTTACTGTTACAGTTGAAGTAGCTGAACCTGTACCACCAGCGCCATTACAGGTCAATGTGTATATAGTTGACTGGTTTAGAGCACCGGTACTTAATGAGCCAGAAGTGCTCTTTGTTCCGCTCCATCCACCTGATGCATTACAAGATGATGCGTTTGTTGAGCTCCATGTTAATGTGCTAGCTTGGCCGGTAGAAATTGTAGACGGGCTAGCGTTAATACTTACAGCTGGAGCCGCTGTCGGTAGAGCAACTTCTCCAAAGAAAGTAGACTTGTCTACATAAAGGTTTCTATCGCAAACATTGGCTACAACAGTATCGTTTGTAAAGCTAATACTGAGAGTATGGGAACCACTAGCAATTGTGGAATTTACATTGTAGGTTTGCCACGATGTGCTAGATACAGAGCTACTTAGAAGTTGTTTACCATCAACGCTTACTACCATTGTAGCCCCCATACCTTCGCATACATCCGATCGAGCGGTTACGCTTAAACTATTAACTTTTTGAGATGTCGTAAAAGTACTGGTAAGTGTTCCATTAGAAAATATATCGACGGCTTGCCCATTACTTGCATTACTATCACTAATAACTTCGGCAAAGCCTGAGGTTGTGGCAGCTAGTGTTGCAGATTGTCCAGAACCAGCTAGAGCAACAGCTGAACCGAATACTACTTTGTCGATGGACAGATTTCTATCACAGACATTCGGAGTGTATGCATCGTTAGTAAATGCAACTGCAACTGTGTGCGTACCAGGCGACAGATTAATAGACTTTGTGTAGGTTTTCCAGGCTGAAGACCTAACGTATCTACCCAATACCTGGGTATTATCTACTTTAATAGTCATATAGGAGTACGTGTTGTTACAAGCAGTACTCTTAGCTGTAATGCTGATGTTTGTTGCGGCTACAGTGTTTTTAATACTGCCAATAGCCGAAGTACTATGACTAAGCATTAAGGCACTACCTCCTGAGGCTAAGGTATCAGTAAAAGTATGTGCCAACTTGGGTGAGAAAGTCATTTTCTCACCTTCTAAGGATGCTGATGAAGAGGGACTTGGGGTTGGGGATGGCGTAGGAGTAGTTGAACAAGCTGACGTTGACATATTGCCAGTATCTAGTGCAATGTCTGATTCACCACCAGCATTATATGCTGTTATACCCACTTTATATGTTGTTCCGCAACTTAAACCACTATAAGTGTAAGTCATAGAAGTTGTCGTTCCTGCAAGTACATCATTTTTATAAAGTTTATAACCACTAACAACTCCTCCGGATTTTGGTGCCGTCCAAGAAAGGCTTATAGACGTAGTTGAAGCAGCTGATTGGACAGTGTTTTGCGGTGGTCCAGGAGCAGTAACATTTGACGGTGGAGGAGGTGTCGATGTGATTCCTGAGATCATACTCTCAGCTTCAACTGTAGCTACAACTGGTATAGCAGCAAAACTCTTATAGATTGCATATCCACCCAAAAGACCAAAAAGCATGGCAAAAACCGATAGTTGTATTTTTGAGAATTTTACTTTTCCTAATAATAGCCTTGCACGACTTTTGCCGTTATTTTGCATTTTAATTTTGCTTTTTATCACTTTTTTTCTTTATTTTAGAAGATTATTTATTAGTGTTGATATTAGTGATGATAGTAGAATAAGCAGTATAAAATGTCAATTAACTAATAAATTACTGGCTACGTTCTGTAGCATTGGCGAGTTCATTATTAAGGATGATTTTGATATCCGCGCCATTTTTACGCGTTGCGTCTTTTACCCTAACCACAGCAATATTGGCATTGCCTAGGTTTTTAGTATAAATATCGCCCAAGGAAGACCCGTCAGTTGCTTTGGTATCGGTCTGGACAATAGTTGAAGCATCAATTTTTGTAGCATCTGTTAACGGTCCTTGGTTACAAGTTGGCTGAGTGGCAGTATCAACGCCACCGGCAGATGTAAAGGCTAATACACTTTTGTAGAATTTGTTGTCAGTCGGATTAACACACCAAGATAAATAGTCGTAGTAAAGCGTACCTCTTGCCGGAGGTAAATATTTCGAAGATGTTACTGCCATCTGAACATCTTTATTTGTAGCAAAACCAACTAAATAGGCATAGGTACCGTCTGACTTATTGTTGCCACCCCGTTTGGAAAAACCTTGTTCGGTGGTAACTGTAGGAGTTCCCCAAGAAGTAGGATAATTAAAACTAAATGGTAGGGCGCTATCATCATAGGCACTATAGCCAGGTGGTACAGTGTTTACTTGATTACTATCGGTTTGAGCAGGAACAGTGGCAGTTGAAGTTTCGTTTATTGGGGCTTCGTCTTTAAAAAATTCATAAGGCAAATCGACTTGGTTTTCTACCAGCTGTGCGTCTAACACCAAATATGTACCAGCTCCAATCAACACCAACGGCAACACTACCATAAGGAGTATTTTCTTTAGTTTAGACGAACCAACCCTTTGTTCGGTGATTGGAAGTTCATGATGTGCAGCATGCTGGACTTGTTCTGATTGTGGCTGATTTTGAGTCTGCCCAGGTATCGTTGGCACTGGTTGCTGAGGTGGCTCTGGAGCTTGAGTTGGTTGTGCAAACGTCGAATTTGTAGGCGAAGGGGGTGTGCTGGAATTTTGTCCTATTGCTTCTGGTGCAATTGGTGTGAAAGAACCCTCGGCAGCAGTTGGTATTGGTTGAGTCGATATATTGGGTGTTGGAGTTGGTTGAGGTGGTGCGACCGGTGTTGGCGGTAAAAATGGTTCGCCACCGGGAAGAATAGGAGTGCCTGGTGGCACAGAACTGGTTTGAGGCTGAGGTTGATGAGGTGTATTAACAGGCGAAGGTTGATGCTCGTGAGTCATTGGCCTAAGCATTGGATCTGTCATAGTTGGATGGTGGCCAACTATAACAGGACGGCCACTGGCATGAGCCGAAGCGTCACCCGGTGGTCTCATGTCAAATACTTTGTCGTCTTTCATACTTCGTCGTTTCTTTCTCTATGATAATTATAAGCATTATTCACAATCTCTGAAAATTGTGAATAATTTAGGCTGGCACCACCTACTAAAAACCCATCAACGCCTTCAACGTCAAGAAAAGGTCTAACTAATTCCGGGGTTGTACTACCTCCGTACAATATACGTACACTCTTGGCCGCCTTAGGCCCAAAAACATCACTAACATAGCTTCGAATATAAGCTATTATTTCTGCTATATGCTGTGGTAGCGGTACTTCATGAGACACAAAATCTTTGCCATTTGAAATAGCCCAGACCGGTTCATAAGCAATTACTAGATTTCTAACCTCAGCTGCAGTCAAATTATTTAAAGCTGTCATCAATTGGTCATGTAACACCTGTTTGGTTTCACCTGATGTTCTTTCGTGCATGGTTTCACCGACACAAAGGATTGGCGTTATTTCGTTACGAACCGCTGCCGCAACTTTATCACGAATCATATCTAAGTCTTCACCAAAGATATGCCGACGTTCGGAATGACCAACTATAGCGTAGTGGACCAAGTCTCTCAGCATTGTAAAACTAACTTCTCCGGTAAATGCACCTTCATCCACGCTATAGGCATTTTGTGCAGCTAGACGAAATTTACGCCTGTCTATTTGAACACTCATCGGCTGCAACGTCAGCATACTTGGTGCCAGAACAACTTCAATATCTCGATACAATTTAATCCGTTCTTGCAAACGGTGCACCAACAAAGACGCTTGGCTGGCGTTCAAATGCATCTTCCAGTTGCCGACAATCAGTATTTTTCTCATTTACCACCCATAATTCTTACCCTTATTGTATCAAATTAACCGTCTCCTAAAAGATCAAAATGTATCAACTGGAGCAACTTGATCAGCGTGGTCAATGAATGAAGCATATATTTAACAATTCAATGCATTAATTCCATTAAGTGTTCATTGTATTTTGAACCCGTTGAACTCGTTGAACATTCTTTCTGCTTATGCAGAAAGTAAGGATTCAACACCGGATAATTTTTTGCCGGCCATTAGTTCCAAACTGGCTCCGCCACCGGTGGAAACATGGTTGAAATGTTCAACCAGACCATTCTCTTCGACGTAGCCGACAGTATCACCGCCACCAACAACAGAAAAAGGTTTGTTTGCATGTTTGTTACTTTTGCCTATTATTGCATCGACAATTGTCCTGGTGCCGTTAGAAAATGGCGGTTGAGCGCCGGCAATGCCTTTGGCCTCGGTTACACCACAGGTTCCGTTCCAAATGACTGTCCGACTCATTCCTACGGCGCCGGCAATTCGTGCCGCGCTCATTGGCCCAATGTCTAGCACTAGTTCGTCTGCTAGCACATTGTGCGTGGTGTAACTTGGTAATTTAGGATAACTTTCTACGTCAGAGATAAAATGTCCTTCAAAATCAACTATTCTAGTTTTTTTCTTGCCTGAGATATCAGTCGATACAACAGCGTCGACCGGAACAATAAATTGGAATGATTTTTTTCTTTCTAATTCGCGAGCTTCATGAAGAATATCTCTAACTGTTGCAATTTCATCATTATCTACCAGGCTTTTACCTATTCGGTCTCCTTCTACCAGTAAAAAGTCATTGGCCATAGCACCAACTACCGCCAGACAATCAGCTTTATGCATAAATTGCCTCAGCAAATCGACTTTATCGGATATCTTAGCACCACCAATTATTGCCGTTAAAGGCCGCTTGGGGTCTGATATGGCCGTATTTATTGTGTCCACCTCTTTCTCTACTAAGAACCCTGCAACTGATGGTAGCAATTTAGTAACAGCATGTGTGCTCGCATGAGCTCGGTGTACCACTCCAAAACCATCTTGCACAAATACTTCTGCGTGAGTGTCTTTGACTAGTGCTTTTGCAAATTCTTTGTCATTTGCTTCTTCTTCGGGATGAAACCGTAAATTTTCAAGCAACAATATCTGGCCGGGTTTGAGAGTTTTGCAAGCTTTGGCAACATCAGCTCCAACACAGTCATCAACAAATTGCACCGGTTTGTCTAGTAATTTAGCTAGTCTGTCAGCTACAGGCTTTAAACTAAATTCCGGATTTGGTTTGCCGTCTGGTCGCCCCAGGTGAGCCAAAATAACAATACTTGACTGGTATTGTTCCCAGATATAGTTAATGGTTGGTAAAGATTGTTTTAATCGGTAATCATCTGTTATTTTACCGTTCTTCATAGGCACGTTAAAGTCTGCCCGCAACAGCACTCGCTTGCCCTTCAAGTCTATGTCTTTAATTGTTTTTTTGTTAAATGCCAATTTTGCCCACCATATTAATCTCCATAAAGTATCTCAAAAACTTCCAACCATTACCAGAAAGTCTTTTAACAGATGTGAAACGGTGTTATAATATCTTGTAATTAAAGAATGATGCTGGTCTCATCGTCTAACGGTTAGGACACCAGGTTTTCATCCTGGCAATAGGGGTTCGATTCCCCTTG
>CAYNSQ010000005.1:0-2455 GCA_964400155.1 uncultured Candidatus Saccharibacteria bacterium
AATGGTACCCGCGGCAGGATTCGAACCTACGACACCTGGTTCCGAAGACCAGTGCTCTAATCCACTGAGCTACGCGGGCCCAACAGAGGTGATTATATCACGATACTGCTGTTTTAAGAATCATTTACCTTCTGTCGTTTTTAAATATTTTTCCCGTCTTAATGCGTCGGTCTTCAGGATATATGCTTCATAACCAATAAGTTTAATCGGGAGATATCTAGATATTGTTATCACCTTGCCTGCTTTATGCTCAGCAACTCTTTGTTTAAGATTCGCGGTTGAGCCAGTAAAAATTTTATTGTTTCTCATCATCAGGAAGTAAACGTACTGCATAATTAATACCGCTTATTTTTATATTACCTGCTCCCACGTCATTCGACATGGCCGTATCGAATGATACGGTAATCCGCTGAGCTACGCGGGCACAACAGATGTAATTATATTAGTTTTCAGGGGTTTCGTCAGGGGTTGCTTTGTCTGGGGTGGGCAAACGACGCGGTTGGGCTGGTTTTTCTGTTTGAGCAAGCGTTGCTTGCAGAATTTGCAAAACACTTTTAGCATGTTCTCTGCTCATACCGACTTTTGCAATTGAAGTTGGTTGGCCGGCGCTGCTACTACCTTGCATAAAATTCATAACTACACCGTAATTATTGACAATCACATCAACTGTGTCGGTAAAAAGAATCTTAGGCGTTGAACCGGGTAGCGGAAAAGGTAATTCACCCAATAAATCTTCTGTTAAGCCAATTATACCGACTGGCTTTGGTAAGCCATAGCCTGCCAGTTCCCAAAGTCGAACTGATTCGTCATCCTTCACATCAAAATGGCTAATAAGCAACATCAGCACATCTTCAGCTGGGCGACTCTGACCCAATTCGTAACTGGCTAGTTGCTTAACATCAATCTCAACTGCCCCAGATGTGTCAGCTAGAGTTTCCTTGGCATTTTCCCGTAGTGCTTTTAGTCTGTTGCCCAACATTCGAAAAGGTGCGTGGGCCGATTTGTCTTGCATATACGACTTATTGTACTCGATACCGTTATAATAAGGCTAGTTTTGTTAATGTTAATGGTTAAACAATGAAGACACCCTTAGAAAATGTAGACCTTCGAATGTACAGCACCATGCGACTGGGCGGACTGGCTAAATGGCTGGTTTACATTACAGACGAAGAAGAAATACCGCAATGCATTAAATTTGCCCACGATAACAATTCACCATGGCGAGTTATTGGTTTGGGTAGTAACATTGTCTGGAAAGATGAGGGATTTGACGGACTCTTGATAGTCAACAAAATCCCCGGTAAATACCTTCTAAGCGAAGATGATAAAACAGTAACAATTCGACTAGCAGCAGGTGAAGTATGGGACGACTGTGTAGACTGGACTGTTAAAAATGGCTGGAGCGGGCTGGAATTTCTTTCTATGATTCCCGGCACTGTTGGAGCCTCGCCCGTACAAAACATTGGCGCTTATGGAAAAGAGCTTTCTGATTTTACTTTGGAAGTCGAGGCATATGATTCGCACGAACAAGCATTTGGTGGAATCACTGCTAGTCAATGTGGATTTGGCTACCGAACCAGTCGGTTTAAAAAACACGACCAAGGGCGGTTTGTCATAACTTCGGTCGTGTTAAAACTAAATAAATCCGGCCCCCGACCGCCTTATTACGAAGTGCTGCAGCGCTATTTAGATGCTCATGGAATTTTAGAACATACCTCACATACAATCCGCGAAGCAGTAATGGACATACGTAGCAATAAATTACCAGACCCTTCCAAAATAGGTAATTGTGGTTCTTTCTTTACCAACCCAATTGTCAGCAAAGAACACTACGAAGAGATTAAGTCCCATCATCCGGATATTAAATCTTGGCAACTGGATAACGGTAAAGTCAAATTAGCTGCCGGATGGTTGGTAGAAAAAGCCGGCTTTAATGACTTCCATGATAAGAAAACCGGAATTGCCACATGGCACGCTCAAAACCTAGTTCTTATTAACGAGCATGCCGAAACAACTGAAGATTTATTAAAGTTCAAAAAGAAGATTGTCGACAAAGTTAATGGAGCCTTTGGCGTTACCCTAGAACAAGAACCCGAGCTCTTGCCTTAATGTAATAAATACTTGACTAGTTAAGTATTTATTTATCGCTCGGCAGGGGGTATTTGAGTGAGAAATGTTTAACTTCTTTATGCAGTTTAGCAAGCTTATCATCGTCTTCCCTTTCATCAATTGCTTGCTTCATCCATTCTGCTAGCGTCACCATATCCTTTTCTTTCAAACCTCTAGTCGTAACTGCCGGGGTACCCAATCTTATACCGCTGGGTGTAAACGGTGGCAACGGGTCGTCTGCAACACTGTTTTTGTTAAGAGTAAGTCCAATTTTATCTAAAACCTCTTCTACGACTTTGCCGTCTATGCCAAAACTTTTGTAGACATCCGCCAGAATAAGGTGGTT
>CAYNSQ010000005.1:2555-23392 GCA_964400155.1 uncultured Candidatus Saccharibacteria bacterium
AAACCACCACGTGGTCCACGAAGTGTCTTATGCGTAGTTGTACTAATGACGTGAAAGCCGTAGTCAAACGGGTTTTTGGCTACACCTCCTGCTATCAGTCCGGCAATGTGTGCCATATCAGCTACCAATAGGGCTCCGACTTCATTACCAATTTTGGCAAACTTAGCATAATCCAGCTCTCTTGGGTAAGCAGAAAATCCCGCCATAATAATTTTTGGCTGGTGCTTTTTTGCAACTTCTCTTAGTGCATCATAGTCAATTTCGCCGGTAGAAATGTCTTTCATTTTATATCGGACGAAGTTGTAGGTACGAGCCAAAACAGTCACCGGTGCGCCGTGAGTTAGATGCCCGCCATGACTCAAATCCATAGCCAACACTGTGTCGCCGGGGTCTAACCAGGCGTGATAGACCGCTTCATTGGCCTGAGCCCCCGAATGTGACTGTACATTAGCGTGATCAGCTTTAAAAAGTTTTTTGGCGCGCTCAATGGCTAGTAGCTCAACCTTGTCAGTATTTTCTTGCCCGCCATAATAGCGCTTACCAGGATAACCTTCCGAATATTTATTTGTAAAAACACTTCCCATAGCCTCAAGCACCGCACGAGTTACGTAGTTCTCGCTGGGGATTAGTTCCAAACCCTCTCTTTGTCTTTTTTCTTCTTTTTTTATTAGCGCTGTTACATCATTATCAGACATTATTATTCCTCCATTATTGTTTTGCTAGATGATGATAAATTGGCGCTAAATTACAACATCCCTTTATTGTAGCAGGCGTAAAGGATAACTAAGTGTTGTGGACGAGTCTATACCAGTTGTGATATGATTTTATGGTTTTATGCAAGATACAAACCAAAAGATAGGTAACTTAATCTATCAAATTCGCCAAGAACGCGGCTTGACCCAAGCAGCCTTTGCTAAAAAACTTGGTACATCACAATCAGCTGTCAACAGAATAGAACACGGAAGACAAAACCTCAGCCTAGACACGCTTGGTCGTATAAGTGATGTACTTAACAAGCAACTAATAACTATTAGTGACACCGTGAATTTAAAGATTAATGGTGGCAACCAACTAAGAGGTGAGATAGAACTAAAAACTTCAAAAAACGCCACAGTTGCACTACTCTGCGCCAGTTTGCTCAATAAAGGCACAACAAGACTAAAGAAAGTACCCAGAATTGAAGAAGTTAACCGAATAATTGAAGTCTTGATCAGTATCGGTGTACGCATAAGATGGTTACCAGGCAATGAACTAGAAATAAAAACACCAACTACTTTAAACCTGGAAAAAATGGACAAAGTTGCAGCCCGCAAAACTCGAACCGTAATTATGATGACAGGACCACTCATACATGAATTCGGTAGCTTTAAGATTCCATATGCTGGCGGCTGTGAACTTGGCAAAAGAACAGTCCTACCTCACATTTATGCACTGGAAGAGTTTGGCGCTAAAGTTGAAACCACCAGTGGCTACTACAACATTATTACTCGCCGAGCACAACCAAAAAGACCAATTGTTCTTTATGAATCGGGCGACACCACAACTGAGAATGCCTTAATGGCTGCAGCTAGGTTTGAAGGTGTAACAACAATTAAGATGGCCAGTGCCAATTACATGGTGCAAGACTTATGCTTCTTTTTACAAAAACTAGGGGTCAAAATTGAAGGTGTTGGTACCACAACCCTAAAAGTTAGGGGTGTCAAAGATATTAAACGCAATATTAGTTACTCCCCGGCCGAAGATCCGGTGGAAGCTATGACCTTTATTTCAGCTGCTGTCGCAACCAATTCATCTATAACTGTAAAACGAGTACCAATAGATTTCATGGAACTCGAACTTTTAAAGCTTGAGAAAATGGGTCTACGTTTCAAACTTAGCGATGCTTACAAAGCCGACAACGAACACACCGATCTAGTCGATATTACAATCTTCCAGCATAACGGCGAACTCAAAGCCCCAGAAGATAAATTGTACGCACGGCCTTTTCCTGGACTCAACATCGATAATCTTCCTTATTTTCTTCCGATAGTGGCAGTGGCTAAAGGTCGAACACTGGTACATGATTGGGTCTACGAAGACCGAGCTCTTATGTACGCGGAAATGAAAAAAATTGGAGTAGACCTAGAACTTGCCGACCCTCACAGGGTTTTTATAAATGGCCCCACTAAATGGCGTACTGCTGACCTAGTTACTCCTAGCGGCATCCGGCCTGCAGTTATGTTGCTTATTGGTATGCTTGCGGCACCAGGTACGTCAATGTTGCGCAATGTTTACACTATCAATAGGGGATATGAAGACCTAGCTCAACGGCTTAACTCTATAGGAGCTGACATTGAAGTTGTCCACGAAATTTGATGAATTTTTACTAAGTTTCGGCTCCGGCAAAAAGACGTTAAAAAGTCAAAAGCTAAAAGCTAAAACTAAAAAGTCAAAAGCTAAAAGCAAGAAACCAAAGAAGAAAGAATTAGCTGGTACACATGTAAAATTGAACTTTAAGCGACATTTTATGCCGCCACTAGTTGGTCTTCTAGTTGCAATTGCCGTATTTGGATTTTTTAATTCACAACTTCTTAGTTCTAGAATTGCCTATTATATCAATAGTCGTAATACTCAAAGTTCTTCCAAAGTAGTGCCAGCCAGCAGTGCAATTCCCAAAGATGCCCCGCCCAACATTATCATTAAAGACATTAACGTAAATGCACCGGTTATATATGATGAAAAGACTGTAAACCAAAATTCATTCCAATTGGCTTTGCGTCGTGGTGTTGTACACTACCCTGACACTGCTCTTCCCGGTCAGCCAGGCAACGTAGTTATATTTGGTCATTCCAGCGGTCAGTGGTGGGCACCAGGTGATTATAAGTTTGTTTTTACGTTGCTCGATAAGTTAGAAGCCGAGGACTTAATATACATTGACTACCAAGGAACTCGTTATATCTATAGAGTTTATGACAAAATCGTTGTCAAACCATCCGATCTTTCTGTACTCAATCAAGGAAGTAAAAACATTTTGACACTTATCACGTGCACTCCCGTTGGAAGTAGCACCAATAGACTGATAGTAAGAGCTCAGCAAATATTACCCAAAGCTAGCAACAATACATCCTCAACACAGGCAGCAACCCGTCCAGCTACAGCAGAAGGTAGTTTACCTAGCAGTTCTTCTGGTTTCTGGGATGATTTAAAAGGGCTATTTAACTAGCGTCCATTATATATCGTCGGGTTGAGCTATTCTCCCAAGTACCATTACTGCTGCGAAACTTGCGTAGTATTACCACTTCAACAAAAGACTTCAAGAACACAGCTAAACTGACCCATCTTAATATATAGATGTAGGGAAAGGCACTCATTACATCCCACCTTTTTGTTCGAATAGCTGTTAGATAAGTAATAACGAATGTTACAAAAACATCGATTACAAATGCAGCAGCTAAAAAGCTAAGGCTATGACGTGTAATTGCCAGATAAGGTACCCAAAGCAGATAACTAGCAAAGAATAGCAAGTTTTGTAAAACCTGATAAGACAGATATGCATCAATCCTACTTGGTTTGCGACCAATTTTGTATTTGAGCATGCTTTGCAAGCCCCCACGGTTCCAGCGTTGAATTTGTTTGGTGTAATCACCAAGTGTTTTAGGGTCTTGAGTATAAGTTATCGCGCTAGGTATGTACTGTATTTTACCTAGTTTTTTGCGATGAAGTTGCATGGTAACATCAAAGTCTTCTGCCAATGACTTATTGTCAAAATTAACTCTTGCAAATACATCTGCCCTAAAACACGATGTAGGCCCGGCAATAACAGGTACAACATTTAAAACTGCCTGTACTCGCCGGTGTAATTCCATTCCAACGGTGTATTCAAAGACTCGATACTCGCTTATCCTTTTACCTGGTAGGCTTTTTATGTAACCGGTCGCTGCGGCATATTCTATGCGAAGTTCGCGTCTGAACACTCTGAAATAATCAGGTGAAAAGGCACCATCAGCATCAGCAATATGTATCCAACGATAGTTTTCAGCTAACTTAAACCTTCGCGCAGCTTTTGTAAGAGCCAACCCTTTACCGCTACGTCGCACCTTTATAACGTTGTTAGTCGGTAAAAACTTAGCCGCAATAAGACTGGTTCTATCTGTTGAATTATCATCAACAACATAGATATGCTCTGGTTTCATTCCAGCCACTATGGCTGACTCAATTGTTTTACCTAAAACCAACTCTTCATTATGCGCTGCAATTAAAAGAGCAAGTTTTGGTTTGTGTGTTTTTGGCGTCATCCAAGGTAGAACCGGGTCTTTAGGACCGGGAATATAAAAAATGTGGCGCCCGACACCCCCTGGGCTATTTCTATAGATTCGTCGCCTTGCTATCCTTTTTGTGCTGCTTTCACTTCGAAAAGTTCGGTTGGCATCTGGTACAAAACTTCTAAAAACTCTCATGTGGTTGACCTATTTACTACCTTTCTGCCAGGCGTCCATGACTTGTCCAACGGTTGCCGTCCGAACATTGGTGTTGTATAGCAGTGCCATGTGATTTTGAAATTCTTCAGGATTAACGCTAAATTCATCACCACTTCGATCTATTTGGTGATATGTTAACACCAACCAACCATTGTTTTTCTTGGCGGCATCTATAAGTTTGGTCAACTCATACAAGGTAGTTGTTTCTCTAACAGAAAAGGAAACATAGTTGAGTGGTTTGAAAGTCTTACCAATATTGATTGCCTCCAACTCATTTGCGGCTGGGTCTCCTTCGGCGTTTTTCTGGCTACGGTAGTACTTGCCGATTGACTCTAAAGTGTGAGTATTGTATGCACCATATGGGGATGTAAATTCTTTAATTGGACCGAAATTCTTAGTTAAGACATCTTTGGATTCTTTTAACTGCTTGCTAAGTTCAGCTTCGTCCAACTGCGTTAAGTCTTTGTGATCAATAGTGTGTGAGCCTACTTCATGACCTGCCAACTGCATTGACTTGATCTGTTTGATAGACATATATGAAGTATTCTCAAACACTCCACTTAGGACAAACTGGGTTGAGTGTATGCCATACTTCTGCATAACTGGAAGTCCAGCTGTATAAACTGACTCCCAGCCGTCATCGAAAGTAACGGAAATAATTGGTTCATTAAATGGTTGTAGAGGTTGATTGGACTTATCTGCATCACGAATCTGCATAGCAGAGACGTTAGTCACTTCTCGCGGGTCACCAGAAGCAACAGCCTTAAAAGCCCACCTAGCACTCAATAATCCGGGAATAATAAAAACTGCGACCATAAGAAAAGACACTAGTTTCTTGGTTAGATTCCGTCTCGTCTTGCGATTTAACATATTCATTACCACTCCCTAGTGTCTTTAGGTGTTCTTTATGGCTAAACTTATTTATTTATTGGCGTAGGCGTACAAACCGCCCCACACCAATAGACCAGCAAGCAAAGCAATTGCTAATGTGACAAACACGTTCCCACCAGTGTTAGGCAACACAACAGCTGCTGTAGCTGTACTTGAAGTTGTAGCACCAAGAACTTGTCCTGTTCCAGACATATCAGTTCCTCACAATTAACTTGATATTGACCTAATTATAACCTGCCTTTAAATAATTGTCAAGTACAAAAATACAACTTTGTAGTTTTTACAATAACATTAGCTTTTTATGTTTTTTTTATTGACAAAAGATAGTAAAACGTTGTAATATATAGATAAGTTTTTAAATTTCAAGTGTTTTGAGAAAGGATTTTAAAAAGTGTCACTAAATATCTTCAAGAAATTAGCTCTAGTCACAAGCGCACTGGCAATAATTGCCTCTACTGTTACACCGTTAACTTCTATTGCAACGGCAGCTGACACTAACTTAATAGCCAATCCATCTGTTGAGACTGCCGATTCTACAGGTACTTCACCGCTTAACTGGAAGAAGGGTGGATGGGGTACAAATACATCAACACTGAGTTATAAAACAATTGAGGGTAAGACCGGTACAAAAAGTCTTTACGCTAGCATGACTGCTTACACCAGCGGTGACGCTAAATGGTATTTTAATAACGTATCAGTTAATCCTTCTCAGAAATATACATACACGGAAGCATATAAATCTAACGTATCAACAGATGTAACCATTCAATACACATCTACTACAGGAGTACTTTCTTATGTATGGCTTGGTAATTTAGTGGCTAGCTCTACAGCTTACACCCCTGTAGCTTTTAGCTTTACTACACCTTCGAATGTCAAAACAATGACAGTCTTCCATACTTTAAATAAAGTTGGTTGGCTACAAACAGATGATTTTAGCCTTACAGATAATTCAGCTGTCACTCCTCCACCTGCTACAGCTCCCACTGTTTCATTAAACTCTCCTCTTAACAACACTACCGTTAGTGGTACTGCGCAAGCTGTAAACGCTACAGTTAGTGCCGACACTATAGGGGTGCAATTCAAACTAGATGGAGTTAATGTTGGTTCAGAAGATACTTCAGCTCCATTCTCAACTTCATGGAACACTACAACAGCAATAAATGGGGCTCACACTGTTAGTGCAACCGCCCGTAATGCCAGTGGCTTGACTGCAACTGCAACTGCTAATGTTACAGTACAAAACACTGTTGTAACTCCTCCACCAACTCCTGTACCTTCTGGTAGTAACTTGATTGCCAACCCTTCGTTCGAAAATTCAGCAATTGGCACCTCTCCAGATGGCTGGTCTAACGGTAGCTGGGGAACCAACACCGCAACCTTTACTTATCTAACAACTGGCCACACTGGTAACAGAAGTGTCAAAACTACCATCAGCGGTTACAGTAATGGCGCTGCAAGTTGGCATTATCCAACAACTGCTGTTACTGCTGGTAAAACTTACAAGTACGAAAATTGGTATCAGTCAAATGTCGATACTGAAGTTGACGCTGAGGTCACCATGAATGATGGCAGTGTTCAGTACTTCTGGTTGGGTGCAGCAGTTGCCAGCACCAGCTGGACAAAATTTTCATCCACTTTTGTCCCCCCAGCTGGCGCTAAAAGTATAGTAATTTACCAACTTCTAGCAAAAAACGGTTATATAGTCTCTGACGATTACTCATTGAGTGCTTATACACCGGCACGACTCGGTAGGGCAATTGTCAGCTTAACCTTTGATGATGGCTGGAGAAGTATTTACACGAACGGCTTACCGGTTCTTAAAAAATATGGTTTTGTCTCAACCCAATACCTTAACAGTCAACCAATCGTTGATGGTTATCCTGACTATATGACTTACCAAATGGTTAAAGACTTTGCCTCACAAGGAAGTGAACTTGCCTGGCACACCCGTACCCACGCTGATTTAACAAAACTGTCTGCTACTAAAATTAGAACCGAACTTAGCATTCCGTCTAATTTTCTAACAGGAATTGGTCAACCATCATCAGTTTTCAAAAACTTTGCTACGCCATTTGGCGCATACAATGCAACTTCATTGACTGAGATTAAGAAACTTTATGGTTCTCATCGAAGTACAGACGTTGGATTTAACAGCAAAGACAGTCTTGATGTCTACAATATCAAGGTTCAGAACATTACCAACACAACTACACCTGCACAAGTACAGACCTGGGTAAACCAGGCTATTGCCGATGGTACTTGGCTAGTTTTGGTATATCACGAAGTCACAGCAAATGCTGAAGATCCAACCTACGCGGTAACTCCCACAAATCTTGATCTTGAGTTAAACTATATAAAACAGAGCGGAATAAGCGTACAAACAGTTCAACAAGCATTAAATGAGATTAAAGCCCAACAGTAAAAGCAACAAATTTTCCAAGCCGGCTCACCCCGGACTGATATTCGTAGCTTTTATAGGGATCAACATTGTTAACTTAGTTTTCGTGTTTGCTTTCTTAAGCCTATTTGACCAAAATACAACCTCTTTAGCAGTCGAAAAAAGTACAAAAACTTTAGCTGCAAAAAAGATTGTAAGGTTGCCAAAAACCAAACCTACCCCTACCCCTACACCTCCAACAGCACCAATAGACACTCCGCCACCACCTACCGAACTTCAATTTAGCCATTCTGGCGTTACCACTACGGTATTTTGGGTAGGTGAAGAAGCCTCGGCCGATAACAACAATATTCATAATAACTCAAGTGCATGGGTTGAAGATTGGTTGAATGCTTTTGGTGGTGTAGACAACCCGTCTGCCCGCAATGGTTATTTACCAACTGGTTTTACCCCTAAAGAGAACCCTTTCTACATTGCTCTGCCCTACAACGACCTAGATGAAAATGGCGTCCGAAAATCAACAGCTTCTAAATGTGGAGCAACCAGTTCAAAGTACTCTTGGTGTAAAAATTCTTGGGTTGCGGTACGATGCCAAGGAAAGGTAGCCTACGGTCAATGGGAAGACGCTGGGCCAAACGGAGAAGATGACGTAAATTATGTCTTTGGTAATGCATTACCCCTTAATCAATTTGATACCAAAGCAGGTCTGGATGTTTCTCCGGCAATACGTGATTACTTGAGTTTGAGTGGGGAGAACAAATGTGATTGGACATTAGTTAACTTCGCCAATGTTCCTGATGGACCCTGGAAACAAATAATAACTTCTACCCCCAGCTACGAAGCTAGTCAATAACCCCTTAAAATGATATAATTTGATCTGTTTGCGGGATTCGTATAACGGCTAATATATAAGTTTTCCAAACTTAGGACGGGGGTTCGATTCCCCCATCCCGCACCAATCAAATTGATAATACCTACTTAGTTCTTCGTGCTATCGCAGATCGCAACGCACGATTAACGTCAATGTGTTCTGACAACTGTGGTTCGTGTGCTTCAAGTGATGTTACATGCTTATTTGTTCGATTAAGGAGTTCAAGTGGTAGGGCATCTAACCGTGCATCCAACATTGCCCAAGATAGTTCCTGATTTGCGTCACGTAATGAACTGTTAAAGTTTTCTACTGGCTTTAACAACTTATCTTCCAGCTTAGTATATGCTTGGCATAAACTTGGGCTGTCTACTAGCTCTAATGGGAATGCGTCTATTTCTGGACAAGTTGGTGATGGATGAGCATTATCGGCTTCGAGTGAACTTGTTAACGGTCCAACATCTACCGCTGTTAAAGGGTGATACAAGCCAGGCCATGCTTTTTCTTCATAGCCTTGTTCTATGCCTTTAAAATAAATTGGTACTTCTGCACCAGCTCTTGCTATGGCACCAATACCAAATTTAGCTAGGTTTACTGGCATTCCCAGGTTTCGAATGGCTTGAATCTTCAGTACACCTGGCTCAGCTTCTAAACCAGCATTTATCAGTAGTTGTGCTGACTCTCTTGCTGATTGAACATAGAACCAAGTACCTGGGTTGTGTATACAGACAGGTTCACCTTCATCAATCCAACCAGTAACTTTTTTTACAAGGCTAGAATCATCCACTACATGGGTAAAGCGCCCAGCGGTACAAAGCATATTTCCCTTAGATGCCTTTAATGCAAGCAACATTTCTCCAGCCTTTTTTGATGAGGCGTATATATCTGGTGAATATGGCCTGGAAGCTTTACCGGTTGAAGCATATATAAAATGACCAACCCCCACCGCCTCTGCGGTGTTGAGCATATTCTTCATACCCATAACATTAGTGCTAAGAGTGTGATATGCCCTGCCCTCTGCTTCGTGATTATACTTATCGGCAGCAACATGGTAGACAATGTCTGGTTGAACTTGCTGCATAACTTCATCCAGTTTCAGACTGTCGCGGATATCTACCGACTTATACTCTACTCCAGCCAGTACTTGCTTTGGTAGCATTTTGCCACGACTAATACTCACTAATCGGGATGGGCTGAATGTACTTAACTCCCTAAGTAGAGCTGATCCAATTAGTCCTGTACCACCACTTACGAGTACGGTCTTACCGTTTATAAATGCAGCAACTTTTTCTGAAGGAATATCGAGATGGCGGTATTGGGTATT
Organism: uncultured Candidatus Saccharibacteria bacterium; assembly: GCA_964400155.1. Taxonomy (GTDB): domain Bacteria; phylum Patescibacteriota; class Saccharimonadia; order Saccharimonadales; family UBA10212; genus JAYTJL01. Next base: position 12,497 of record CAYNSQ010000005.1, read on the forward strand.
TTGATAATAATCAAACTCTGAAATTCCTGCTTGTCCTTCCAGAGCAACTAATGTACGAGTAAGTTCATTAAGAGTTTCATACGAATCCATGTCAAGCTTCTCTAGACCAGGTTGTACGCTTTCAACCATACGAGAAATAACCTCACTAGAGGTCAAATAATCATAGCTAGCAACAGCCTCTGTCTGAGGCTTGAGTAGTTCAGCTGTACTCATTAAAGTGTATTATAGCTTAATATTTGTGTTTTGTCAATTTAGTTATGTGTTATTATATGTTTGTTTACCTATTCTGGAAAAGTTTGTATTATGAGCGTTGTATGCCCCGGTAGCTCAGTTGGATAGAGCAGGAGACTTCTAAGCTCAAGGTCGCAGGTTCAAGTCCTGCCCGGGGTACCAGGTTTTGTTGAGACAAAGCAATATTCATTTCACAATTTACATTTTTCAATAAGAATAATGTATAATCACCTCTGTTGTTGGCGAACGTAGCTCAGTTGGTTAGAGCGCCGGGTTGTGGTCCCGGAGGTCGTGGGTTCAATTCCCATCGTTCGCCCCATATAATTCATGAGTATCAAATCAATCAATCCATTTGAATGGGCTAGTCAACCAAAGGCTAAGCCAAATAATGCCAGTAATAACGACTTTATTTTGCAAACAGTTCAGCCAGGACTGCTTGGGCTAATGGATGGGTCAATTTCTACTCTTGCCCCAATCTTTGCCGCCGCCTTTGCCACTAAAGACCCCCATGTTGCCTTTGTTATAGGTGCCTCTGCAGCAGTTGGTGCTGCCATCAGCATGGGTATTGCTGAAGCCATGAGCGATGATGGTAAGTTAACTGGTCGCGGACACCCTTTTAGACGGGGGGTCATTGTTGGAGTGATGACATTTTTGGGTGGGATTTTCCACACTATTCCCTTCTTAATCTCAAATATCCAAGTTGCACTTACAATTGCCTACTTAGTAGTAGGCATAGAACTTCTACTAATTGCCTACGTGCGTTATCGCTATTTTGATATGAAGTTCTGGTTGTCTGTAGTACAAGTAATTATTGGTGGCGGACTGGTATTTGCAGCCGGAATAATGATTGGCTCGGCCTAAATAGCAATATATAGTCCTGCTATTACAGCTAATGGTATTACTACATTGTCTAGTCCGTATCCGGATATATTTTCCAAAATTGTTAGAATCGGCGGTAGAAAAAGCAGGACAGAAATATAACTGGCAAAACTAATATCCTGGTATGCACATATTGCTCCCGCACCAAGCAAATACAGAGATACTATCCAAAATGTCATTGATCCAATTAAAGTTTTGGTCTGACCGAATACCTTGTACTTGGTTTTTCGTCCGAATTCTTTACCAACAATTGCAGCAAGGCCATCAGCTAAAGCGAGGTGCAACATTGCTAAGGCAAAGAATAGTTTTACATCAGTGAAAGCCGCACAAAGAATTATTGCCACGGCAAAGCAAACGTCTCCGTAGCCCCTGTCTTCGTGACCATGGGAAAAATGTAATTTGATAATTGATAGACGATTTAAAATTACGCCAACAAGCATCAATATTCCTAACAAACCAATAGTCTCCCAGCTTAATATCCATGGCCAGGTTGCTACAAACATCCCTACTCCAATATGGGCAAATTTACGCTGAGCTTCTCCCGAGATAATTTTTTTTTGCCATAATACTTCGGCCACACCCAAAATTATCCCAACCCCAACAAGACACAAAATAGCCTCAAGCATTTTTATTATTGTACCTCATTTTTAAATTTATCACTTACTTCTCTAAGAAATGATACTTAGCAGATACAGATTAAAAGGCTTAGTTCGGTATCATAAAAATTCAGATTCCAAATAAAAAATACGACTCCCGATAAAGGTAGTCGTATTTCTATGGTCGGGGATAGAGGACTCGGTCACGTTCCGCGACCCCCGAACTTCATCTTTGAAAATACAGCTTTCAAGTGAAGATTCGTTTCCGAAATGCCACTGGCATTTCTCACCTCCTCCCTCTTCTCGGTCGGTGATGTGATGCTAAATCTTAACCTATGAAAAAGCCTACCATGCGGTGAGCACTTTCATTGGTCGGGGATAGAGGACTCGAACCTCCGACCTCGCGGTCCCAAACCGCGCGCGCTAGCCAACTGCGCCAATCCCCGGAGTCACTTAACAGAGGTAATTATATCATAACCTCTGTTGGGTGACTATCTTATTTGGCGAATTCAATGGCGCGGGTTTCGCGGATGACATTTACCTTAATAGTGCCCGGGTATTGCATAGTGGACTCTATTTTGTTGGCAATATCGCGAGCCAGTTTGATTGCCTGCAAATCGTCAATTGCTTTAGGCTGTACAAAGACTCTAACTTCGCGTCCAGCTGAGATGGCATAAGCCTTTTCAATCCCTTCAAAACCAAGTGCGGTGTTTTCCAAGTCCTTCATACGTTCACTGAAATTCTCAGCACTAATATTTCGAGCACCAGGACGGGCAGCTGAGATAGCGTCGCAGACACGAATTATTATTGCCTCTACACTTGTTGCTTCCATATCGTCATGATGCTGTTCTGCGGCTAAAGCAACTTCTTCAGGTGCACCATATTTACGAAGCATTTCTCCGGATATATGATGGTGTTTGCCCTCAACTTTATGACTAAGTGCTTTACCGATGTCATGGACAAGACCAGCGTACTTGGCGGTTTTTACATTGGCACCAAGTTGATCAGCAAAAACTCCCGCTAAATGAGCTATTTCAGTACTATGTTTTAGCATATTTTGGCCATAGCTAGTACGGTACTTCAGCTCACCGAGCATATGCAAGATTTCTTTTGGAATACCAATTACGCCAACTTCGCGTGCTGCATCTTCTCCGGCCCGCATAACATCTTTCTCAACTTGTTTCTGAGCTTTTTCAACTACCTCCTCAATCCTGCCGGGATGCACCCTGCCATCTTTTAGAAGCATTTCCATTGCCTGTCTGGCAACTTCGCGCCTAACCGGGTCAAAACTAGAAAGCACAATCATCCCCGGTGTTTCATCGACTAGAATGTCTACACCTGTAGCACGTTGTAAGGCTTGAATATTACGGCCCTCTTTACCAATTATTCTACCTTTCATATCTTCATCTTCTAGTTTGATAGATGTAATTGTTCGTTCTGAAGTAACTTCGCTAGCCATACGCTCCATTGCCTCGGCTATCAAAACGCCAGCCTTTTCTTCAGCATTTTCTTTAGCTTCGTTTTGAAGCTTGACTATCAAACCAAGCAAATCACCTCGAATATCTTTTTCGGTCATTTGCATTAATTTATCTACGGCGTCAGCTTTGGTAAGTTTGGCAATTTTCTCAAGTTTTTCTTGCTGCTTTGTACGAATATCGCGAATTTCATTTTTTAGTACTTCGACTTCATCTTCAGCCTTGCGCAAATTTTCAGATCGTCTATCTAGGTCGTCTAATTTTTTATCCATTGCATCTTCACGGTTGATAAGACGCTGCTCTATTTCTTTTAATTCAGACCTTCTTTTTTGCTCATCTTTGCGTGCTTCTTCGACTCTTTTATCAGCCTCTTCGTTGGCCTTTCGTATTGTTGCTTCGGCTTCTTTTTTTGCTTTAGCTAGTTCTTTTTTGACATTTTCCTCTGCGCCGGCACTACGTTTACGTGCATAAATCGTCGAACCGCCGGCACCAACAGCAAGGCCGGCTATTGCCAGCACAATAGTTATTGGATCCATATGTTACCCCTTTCTTATAGAGGTGTCTGGTCAGTCTCCTGCCTTAACTTGTCCGAGCGATCACTATCACTTCATTAGCTCAAACGGTTTTTTACAGAATCAATTAATACCAACCAGTTCTGCTATAAATGTTTTGATATATCTGATTGTAGGACTCCCCTTAGTTCGCTTAGTAGTTGCGAACAAAAACTCACAAAACTTGGAACATCCTACTTATTAATATACGGACAGTTGGTGCATAACGTCAAACAACATTACGCCTCTACTTCTTTTGTGTTGTAGTTCTTGCTTCGGCTCCGTATTGTGGCAATACCAATTTATCATTTTCGCCGTTTTGTAATTTCTTAATGCCAGAAATAATCCAATCTTCACCAGACGTACTGACAATTGGAATACTCAAACTGCCTGCTAGTGCATTAGCAACACTTATGCCAATCCGTAGACCGGTAAAACTTCCGGGACCGCTATAGACGACAATACCCTGAAGGTCTTCTAAAGATATGTTTTGCAGGCCCGCCCTCCGAAGCCTTGGCGAAGGAGGGTTAAGTATCTCAGCCAACTTAACATGGATGGTTTCCGCCAACCTTAAATGAGCCTCCCATTTTTCATAAACTAGTTGTTTATTATTTTCAAATATACCTACTTCTGCCCTGGGTTTGTCTGTTCTCAAGACTAAGATTTTCATGGTTTTGGCTCTGTCAGTTTAGTTTCAAATTCTTTAACAAGACCAGCTTTTTTTTCAGTATAAGTTATAGTTATTTTTCTTTCATTTGGATTTAACTCAGCTGGAACAAACTCAATATATATTGCGTCATCGGGTAGAATATCTTTAACAATTTCCGACCACTCTATGACCGTTACGACATCATCAGTATTTACTGATTCTTCAACTTGGTCCATTAAGACACCGGCATCGGCAAGCCTATAAAAATCATAGTGGTGGATTTCTAACTTGTCAGAATTATAAATTTTACTCAGTGTAAAAGTCGGACTAGCAACTCTGTCTTTACTGCCTATTCCTCTGGCCAGACCTTTGACAAAGGTTGTTTTACCTCCTCCAAGATCAGCCGACAGAATTATAACTTCATGTCCCTTCAGCAAACTGCCTAGTACCTCTCCGATGTGTTCGGTGTCGGCGGTATCTGTAGAGTAAATTTGCAATATCATTTCGGTACTCATAACAGGCATATAGTACGGCCAAGCCTGCCACTACCGCAAGCACAAGCGGATGAAGCAGACTGCTTTGATTTGATGGTGGTGCGAAAGATGAAGCAGCCAGGTTATCGTTTGATGATGAAACTGTTTTCTTTGATAGCTTACTACTGGCTACTTTTGCCTTAGTGATTTTTGAAGCATTGGTTTTTTTAGTGAATGCAATGACTGGAGTAATTATTATGTTAGCACTGTTAGGTGTAGCTGTTGTGGTCCACTGCCACAGACCATCCGCATAGACCCAAGCTTGACCATCCTTGGCATTTTGGTAAATATCAGTCTCTGTAAGTAAATTGTTGTTTGGATCTAAAAGAGCAGCCTGACCTTCGCTGTTGGAAAGTACTATGCCGGTTTGTGGAGCATAAAACGCTCTGAATTCATGTGGCTGAAGTACAAACTGACCTGTAGGAAAAGTATAGTTATGATAGGTAGACGAACCAGTCCGAAGGACATAGCCACTTAAATCAAAATTGGTATCGTTTGGGTTGTAAAGTTCTATAAATTCATCAGTTGCATCTGTTTGTGGCGAGGCAGGGTTGGGTAACAGCTCTGAAATTTGCGGTGCATTCAAACCCTGATTAGCGACCGGTTCGGTGATTTCATTGGTGGAGGCACCAAGAACCACTGATGGAGGAGAAGAATTTATTCTATTCAAAGTTGCTGGAGTTGAGGTTGAGGTAGACACAGCCGTACCTACTGCTGTGCAACCTATCGGCAACGATGAACTCAGCCATCCGTTTGCACTACGATACCAGATAGGTGCTGATGTACTAGAGACTCCTTTGATGTCCACATTATCAGTAGTCTTAGAGCTCCAACTTACTTGGTCTTCGCTTTTATATGACACCATGCCACTAGATTGGCTAACTCCAACTACCTGCAGTAAACCAGCACTATCTTTGAGACTGAATGATAGTTTTGAGACCCATACTTGACCACAATTGGCAGCGGCTCCGACTGCTAAGAGAATTTCTTGGTTGGGCTGGAGTATTACTGCCGGTAATTGTTGCGAACTGTTAGAAACACCACCGACTGAAAGATTGAATTCGTTATAATACTGCAACCAGAAATTACCGAGATTTAAGTTGCTTGAGGTTGCGTTATGTAAAACAACAAATTCATCACCTGTTATTTTTATTTGTGTGATCTGCAACTCTTTGGCCATAGGACTATCCGCCAAACTTTTAACCGACACCACACTATTAGAGACCACCAGTAGAAGCATAAGAAATATTACTATGCAATATTTTCTCATTTAGCCCAATTATAGGCCTGGTGGTCTCAATAACAAGTGCTTGAGTTTATATCCTCTGTTGTATTTTTTGACTAAATAACAGGGAATTCGCGCTATAATTAATATAGAATGCTAATGCTAAGCAATACTCTTAGAAACAAACCCATCCTCAGCCTCCGAAGCGGGGGAGCTATAGCAACAGCAGTTGATGTTGTAATAGATCCTAACAATTTGAAGATAATCGGCTGGTGGTGTTCCAGTCCTCAATATCCGGGTGATTCTGTTTTACTTGCTGATGATGTTCGTGAAATGCTGCCAAATGGTTTGGCGGTAGATGACGAGTCAGCTATCTCAGCGACTGCTGATTTAGTTAGACACCGAGAAATTTTACAAATTAAATTTAGCTTAATAGGTAAATTAGTTAAAACCAAACATCACAAGCTGGGCAAAGTGAGTGATTTTACTTATGACGAAGGCATGTTTGTCCAAAAACTTTACGTTACCAAACCGCTTACCAAAGTCTTTGCTACTGAAGATACTTTGCTAATTTCAAGATCCCAAATATTAGAAGTTACGGATAGTTACATTTTGGTCGACGAAGCTGACAGCCGAGAAACATCTGCTTCAGCCGTTGCAGTGCCAGCTACAAATTAATAGTAATATTAATACTTAACAGGTCAAGTATTTATTTACCAAGCAGGGAAGTCATTGAATATTTTCTAGTGCTTCTTTTACAAGCGAGTAACTAAAGCCTTGGCTAACCAGGTATTGTTTTAATTTTTGTGGATCGGCAACGTAACGAGAATTATTTTTCTTCTTCTCTATTAGCATTTTCAGACGGTCAACTTCGCTACTGGTTGATTCGCTCAAAACTCCAGTAATCACTTCCCTGCTAATACCCTTGCTTGAAAGCTCGGCACTAATGGCTCGGTTGCTCTTACCCTTACGCTGACGAAGCTCAACCAACCACTTGGCATATGCGGTGTCGTTCACATATTTTTTTGAGTTGAACTCCAAAACAAGATTTTCACTTAATTCCGGGTCGGCTTTTTTCCTATATAAATAGTCCCTGAGTTCTTTTGTTGAATGCGGCCTGTTGAGTAGCCATTCAAGTGCCCGTGCTCTTAATTTGCCATCGGCGGAGAGTTTTTCAAATTTTTTAAGATTAGCTGATGACAGTTCATCACCTTTTTTGATTTTGGTATCAGCTAACTGATCAATCGTCAGAGAGAAGCCGTACTTACCGTCTAAATAGACACTTACCCTTTCCGGATTTTTTACCTGAGATCTTATTAAAGTAATTTTCATTGCCAATAGTTAACCAATATAACCATGCCAAAAAGCACAACTATAACCTCGCTAACATAGCCCCAGGGTTTTTCGCACCATTGTATTCGTATGTGGATTGGGGCAATAAAACTCCTTGGTGGTTTTTTGTTACGAAGTTCATAGAACAAAAATGCAAATAGCCACTCTAGGTCAGGCGAGCATGCTAAAAGTGCTGCCACGAACACATAAAGGGGGACTCCAAGATAGAATAGAATTCCAAAAAAGCAAATCAATAGAATTGGGTCTGTAATACCAACAAACTTTCCAGATTTCGTTTTTAGAGCTGCTCCAAAACCCTCGTGTCCGGGAACTCCATAATGAGGGATGGCATCAGTTACAAAGTGCGATAAGAACGCTAAGGGCAACGCTATTTCTGGGCGCTTAATAGCAGTAGCAATAAGCGCTCCTATCGTAGCGTGGCTAGTTGCGGTCATGTTTTTATTCTACTTTAGATGCTGCTTCGCGTGTTTTTTTGGCTATCTCATCAAATATCTTGGGATTTTCAGCTAAATAAGCTTTTGCGGCTTCGCGGCCTTGAGCGATTTTTTGACCTTCGTACTCATACCACGCTCCACTTTTTTGAACTATCTCGTTATCTGCGGCCAAATCTATCAAGTCACCCTCCCTGCTAATGCCTTGGTTGTACATTATATCAAATTCAGCCTCTCTAAATGGCGGAGCAATTTTATTTTTAACCACTTTTACTCTTACGTGGTTGCCTATAATTGCTTCTCCTGTTTTGATTTGAGAAATTCGACGAATGTCCATACGAACTGAGGAATAGAATTTAAGCGCTTGGCCACCGGTAGTTGTTTCTGGATTTCCAAACATAACTCCAATTTTCATACGCAATTGGTTAACGAAGATAACAGTACACTTGGTGCGACTAATAACTCCTGTAAGTTTGCGCAAAGCCTGACTCATTAGCCTTGCTTGCAGACCCATGTGAGCATCACCCATATCCCCTTCAATTTCAGCTTGTGGCACCAGGGCGGCAACTGAGTCAATGACTACAATATCCACGGCATTACTTCGTACTAATGTTTCTAAGATTTCTAGTGCTTGCTCTCCGCTGTCTGGTTGAGAAATGAGCAAATCCTCTGTGTTGACGCCAAGTCTTTTTGCATAAGCCGGATCAAGTGCATGTTCGGCGTCAATATATGCGGCTGTACCTCCGGCTTTTTGAACTTCTGCAACCGCGTGCAAACAGACAGTTGTTTTGCCGGAACTTTCCGGACCATAAATTTCTATTATTCTTCCTTTTGGTATACCCCCGCCTAGTGCAAGATCCAGGCTAAGACTACCCGTAGGAATCATCTCCACGTCAATTTTGTGAGCCTCTCCAAGACGCATGATTGAGCCCTTGCCAAATTGTTTTTCTATTTGGTCAACCGCCAGCTGCAAAGCTTGGCCCTTACCAGCAGATGTATCTTGAACTGTTTTTGCTTCCTTATCTTTTTTCGCCATACGCTTCTCCTTAACCCCTAACTATCAACTAAATGTACCCCAAGTATAGCAAGCTGGAAGTCTAGAAAAAGTGGTTGAGCTAATTTTTGCTAAAGATATATAGCGATTAGCAGTAGTTTACCGCTATACTAAGCATATGCGCATTAACGACAGCTACGTTATTGCTATGCTCGAAAAAAACCATAAGGTAAATGACGAGCAGCTCAAGAGTCTTATTGAGCAGCAAAAAACAGAAAACCTCCCCTTGCAAGAGTTGGCGGTTAAAGCAAGTTTGATTTCCGAAAAAGAACTTACCCAGCTTTACTCCGGATTAATTGATGTGCCCTTTGTTGAAATAAACCCTAAAGAAGTCAACAAAGAAGTCCTGAAACTTATTCCTGAAAAAATAGCCCGTCAATATAACGCTGTTTTGTTTAGCGTTTCGCAAGACGGTACCAAAAACCTAGCCCTAGAAGACCCTGACGATGTCCAAGCAGTCAACTTCTTGCAAAAACGATTAGGTGCAAATCTGCAGGTACATATTGCCACTCATTCCAATATTTTGGCCGTGCTGGACCAGTACCGTGAAAATATCTCCGGCGAACTTACACAAGTCATCGCGTCCGAAGCAACCGAGACCGAAGAGGTACAGGTTTCTGAAGAAGAAGTTGCCGAAGACAGTCCAATTGCCCAAACAGTAAACCTAATAATTGAATACGCAATAAAACAAGGGGCCAGCGACATCCACATCGAACCCCGTGAAGATTATGTCAGTATCAGGTACCGCGTTGACGGACAGTTGAAAGAAACCAACCGTTTACCTAAAAAAGTGTTAGCTTCGTTAGTAAGTCGAATAAAAATTCTTAGCAACCTCAAAATTGATGAAAGACGTGCACCGCAAGACGGTCGTTTCAAGGTCAATATCGGTAGTGGACAATTTGCTTTGCGTGTCAGCACCCTGCCAATTACCGATGGCGAAAAAGTAGTAATGCGTATCCTGAGCGAATCCAACAAGGCTTCAACTCTTGAAGAATTAGGTTTTTGGGGATCCAGCCTAGAAAACCTAGAGCACGCCATCACCCGGCCACACGGCATGATTCTGTTCACCGGACCAACCGGATCTGGAAAAAGTACATCATTATTTAGCATTTTAAGCCGCCTCAACCAACCAGCTGTCAATATTAGTACCGTAGAAGACCCGGTGGAGTACAAGATTCCCGGGATTAACCAAGTTCAGGCCAATCCGGATGTCGGGATGACTTTTGCCAACGGTTTACGAGCACTCTTGCGACAAGACCCCAATATCATAATGGTGGGAGAGATTCGAGATGCCGAAACGGCAAGTCTTGCCATACAGGCAGCATTGACAGGCCACTTAGTATTTTCAACACTGCACACCAACAACGCCGCTACATGTTTACCTCGTTTACTAGACATGGGTATAGAACCTTTTCTAATTGCCAGTACCGTGCGGGCAATTGTTGGACAGCGCTTAGTACGCAAATTAGTCCCGGAAAGTATTGAGACTTATGAACCGGATGAAACTACAGTAAAACGTATTGAGGCTGCTTTTGGAGTTGATAGCAGCGAAGCAATGGCCAGAATTCATAACCTAGAACTGCAAGCTATTGAAGGCAAGGTTGGTCTTCCGGCAGCTGATGGTAAGTCACCGCTCACCGCCGAACCTGCAACAACCGAGGATACTATTAAAAGGCTCTGGCGCATTAAGGGACAAGCCGGTCAAACCACATTTCGAAGCCGAATTGGTATTTATGAAGTCTTAGCCATGACACCCGATATTCAGAAACTCATCACTGGTAACAGCACCTCAGAACTTATTCAAAGTCAAGCTATCAAGGAAGGTATGGTGACTATGCAGACCGATGGTTTTATAAAGGCACTGCGCGGACTGACCACTTTAGAAGAAGTAATGCGTGTCACCTCAGAAAGATGAAAAA
>CAYNSQ010000005.1:23492-31819 GCA_964400155.1 uncultured Candidatus Saccharibacteria bacterium
GGGGGAGCGTCTGATGGCTCAGTTTGCATACACAGCCCTCAATCCTCAAAACCAGCAAGTAAGCGGTACAATAAGTGCGCCTTCACGCGAAGCGGCGATAGGAATTTTGCGGGGACAGGGCTCTAGGCCGTTAAATGTTAAAGAGACGAAAGCAAAAAAAGCATTAAAATTTAGAGGTAATTCGGTAAAGTCTAAGGAGTTAGTAGTCTTTACACGAGAACTCTCTACCATGATTGCTGCTGGGGTTCCGTTACCAAGAGGACTAGGAACGCTGGCTGATCAAACCGAAAATAAGAAGTTTAAAGAAATAATTACCTCAATAGAACGTGATATTGAGTCTGGTATGCCAATGGCTGATGCGCTGGCTAAATTTCCAAATACTTTTTCTGATGTCTACATAAACATGGTACGTGCCGGAGAGACTGGTGGAATCTTGAACGAGATTCTAATTAGACTGGCAGCACAGGTAGAAAAAGAGGCTCATATTCATCAAAAAATTAAGTCGGCAATGGCCTACCCCATAGTAATTCTTTCTATTACCGTGATTGCTTTCTTTGGCATCATGCTTTTTATCATGCCCAAAATATCAAAAATTATTACCGATCTAGGTGGAGAAAACGCCCAACTGCCAGTGTATTCTCGTGCCATGTTAAGTGCCAGTGGATTTATGCAGCACAACATTATATTTATAGCCATCGGAATAGGTGTATCAGTCTATCTATTCAAACGTTGGTTAAAAACAGAAAAAGGCAGATATCGCTGGCATTTTTTTCTACTGCATGTACCTATCTTTGGCAAAATAATAGCCAAAGTTGCAATTGCTAGGTTTGCCAGAACATTTGCTTCACTTATGAGTTCTGGTGTAACTGTACTAGAAGCACTGGAAGTAACCGGAAGAGCAGTAGGTAACAAAGTTATTCAAAAAGAACTGGTTGGCGTTGCTGATGCCGTCCGCAACGGCAAGCCTTTAGGCAAAGAGTTATTGGTCGCGCCTTATTTTCCACCAATTGTTGGGCAAATGATGACCGTTGGTGAGGAAACCGGTAAAATTGACGAAATACTCCTAAAAGTCGCCGATTTTTATGAAGAAGAAGTGGATGCCGTTATTGATGGTTTGGCTAGCATTATTGAACCAATTATGATTGTGGTACTTGGTGGATTGGTTGGACTTATAGCTGCATCTGTAATGGGACCAATTGCCGGACTGTCCAAAAACATTGGTGGCTAAGATACACCAACCCTATTGACAGAATTATGCTTATGTCTATAATCAAGAGCATAGAACAGATAGTTCTTCGTACAAAAACGTAACGTAAAAAATTAAAAAATATAAGAAGGGTGGGTCATTAAATGATCTTAAATAAGAGAAATAACCGCGGTTTTACAATCGTTGAGCTTTTGATTGTTATCGTGGTAATCGGTATTCTTGCTGCGTTAGTTATAGTTACCTATAACGGCATTCAGCAAAAAGCTCGCGACACGGAACGAAAAACAGACATTAACGCTATTGCGAGCCATATGGAAGCTTACAACGCGCAAAATGGTCGTTATCCGACCTTGGCAAATGTTAACGATGCAACTTTCAGGTCAACAGAACTAAAGGGACTAGACCCAGCCGCACTGCAAGATCCTAAGGGTGCTGCTCAGGCATTAGTTGCTACTCCAGCTGCCAACGTCTATGCTTACGCAGTAACACCAGCTGGCTGTGATAACGGCGCTAATGGTGACTGTACGCAATACACACTAACCGCAACACTTGAAGCGGGTGGTACTTACGTCAAACAATCACTTAACTAGAGAATAGTTTAGAAGAGGCATTACTCCGGGGTACCTTCCTCGGAGTTTTGCTTTATAATTAGAACTGTTAGCATAAGCATTACCAGATATGGTGGGATAGCTACCGAATGAAGCAAGAATATAAAAATCAGCAGGACGGTTTCAGTATGGTGGAACTTGTAGTTGCAATTGTAATTTTGGGTATGATTTCAATTGCAATACTGGGGCTAGTAACCGCACTGGTTAATAGTGCGACACTGGCAAAGAGAAAAGCCGTTGCCTCAACACTTGCCACAAATCAAATTGAATACTTAAAATCTCTACCTTACAATTCGCTTGCAGTCGCAGGTGGCAGTATAGTGACATCTAACCCCCTTCCCGCGAGTTATACTAAAAAATTATCTGGTGTAACTTATACGATTAACACTTCTATAAATTACGTCGATGATGCTTTCGATGGGTGTGGGCCCTACCCGGATTTACCAACCAAACAACTTTATTGCAGAAACTATCCACCACCAAATGGAGCTCCAGCGACCGACCTTAACCCTGCAGATTACAAAATTCTTCATGTGTCAGTCTACGCACCAGCAACTACAAAACTGGCTGAGGTGGATACGCAAGTTTCAGCACGTGTGGCTGAAACAGCTAGTACAACCGGTGCGATGTTTGTAAAAGTCATTGACCAAAACGGCAATCCTATTTCTGGTGCAACTGTCCAGGTGACAAACACAACGCTAAATCCACAAGTTAATGTTACGGACAGTTCTGATAGCAACGGTGAAGCAATATTTTTTGGTTTACCACCAGACACCAACGCCTTTGACTATAATATAACTGCATCGCTCAGTGGCTATTCTACTCTTACAACAATAATTCCATCAGGTGTTCTGCAGCCAAATTATACAAACCAAAAAATATTTACCCAAGCATCGTCTAGCGTAACACTTGTCCTGAAACCACAAGGAACATATAGTTTGGTTGGAGAGGTGGTAAACACGGCTGGCAGTCCAATCTCAGGAGTTAAAATTTACACCAAGGGCGGATACAAAAAATACACTGCTACAAGTGATACACAGTACTACTTTGATAACCTATCTTCTGGTGATTCTCGCCCAACTAGCGACGCATCGGGATTGTTCTCAATACAAAATCTTGTACCTGGAAACTATACTTTCTGTGGTGATAGCGGAGCTACTTCTTGTGTTAGCGGTGGTACCACGTATTACCTAGCAGCAGCTGTACCGTACGGTGGAGTCAATTCATTCAACCCCATAACCATACCGACTTATCTGCCCTCTTCACCGCCATCTACTACTTACCCTTATAACGGCAATGACTATCTACAGCAAGTACGACTCATACTTACTACCAGCTCTACTTTTCCTCGCATTAACACTTTGGCCCCTTCATCCGCCTCAATTGCTTCGGGTTTAAGTAATTTTGCATTCAATATCAGCGGCACCAATCTTCCGTGCTCATCCACTGCCTCCAGTTGTTCAACGTCGGTCAACTTTATCCAAGGAGCAAACACTTTTACTGCTTCATGTATCGGTTCAGCTGTGGGCACCAACCTTAACTGTACAGTAAATCTTACTGGTGCTTCCCAAGGTGCTACCCAACTGCAAATTAGCAATTCTGGCGGCACTCTTACTATCCCAGCCTCACCAGCCATGCTCGGAGGTATAGATGTCGAACCATAAACACAACCAAACTGGTTTTACCCTGGCTGAATTAACTGTCGTAATAGTTTTAGTCTCAATTATTTCAATTTCTACCTTTACTTTCTTTAACTCAGCTATTAAAAGATACTTCCCCTTGCACGAAGAAGGATTGGCGTTCTCTGAACTATCTTACGGTTCTCAGAGAGTGGCTAAAGTATTACGAGGTTTGACAGATATAACACAAGCTAGCGCTGATGGCATAACTCTATATTCCTATTTTGCTCCTCAGGACACATACGTTTCATTGGTGCAGTATTACAAACAAAATGGCAGCCTAAAAGTTGATGTCACTCCAATGACAGCCAATCCGCCGATAGGTACACCAATAACCGCAAACAAAAAAACCTACACAGTCATTCAACAACTGTACAATATTCCAAACACTTCGACCTTTGTCTACTTTGATGCCAACAATGCTGTAATGACTATGCCAATTGCCGACTTGCATACTATAAAGGCAATTCAGGTAAACTTGGGGGTTCCGCTAGATAATCCATCTGTCGGTGGAAGCGACACAATCAGTCTGCAAGTTAGTTTGCGAAACAGAAAGACAAATCTATGAAAATTTTTAATAAGAATGAAAGCGGATTTATTGTGCCAACATTGCTATCCATGATAGTAGTGCTTGGAATACTCTCTTTGTCTGTAGCAATTATGGTTGATACAAATTTATCTAGTGTAACTAGGGATATAGACAATCAAAAAGCATTCAATATTTCAGAAGCTGGAGTAAATTATTATCTCTGGCATTTGTCTCATAACCAATCCGATTATAAGGATGGCAAAACAACCCCAACCACCCCAGACCCAGTCCTGGGATATGGGCCCTATACACATAATTACGTTGATGATAACGCAAAAACGACTGGTACTTTTACCTTATGGATAAATCCGCAAGCTAATTCAACGATTGTTACTGTCCGCTCAATAGGCAAACTAAACGGAAAGAATATAACTCGTACAATTGATGCTCAAATTGGTGCACCATCTTTTGCAAGTTATTCGGTAGCCGGTGATGGTGCTTTATGGTTTGGCGCCAACGAAGTTGCTGACGGACCAGTGCACTCAAATCAAGGAATCCGCATGGATGGCAACAATACTAGTGATGTGACCAGCGCTAACAGCACTTATACGCCACCAGGTTCGTTAGGTGGAAATGGTCAACCTCATCCTGGAGTCTGGTGTAGTACTTCGGTAACTACACCGATTGATTGCAATACCAGGTCCAAAGCTGCCTGGCAATATCCGGTACCAACAATTGACTTCAATTCGGTCAGCGGTGATCTGTGCAAAATGAAAAAGAAAGCATTCGCAGATTATGCGGCTACTTCTGCATTAGCTAATTTAGCTAATGCCTGCAGTCAAGTACCAAATACACGTACCAATGCCTACCTGCCCAGGCGCAGCACTACGGGAAGTTTTAGTCTCAGCCGAGGCTATTTAATACAACTTAATAGCGATGGAACTTACAATCTTTCTCAGGTTAATGCCGAAACCGATACACAAAGTTCTTATACAACTGCTCTTACTCTGGTTGGTATCGCCAACAATATAACATTGCCCCCATCAGGAGTAATCTTTGCCGAAGACAACGTCTGGGTTAGGACAAATCCAACTTTTCATGGACGAGTGACTATAGGTGCCGGTCGCTTGGCCTCAGCAGCTCAGAACGCAGAAATAATGATTGCTGACGATATGATCTATTCAACAAAAAATGGATCTGATTCAATCGGTTTAGTCTCTGAGCATTCTGTTACGATCGCACCCTACGCACCACCGCAAAGTGGTAGTTTTAATTTTGAAGTTGATGCGGCGGTAATTGCACAAACCGGAGATGTGGAGTTTCCTCTTAACTATCGAGAAAATGGTAATTGCACCAAGGGCTGGAAGAATTCCGATCAAACCCTAACATACTACGGATCTGTAGCAACTCGTCAAACTTGGACATGGTTATGGGGCGTTGGTGGCGGTCCCTGCGGAAACGCTGTTAATGACTCGCCCAATGGTTATATTTCAGGGTTTAAACATAACACAACACAGTATGATTACAATCTACAGTATTCTCCTCCACCAAGTTTCCCTATCACGAGTACTTACAATGTCCTGTCATGGCGAGAGGTCTTAACTAAACCTTAAGCGGAATATATCTGTTATAATGCAAGTAAAGAAAAAATACTTAACAACCAAGATCCTATAAAAAATAAAAAAGGAAATTAAAGTGCAATCCATAGCTAAAAAATTAATTGCAGGTGACGACGAACCAATCTTCGCTCTCGATATTGGTCATTCCACAATGAAGATTATGGAGGTGAATTCACTCAACCCTGACAAACCGGCGATAATTGGCTATGGCATAAGCGGTATTTATAATGACACAACACTTGGCCCAAATGGCGACATAGTAAGACAAGAGGACCTAGCAGCGGCCATGATAGACCTTTTCAAAAATCGTTTAGTTGGCACAATAACTACAAAAAAAGTTGCCTGCACAATTCCAACATCGCACACATTTTCAAGGCTTGTTACACTGCCAAAACTTGAAAACAGCCAAATAGACGAAGCCGTCCGACTAGAGGTAGAGCAATATGTACCTATGCCTGTTGATAGCCTCTACATTGACCACGAAAAGCTTCGCGAGACAGAACAAGGCATGGAAGTTTTATTGGTAGCTACACCAAAAAAAATTATTGATAGTTATATGGAATTTTTACATTCAATGAGCTTATCCCCTGTGGCACTAGAGCCAACTATGAATGCCTCAGCCCGACTTTTTAACTTAAGTGGAATATCGCCTCAAGAACCTGCTGTACTTATAGACTTTGGTTCAACAGCCATAGATGTAGCAATTTATGATGAAGCACTTTTTGTAAACAGCACTATTCCAGGTGGTGGTGAAGCACTAACAACTGGTATAGCTAACACTTTGAAAATTACTAGAGATGAAGCCTATGTTATTAAGTGCCTAAACGGTATTGGTGAGTCTAAGAATAAAGAAGCTGTCCTTGGGGTTGTCAAACCACAAGTTGAGAGTTTGGTCCGAGAAATTCAAAAAATGATGCGCTACTATGCTGAAAGGTCAGCTAATTCTAAGAAGGAAATCACCAAGGTATTGGCACTTGGCGGTGGGTCTAACATGCCTGGTTTTATTCAATATTTGGCGAAAGAATTAAGTCTGAGTGTTCAAATTGTAGATCCTTGGGGTCAAATGGATTTTGGCACACTTCGTCAGCTAAGTGACGAAGAACGCACAGTTTATTTGACAGTAGCCGGCCAAGCATTATTGCATCCAGGAGAAACTGTTGCATGATAAATATGTTGCCTGGCGATTATGTCGAAACAATTCGGCATAGCAAAAATAATGAATACATCTTGCACTGGATGGGCGCCACTATTGCCGCCATTGTAATTTTAATAATAATTCTTGCCAGTGGCTGGCTCTATCTAAACCATGAGGTTAAGAACTTATCTGTTGAAATATCCAGCGGAAAGAACGACCTTGTAACTCAAAACCTGGAAGGAGTAAAAAAAGACGCTTCCAAAATATCCAATGACATAAAAACTATCAACCAAATTCTCGGAAAGGAGGTTAGATTTTCTAAATTAATTCAAAGTATCGGGCAAGTTATGCCACCCGGTACTGTTTTAGATGGTCTGACCCTAACAAAAGCCGATGGTTCAATAGATTTAACTGCAAGTTCCAAAGATTATAAAAGCGGCGCCCAAATTGCAGCAAACTTAAGTGACGAAAAAAATGGTATATTCTCTCGCGCCGACATTATAAGTCTTAACTGTACAAGTGCTGATACCGAATATAAATGTAGTATTGTTTTAAAAGCACTGTTTTCCAAAGACTCACAAGCTAAGTTTCTAAATATTCCCTCTTCGGAGGCAGACTCATGAGCATAAAAAGAAAAGCCCTGATTCTTAGAATTCTGCTTGGCCTATGTATATTGTTGTTTTTTGCTACTCTAGTATTTGGGCTATCATTATTGACTAAAAAAAGTAAGACTTTAACCAAGCTTCGTTTGGATAATTCTATCACTAGAGCCCAGCTTGATTCACTAACTCAAGCAAAAGCTGAAGTAGATAAATATGGATATTATCAAAGCATAGCCAAAGCAGTCATCCCTAACGATAAAGACCAAGCACAGGCAGTAGTTGATATTTTCGCAATTGCCGACTCAGCTGGTCTTTCCTTGCAAAATCTTTCATTCCCTAATAGTACCCTTGGAGTATCAGGCACTGGCGGTACAACAAGTTCTGCTGTTCCTGAGTCAAAAAGTGTTTTATCACAAGCTAAACCAGTACCTGGAATTAATGGATTATATTCTATCGAAGTAGTTCTAACTCCGGAAAACACAACACAGACTCCCGACAATAAAAAGCCGACTTATGCAAAAATGTTAGATTTCTTGGAAAGGATAGAAAATAACCAGCGAACTGCCCAGATTACTGCTCTAAATATAGAACCAATTGATGGAAGCGATAAGGTAAACTTTTCTTTAACACTTAATATATTTATAAAACCATGAGTAAAAATCTAGATTTTAAAGCAATACTTCCAAAAATTAAGAAATACACTGCAGTTGTACAAAAGCATTTGGCATTTATTTTTGTAATCGTGGTTTTACTTTCATATGTTTTTGTAGTTTGGAAGATTAGCAGCCTGGCTACAGTTGAACCAACGCCAGAAGAAGAAGCAGCAGCGCTTGCTGCAACCACCATACCTAAAGTCAATAAAAATGCAATTTCTCAAATAGAGGCACTTGAAAGCAGTAACGCAGAAGTCCGTAGTTTGTTCGAACAAGCCCGCAACAACCCATTCCA
>CAYNSQ010000005.1:31919-37148 GCA_964400155.1 uncultured Candidatus Saccharibacteria bacterium
TCTTCGACATTACTCATGCTTAACCTAGATACTTTTCTAACAAAAAGTCCTTTTTGGCTAACCTGCACTAGGCTTCTGTCCGTAACCAGAATTCGGTTTTGGCGATATATATAGGTTGCGACAAACATTACTAAAGCAACAAGCCCAACCGCCAAAAGCATAACTGCAACCAATAGCGCTTGATTATCACTACTTAGGCTTTCAGTAATCCCAGGAAAAACAATCCAGCCCAGGAATATTAGCGCCAAAACTGCAATGACTGCTTCTAGATAAATTAGGATAATGCCAATTGGATGACGATGGACTACCGTAACCAAACATTCATCAGCCTCAACATATTCTCGATCGTGTGGTGCAACAGCCATAGCTGTTGATACTGGTTTTTGGATTGTTTCAGGCTCAGTGTTAGGAGGCATAATGCTGTATTATAACAGGCTAGCGTTGGAATTTTTATCTGTTGGTGGAGTCTTACCTACATGTCGCCATGCTTTAGCTGTCGCCTTTCGACCTCTGGGAGTACGCTCCAGTAGGCCGATTTGCATAAGGTATGGTTCATAAAAGTCTTCTATTGTAGATCTTTCTTCTGACGTTATAGCCGCAAGTGTATCAACTCCCACTGGCCCGCCATTGTAATGCTCAATCAGTGCATTTAGTAAATTACGGTCGGCTAAATCGAGACCTAATTCATCGACTTCTAACATCTTTAGCGATTCTGTTGCACGTATTTCATCTACAATCCCATCGCCGTTAACATCAGCATAATCCCTGGTGCGTTTTAAAAGTCTATTGGCAATTCTTGGAGTTAGTCGTGACCTATGCGCCAGCAGATCTGCCGCCTTTGGTTCTATCTTTACGTCTAAAATCTTTGCAGCCCTAGTAATTATTCTGGCAATTTCTTCTGGTGTATAAAATTCAAGTTTGTGAATCAGCCCAAATCTATCTCTTAGTGGCGCCGCTAGCGACCCTGTACGTGTTGTAGCACCAATGATTGTGAACTTTGGCAGATCCAATCTCAAACTTCTAGCACTGGGGCCTTTGCCTAGCATAATGTCTAGTTTGAAGTCTTCCATAGCACTGTACAAAACTTCTTCTATCGATCTGTGCAGACGGTGGATCTCATCTATGAATAATATGTCGCCGTCTTGCAGGTTAGTTAATAAGCTGGCTAGATCACCAGCTCTCTCTATAGCCGGACCGGATGTTATGCGAATTTGAGCACCCATTTCATTGGCAATTACAGTTGCCATGGTAGTTTTACCAAGCCCCGGTGGTCCGTGCAGTAATACGTGGTCTATTGGCTCACCCCGTTTGGTGGCGGCATCAATCGCTAATTTAAGGTTTTTCTTTAAATGTTCTTGCCCAACGTAGCTTTTAAAGTCTCTGGGTCGCAGGGTTTCTTCAAATTTCTCCTCAGCCTTATCATCAACACCACCATCATCAACGGAAGTGTTTACAATTCTCTCGATTGCCATATAAATAGTCTAACAGAACAGATCTAGTACAGTGCGGCTGATTTGGGCATAGCACTACCTTTGAGGATCTTTAGTACTTCATCAGCTTCAATTGTTTCTTTTTCTAGAAGTGCGTCTTTTAATTCTTCTAGTTTTGACTGGTTAGCTTTAACTACTGCGTGAGCCCGAGATGTTGCCTCAGTAATCAGTGCCTCTACTTCGTCATCAATTACCTTGGCGGTTTCGTCTGAATACTGTTTTTCGTGCATCATCCTATCAAACATCATGCCATCATCCGTATGAAAAACTTGGTTGCGTAATTTTTTACCCATTCCTTGATTTACTACCATTTCACGAGCAAGCTCGGCGGCTTTTTGCAAATCAGACCCTGCTCCGGTTGTTACTCTATCCATTCCATAAACGATTTCTTCAGCCACGCGACCACCTAACATGCGTGCCAGCACATCCTTGTACTCAATAATACTGTGGTAGCTTTTGTCCTCCGGTGGAATAAACCAGGTTACACCACCGGTTGGCCCTCTTGGGATAATCGTCACTTTGTGTACCATGTCACTGTCCGGCAGTACATGCCCAACTATGGCGTGTCCGGCTTCATGATAAGCAGTTAGTTCTTTATCTTTGTCACTCATCACTTTACTTTTTCGTTCCGGCCCAATTGCAACTTTTTCAAATGCTGCTACAACATCGTCATTTTCAATAACTTTTCGGTTATGCCGAGCAGCTATTATAGCTGCCTCGTTGGCAATGTTGGCCAAATCAGCACCACTAGAACCAGCACTCTTAGCGGCAAGGGAATTTAGATCTACGTCTTTGCTAACTGGTTTTTCTGCAAAATGTACTTTCAAAATCGCTTCGCGATCTTTTCTATCTGGTAAATCAATGTTTACACGACGATCAAACCTGCCAGGTCGCAGAAGTGCTGGATCTAGAACATCAGACCGGTTGGTGGCTGCCAGTACAATCACATTCACTCCTTGTTCAAAACCGTCCATCTCAACCAGAATTTGGTTAAGGGTTTGTTCACGTTCGTCGTGTCCTCCGCCCATTCCACTGCCTCGTTTGCGTCCGACAGCATCTATTTCATCAATGAAGATAATGCAGGGTGCGTTTTTCTTAGCCTTAGTAAATAAGTCTCTTACACGGCTGGCACCAACGCCAACAAACATTTCGACAAATTCAGAACCACTAATACTGAAGAAGGGGGCATTGGCCTCCCCGGCAACTGCACGTGCCAGCATTGTTTTACCTGTCCCGGGAGGACCAACCAGTAGAACACCTTTTGGTATTTTTGCTCCTACACCTTCAAATTTCTTAGGATACTTTAGGAATTCCACAACTTCTTCAAGATCTTGTTTGGACTCATCGTTACCTGCTATGTCTTTAAAGGTTATTTTATTTTTTTCGTTTCCATACAACCGAGCTTTGCTCTTCCCAAAACTCATTGCTTGATTACCCTGCCCCTGGGCGCTACGGAACATTAGAATAAGTATTACCGCGATGATTATTACCGGTAACACGCTCCCGAGAAGAGTAATCCATATTCCATCACTACCGGACTTTGGTTTGTATTCAAGTTCTACCTTACCTTGCTTTAGACCCTGTTCAAAGAGGGTTGCGCTTGGGTCTTTAGAAGACTGTTGAGTTGGTTCCTCCTTACCAATAGGTGTAACTTTAAGATCAGATTCACCTATGACTGTTATTTGCTTTGTTTGCCCGGCATTAGCATCAGATATCACCTGTGACAATGGCACTGTCTTAAGTTTGCTTGGTTGAGAAAAGGCCGCCCATGCAACAAGACCAAATAAAATCAGTAGGGCTATAAATCCGGCATTCTTAAAATAAGGGCTCTTTTTATCACCGCCGCTTTTACCGCTTCCGCCAAGACTAAATTTTTTCTTATCCATCTATTACTCCAGATATTATATCAGGCTATTCTATCAGGGGTAAGTAATATACCCAAACTCTTTATCTAACAGTAAGAACCATTTACTACCTAAATTTGTTTTATTACCAGGCTTGCCAGCTCTGATAAATACATCCAGTCTCTCTATTAAAGTACTATCAAGTTCGTCCACGTTGTTAGCATTCAGCCAGCCATACAGCACTTCGCGACTTATTAAAGTCGGCAATTGACAATAGTTATGTCTATTCAATTTATGTTCATTATCTATATATTGCGAAATATTCGCAATTAAATCACTAATTTCTGACGATAATTTTTCTATATGATTAACTTGTTTGAGTAGTTGCCTGCGTTGAGTTTGCGTCATTTTTGTTTCTAAACAACCTCTAACTCGATTGCGTAAATATTGTGAAGATAAATTTGTCTCATCTTCTCGCCATTCCAGATTATTTTGAATTGCATACTCCACAAGTTTCTGCTTTGGCAAATCAAGTAGTGGGCGCATCACTTCAGTGTTTCTTTGCATAGCAACTAGTCCCCGCCAACCGGTACCTCTCAAAATATTAATTACAGCGGTTTCAATGAGATCATCCTGATGGTGGGCAGTTATGACTGCCTTGGCGCCATATTTTTTCTTAAGATCAAAAAGGAACTTATATCTAGCCTTCCTAGCCTGTTCCTCAGATGCATTTTTCCCAAGATTGCCATAACCAACTTCACAAACCAAGTTGTATTTAGTAGCGATTCGTCTTACCAACTTTTCATCTTTATCACTATCATTTCTAATCCCATGGTTAAAATGAGCAACAATCAACCGAAAACTTTTAACTGGTAACTTGGAACTGGTAACTTTCGGACCTTGTTCTTTGTTATAAGTTAATAGTTCTGAGTTATTAGTTAGTAGGTGAAGCATTGACATCGAATCTACTCCACCAGAAACGGCAACAATATACACTCCAGGTTCTGGCAGTTTTACTTCCATATCCGCTATCTTACAACACCTTGCTCAAGCAGTCTGGAATTTTTTGTTATAAAATAATCATAACCACTTATGCCAAACCAAAATCTCAAATCTCATAACAGCCAACAATATGATCTTGTAAAAGATCTATTTATGCCTAGTTTGCTGCAAATCTCTCTGTACTTTTTAACAAGCATTGTTTTACTTACGGTACTGAATGCAATTCGGTTTTGGGAATACCTGAATAAAGACCTTGCTGGCAGGAATCAAGCACTAGAACTGTTTGGTTCTGGCGCTGACGGTGGCAGCCTCTTGGGCAGTGGCTCGTATGGAAGAATTGGGCAGATGGTTATTTGGGGACTGGTGGGAGTATTCATCTACATAGTAGTTTGGTTTTTAAAAAACATTATTGTCAATCTACGCAACGATATAGTTGCTGACGAATACGTTCATCCCCATTCCTACAAACGATCCAAATACTGGCAGTCTGTTCTTTCTAGAAAAGCCCTATTTGTATTAATATCACTTGTCCTAATTGTGTATATATATTTATTATTTCAGCTCTTGCCTGTCATTTTAGATTATTTCTATCGAATGGTGGTAGACTTCAACACTCAGAATGCTCTATATGGTCTTGCTGCTGTTGCATCGACAACCCTACTGCTTCATATTTTTATAAGCCTATGCCGATTAACTATAAGTGCCTGGCGATTTATTTATACTGATTTATAAAAAAACTGCTCCTCTGAGCAGATCTTAATTTGGTAGCAGGGGCGAGATTTGAACAAATGCTCGGAGTTAAGCAATTATAACTCCTCGCTATGCTGAGTCAAATTAGTAAATTTGACTCTAGTCTGCGACCGCCAAAGGGTCGCTCGTTCAAAATGACATTT
>CAYNSQ010000006.1:0-35374 GCA_964400155.1 uncultured Candidatus Saccharibacteria bacterium
AAATACACTTTTTGTTGGCAATAGTAATGCAGAAAATGGAAAAACTATAGCTTCAATTAGCGACTTTCAAACGTATGGTTGGTATACAAATGAGCTCCTATTGGTTAGCAAGAATAATAGCGAACTCTACGTAATTCCTGCAGATGGACTTGGCAAAGACCAGCAACCTCTTAAAGTAAGTGATTATCACAAACCGGCACAATCATACTTTGGCTACGGCGGCGGCTACGGCGGCATCTAGTCAAAAAATTTTTTCATTTTCCATTTATCATTTACCATTGATTTAACAAGTAACATTTAACAAGTTCGCTACAGAAGGAAAAATATTTATGACTTTTGAGGAGTATCAAAAAAAGGCAATGAAGACTGCACGTCCGTCTAGTGCAAGTCTTGTTTATGGTGCGTTAGGTTTGAATGGTGAAGCAGGAGAAATAGCTGAAAAAATTAAGAAATGGATAAGAGATAACGATTCGGATGTTAGTAAGCTTGATAAATCAGACATGACTAAAGAACTGGGTGACGTACTTTGGTACATTGCTAGGATTGCTGACTTGCTGGGAGTAAGTATGGAAGATATCGCGCGTATTAATATTGAAAAGTTATCAAGCAGGGAACGCCGAGGGGTAATAGGCGGTAGCGGAGACAATAGGTAGTCATAAGCTTGCTGGCAATTATTAACAGTTTCAAGCTTTTTATCTATTAACTATTCCCCACCCTCTAGATACTTGACTAGTCAAGTATTATCCAATGATTTCCATAGGTACCATGCAGCAACCGATTCGTAGGGAGACCAATGATGCTTTTTAGACAACAATTCTAAATCAGCTGATTTTGGCAAATCCCCTAGTTTGTACAAGTTCATTGCAGCTCTGCGGACACCTAAATCGCCAACCGGCAGTATATCCAACCTGCCTAAAGAAAATATCATAAACATATGAGCACTCCACTCGCCTATACCCTTTACAGCTACTAATTGCTCCATCACTTCATTATTGGGTAACGTGCTGATATGGTTGAGGTCTAATCTACCGTCGATCACATGTGAGGCCAAGTCTTTGAGGTATGAAATCTTTGCATAGCTAACGCCACAACTCCGAATGGTTTCATCTTCTATCTCCAGTAGCTGTTGCGGAGTAGGTACGTTGCCTTCAAACAAACCAAGTACCCTGCCGTGGATAGTAGAGGCGGCTTTTACACTAAGCTGTTGTGAGATGATACTATCTAGCAATTCAGCATAATAGTCGGTGTGAGGCGTTATTTTACATTTTCCATACTTGATAATTAGTTGAGCAAGTAGAGGATCAACTTTACTCAGATGTTTTTGGGCGTTTATAAGTGAATTTTTGAAAACTATTGATTGGTTTTTTCGTGTGGTCATCTCGTGTTAATATAACACTTAGAAACAACTAACTAATAACTAGTAACCAACAACTAAAAATTGGGACTATGAACGACTTAAAAGGTATCAGTTAAAAGTTAACAAGGTGGTATAAATAAAAAATGCAGCCAAACAACGAATCACCAGTAGCTCCTACTCCACAGCAACCGCCGGTTAGTCCAATTCATGATGTAGCGCCACCAGAAGCAGACTCTGGAATTACAGATTTGACTAAAACCGGTGCGGTATTTTCTGATATAAATGCATCAAGTGAATCTTCTAACCCAATTGCCGGCACGGCAGCACCTAAATCAGGTGTTATACACGACCAAAGCAATGCCGACCCTGCTCTGGAAGGAGTCTTACAACAAGTAACCAATAATATAAAAGCTGCACCGCCCGCATCTCCTCAAGCCCATAAAACTAAACATGGATTTTTTGGTGGCGGTAAAGCTAAAAAACAACACCCACCCACCGCTCCGCATGGGACTACTAAGTCCCCTGTTACAAATCCTATCCACCAAGCCCCGCCAAAACCTAAGAAACCTGTGTTGCCAATAGTTATTGCTATATTCGCTGCAATAGGGCTTGGAGCCGTAGCAGTAGTGGTTTTTAAGTAAAGTTTTTTCTTAGCCAGTCGTCCAGGCTACCGGTTCCGCCCCCGCTAAGACAAAGCACCAGATCTCCGCTAGAAAGATGAGTATCAATGGTTGATTTAAGATCTTCATTTAACTCTTTTGGCTTGGCCTTGGACTTGGAGGTGTCGCTCAATGAATCGATTAACTCGGTTGGTGTAAGAATGTCCTGCGCTGGGTCTTCCCTGGCCAGGAAACTTGGTACCCAGTACAGGTAATCAACAATATCAAATAAATTCTTATGTAAATCTTTTGTGTAGTGAATTCGGCGGTTAGTTAGAGGTTCGTAGACAACAACAATTTTTTGGTCTTTTGTCAGGGCTTCTTTGGCAACATCAATCGCTCCGGTGATTTTTTCTGGCGTGTGGGCATAGTCGGTATATAAATTTTCAGCCAGTTTTTCAAAACGGCGCGAAACACCCGGGAAACTGTTGATAAGTTCAATAAGTTTTTCAGGGGATTCATTAGTAAGTTGTTGTAACGCACAGACAACCAGCCAGGCGTCTCGGCGGTTATACAATCCAGTCAATTTTATGTCATTTATATTTGGATTTGAGGTGTCCTCTACCCTAGCTTTAGTAATACTTGACTTGTTAAGTATTTTTGAATCTTCTTGCCAGAGCACAACACTTTGGCTTTGTTCTGTAAATTGCTGGAAAGCCTCAATATAGTCAGTTTCGGTCGGAAAAATTTCATGATGGTCCCAGCTAACCCCGGAAATTATAGATATATAGGGATGAAAAGCTAAGAAGTTACGGTCAAATTCATCACATTCATATATAAAATATTCACTTCTGGGGTCATAGTGTGCCATTGGGCTAAAATTAGTCTTAGCGCCAACTAGGTAGCTGACCGGTATTTCTAGCTGTTTGAATAACCAAATTGCCATAGCCGTAGTAGTGGTTTTGCCATGGGTGCCTGAAACTGCAAGTAATTTTAAGTTATTTTGCGACAAAATCTCGTTTATAAGATCGTCACGTTTACTAATTTTGATATTATTTTCTTTACAAAATAGTAATTCGGGATGGTTTGGGTT
This sequence comes from uncultured Candidatus Saccharibacteria bacterium, assembly GCA_964400155.1. Classification (GTDB taxonomy): domain Bacteria; phylum Patescibacteriota; class Saccharimonadia; order Saccharimonadales; family UBA10212; genus JAYTJL01. The sequence continues at coordinate 3,050 of CAYNSQ010000006.1, forward strand.
GGATATTGAAACAGCAGAACTAAAAACAAACCAGTCTATTGGTGTTCTTTTATGTAGGTTAGAGATAGATTCAGCTGTTTGTCCAATGTATATATTTGAGATGCCTTGTTGTTCTAAGTAACTAATGTAACTACTGGGCTGCAAATCAGAGCCACTTATCTGATGACCCATTTGATGTGCGATTAAAGCGAGACCGCTTGTAGCAGTTCCGCCAATGCCTGAAAAGAATATGTGCATGTTTATAGCTTAAAGCTTAAGGCGGAAAGCTGAAAGTCCGAAACTTGCTTCTTCTGGTTTTGACGGGAGGGGTATAGGCGTGCGAAGATACAACTAACCATTAACTAGTAACTAATAACTTATAACTAAAAAATATATTAAAAATGAAAAGTCAAAACAGAAAAACAGGGACGCCAGAAAACATGTATCTTTGGTTATTGTTGGCTAGTTTTGTCTTCAGTCTTATTGTGTGTCTGGGGGCACTTCGTAGCAATAACCAAAAAATGGTTCAGTTGAGAGAAGCTGTTTATGCCGCTGATAAGTCCGGACAAGGACTGAACGAAGCTATTTATCAACTGAGAGAGTACGTCTATTCTCATATGAATACTTCTCTATCAAGTGGTAGTAACGGTATCAAACCGCCGTTACAACTAAAGTACACTTATGAAAGACTGCTTGCTGTCGAACAAGAGAAGGCCAACCAAGCGGGCAGTAGTATTTATACCGATGCCCAAAACTACTGTCAGAAGTTAAATTCAACGGACTTCTCCGGTCGAAATAGGATTCCGTGCGTACAGGATTATGTGGCCACCCATAATTCTTCAGCTGTAGTTAGTATTCCGCCAAGTTTGTATCAGTTTGACTTTGTAAGTCCGGTTTGGTCGCCGGATTTGGCTGGTTGGAGTTTGTTGGCAAGTATTATATTTGGGCTCAGTACATTGGTGGTGCTAGTTATAAGGCACTTTGTTTTAAAACAAAATCAATAGACAAGATATAAAGAACCCCGGTAACCACCGGGGTTCTTTTGCTGTACTCCTTAAGCTGTTAACTAAGGAGTTGCGTTTTGGTTTGTTGTTGGAGTTGTACTCTGTGTAGAGCCTGGATTTTGTCCACTTGTGCCATTGGAGTTAACTTGATTGGCAGCGTTAGGATTCTTTTTGTATTGTTGGATTGCTTGTACAACTTTACTGCTATCCTTGATATTCTCCCAGTAAGCAACTGCTGACTGGTTGATAACCATTTGATCTTGTGGTGCGTGTAATTCATTTACGCCCAGTTTGTAAAGTGTGTAGGTATTGTTTCCATTTTGTTGACAGTTGTTAGTTCCGTCGGCGGTGTTACAGTTGACGTAAAATACATCACTCAAGACCATAAACTTATCGTTAACAGTAGTAACTTTGCCGAAGTAAACTTGGCCAATATTTAGAAATACTGCCTGATATTTACTATCGTCAACATATTTTTTCTGGCTAGTTAGGCCACCGCTCATGCCCAAATACAGCGCAGCTGCAGCGAGCAATAATGCACTACCCGTTAAAATAATAAATATTTCAAATCGAACAGTTTTGGCCGCCCAGTCAATGTGCTTTTTCTTAGCTTTTACGGGCGCGTCTTTAGACGTGAAATCCATACTTTACCTCTACCTCCCTTAATTTCTAACTGATAACAATAATAGTAACTCATAAGCGTTTTCTGAAGCAAGCTGATTTTGAAAAATAAGAGGTTGGTAAATTGTAAGCCGTAGTATAGTTGGCATCAATACATCTCTGAGCAACTGGGGTAGAGTGGGCTTACTTTAGCTAAATTTATATCAACAGGGTTGACAAGTGAAAACTGACAAGAGTATGGTAGGAGTACCATTACTAAGTAACAGAGAGGGATTAATAAGCAATGGCTTACAAGCACACTAACAGCAAGGGTGTAACATACTACCTAAATTCGAAGAAGGTAACTCTTCGTGGCGGTAAGGTTCAAACAATCTATTATTTTTCTAAGGATGAGCGCGCCGACACCGGTTGCGATCTTCCAAGCGACCGAACAGTTAACGAGAACCCACGCAACGGTTTTCTTACACTAAAAAGCACAAAAAAATAGTTTTTTTAGTAAATAAAGAATCCGGGCACTGACTTATATGTGTGTGTCCGGATTTTTTTTATCTTATAATAAAAGATAAATGACAAAACATATTTTAGAAGTTAAAAGTCTCACCAAAGAATATAGTGGTAAAAAGGTGGTCAAGGGCATTTCTTTCTCTGTCAGCAAAGGGGAGATATTTGGAATTGTGGGCCCAAATGGGGCTGGTAAAACCACTACTTTGGAGATGATAGAAGGCATGCGTGAAATAACAAGCGGTAGAGCCTCTATAGACGGCATAGACGTTGCATCTAATACTCTCAAGATCAAAGCACTAATAGGTGTCCAACCCCAGTCACCGGCTTTTATGGATAAGGTAAAATTATCTGAACTTCTAGAATTAACGGCGGCGGCGTATGGTCAAAAAGCTTATGCTAAACAACTCCTAGCGGACGTTAATCTTACAAAAAAAGCCAATAGCTATATAGAACAGTTGTCCGGTGGTCAAAAACAACGCTTTAGTATTGCAGCAGCCCTTGTACATGAACCAAAAGTATTATTTTTGGATGAACCTACAACTGGACTGGATCCGCAGGCAAGAAGAAATCTGTGGGAGCTTGTTAAGAAAATTAGGGATAAGGGCGTAACAGTTATACTGACAACACATTATATGGAAGAGGCTGAATTGCTATGTGACCGAGTTGCAGTGATGGACGAAGGCGTAATAATAGCTTTAGATAAACCTAAAAACTTGGTTAAAGCACTGCTTAAGCGTGGTTTCAAGAAAGAACAGCAAGTACAGCAAGCTAACTTGGAGGATGTTTTTATAGATTTAACAGGGAAGGCTCTTAGGGAATAATATGTCACTTTCTAAGTCTGTTTATACTATATTAACTTTCGCTCGGATCAGTGTTAAACGCTATTTTAGAGATAAACTGGCTATTTTCTTCACGGTACTTTTCCCATTAATCTTCTTGTTTATCTTTGGCAGTTTTTCTAAGAACAACGATGTTTCGTTTCATATAGCATTAATCAACCAGAGTAGCACCCAAACAGCTACTCAGTTTGTAAATGAAGCCAAGAACAACAAGATGTTTAAGATTGATAGCGAAGCTATAACTCTAACGACAGCCAAACAAAAAATGGGTCGAGGCGAAGTAGATGCGGCTTTGGTTTTGCCATCTGATTTTGGTAAAAAGAACAGTAGTGGTTTGCCAAGCGGGCAAGCAGTAATTTACTTTGACCAAAACAGCGAAGTTGCAGCGCGTTCACTTAGTTCTATTTTAGAGGGTCAATTTGGGGAAATTAACTCGAAGCTAGTTAAGTCTGAAGTTCCTTTTACCGTAGTAGCTAAGTCCACAAACGTCAGTGGTCTAAGTAGATTTGATTACACCTTTGCTGGAATATTGGGTTTTGCAATTGTCGGACTAGGCATTTTTGGTCCGGTGAATTATTTTCCTGAAATGAAAAAACAGGGAATTTTAAGGCGACTCCATACTACGACTCTGAAAACTTGGCAGTATTTTATCTCTAATGTACTGTCTAATGCCGTAATTGGTTTGTTTGCTATTGGCATAATGTTTTTAGCTGCCTACACCGTCTTTGATTTCAGAATGAGAGGTAGCTTTGTCGAACTGGCAATATTTATATGTTTAAGTATTTTGTGTATTTTTGGCATTGGGCTAGCTGTTGGCGGCTGGGCCAAAAACGAAAATCAAGCTGCCCCACTTGCAAACATAATTGTTTTTCCGATGTTGTTTCTGTCTGGTACTTTCTTCCCGAGGTTTCAAATGCCCGAGTGGCTACAAGCAGTTTCGGCTTATTTACCATTAACACCTGTGATAGACGGTATTAGAATGATTGCAACAGAAGGTAAGCATCTCTGGGAAATTGGTGCGCAAATTGGGTTGATTGCAATATGGACAGTAGTTATCTATGCTATTGCCTTTAGGGTTTTCCGTTGGGAATAAAAAAGTTATTTAAGACTTTCTGTGTCTGCAAGTGGATATTAAATTATTGATGATTTCTCAATCATGACAATATAACTGGTATCAACAAGAGCAAGGCACTATACTAAAGCGTAAGATGAATAAAAATCAAAAATATCAAAGTATTGAAAGACTGCATCTGCTATGAACCGCTGGTTAAATAAGGCTAATGCTCGTCTATCGTTGACTAATGCTGCGGTACTTTTGATAGGTGCCACAATGTTTGGTCAATTATTGGGCTTTGTCAGAATCCAGGTAATTAATGGTAATTTTAACAGTGTCGGAAACGTTACTACCGATGCCTATTTTGCCGCATTTAAAATTCCGGACTTTTTCTTCTACGCGATTGCAGCTGGTGCTTTAGGTGTAGCATTTATGCCTTTCTTGGCTGACAAGCTTCAAAAAGGTGATAAGCAATCTATCTGGAAGCTGACTTCCGGTCTACTAAATTTGTTGGGCATTATTATGTTCTTTGTAGGAATAATTCTGTTAGTGTTTGCCGAGCCACTAATGAGGTTGGTGGTCGGGGATAATCTTAGTACTGAGCAAATGAATGACGCTGTTACCATAATGCGCATCGTGGCATTTAACCCTTTACTGTTTACTATCTCCGGTATTTTAACTAGCTTGCAGCAAACATTTGGTCGTTTTTTCTTCTTTGCTCTTGCTCCAATTTTGTATAACAGCTGTATTATTGCCAGTGTCTTTATTTTTAAAGATACACTCGGGTTGGTGGGGCTGGGAGTTGGAGCGCTTGCGGGCGCTCTGTTGCAGTTGGCTATTGTAATGTTTGGTCTTGTTGGTATGCGATTTCGATATATTCCTAAAATCTTCTGGAAAGACCCTGATTTTATTCGAATACTTCGCAATTTGCCACCTCGTTCAGTTGACCAAGGAATTGATTCAATTAACTCAATTGTAGAGACTAATCGTGCGGCAACTTTGGGGGTTGGACGAATTACTGCTTATGAAAATGCTTATACATTGCATTTAGTCCCTATTATGTTAGTCGGCACTACAATTGCAACGGCAGCATTTCCCAGGCTGAACGATCGCCTAGCCCAAGGCAGACCGGATTTGTTTAGGCGAGACTTTATTCGAGTTCTAAGGGCGATGATATGGATCATTATGCCCATAGCAGTAATTACTTTTATAACAAGAGCCTATTTAGCACGGTTGATATTCAAGAATATTAACCCTGAAATATCTATAATTTTAGGGTTCTTAGTTGGTGCGATTATTTTTAGAACCATTTATAGCCTAATTTCACGGTATTTCTATACTAATAAAGACACAAGAACACCGCTATATGTCTCCCTTTTTGCTATAGGACTAAACATATTCTTAGCTTTTACACTTGCCAAACCTATTATGGAGGGTGGTTATGGCATCGCTGGGCTGGCAATTGCTCAATCAGTTGTGGCTGCTGCTGAAGTCCTAATTTTGGGCATTATTATGGCCTATAGAGACAGGCATATTTTCACTTTTGCATTTTGGGGAGCAATAATAAAGATACTTTCAGTCACAGGATTTACCCTTGTGACTGCTTATTTAGCCAAGTCGATTGTACCGCTATATGCGACTGACAAAGGATTTATAACTCTGGGTACTAAAATGCTGTTTATTATTGTACCGACCATTACGGTGCACATTGCTATATCATCATTGTTTAGTCTTGAAGAAGCAGCACCGGTTACTAAGAAGTTAAAACAAATTGTTCTAAAACCAATCAAAATCTAGTCTGATCTTCTTCTACCTCTGTTATAATAGGGAAGAATGAATCAGGACCATATACGCAACTTTTGCATTATTGCTCATATTGACCACGGCAAGTCAACGCTTGCCGATAGGTTACTTGAAATTACAGGTACTGTTGAAAAACGCAACATGAAGGCCCAGCTGCTTGATAAGATGGACCTAGAACAAGAACGTGGCATTACTATCAAACTTGCCCCTGTTCGAATGAAGTACAAGGACCACGAGCTTAATTTAATTGATACTCCCGGACATGTGGACTTTAGTTATGAGGTATCACGTAGTTTGCAGGCCTGCGAAGGCGCAATTCTGGTTGTCGATGCATCACAAGGCATCCAAGCTCAAACTCTTGCTAACGTCTACCTGGCTCTGGCACAGGATTTAACAATAATTCCAGTATTGAACAAAATAGATCTACCGGCTGCTGACGTTGAAAAGGTTAGTGCTGAAGTTATAAGTCTGTTAGGATGCAAAAAAGAAGATATCCTACACATTAGCGCTAAGACTGGGCAGGGCGTTGAGCAAGTACTAGAAAAAGTTGTTGCTGAGGTTCCACCACCAAGAGGACAGGTAAATCTTCCAGCCCGAGCGTTGATTTTTGATAGCTACTATGATGATTACAGAGGTGTAATCCTCTATGTAAGAGTTGTAGACGGCTCTATTTCTAAAGGGTCCCAAATTAAAATGATGGCTACTGCCGCTGACGGAATTGCACTGGAAATTGGCCACATTAGCCCGGATTTGGTACAAGACAAAGAACTGCGCACCGGGGAAATTGGCTACGTTGTAACTAACTTAAAAAGCACCCGCGAAGCACGTGTGGGTGATACTGTAACAATCCTTAGCAGTCCTGCTTTGGAGGCATTGCCAGGCTATAAGAACGTACAGCCTTTTGTTTATGCTGGGTTTTTCCCTGAAAGTAACGAACATTACCAAACTTTAAAAGAAGCTGTAGAAAAATTATCACTTAGTGACTCCGCTCTTCATATAGAACCAGAAAATTCACCAGTGCTTGGTTTTGGACTTCGTATTGGTTTTTTGGGCCTACTTCATATGGACATTGTCAGGGAACGGCTGGAACGTGAATACAACTTGGACTTAATTATCACCAATCCCTCGACTGATTATCAGATTAGGTTAAACAACGGTGAAGAATTAGACATTAAATCTGCTTCTGAGTTGCCAGATGCTTCTCTTGTAGCCGAAATAAAAGAACCTTGGGTAAAGGGTGAAATAGTTTGCCCGGGTAGCTATGTCGGTGCAGTCCTACAACTAATAGTGGGTGCGCGAGGCTTGCAAAAACATCTCAGTTACGTGGATGCCCAGCTAGCGGTAATTGATTTTGAAGCACCGCTTGCTAATCTTCTGACGGACTTTTATGATGATCTTAAAAGTTCAACTTCTGGTTATGGTTCATTCAACTACGAACTGGATGACTACCGCGCCGAAGATCTAGTCAGAGTTGATTTTTATGTAGCAGGTGACAAGGTGGATGCTCTAAGTGTGATGTCGCATCGCAGTGAAGCCGACAGGCTGGCAAGATCGACTGTAGAAAAATTAAAAGAAGTTATTCCACGTCAGCAATTTAAAGTTGCTTTACAAGCAGGGATTGGCGGTAAATTTATTGCTCGAGAAGATATAAGTGCATATCGTAAAGATGTTACAACCGGCCTTTACGGTGGTGATGTTTCACGAAAGAAAAAAGTCTTGGCCAAGCAGAAGAAAGGTAAAGAGCGTATGAAACGATTTGGAAAAGTAGATATGCCAGCCGAAGCCTTTGCCGTAATGTTAAAAAGAGATTAGAATTTTATGTAATGACCAAGGAAGAATTCTTAGAACAGTTTCCAGCACTAGTCCCTGGCTACCAACCTTCGTCATCAACATTGTCGCAGGTAAGGCAAACAAGTCTTGTTATGGTGGTTGGGCCATCAGGATCTGGTAAAACAACACTTATCAATAGTTTGAAACTTCCTCAGGTATTGGTGGACACCACTCGTGATTTAAGGCCCGGGGAAGTTGACGGTAAAGATATTTATCATATTAGCAACTATGAAAAAGCAATGGAGGAAATTAAAGCCGGTAATTTTGTACAAATAATAGTCGGAGTTTCCGGTGATTTCTATGGAACAAAGCCCACATCATATCCTTCCGGTAGCGTTGCTTTAATGCCGGTTCTTGCAGATGTAGTTCCACTTTTTCGTTCTATAGGTTTTAAATCAACTGTCACTATTTTTATTACCCCTCCAACGTACTTGGAATGGATGAAACGTCTTGGTACTCATTCCATGGATGCGGGGCTTTTAGATAGACGCTTGGCGGAAGCCTACCGATCTTTTGACTTTGCCTTAAAAGACCAACAGACTCACTTCATTCTTAATGATGAAGTGGATAAAGCTGTTTTTCAGATTAATGAACTTATCATTAATTCAAAAGTCCAAAATGTAAGAGAATTAACAGCCCGCGTTGCAACCGAAGAAATATTTTCTCATCTAAAATAACACTAATGCTTTAAACTATATTTAATGCCGCCTACTTTGCACCATCAGCTAATCGAAGCAGTACGCGGATATAAAATGCCAGCCTCCGCAACTGAGTTACTTGTTCAATACAAGCCTTTAATTATCAGTGGCGTCACAGCGGCAGGCAAAGACACAATTCTCAGTTATATAGAGAGTAGTAGCCAATGGCGACATTCCGTGACTCATACAACACGTAGCCCAAGAGCCGGAGAAGTAGATGGAATTAATTATTGGTTTGTTAATGAAGAAAGCATGCTAGAACTGCTTAAAAACCAGTCAATGATAGAGGCGCAGACTATTCATGGTAATACCGTTTATGGGACCAGTTTAAAAGCTTACAGAGATGTGCTCAGCCAAGGACACAAACCGCTACTCAGGATTGATATACAAGGGATCAAAGAACTGACTAACCATATTCCGGATTTACGAGCAACCTTTATATTGCCACCTAGTTTTGAAGAATGGATGCAAAGGATTGAACGACGAGGCAGGATGAGTCATATTGAGAAGATTCAAAGACTACGAAGTGCTCAGACAGAAATCAAAGAAGCATTGCTATCAAGACATTTCATATTTATAGTCAACAAAGATGTTCCAACAGCTGCTAGTGAGATTATTAATTCGGTCACTGATGGGCCAACACAGCATCACAATAGAGAACTAGCGAATCGGTTAATCGATAGCATAGCGCATTATTAAGCAAAATAACTAGCACTCAGGGTTGACGAGTGCCAATTTGTGCTATAATATGGATTCTTAGCAGTTAATGCTAAAGAGTGCCAAAATGACTGATAGACAAAATAAAATCTTACAAGCCATAGTAGAACAATACGCTGAAGTAGCTAGTCCGGTCGGCTCTAGTCTGCTTGCAAGAGCATTTGGTGTGTCTAGTGCTACGATTCGTGCTGAAATGGCAGAACTTGAGCATCAAGGCTATATTCACCAACCACACACTAGTTCCGGTCGTGTCCCCACCGATAAGGGCTATAGGTTTTATGTTAATAATTTACAAAATTCAGACAAAGATTTAACGCTAAGAGACCAGAGAGCATTAGAGGCTAGAGTTTCATCAGGTAGCGTGCCAGAACACACAATTAGAAATACTGTAGATACACTGGTTGAGCTAACGCATAACCTAGGCCTAGCAACTATAGGCAACCAACTATATATGAGTGGTTTATCTAATTTATTCGGACAACCAGAATTTATGCAGGCTGGTCAGGTCCAGGAGGTTGCGAGGCTTCTGGACAACTTACAGCCTTGGCTACAAGAAACTGCTCCCAACAAACCTTTGAGTGTGTATATTGGCCACGAAAATCCAATAGGGCGTAATAGCGGATGCAGTCTAATCATTAGCCGTTATCGCAGTCCTTTTAGTGACAATAGTTACATAGGGGTACTCGGTCCGACGCGTCAGAGCTATCGTGATGTAATGAACCTTGTCGGAAAAGCAGGGAGAGCATTAGAGGAGTCGTTGTATGAATAAGCCAAAAGCACAAAACTTGCCTGCCGGCAGGCAGGGCCAAAAGTTAAAAGCCGATGCTTTGCAGCAACAAGTACTAGAACTCACTGAAGCATTGCAACGTGAGAGGGCAGATGCCGACAATGTTCGTCGAAGAGCTGAAGCAGAAAAGCTCCAGCTGGCTACTTTTTACAAGGTAATGATTTTGCAGGACTTACTTCCAGCGATAGATAAATTAGAGTTAGGTTTGAAGCACGCACCAAAAGATTTGGTTGAAAACGATTATGTAAAAGGAATCCAGAATGTTGCTAAAGAATTTGATAAGGCTTTAGAATCAATTGGACTGGAAAAGATCAAAACAGTGGGTGAGAAATTCGACCCTGCACTGCATGAAGCAATCAGCGTTGAAGATGATGGTGGCGAGGTTGAAGTTATTTGCGAGGAACTTCAACCTGGCTACCGACTTGGTGATGAAATTATTCGACACGCTTTGGTAAAAGTTAATAGAGGAAAAAATAATGAGTGAAAAAATTATCCACGTTGACTTTATTAGTGGAAAAAGAATAAAGCCGGCAGAAGCTCATGATTCTTACACATTTAACAGAGCCGTTAGCATGCTCACTGAGCTAGGTGTGGATCATCCAGATGCTCGTGAAGCGTTAAGTTTTTTATCAGAAAATGAACAAATTGAAGCTTTAAAGTCAGCTGAATATTATATTAACCCCAATGCAAGTTAAAAAGGAGAAATAATATGGGAAAAATTATTGGAATCGATTTAGGAACAACCAACAGTGCAATGGCTGTAATGCAGTCGGGCAAGCCAGAAATTATTGCTAACTCTGAAGGCAATCGTACTACGCCAAGTGTGGTGGCAATTAATAAAAATGGTGAACGCTTGGTAGGCCAAGTAGCCAACCGTCAGCGCGTTACCAATGCCACTAATACTATCTTTGGTGTAAAGAGATTGATTGGCCGCAAATTCTCTGATGCAGAGGTCCAAAAAGACCTAGAACTTATGCCATACAAAATTGTAAAAAGTGGTACTGGCGTTAAAGTTACTATGGCAGACAAAGACTACAGCCCAGAAGAAGTTAGCGCTATGATTCTTTCAAAATTGAAAGCTGATGCTGAGACATTTCTGGGAGAACCAGTGACAGAAGCGGTCATTACTGTTCCTGCTTACTTTGACGATGGACAGCGCCAAGCTACCAAAGATGCCGGTAAAATTGCCGGACTTGAAGTTAAACGAATAATAAACGAACCAACCGCGGCCGCACTGGCGTACGGTTTGGATAAAGGCAAAGAAGAAAAGATTGCAGTATTTGACCTTGGTGGCGGAACTTTTGATGTTTCCATACTCCAGCTTGGAGAAGGTGTTTTTGAAGTTCTTTCAACCAACGGCGACACCCACCTAGGTGGCGAAGACTTTGATATGAGGATTGTTAACCACTTTGTAGACCAATTTAAAAAAGATTCTGGCATTGATATTAAAGATGACAAAGCCGCTATGCAACGACTTAAAGAAGAAGCAGAAAAGGCCAAGAAAGAACTTTCTACAACTGAAGTAGCAGATATCAACCTGCCTTTTCTAACAGCTGATGCCGAGGGCCCCAAGCACTTTGAGTACAAATTAACCCGTTCAAAACTCATAGAACTAGTTCAGGAATTAATAGACAAAACAGCCGCACCATGCGAAAAAGCCTTAAAGGACGCCGGCTTAAAAAATAGCGATATCAACGAGATTGTACTGGTAGGTGGGATGACCCGCATGCCTGCTGTTGTGGATAAAGTTAAACAAATCTTTGGTAAAGATCCCTTGCAAGGCGTAAACCCCGATGAAGTTGTTGCAGTTGGTGCTGCTATACAAGGTGGTGTTTTGCAGGGCGATGTAAAAGACGTACTACTTCTAGACGTTACACCGCTATCTCTTGGGATTGAGACACTAGGAAGTGTAACCACCAAGTTAATTGAGCGTAACACCACTATACCTACCAGTAAAAATGAAACATTTTCGACCGCAGCGGATAACCAAAACTCCGTTGAGATACATGTACTGCAAGGAGAACGAGAGATGGCTGGAGACAACAAGTCTCTGGGACGATTTGTGCTAGACGGTATTCCAGCCGCACCGCGTGGCGTACCGCAAATTGAAGTTACCTTTAATATTGACGCTAACGGAATATTAAATGTTACAGCTAAAGATAAAGGTACTGGAAAAGAGCAGAGCATTACTATCCAGGGTAGTGGCAACCTTGATAAAGCCGAGGTTGAAAAAGCTGCCAAAGAAGCCGAAGCACACGCCGAAGAAGATAAGAAAAAACGTGAAGCTATAGAAGTCAAGAATCAGTTAGATAACGCTGTATATCAAGCTGAAAAAATGAAGACTGACTACAAGGACAAATTGTCTGAGGAAGATGTTAAAACAATTCAAGAAGCGATAGACGAAGCAAAAACGCACCTAGAAGCAACAGATAAGGAAGAGCTTGAAAAAGCCGCTAAAGATTTAAACGATAAGATCATGCCAATCGGTGCCAAAATGTACGAGCAAGCGAACGAAGAGAGCGAAGCGAAGTCCGACGAAGCTTCAGCGAAGTCGGGCGAGGATTCTGATTCTAAGTCGAAGGACGAACCGGTAGAAGGCGAAGTTGTTGAAGATCCTTCGACTAACTCAGGGCAAGGTAAACCGGAAGAAGACAATAAAAAATAATTTTGCAGATCAAAAAGGGATAATTTAATAAATGGAAAGTAGAGACGGTGATTTTTGGTCTATTGTTGATAGCAGTTTTCCTGATCATGCCCAAGATAGGTTGGCTGAACAGATGGATCAAATTAAGAAAGTTCGAGACCATGAAGAAAGAGCTCTAGAAGCATTAATTGCCAGCAAAATAGGAGCGGCTAACGATGATAGAGTTGCCGCTTACTTTCTGGAAGGGTCAGGTAGTCTAGATATGTTAGTTGCCCAATTGCAAACTGATTACGGACTCACTGAGGAAGAAAGTCTTGAAGCAATCAATCAAGGAAGAGCTCTGCTAAGTGATGAAGTATCATTAGACTACGACGATGAATAAACGAGACTATTATGAAGTATTGGGTGTTAGTAAAAACGCATCTGCAGACGAACTGAAGAAGGCTTACCGAAAGAAAGCAATAGAATCACACCCTGATCGTGGTGGAGACGAAGCAGCATTCAAGGAAGTTAACGAAGCCTATGAAGTATTGAAAGACTCTTCTAAGCGTCAACGATATGATCAGTTTGGTCACGCCGGTGTAGGGTCTAGCGCTGCTTCAGATGGCAATCCTTTTGCTGGCTTTGGGGGCGGACAAGGTCAGGAGTTTAACTTTGATTTCGGTGATCTTGGACTAGGTGACATACTAGGTAGTTTTTTTGGTGGTGGCGGACAAGCACGAGGAAGTAGCCGGCAAAACCGAGGTCGTGATGTAGAAACCGACATAGAGGTTAGTTTTGAGGAAGCAATATTTGGCACAGAGGAAGAGCTCAATCTAAACATAGAAGATGCTTGTGAACATTGTAAGGGCACAACGGTAGAGCCGGGACACGAAATGACTATGTGCGATCAATGTAAAGGTAGCGGTCAGGTTAGCCGTGTTACACGTACAATTTTTGGAAACATTCAACAAGCTTCAACCTGTCCAAAATGTCATGGACAAGGGAAAATGCCAGAAAAACTTTGCACAGTATGTAGTGGAAAAGGAACCAAGAGAAAATCCCAAAAAATTAAACTCAAAGTGCCGGCAGGTATTGATGACGGTGCAACAATCCGTCTTAAAGAACATGGTGAAGCTATCGCCAACGGTGAAAAAGGTGATTTGTATGTCAATATTCGCGTTAAGGCGCACAAAAAGTTTACACGCGAAGGCAATTTAGTGCTATCAGAAGAGCATCTAGATATGGTAGATGCCGCTTTAGGAACAGAACTTGAAGTTGACACAGTAGACGGTCCGGTTCGTATGAAAGTACCAATGGGAACACAGAGCGGGACTGATTTTAAATTATCAGGTCATGGAGTTCCCGCGCTAAATGGTGGGCACCGTGGGGCGCATATTGTCACCATATTGGTTGATACACCCACAAAATTGTCAGCAAAGCAAAAACAACTATTAGAGCAATTGAAAAAAACCGATGGCAAAAAAGGTCTATTCCGCTAAGTTTTGAATTTCTCGCCTAGAATAACCCAGTTTAATTGCATATTTACCAACATCTCGGTGTCGAATTTGCAAATTTTCTAGTAATTCTATGACTTTAGCAAATTCAACTTGCTCTTGGGGTGAAAGGTCTCTAATAGCCGATTCCTTGTCTTCATACATTTCACGGTCTGCTAAAGCCAGTAGCTGACTTGCCGACATTCCAGGTTGCATAACACCAACGCCCATTGCTAGCCCTACGCCAGCTTCTCTCAAGTTACTATTTTCTGGAAGACTAACAAACGTATCAAATGAACTGCGAATACGTCTTGCTATAGATAATGCACCTTTATCGTCTGTTTCACAAAGAACTGTAAATTCATCTCCACCTATTCTGGCGGACGCGACATTAAACTCCAGAATTTCTCCACTAAAAGTTTTTATTTCATCTGACATTGGTCGGCTTGCAATAAAATCCTCAGAGTGGGATCGAAGATCGGAAGGTTTTCTGAATTGGCCAGTAATTATTTCTTTGACACTACTAAGCACTCTGTCGCCTTCAGAATGTCCTAAAGTGTCATTGATATGCTTTAAGCAACTTACATCCATGAAAATTAGAGCTAGTGGCGTTCCATCATCTAAAAATTTTTGTGTACGACGATCTAATTCCAAGTGAAACTTATCCTTATCTAGTAAAGGAGCAGGACTAAAAGGCGCTTTTTCAACCTCGTTTGCCATAAGTTGGCATATTATAAGTAAAAACAAACATATTGTCAACTGCTTGCGTTTATAATTGGTAGTACTAAAATATAACTAGGTTGCAAAAATAAAAATGCGAATATTAGTAGTAGACAACAATACTGTACATAAAAACGCCCTGGCTAGTTCATTAAAAGACCATCAAGTTGAAGTCCAGCTGTATAAACCTGGAATAAACTTTAGAACTGCTGATAAAGACCTAATTATTTTGTCGGGTGGCGGAGGCGCAGGTAGAGAGATTAAAGATTACTACAGGGGTGAAACTCTCTGGTATCAAGACCAAATTGATTTTGTCAGAACAGTAGACAAGCCAATTCTAGGCATTTGTATGGGGTTTGAAGTTATAAGCCACGCTTTTGGTAGTCCTGTAGTCGAGATGAGTAGCGCTATTGAAGGTGTAAAACCTATCACAACTACCAAAAATGGAAATAAAATTCTAAAAACAAACAAAATTCACCAGCATAAATCACATAAGTGGTATGTGGGTGAGACTCCTGAGGGTTTTGAAGAAATTGCAAAGTCAAAAAGCGGTATAGAGATGATTATTCACAAAGAAAAACCAATCTTAGCATCACAGTTCCATCCGGAAGTTAGACAGGGAACACTTGGACTACAAGACCTGAGTAATATATTGGTAAATTATAAAAAGAAGTAGGGTTGATTTTGATTATTAAGAGGTTAAAATTAACATAAAAGTTATGGCAAGACCAACAAAAAATCCGAACCCTCGACGAAATTCAGGTCAAGATGGTTTTATACCAATGATGATAGCCTTGCTGCTAATAGTAGGGGCTATAATCTACTTTGCTTTTATACGCGTCCACAACGCCCAAAATTAGATTGCTAACAAAGCTAAAAAGTTGTATAATAGTACTAAATATGAGTACCCCTGCGTCTGTTGAACTTGTCTGTACTCCAGATGAAGCTGCTAAATTTAGATCGCAGCGATTGAATTCGGATGCTAACTATACGGAATATCCTGTTTCTAAATTATCAGTAGATCCATCGACTATCTATGAGCAGATACGTCTAGCCGAGACTTATTTAGTACCAGCTGAAGACTATGAAAATGGTTCGGCACGATATGATAATGAAATACTGCTTTTACCAGGTGAAGACTTGGTACTTTTAACCGCCGAACATGCAACGAACCAAAAACGACAAGATAAAACAACTGGCGAACGTGTTAATAAATCTTATGACGCAGGCACAGGGGGTTTAGTGTATTCGCTAGCTTCTTCTATAGGTAGTACTGCTTTGATTGCAATCGGCAGGCAAACTGGTGATGCAAACAATGATTTGACTCACCCCTTCAAAGACCACATGACTGAAATTATCAGTAAACCATTTAGCAGAGCACATCTATCGGCGCACGGAATGAGTGGCGGTGCAGCAGCAAATTTAACAGATGAAAGAGGCTTTAAGGTAATGGTAGGCATTGGTGACAAACCATCGGGGGCCACAAAGGCATTAACGGATTACATTTTGCAGATTGCATCTGATTACGACATGCGTGTAGGGATAAATCAGCCTCAGTTGCGATTTGACTCAAAAACAAAATTACCTTTACTCGATGATACTGGGCGAGTTCAACGAATAACTTTTTCCGGTGCAGGAGCTACTACAACAAGATCGCACGCCCAAAGAGTAGCAGAAGAAAATGGCAAAGGAGATAGTTTTGCTACTGTCCAGCTAGAGTTAAGTACATCTGTTAGGTTGTTGTCATCTAATTTTAAGACATATCGTTCCAAAAGAGATGCTGAAATAGGTGCAGCGCTTGGATATCTGTTCATGCGTGATGCTATCAAAAGCGTCTCAAAACTTTAAAAATCAGGACAGAAGTTATTGTAAAACGGCTTAAGTTATGGTATAATTACCCAGATTTGATTACGTGATAGACTGTATTTGATATATAACTTTTTTACAACAAATAGAGAAAGGACAGCTATATGAACATTGCAATTTTGGCTCGGCCAAATCGTAAGAATGGTGCAGAACGGTTAGTTCAAGCTGCTAAAAAACGTGGTCACAAAGCTAAAATAATTGACTACACTCAGTGTTATTGTAACGTTGAAAAGTCCAAGCCGCAGATTTTTTACAATGGTGAGCCTCTGCCTAAGTTTGACGCTGTTATTCCACGAATTTCTATATCTAGCCAATCATATGGAAGTGCTGTGATCCGCCAATTTGAAATGATGGGAACTTTTACTACAACTGGGTCTCTAGCGTTTATTCGTGCACGTGACAAACTGCGCAGCATGCAGCTTTTGGCACGCTATGATATTGATATTCCAAGAACAGTGGTTGCCCGCGAGACCAAAGACGTCGACGAGTTGATAAGAATGGTGGGCGGTACACCACTAATTATTAAGATTGCCAAGGGTAGCCAGGGGGTTGGAGTAGTTTTGGCAGAAACAAAAAAGGCTGCCAAGTCAATTATTCAGGCATTCTATTCGCAAAATGTGAACATTTTGGTGCAAGAATTCATTGCTGAGGCCGGCGGTGAGGATATACGTGTATTCATTGTTGACGGAAAAGTAGTTGCAGCAATGAAAAGAAAAACTCTAGATGAAGATGAGTTTCGCTCTAATATCAATCTCGGTGGCGTGGGTGAAGAAGTTTTACTTACTAAAAAAGAGAGGATTGCTGCAGTTAAGGCAGCTAAAGTAATGCACTTGCCAATTGCTGGTGTTGATATTTTGCGATCAAACAGGGGCCCTTTAGTTATGGAAGTTAATGCTTTTCCGATGCTAAGTGGTATTGAAGCAACCACAAAATTAGATGTTGCCGGTGAAATTATTGAGTACGTTGAGAGAGCCGTTGGTGTAAAACCAAAACGCGATAAAATTGGTGCCTAATTAAAAGACTGAGTAGACAAATGAAAGTACTAGTTGTAGACAACGGCACTCATTATAAGAAAAAACTGACTAACTTGCTTAGTGATTTTGATATAACAAAAGTCACTCATAAAGAACTAGATGAAAGTCATCATATAGCTAAATATGATTTAATCGTTCTGTCCGGTGCATATGGTACACATAGTGTTAAACACCACGCTGACACAGAATTGGCTGCCGAACAAGACTTGATAAAAAACGCAAAGTGTCCAGTTATTGGTCTCTGTTATGCAGCTCAGTTAATTGCTTATATGTACGGTGCGAGACTTTCAACAGTTCCGGAAGACGGCCGTCGCATAAAAGGTCTCAAACGTATCTGGAATGTTAAAAAAACCCCATTTGATTTTTTTCCGTATTACGGAGCATGGGTGTGGGCCTCTCAGCGTTGGCGCATAACCGAACTACCTGATGTGTTGGAGTGTTGGTGTGCTAGCAACGAAGGTGTAGAGGTGTTCAAACACAAAACCAAACCAATTTATGGGCTTCAGTTTCACCCCGAGAGACGAGCCGAAAACAACCATGGTAGTCAAATTCTTGGTAAAATATTAGAGATTGAATTTGGTAAAAAGCATTTTTGAAAAATTTTAAGAATATCAGACTGGTTGTAATTGTATTAGCAGTCTTAGCTGTATTGGTATTTGTAATATTGCAAAAGGAATCCGCTCCGACAAGTGTAGGTAAATGTGGGCCATATAGAAACGATAAAACAGTAGTTATATCCAAACAGGCGCTCAAAGCCGAAGTAGTAACGACAAAAAAAGAACAGTCAACCGGACTTAGTAATCGTCCATGTATAGAGCAAGATCAGGTAATGATGTTTGTTTTTGAAAAGCCTGGTCAGTGGGCTATCTGGATGAAAGATATGAAATTTCCTATTGATGTCTTGTGGGCTGATGCAAATGGAAATATTGTTGGTGTAGAAAGAAATGTTCAGCCAAGCACCTACCCTGATAGTTTTACAAATAAAGAAAAAAATGCAGTGTATGTAATTGAGATGAAGGCCAACCGTTCAAGTGAACTCGGTATTGGTCTTGGCACCAAAGTTCAAATCAAATAAATGTAACCAGTAACCTGTCTGCAATAACCTTAATTCTTGTGCTAAAATCCCTTTATGACAGACGCAGTTCTTTTAGCTATGATTGTAAGCCCACTGCTCATAACATTCCTACTTAAATCAGATGCCGCTTTAAGTTTTTTGGTGCTTTGCTTGGGTTTTGTTTTGAGTACATCGGTAATTGGAGACTTAAAGCATCTTCTTAGCCAAACTAACTTGTCTGTCACTGAAAGTACATTAGGGTTAATTCTTATATTAACTCCGTTCTTACTGACTATGTTAATCACTAGAAAATCAGCAGGCAAGGGATTCAAGTTTGCACTTCATCTAATTACAGCGGCGAGCGCAGGATGCTTGCTAGCGCTGTCATTGGGGCCAGTCATTAATACTTCCACACTGATCAATCTATTCGATTCGCAAGTTTGGAGGCAATTAGACAACTTCCAGTCCATAATCATCGGAGTTGGTGCGATCACTTCGCTGATGTTGGTTTGGACAAAAGCACTAAAGAAATCAAGCAAGAAAAAACACTAAAAAAACTAACCTGCTAGGTTAGTTTATGTGGAGGGCCCTGCGGGGCTCGAACCCGCGACACGAGGCTTAAAAGGCCTCTGCTCTACCAACTGAGCTAAGGGCCCCCAAACCCGCAAATGCGGGCAATTTACATTTTACAATTATCAGTTCACATTTAACTAACAATTGTTCATAAACCAGCGTAGATATATGTTAAATGGTTTATGTAAAACGTTAAATCTAGTTGCATATTATCTGTTAAATTGCAACAAAAGTCAATCACAAGCAATTAAGTTTTGGGAAAAATCATGGCATCATTGGCATATGAAAGTACGACAAACAACACTTATATGTGTGTTTTGTGGGGCTGTACTTGGTGGCATCGGCTTGGCTAAGTTTGTTGTGCTACAGCCGGGGTGGTGGCTGGTTGGCTTAATTCCAGTTGTTTTTTTGATAAGGAAAAAGAATGTGGCATCACTTTTTGCCGTAGTTATCCTTGGTTTGGGCATAGGAATGCTTCGTGGCGGGTATATGGCCCAAGACGTAGCTACACTCAAGAATTATTCCAAGCAAAAAGTAACGATACTCGCTACTGCTCAGACTGACTCAATTTATGGTAAGAAATCACAAATAACTTTTGATGCCGGCAAAGTTAAGCTACTGTTGCCTCAGCAAGAAGACCTGGTTGGTAAATTTAGTATAAGTGGTTTTGGTGAGCCAATGGTTTACAGAGGTGATAAAGTCGAGGTCAGCGGTAAATTGTATCTTACTCGTGGTAGTAAACAGGCCGGAATATCTTATGCCAAAATTCGTGTGGTTGAGCAAGGCAATGATGTGTTTGCCAAAATTCGCCGTAATTTTGCCGCCGGACTTCAAAGCGCCGTACCAGAACCTGAAGCTTCTTTGGGTCTTGGCTTATTGATAGGACAGAGAAGTACGCTACCACCGGACGTGTTACTTGCCATGACTACAGTCGGACTTGTTCATATAGTTGCAGTATCAGGCTATAACGTAACGATATTGGCTCGTGGCGTCCAAAGACTTCGCTTCTTTCGTTCTAAATATCAAAAACTAGTTGTAGCACTGTCACTAGTGACTGTTTTTATTATAATTACCGGGTTCAGCGCTTCGGTAGTTAGGGCTGCTTTGGTGTCTTACCTGAGTCTGCTAGCTTGGTATTACGGTAGGAAGTTCAAACCGTTACTACTTATATTGCTGGTAGCAGCTGTTACGGCACTTTTTAATCCAATTTATCTATGGAGCGATATAGGCTGGTACTTATCTTTCCTGGCGTTTTTTGGTGTTCTGGTGATGGCACCACTGCTTGGTCGCAAGCTGCTTGGATATGGATATGATAAAAAATCACTAAGTATGTTGGTGTTAGAATCTTTTTCGGCACAGTTACTAACTTTGCCGCTGATAATGTTAATTTTTGGCAGAGTTTCGGTTGTTTCTTTGCCCGCTAATCTGTTAGTCGTACCAATTATCCCTTTTGCTATGTTGTTTAGTGCGATTGCCGGGATAGCTGGAATGTGGGTGCCGGCAGTTGCCGGTTGGTTTGCTTGGCCAGCTAACTTTTTACTCACATATATTCTAGACGTTACAAAATTAGCAGCTATGGCGCCGTATGCAAATGTTGGTAGGTCATTAAACACCGCAATGGCTTTGATTTTTTATGGACTTATCCTACTGTGCGTGGCGGCACTTTATAGGCATTACCATCATTCGCGCGTGTCAGATGAGTCTACATTAACTCCTTAGAATATGTTAAAGTATAGATAAATGAGCGGACACAGCAAATGGTCAACTATCAAGCGCCAAAAAGGCGCTAACGACGCCAAACGTGGTGCCGTATTTACCAAATTAGGCAACATGATTGCCATTGCTGCTCGTGGAGGGACCGACCCTTCTACCAATTCTTCGCTAGCTATGGCCATAGAGAAAGCCAAGGCTGCCAATATGCCTATGGCTAACATAGAACGCTCTATAGCTCGAGTATCAGACAAAAACGCTGCTCAGTTGGAAGAAGTTATGTATGAAGGTTACGGACCAGGTGGTGTGGCTGTGTTGGTAGAATGTGCCACTGATAACAAAAACCGTACTTACCCGGAAGTGCGTCTGGCCTTTTCTAAGAACGGTGGCAATATGGCAGAACAGGGCAGTGTTGCCTTCAACTTTACTCGCAAAGGAGTAATAAGGGTCAAGGCCAGCGGTGAAGATGCGCTTTTAACCGTATTGGATGCCGGAGCAGAGGACGCTGTGGAAGAAGAGGGCGAATTGGTGGTTTATACAGTTGCAACCGATCTTGCTAAAGTCCGAGAATCCATTAAGGAAGCAGGGCTTGAAGTTTCAGAAGCAGAACTAGCCTTTGTGCCAAACAACACTCTAGAAATTTCCGACAGAGAAACCGCCAGAAAAACAATCAATCTTATGAACGCCCTTGAAGACTTAGATGACGTCTCAAACACTTACACCAACTTCGACATTGCTGACGGCATAGAGGTGTAATGCGACTCTTTTTGTCATCTCAAGACTTTGGAAAACATCCAGATGTTCTTTTTAAAATGGTTGGCAAAAATAAGAGAGTTGGTTTTATTCCCAATGCTCAAGATGATCAACCCGAGTATAGAGATCAGACTATCGTCAGTAAATTGGACGAATGCAGTGCTATAGGGCTAGAACCAGAATTATTGGACTTAAGAAAATACTTTGGTAAACCCGGTGAGTTAAAGGAAAAACTAACAGAGTATGGGTTAGTCTGGGCAAGAGGTGGAAACACCTTCATCCTCAGACGTGCCATGGCTGCAAGTGGCTTTGATGTAATCATCAAACAGATGCTTGGAGAGGATCGAATTGTTTATGGTGGTTCAAGTGCTGGTTCTTGTGTTGCCGCAGAGAGTCTTGAAGGGATAGACCGTGGCGACCGACCTAGTCCAGAGGATGTGCCGACAGAATATCCAAATAAAGAAGCAATTTGGCAAGGTTTAGGATTAGTGCCTTTTATGGTAGTTCCGCATTGTGACTCCGACTGGTTCGCTGAAAAGGCTAAAAAGACCATAGAGTATTTAGAAAAAAACGGATTGCCATACAGAGCTTTGAACGATGGACAAGTGATTGTAATTGATGGCGATAAAGAAGAGTTTTTGAAGTGAGGATATTGGGGATTGATCCGGGTACGGGGATACTGGGGTTTGGTGTTATAGAAGCCGACCCTGGCGGCAAGGCCAAATTAGTAGACGGTGGGGTAATCCGTACAGATGTGCATCAGCCACTGGATGAACGCCTAATTGAAATTTACCGGCATATTTCTAGTGAAATTGCTAAGACCAAGCCGACTGTCATGGCTATAGAAAAGCTGTTTTTTGCCCAAAACGTCACTACGGCCATGAGCGTTAGTCATGCCCGTGGGGTAGTCATGCTGGCAGGTAAGCTGGCAGGCCTGGATATTGCCGAATATACACCTTTACAGATAAAACAGGCTCTAACAGGTTACGGCAGGGCTGATAAGAAACAAATTCAAGAAATGGTCCGGGTTATTCTAACGCTAAAAGAAGTACCAAAACCAGATGATTGTGCAGACGCCTTAGCTTGTGCCATAACCCACGCCATGACTAGTACGAGCTTCGCATCGCAGCGACCAACTTCCTAGCAAAGCTAGTAACTTTGCCGATGCTTTTGGCGCGCTACTTTGTCAGGAAATCCGTTGCTCGCTCTCTGTATTCTAAATACAGCTCACTCCGCTACTCATTCCTTCCTTGTATCGCACTCAAATGCGAAGCTCGTCAAACCATGAGATAATTGATAAATGATAGCGACGCTAGAGGGAAAAGTTGTAGAGAAGATTGGCGATACTGTTGTCTTACAATGCGGTGGTGTTGGTTATGGACTCCTGGTAACTTTTGAAGATTTTGGAGCGTTAGAAACTGGTCAAGATGCAAAGCTGTATGTTTATGAAAATATTCGTGAGGCGGCATATGACTTATATGGCTTTAGGGCGCTAGATACTAAAAAACTTTTTGAACAGCTTCTAAGTGTAAAAGGTATAGGGCCAAAAATGGCTTTAGCAATTCTAAGCGTTGCTTCTCTTTCTCATGTGCGTCAGGCAATTGCAGCTGGAGACATTAAATTTATATCTCAGGCCAGCGGAGTTGGCAAAAAGGCTGCCGAACGTGTAGTAGTAGAGTTGAAAGACAAAGTAGGCCTGGCATCTAGCGAAGACGCTACAGGATTTCTCAGTGTCCCAGTTGGCAATCCAAATGATGAAGCCTTGCAGGCTTTAGTGGCATTGGGCTTCTCAGTCCAAGACGCCGCCAAAGCTCTAGAAAAAGTCCCCGCAGATCTTTCCGCCGAAGACCGTATAAAACAAGCCTTAAAGAACTAAGCAACCCTTGTAAGATTAGCATAACTATGTTAAAATATTATTATGATATCAAGAAATAATTTGGCACCTCAGTCAGAACAACTATTTAACCCCTCAAGCTTTGATGACAAAACAGAAATCCAGTTGATAGATGGTCACGAAGTACCAACTACATATGGCCCAGAGGGTAGTTGTGTTGATACCGTTGAGCGTGCTCAATATCTTGTTAATGCCCTTAATGCGATAAGTCAGAGGAATATTCGTAATGGGATATCACTTGCCGCATATACAGAACAGCATGGTGATCCTATTTGGCGGAGATATAGGCAAGCAACATATGATGTATTAGACGGGGCTAGTAGAAACAGAGAAGCCTATCATCAGGAATTACGTGTAAACTTTTGGCGAGCAACAGGATACGCTGCCATGAGAGAAATGCAAGATCTAAAAAAGATAATGCCACCGCAACAAATAAACCCACGTGCACAAAAAATGTGGGAAGACTTTAACCATGCTTATGGTAACCCACAAAAGGTTAAAGAGAGAAATAAATACAAGAAGGCACTCCAAGTGCAGGTAGATTCTGGTTTAGATGAACAGCTAAGACTAGTCTAGTAGTATAATTTAGCTATGAATGAATCGACTCCGCCAATTCACCCAACGGATGATCACCCAGAAAAGCCAGCTACCAGCCGAGGTCTTGATACTGCAGACTCAGACAAAAGAGTTGAAGAGGCAAGAAGGATGGAAGCTGAAACAGCGGCTATACCTGAATTAACTCCAGATGAGCTTGAAGTCGCACGTGAACAAGCAAGAAAATTGCGTGACCGATATAGCAACAATCCTCCGGATAGTGACGGCCCAAAAGCTGCCTAAACAGTACAATACATCTTACTGCCAGGTTCTGGTATTAGAATTCCACCTTTGACAAGTAACATTAGAATAGGTTAGATTTGCCAAACCAATGCATGGGTCTGAAGCACTATACCCCGCACAGTTTGGATCACTCCCGTCTGTTCTACCGGATCGAAACTTAACGTCAATTACTCTAGAACCGCTACCACCTGCTTGAGTAGCGTTAATGCCATGGTTACAGCCAATATATTCGCCACCCAAGATATCAACCTTGGTGCTATCACTCCAAAACATTGCACCACCTGCTGTCTGACAAGTTGATGTGCCAGCTGCGTAATCACCAGTAGTTCCGTTAACAATAGCCATATTAGCAACTGAGTTACTTTGGAACTGCCAAGTGTCGGGATGAGCACCTGCGCCTGGCATACCACACTCAAACTTACCTGTTACCTGAATATCTCGTGGTCCGGGGTCTTGTCTGAATTTTGAGGAATCATCCTGTGGACCAATACCGCCGGATTTACCATTTGCGTTAACAGCTATTATCAAATCTATAGTGTCATTGTTGCCATCGCCTACACATCCATTGTCTAAAGTGATGGCATTACCACTCCAGGATACAGTTGAATTAGAAATCACTCGTAGAGGAAGTCCGTTAGTGGCATAGCTAGACAAAGCTCTGCTACAAGCCCAACCCTGATTAGTAACAGTAATTGTTGTTCCTACCCTACAATTTGTTCCAGCTAATGCCCAACTAGTACGATTAGAAACCAAGCAATTTACCGATCCACCACTTGAAGGTGGAGGTGTTGGTGTTGGATTTGGCGCTGGAGGAGGTGTTGGTTGTGAATTTACAGCAACTACAGCGCTTGCATTTGCCGTACCACCTTCGCCACTACAAGTTAGTGTGTATGTGCTGGTGGTATTTAACGCACCAGTAGATGCTGTCCCAGATGTTGCTCTTGTGCCACTCCAAGCACCAGAGGCAGTACACGAAGAAGCAAAAGTGCTACTCCAGGTTAAATTAGTGCTTGAACCCGCGTCTACTGTGTTTGGTGATGCACTTAAAGTAACTGAAGGGGCTGGAGGTCTGGTTGGTACAGTAGCTTCGCCGTAAAACGTTGCGTTGTCTACTGTTAAGGTTTTGACACAAGAGCCAACTCGGCCAAGATTTACTCCGTCAATTCTTAAACTGTGAGTCCCTTTAGCGATTGTTGTATCAAAGCTAATTGACCTCCAACTATTACTTGGTACGTTTGACGTAGTTTTAACAATTGTATTATCTACCCTAACTCTTACTTTGGCAGGGTCTTGGCTACATGACGAACCTCTTACTCTGATGTCCATAGAATCCACATTATTTAGCACTGTAAAACTGCCAGTAATACTACTGGGAGTATTGAGGATTACAGCTTGCCCTAATGAAGCATTGGCATCTTGTACTACTTTTGCCGATGTTGGTCTGACCATGCTTTCACCTTCTACTCTTGTAAGTACTGAAGGGGCTGCAAATGTTCGTACCAATAAAAAGGCTCCTATTACAGCAAAGACACTGGCAAACAATATAACGTATTTCTTGGAAAAGTCGGTTTTTTTAAATGATAAACTTGGTTTTTTTGTTTTTTCTGGTTTTGATTCTTTCATAAAGTTCTTTTTATTTATTTGTTTTAAGGAGTGTTGCTTAAAAATAACATAGTACTTATGTCTGTACAAGCTTTTTTACGGTGGCAGCATCAACTACTAACCTGTAGTATTTAGTTAAATGAGTTTTTTTGATGAATTGCCAAGACCGTTTTTAGTTTTGGCACCGATGGATGATGTAACAGACACTGTCTTTAGACAGGTGGTTTATGAATGCGCACCACCGGATCTGTACTTTACTGAATTTGTGAACGTTGATGGTCTACAGAGTCTCGGCCGACCACGCCTAATGCACAAACTACGTAAGAGTGAAAAAGACAAACCGATAATAGCCCAGCTATGGGGATTGGTGCCTGAAAATTTTTATAAAACCACAAAAGAATTAATAGAAATGGGTTATGACGGGGTAGACATTAACATGGGTTGCCCAGTAAAAACGGTTGTCAGAAACGGCGCTTGTGTGGCACTGATAAAAAACAGGGAACTAGCAGGTGAAATAATTGATGCAACCAGAGCAGGGGCTTCTGGTTCCCTGCCCGTTTCTGTAAAAACACGCCCAGGCTATAACGAAGTGGATATGTCGTGGTTAGAATTTCTTTTATCAAAAAAGCTTGACTTGTTAAGTATTCATGGCAGAACAGCCAAACAACTTTCTAACGTTGCGGCTAATTGGGACATTATTAGTCAAACTGTGGGTCTTCGTAATACTATCTCACCGTCAACTCTTATAGTTGGCAACGGTGATGTGGCAAGTCGAACTGAAGCGTTAGAACTGGCAAAAAGGCATAGTCTAGACGGAGTAATGATTGGCCGGGGAGTTTTTGCAGACCCATTTATATTTTCTGACGACAGTCGTTGGAGTGAATTTAGCCGAGATAAAAAAATTGCTCTATACCAGAGACATATCGAGTTATTTATAAAAACATGGCAAAATAATGAGCGACGGATAGAAACTCTCAATAAATTTTGCAAAATCTACATCAATGGTTTTGATGGCGCTAAAGAACTACGCGAAAAACTAATGAAACAGTCCAAGGCAAACGACCTTCTGGCAATCTTAGAAGAAGCTAAAGTAAAGACTGCCTATTAATCTGTATAATTAGGCACAGTAAATGATAAAAGTAACTCATCTTTCAAAAAAATATAAAGACAAACTGGCTGTTGATGATTTGAGTTTTGAAGTTAAAACCGGCAAAGTGACTGGATTTTTGGGTCCGAATGGTGCTGGTAAGTCTACTACTATGCGACTTATGCTAGGGCTAGATAATGGGAAAGGCACAACTACATATGACGGAAAGAGCCTGCACAGCTACACACGGCCCTCAGAAGTTGTAGGTGTGTTGCTGGAGGCTAAGGCTTTTCATCCTACTAGGTCTGCACGAGCTCATTTGAACGTGTTAGCAACAGAAGGTGGTATTCCTACCAGTAGAGTTGCTGAAGTTCTAGAAGTCGTTGGACTTTCTGATGTAGCAAAGAAAAAACCGGGTAAATTTAGCCTGGGAATGAGTCAAAGGCTTGGCATAGCGGCAGCAATTTTGGGTGAGCCAAAGTATCTTGTCCTTGATGAGCCAGCCAATGGACTAGACCCTGAAGGAATTGCCTGGCTTAGGGAGTTCATTCGTGATTACGCCAAGGCCGGAAATGGCGTACTTGTATCTTCGCACTTACTGAGTGAGATGGCTTTGATGGCAGACAATGTAGTTGTAATTGGACAGGGCAAACTAATTGCAGATACTTCTATAGAAAAACTTACTTCTGGTGGTAAAACATCGGTCTACGTCCGTGCCACTAACCTAAAAGACTTTGAGACTGCACTTAAAAAAGCCAACCTAAAATTTAATAATGAGTCAGGCGGACTGGTTGTGGATAATGCTAAAACTGATGCTATCGGTAAATTAGCCTTTGCAAGCAACATTACACTACTAGAGCTGACCGAACATAAAGCTACACTTGAGGATGTATTTTTAGAACTAACTGAAGATACGGCCGAGTATAAAGCCAAGGAGTCAAAAAAATGATGACTCAACTCAAAGCCGAATTTAAAAAACTACTTACTGTGCGCTCAACTTTCATAGTATCAATAGCTATTGTTCTGCTTACCGGGCTCTTGATGTTTGCTATGAATACAAAAACATTTGAAGAGGTAAACCAACCACCGCAGACAGCTGAGAAAAGTCAGCGACCCGACAGCGCTCAGCCTATTGCCTCTCAGCAAGAAAAAGAACGTATAAGTCAGACTCCAAAGTTAACCAACAAGTTACCAGCTAACCAGCTTGAAACAAATTTGCAGAATGTCATGCCGGTAATGTCACTGCTGATTACAATAACTGTAATTTTGTTAATGGCACATGAATACCGATACAACACAATAATGCATACTCTGACTTTGACCAATCGTAGGTCGAAAGTTTTGAGCGCAAAAATAATTGTTGGTCTAACCTACACTTTAGTAATGACCATGTTAGTAATTGCTTCAACAGTTTTGTTTACGCATTTGGCAGTTAACATCAAAGACTTGATTTTACCTCAACAAG
The DNA here is from genome assembly GCA_964400155.1 of uncultured Candidatus Saccharibacteria bacterium. Lineage (GTDB taxonomy): Bacteria > Patescibacteriota > Saccharimonadia > Saccharimonadales > UBA10212 > JAYTJL01. The sequence goes on from CAYNSQ010000006.1 coordinate 31,600, forward strand.
AAATTAGTTGGTTCTATGCATCTGGTAGGTTGCTGATGTACGCACTAGGTTATTCAATGTTAGGTTTGGCTATTATAGTTTTAATTCGTAATCTGGTGGCAAGCATTGTAGCAATTTTTATACTTCCTATGATTGAGGGAATAGCTGGGGCTATTTTATCTAGCCACAATGTACAAACAGCCGGTTTTCTGCCATTTACGGCTCTAAATAGAATTGCCAGCCTCAACAACCAAGGATTTGATAATGGTCCGGAAGTGGTATCGGTACCACATGCCACCTTAGTTTTTGGAGCCTACTTGATTGGTTTATGGGCGGTTGCTTGGTATTTGTTCTTAAGACGTGACGCCAACTAGCTAATTAACTGCTTTCGACGTGCGTCGTAAGTCGTACAGTGGACGAAACCAGTCGTATAGCCACAGCACAAGTGAGATCAAGTAAGCGAAGAACAGAGCGATACCTAACTTGCTATTGTCGAGACCAAGCAAAGCCGTAACAGTTAACACAAGCACAAGGTTTAGGGCAACTAAGACGATAAATCCAAGGGCGCCAGAACGAATTTTGCGGTCGCTTCGGCGTGCGATTAAGTTGCTTATCAAAGTGTTAGCGGCAACGACTATAGCTACTCCAACTATCACTTGCCATGGCTTGCTATTTGCACTAGGTAAGAATTGAGAGAAGATAACACACATCAGACCGAGAAGAACAATCTTCTCTAAAAGTACGGTAGACAGGAAGGGGCGGGTAGAAACCTTAGAAAGTTGTAGGGCTGCTTTTTTGGGCAGTGCATCGGCTTTCCAACGAAGAGGATGTTCGTAAGGCGGAAGACGTTTACGAAGCACCAGACAGCCAACCACCAACGCAACGAGCCCGACAACGATAGCCGCAGCAAACCACGGATTGTTGCGTACCGCATCTGTGAAATCGAGTTGTGCTACATGTATCCAATATTCCTGTGGCAGTTTGATAAAGATCCAAATGAATGCCGCGGTGAAAAGCCAAAACTTCTTAGAGCGGAGAGCTGGTTTGTATCGAAGCCGAACAACCTCATACGCAATAAAGAAGTACTCAAATGTATTAGGGAATACTAGAAGAAGCCAGCGTAAACCAGTAAGTTCGTAAAGGGTAACGCCGACTAGCCGGTAGAAAAAGAGAAACCGGGAAATTTTGAAGGCTGGTATACTCGTCCAGTTGCGCATTGTCGACAGATAGGCAATAGACAGGTAGTAAATGTCCATGGCTTTGTCATAGCTTTGATAAAGCCCAGTTTCTGTAGTGTCAACATTAGTAAATTTCTGTAGGATGGTTTGGTCTGCCGCATCAATGACCAGTGCAGCTATTATGGCCAGCGGGAATCTAGGGATAAGCAGGGGAACTAACAGTCGTGAGAGTATGATGACGGTAACGATTGTAGCGTCACTCATATCGATACTTGCAAATACTGCTATCATCGTTGTCCACCTCTACGTTGAATATCAATATCAAACAAAAACTGTGTATAGTAATATTCCCGAGTCATTAAGTACAAGTATACTTTGAAAAGAAGGTATTTAAAAAAGGGACTCTAAATCAACATTTTTAGTAAAGAGGGTCTTCTAAAATATTTGGTTGAGGGAGTTTACTTTGTATTTGTTCTTAATAGGCAATGCCAGCTAGTTTACAATTATCATTAACAAGGCGTTTGTATCTGTTATACTATTTTCGTGCTGGGGGTGTAGCTCATCGGTTACCATATCATCCGATATGGCCGTGTCGAATGACGCGGGAGCAGGACTAAACTAAAACAATATTAATAGGATGTTTTACGTATATTTTTTAAAAATGAGGAATGGTCAAATATACACAGGCTCAACAAAAGACTTAAAGCTTCGCATGTCTGAGCATTCTAGGGGCAATGTAAATACAACCAGTAAATATTTGCCAATTAGTCTTGTTGGATATGAGGCCTATAGTTTAAAATCAGATGCGCAGCGCAGAGAAAAATTTTTAAAGACAACGGAGGGTAAAAGATTATTTAGACAGCAGTATCGCGACAAGTTGGGGGTGTAGCTCATCGGTTAGAGCAGGCGGCTCATAACCACTTGGTAGTAGGTTCGATTCCTACCACCCCCACCAGAAAAAGAGAACCACCTTCAATGGTGGTTTTATTTTTCTACTGGTAGTTAGGAAGCGAACCTAATTTTTGCGATAGCAAAAATGGTTCGAAGATCAAAGCCACGCGCAGGAATTAATTCCGAGCATGGCTGTAGAGCGCAAGCCAAAGGCTTATTCCTACCACCCCCACCAGAAAAAGAGAACCACCTTCAATGGTGGTTTTTGTTTACTCTAGTGTAACTCTACCGGATGTAACTGTGTACATATCTGGTGCAAAACCAGCACCTGTCTGGCACCATGCGGTGGCTGTTGCAAGGTCAGCAGTTGCAGTATGACCATAAAGATCTACGGTGTTTTTACCCTGAACATCCTTAACATAGGCAACTACATATAGCCCACTATAGGGATTGCCGGGAGGAATTTGGAACATTACACGTGCCTCATTGAGTGATTTATCTCCGCCTACACATAGTACATTAGCTTTGTAGTGCAAACCGCCTGGATATTCATAGTTCCAATATTCAACGGTGTTCTTTTTATTGTTGTGACCACAATTATCACCTTCTGCAATATGAAATTTAATTTTTTGATTAGGGCCGGTTAAGTTAAGCGTACCCCAAACACTTTCTGCAGGACTGTGTTTTTTGACGTAATCTATACATTTGCCCTGGTTCTTAAAGGCTGGATTATTGAATGTCTTCCACCCATCATTTTTGCACTGATCTTTACTAGTTGGTGGTCCAACTAGAACTGGAGGGATAGGTCCCGAAAGGGTGAACAAGTTGTCTATCAAGAAGCCTTTGCCAAGATTGCTAGGATTGGCGGATCCACTTTCACGGAACAAGAGTGAATCTACTGTTCGACTATTGCTAACAAGAGTCGGGTTTGATTCAGAATCAAAGCGATAATAGTTTTCCCAGCTTGTACCAGAATGTACCAAAACACCGTCGATATATATTTTGACTACATCGTTACTTGGTCCGTCTACAAAATCCATTGCGAATTTAATGGTGTGGGGTGCACGTGATATGGTCGCTATTTCTGTTTCAATAAAGTTAGCTGGATTTGTAGTTCCTTGCACATCATCAAAGAATACATGAATACCATCTGCTTGATCTTCGAATCGTAAATAACTCATACGTGCTCCATCACCTCTGTCGGGAGAGACAGATACGTGCAATCCAGTCTGTAAAATTGCTAGAGTTGATGCGAGATCAAATTGGGCTTCAAAATGTGGTTGACGTATACCACCTGATTGCCCATTATTAAGTGCATCGGTTTCACCAGCTTCATTTGCCAACGATTTCGAGAATGTTTGATCGCCAAACGAACCAGATGTTACGGCATCTGATATTCTCAAAGTTTGACTGCCAAAGCTAGGAATACTATACGTATTTGCAACCACAGCAACATCAAAGCTACCTGTTTTACTCCAGCCGTCTTGTCCGTTAATCGTTCCAGCTGTATAGCTTTCAAAGTCTATGCTATTGGAATCTGCAAGCACTGTTGCACTTGCTAATCCAAGAAACCCTGCCGTTGCTGCCGCTGATATTAAATATTTTACGCGTTTTTTCATAGACTAGACCCTCCTTGTTTCGTTAATTTTATTATAGTCCTTCAGTATTGGCATACCTAATAATTGCAGTTTTAACAACATTGTTAATATAAAAGTAAGATTAGCAAG
>CAYNSQ010000007.1:0-21264 GCA_964400155.1 uncultured Candidatus Saccharibacteria bacterium
GCTAGTAGCCAGATGTGTTTTGGTTTTTTTGTAACCTCAGTAGCCTTAACCATTTCCCTAATTGTATAATAGTGCCCCCTACTCTGCTATTATTATCATAAGCAAAAAGGAGGGCTAGATGCGTAGTCAAAAAGGTTTTGGGGCTGTTGAAGGGTTGTTAATAGTTGTGGCTATAAGTGTAGTTGGGTTTGCCGGCTGGTATGTCTATGACAGCGGGCAAGAGACCAATAATATTTATGACAAATCAGCAGCAACTACTGAAAACACGTACAATGACGTTACAGAGCCAAGCAATAAATCGGACGAACAATCAACTCCTGTAACGCAGGCGTTGATAGACACTATTGCTGATTCTATTAAGAGCCAGAATACGGCAGCATTAGAAGGATATTTGACAGACGAAGTGAAAGTAGTTATAGCAGCATCAGAAAAAGGTGGCTCTGTAACTAAAGCAGTGGCTATTAAAGACTTGGATTATGTAAAAGGTGCCACAGCGCCTTGGGACTTTAATTTATCAGCCGAGACACTCAAGGCATACGCCAATGGTAGCTACAAACAGTACTTTACTGACAACACTGTTTTTGGCAAATCGGCTGATGGCATGGTGGTGGCTTTTGGTGTTAATGACGATGGCAAAATAGATGCAGTTTTTATGGCTGCCAATGCTAACCTACTGACCGAGTAAAATATAAACTCTGAAATGCTATAATTTGCTCTACATGAGCAAAGACTTGATAGACGAAGAAATTGCCTGGGACAATGGGCATATGGGCGAAAATTCGGGAGTGGATTTACGCGGCCCAATTTCAGAACACCATAACAATATTGCGGGTCAGCACACTGGTAGAGACGACATTCAGGTAAATATTCAAGACGAATGGACGCCACTAGGGGGTCAACGTTTTGAGCCACATGATACACCCGGAATGTTAGAACGTTTTTTTTATGATCACAGAACAGGGATAAAATATGCGGCTGGGGTAGTTGCAGTTGGAGCAGTTATCTCGGCGTTAGCCACAATGCGGTATGTCTCTCAGCATAAAAAGAAATGATTTTGATATGATAAAGCCATGATACGGGCGGTAATATTTGACTATGACCAAGTCATGTATAGGTATGTTGTCTTTCGCCAAAAATCGCTTTTTGACCTGGCGGATGAGTTAAGACGACAAGGGATAAAAACAGCTATTTTATCTAACCGCATACAACCGTTAATATTACTGGCCAAAGCATTTGGTACTTTAAAGAAATTCAACCCAGTTATTTTTTGTATGGATATTGGCCACCGCAAACCAGACCCTGCACCATACCGTCAAATGTTAGATCAGCTTAAACTAAAACCAAATGAATGCATTTATGTAGATAATAGAGAAAATAATTTACAAACTGCTCGCAACTTAGGTATGCAAGTTGTCCTGGCTACCAACACTCGCCAAACAGTGCAAGACATCAAGAAATTGCTAAAAGCATAAGTGTGATCAAGATCACATATATAGATGAGCAACAGAGATAGACTTAATCTTAGTCTAATTAATCGAAAGGAAATAAAAACAATGGCAAAATCATCTGACAGAAGAACAATAGACAAAGTCTTTGTACTGCTCGGAGTGGTAAGCGTATTTGTGTTGGTAACAATTGGTTCGCTAGCATGGTGGGGCTATAGTTTTGCCTCCAAAACAGTTAAAGACGAACTTTTATCTCAAAAAATAGTTTTTCCACCAAAAGGCAGTCCGGCACTAGACCCGGCTGAATACCCCGGTCTGCAACAATATGGCGGACAAGCGGTTGACAGTGGCATAAAAGCCAAAGCCTACGCCAATGAATTTATTGGTGCACACCTAGAAAAAGTTGCTGGCGGCAAAACATATGCTGAAGTTAGCACGGCAGCATTGTCAGACCCTACTAATGCTGATTTGCAAAAACAAAAAGCCGCTCTTTTCCAGGGTGAGACTTTGCGTGGACTACTTCTAAACGCCTACGCCTTTGACACTTTTGCAATGCTAGCTCAGGCACTTGCAGTAGTAGCTTTTCTGGGTGCCGGAATCATGGCTATATTAGTCTTGCTTGGTCTTTCTAGAATAATGCGCTAAAAGCTGAAAGCTGAAAGCTAGAAGCTTGGTATAGTAGTAAGAGCAAACGAAAAAAAGGACAAATATGTTAGCAACTGCTCATGCTTTGATTACTGATGCTGCAAAAAGACTTAATTTAACAGATGAGCAAATAGCAAATCTACTTGCCACCAACGCCGAGCATAGTTTTGAAATTGAGATGGATTCAGGTAAGAAATTTTCTGCCTATAGAGTTCAGCACAACAACAAACTCGGGCCCTACAAGGGGGGTATTAGATATCATCAAGAAGTTGATCTTGATGAAGTAAGAGCCCTAGCAACTTTAATGAGTTTTAAAACTGCAGCGGTTGGTTTACCTCTTGGTGGTGGCAAGGGTGGAATAACCGTTAACCCAAAAAATTTAACGGACACAGAATTAGAAGAACTCAGTCGTAAATACGCAGCCCATCTACAGCCCCACATAGGTCCTGACAAAGATGTGCCCGCACCAGATGTAAACACTAATTCAACCATCATTGACTGGATGGTAGATGAATTTGAAAAACTTTCAGGAGACAGTACCAAAGCTAGTTTTACCGGTAAAAGTATTGGTAACGGAGGAAGTCTTGGACGTGATGCGGCTACTGGGCGTGGAGGTGTGATAGCGCTAAGAGAACTCTTAAAATTGTCAGGTAAAAAAGACCAGCTGACCTACGCTGTAGAAGGCTATGGTAATGTGGGGTCATTTTTTGCCACTATTGCTAGTAAAGATCATCCAAATTGGAAACTACTAGTAGCAAGCGACTCTAGCGGAGCGGTATACTCTGAATCCGGGTTGAGCGCCAAAGAATTAGAAAAACATAAATTAAACGGTTGCAAGTTTAGTGAATTTGAGGATAAGCATATAACCAATGAAGAACTCCTAGCAAGCGACGTTGATGTGCTGGTATTGGCGGCATTGGGCAACAGTGTCACAAGTAAAAATATGAAAAATATCAAAGCCAAAATTATAGTTGAACTAGCCAATGGACCGGTTGATGAAAAAGCCTTTAATTATTTGTCTAAAAAAGGCGTGGTCATTTTGCCTGATATTGTGGCTAACGCCGGAGGCGTAATTGTAAGTTACTTAGAGTGGCAACAAAACAAACTGGGAGAAAGCTGGACCGAAGAAATGGTCAACCAACAATTAGATGACTATATGGTAGGTGCTGTGGACGATGTATACAAACTTTCTCAAAGTAGCAAAGTTACGTTAAAAGAAGCTGCTTTTATGCGGGCGATTAGTCGACTTACTGAATAATTATCTTTTTGGTCGCTGGTTTTGTTGTTGACTTTGGTTTGGGAGCAGACTTGGTAGCTGGTTTTGTTGTTGTTTTTTTTCTTGGTGGTGAGGGTGAACTGGGTGTGTCTTCAAATTCATCCTCTACAGTTTTAATATCATCACCAAGCGAAGTTGCCTTAACTGGTTCTTTGAGTTCTATCCGGTCTTCTGCGGTCTTGCCTTCTCCTTCTAAATCTTCTTTGTCGTTTTTCTTTTTACCGATGAAAGAAGTCCCCAAGACCAGTCCCAGTCCAAGCGCAGCGTACACACCGCCAAAGATCCAGTAGTTTTGTTCAACTTGGCTACCCACATCTTTAGCGAGTTTAACCACACTTGTTTGCAGTGCGGCATTTTCAAGTTTCAAACTCTTTGGTATTTGTTTGTTAACACCCCAATTAAGTCCATAAGCTATTCCCATCAGGAACACACCGGCAACTAAGAGCATTATGCCAATTTTGCGTAGTCCTTTACGTTTGGTTGCACTCAAGAAAACTACTGCAACGGATAATAGAATGGCCAGGAGTCCCATGGCATAAGGTGCATATTTGGCGGCCTGAAAAGCATCGGGAGCTTTTTTAAGATCACCTTCAAATATGGGTTCTTGTGAACCATCTTTGCTAGCTTTAATAGATTGGGCCGTGACGACCGGGTGGTCTAAGAAACCTTCACCGCTATTAATCTTCTGTTCTACCTTAGCGCCTTCGGCTGCCGGGTCTACACCGGCTGGCAAACAAACGGCATTGTCGGAGTCAAAACTGGCAGAATTGGTGTCAGCCGGACAGGCCGGTAGTGTACTCAATTTAGCAGTAACGGCAGAACCTGCGTTTTTAGCAAAGGTGGCACGAGTGGCACTTATGTCTATCTTAAAGTCTGGTGTTTTGGTTGTACCATCTAACCAATGGTAGACACTATCTATAACTGTTTCGGTATTAGTTTGGATATATTGAGGGGTAAAAGTCTGCATAGCGGCGGTTTTTATTGCACTATCTTTCAAAGACACGCTGTCTTCTCCGTCCCCAACTCCGTCGGATTCATTGATTAGGTTGTCTAAGACACTATTGTATATGCCACTTTTGGCTAATGTTTGTTTTACTTTAGCAGCATCTCCAGCGACCTCTACTAAGCCATAGTTTATAGCTGTGCTATAAAACAGGATGGTTAGAATGGGAACAATAATTACTAGTAAAGACTTCCTCACGAACTGCATAAATATAGAGTACACGCAAGGTAGAAAAAATGCTAAAGCTTATTACAAAATAAAATTAATTAATAGTCTAGTAAATATTAGTTATACCTTATAATAAAGGGGTGGCTAAGAAAAAAAAGAAGTCAACATTAGAAAAATATTTGATGCCTAAAAACGGTGTTTTTAGTCATGAATTTCTGGTTGTGGTGGTATGTATGGTGATAACTATTTTAGCAATCGGCCAAATTTTTACCGCTGGTGGTCAGCCGGAACATGACGACCGAGGAGTTAAAAAATACCAATCTAAAAAAATGCTAAAAAAAAGCCCAACGGGAGTGCCTAAGACTGTTCCTATAAATGTCTGGAATGGTGCAGTTACACCAATGCCGATTGACGCCGGACTTCCCCCTGTAATTGAGCGGGTCCCAACGTCTCAACCAATTGTTTTTGTGACCATTGATGATGGCTGGATAAAAACACCTGAAAACTTAAACTGGCTCACCACTAGAAAATTGCCTTTTACTATGTTTCTAACTAACGATGGCATTAAAGATAATTACCAGTATTTTTATTCACTTCAATCAGCCGGTATGACGATCCAAAACCACGCAGTCACTCACCATCCTCTTCCCAAAATGAGTCCTGAAGAACAAAAGGCCGAGATTTGTGGTGCTTCGGATATATACCAAAATGTATTCAAACATCGCCCAACTCTTTTCCGTCCGCCTTATGGCGAGTATAGCGACGTTACTCGTCAAGTAGCTGCCGAATGTGGCATCAGGGCAATAGTTATGTGGAAGGCTACTATTGAGAACGGAGCAATCCAATACCAGACGCCAGGTGCTCAACTTGTACCCGGGGACATTATTTTGGCCCACTTCGAACCAGACTTGATGCCAAGTCTTGAGGTGCTATCGCATCAACTGGCTGCACAAGGCCTGCAGGTAGCTCGTTTGGAAGACTGGGTAAAATAAGACCATGAGGACAACCTACGGTTTTCCTCATCGAGTTTGACGAAATGAATTCGTCTTCGCTTTGGCGAACCGACTCTGCTCTTTTCCCTGAGAACAAAAAACGAGTAAGATTGTCTGTGGAAGGGTCGCATAGTCCGGTCGAGTGCGCCGCTCTCGAAAAGCGGTAGGACCGCAAGGTTCTCGAGGGTTCGAATCCCTCCCCTTCCGCCATTATTTTATTGCTTTTACTTTAAAATATTAATACGCGGAGTAATACTGGTAAACTATAAGCAATATTATGAGACTCGGGTTTATATATGCCATAGGAGCAGCTGTACTTTGGGGCTTGGTTTACGCAATAGACCAAAAAATTTTATCCAAAATATCACCAGCTAGTTTACTGTTTGTAGATTCGATATTGGCTACATTATTGTTGCTACCAGTAGTAATATACAACAAGGGTTCACTAAGCTCTGTCCTAAATGCCGATTGGCCTACCTGGCGACTAATCATCATAGCAATGGCTCTTGCTACTAGTGCTAATTTGTTAATATTTTCCGCAATTAAAGCTATGGATGCAAACATTGCTTCTATAATTGAAATCGCATATCCTTTTTTCGTGGTATTTTTTAGCTATATTATTTTTCACTCAACTCCCAATATATATTTTTTTATTGGTGGGGTGCTAATTTTTATAGGTTCTGCGGTAATTATTAAACTCGCCTAATTTTTTCACAACCACAGCAAAGTATTTAACTATTTCTTCCGTAAGTACATAGGTATTAAAGTATAATCTCACGTATGAATGACTACACTGTTCCCAGAAGCCCTTCAGCACAGAATGTTGAACAACTTTTTTTAATCGGAGCCACAGTAGCTACGGCCACACTAGCCCTGCTTTGTATCAGGTTTGTCCTCAACGTAGCGTCTAGCGTGAAGTGGTATAGTGGCATCACTGTTTTTATTATCATTGCGGTAATCGGATATGTAGCGTTGTTGGCAAACAATAAAAAATGGCGAGCCACAAAATATAAATTCACTACCGATGCAATTTTAGTGGCATCGCCCAGTGGTATGGCGGGAGTGTCGAAGGAAGTGTTTCTATATGAATCGGTAATTTCAGCACATTTGACTCAAGGGTATTTAGGTAAGAAATTTGATTATGGTGACATAGTTCTTGCCATCCCTAAACTTGAAAATCAAGTCAAACTTACAAATCTCGCCAGTCCAAAACAGCAGCTAGAAGTGTTGCAGTCGCAACTAAAACATAAGTCACCCAAGAGGCAAACTCTTGTAACATAACCGTAATGTAGGTTTTTTACATATCCATCCTCAAATTAAATATTTCTGTTTTTCTGCTATCATTTAAATATGGGGCCATGGATAACTGCACTCTTCTTCTCTGCCGGTGCCAGTGCTTGGATATTTAGCAAACTTCAAAGACACCTGGGAGGTAGCAACACCAAGCAAGCTGGTATTGTGGCTGTAATTGCCTTTTTCTTTATATTATTTATTTCATATTACATATTTAACCTGTTCTTATAGGTTTTTACAGAGTTGGCATGCTCTGCAAGTATATTTAATTATTGGAGGAAAAACAGATGTTAGACAGTATTTTTACCAAAATTATCCAAGGGGATATCCCTGCAGAAATCATTTATGAAGACGACTTAACACTTGCCTTTTTAACAGTAGAACCTATTCAGCCGGGGCACACGCTAGTAATTCCTAGAAAACAGATTGACCAGCTATGGGACTTAGATGATGAGGACTACCAGGCGGTGATGAAAACAGCTAAAAAGATAGCAAAGAAAATAAAGACGGTACTTGGCACAGAAAGAATCGGTGTAAAAGTTATAGGTGAAGAAGTCCCACACGCACATATACACTTGATTCCTTTCAATACCGTTGAGGAATACAACTCCCCTGCCCGACTGGCAGCCCCAAATGATCTTGCAGAAATGGCCGCCAAGCTACGCTTTGAAAAACAAGCCACAAATCAATAAATCAACGAGGGCAACGGGATCAACGGGGGCAACTAGAGCAACGAGATCAACGGGATCAACGGGATCAACGAGATCAACAGGAGCATTGAGGACGGGAATAGTTGATTATTGAACATTTGCCAAGCGACTAGCCGTTTGATGCTAGCATCAACCAAAATTAGTTGATATTATAGGGTTAGTTATGGGTGAGAAGGAATTAGCAAGAAAACTTCAGCTGGCTCGTAAAAGAGCCGGCTTGACGCAACAAGAATTATGCCAAAAATCAGGGCTATCTTATTCAACTTTAGCCAAAATTGAACGAGGAGCCATAAAAACACCTTCAGTTTTCACTGTGGCGGCTATTGCACAGGCTACAGACACCACTGTTGAACAGTTGCTTGGCATTAAATCAACAGCAGCTACCCACTTACAGCCCACCAAGAAAGTATCCAAAACTGGGGTCAGGTTTGTCTTTTTTGATGTTAACGGAGTGCTGGTTAGGTTTTTCAACCGTGCATTCGTAGCAATTGCCGAAAGGACTGGTGCTCCTGTAGACCAAATAGAGACTATTTTTTGGCGCTATAATGACGCCGCTTGTCGTGGCCAATTGACCCTGACCGAACTTAACAATATTTTCGCTAAAGAGTTAGGGCTAGAAGACTTTGATTGGGAAAAACACTATATGGAGGCTGTCCAACCTACCCCTGGTGTGGCCGAACTGCTTGCCTGGGCTTCAGAAAATTTTGAAGTCGGTCTTCTATCAAACAGCATGAGTGGTTTTATTGAAGGGTTAAAAACCAAAGGCTATGTCCCGAACGTTCCCTACACTGCCGTGGTTGACTCTTCTAAAGTCGGGCTTAACAAACCAGATCCCAAGATTTATCAAAACGCCCAACAGTTAGCAGCGGTAGAACCACACGAAATTCTACTGGTGGATGACACGAGGGCCAATTTAACAGCCGCCGACCATGCCGGCTGGCAAGTCATGTTCTTTGATGTCTACCAGCCTGAAACCAGTATTGCCAACATCCGTCAACACTTAGCCTTCTAGGCCTGCCAAAGACTCCTCTAATTGTTCCAAGGCAAGTTGTAAATCTTCCAGTTGTAGTTTGGATTCTTCTACTAGTTCTTCAGGGGCGTTGGCTACGTAGGATTGGTTAGACAGACGGTCTTCTAGTCGCTTGATAGAAGCCTGAACTTCTTCTAGCCGGTCTTGGAGTTTGGCTTTGTACAGTGAAGGGTCTATATTTAACCAGCTGTTTGGAATAGAACTCAAACGCAAACCAGCTGGAGTTTGAGTGGTTTTTTCAACACCTCCTAGTCGAGCAAGTTTTATAACAAGGGCTTGGTTAGCCTCTAGCAGGGGCGAATCAGTATAAAACAACTTTGGTTTTGTAGTTTCTACTGTAGAGCTTACCTGGCGTATTTCTTCTACTGCATCTTTTAGGCTTTCAAATTCTACGGCTTTTGTTTTGTCAAAGCCGACTGCTTCTGGCCAGGGTTGAGTGGCCAGCAAATCACTACCTAAATTCAAACTTCCCCATATTGCCTCGGTGACGAATGGGGCAAAGGGGTGGGCGGTAACAAGAACTGTTCGCAGTACATGCACTAGCACAGTCTGGTTGGGTTCGGCTTTAGAGGCCTCAATATACCAATCAGCCAGGTCATCCCAGACAAAATGATAGAGTTTTTGGTAGGCTTCACCAAACTTAAAATCAACCAAATCAGCCTGTAGCGCCTCAGTTAAAATACTTGACTTGTTAAGTATCCAATGATCAGCAACCGTCACAGGCGCAAGATCACCTCCAGTGGTTTCACCAACGACACCCTCAATATAGCGGGCGATGTTCCAAAGTTTGTTACAGAAGTTACGGTTGGCAATAATTTTGGCTTTACCCATTCGCATGTCGTTGCCGGCTGCTACCCCTGATACCAGAGCTAGACGCAGGGCATCAGTGCCAAATTCATCAATAACCTCCATGGGGTCAATGATGCTGTCGGGGTCTGATTTACTCATTTTCTTGCCCTGTTCTGTTCTGACCAAGCCGTGCAGGTATACTTTTTTAAACGGTACCTGGCCGGTAGCATAAGTAGTGGCCAGAATCATCCGAGCAACCCAGAAAAAGAGGATGTCCCAACCTGTTTCTAGCACAGAAGTAGGGTGGTAAGTCTTAAAGTCCTGGCTACGCTCCAGTAGTTGGTCTAGCGGTATACTGGTGTCTTTGGCTAGGTCTTGGTCTACTAGAGTGCTCCAAGTCCAAAGAGCTGAGGAAAACCAAGTGTCCAGAGTGTCCGGGTCTTGCACCCAACCGTCACCTTCAGGGGCATTTAACCCAACATAAATTTGTTCGCTATCCCCTGCCCTGTGCCAGGCCGGTATCTGATGACCCCACCAAATTTGGCGGCTAACGCACCAGTCTCTTAAATTATCTATCCAATGAAAGTAAATTTTCTCAAATCTTTTGGGGACAATCTCTATATCACCGTCTCCCACCACGGCTCTCATAACTTCTCTTAGACTACGCAACTGTCCTTTCCATTCCATAGCAGGGCGGTTGACATCAACAAACCACTGCAATTTAATTTGGGGCTCTATAACCCCTTTACCGCGGTCATTAATAGCTATGTTGTGGGTATAATTTTCGTCAACACTCACTAGCAGCCCTAGCTGGTTTAGCTTTTCTACTATCTTAGGACGGGCCTCAGCAATTGGCATACCTGCAAATTCTCCGGCAATTGGTAGTAATTTACCCTCAAAATCAATAATCTGTTCTTTCTCTAGTCCATGACGTTCGGCAATATCAAAGTCGGTGTGGTCGTGCCAAGGTGTAATTGTCATTACCCCTGTACCAAATTCCATATTTACAGCTTCATCTTTGATAACTGTGGCCGTAACTCTGCCATTTATCCAATCGGCCTCAAAAGTCTGTAGATGTTCAAACTGTTTGTAACGATCATCATCAGGGTGCATGACTACATATTTATCACCAAATTTAGTTTCAGGACGGGCAGTGCTTATCTGGAAAGGTCCATATTGCAAGGTGTAAAATGGAGCTTTTTCTTCCTTGCGCACAACTTCGTCATCAGATACGGTTGTTTCTAAATTAGGGTCCCAGTTGACTATTCGGTGACCCCTGTAAATTAGACCGTCATGGAACATTTTGCTAAAGACTTCGGCAGTACAAAGGTTGAGGGCATCATCTAGCGTATACCTTGCCCTGCTCCAGTCACAGCTGGCGCCCATGGCTCTAATTTGGTTGTTAATGGTGTTGCGGCTGTCACCTACAAACTCCTTAACTTGGCGTACAAATTCCTCCCGACCAATAGCGTGTTTGTCAGTCCCCTGCTCTGCCAGTCTTTTTTCAATGATTGCATTGGTAGCAAGCGCCGCGTGATCTGTTCCCGGTAGCCAAAGAACGTCGTGACCAGTTTGGCGGGCGTGTCGAGACATTATGTCTTGAAGTGTTAAAAACAGTGCGTGGCCAACATGTAAAGTGCCTGTTTCGTTTGGCGGCGGCATACTGATAGAAAACCGTGGTTTATCAGAGGTAGGATCTGCCTTAAAAACACCCGCCTGTTCCCATTTGGCGTATGTTTCTTTTTCGTATTTCCCTGCTTGGTATGTTTTATCTAACTTCATTTGGATACTCCAAATGAAGCAGTTTTCAATTTACATTTTACAATTTTCATTAAATTCACAATTTCCAGTTATCCATTATCTGTATACCACCACATCTGGTGGTCAGTATACAACAAACGACTGACAGATGACAATCAGGGGTAGAAAGATAACTAACTCAATTACTTTTCACGTGAAAAATATCACTAATATCAATACCTTTCATCTGAAAAGCTGTTATTAAAACCCCTAAAATGTGCTTTGTTTTGGTCTCCTGCCCTGTTAAGTAGGAGGATTCCACCCTGTTTTTGTTTTCACTAGCATTATAGCACTGCTTAACAAATAACTTATAACTAATAACTTGTAACTAATAACTCTTAACTTGTAACTAATAACTTTTCATGGATACCATGCAAAATTAATATCTAGTTATCAGTTATAGGTTATAAGTCAATAGTTACATCGACAGGTTGGGATCAATGGACAGCTTGTATGGGTCGGCTGGTGGCCGGTTGAGGCTAGCCTGGAAATATGCATTGGATGCAATCATAGCCGCATTGTCCGTACAAAGGCTGAATTCGGGTATAAACAGGGGTGTAATGATCTTTTCTGCCAGCATTCGGCGGAGTTCTGGGCTGGCTGCTACGCCTCCGGCAACTATAACTGAGGCAGGGGAGTACTGTTTTTCTGCTGTGACGAGAGCGTCTACTACTGTTTCGAGAGCTACACGCTGGAATGAGGCGGCTATATTTGCCTTTTGTTGGGCATTTAAAAGGCCTGGGAGCTGTGTAGAGGGCAGGGTGTAGTCTTTGCCTACCATAGCTTGAGAAGCCCTCAAAACGGCTGTTTTTAGCCCTGAAAAGCTAAAATCATAAGCCGAATTTAGTTTTGCCTTGGGTAAGTTAACCGCAAACTTATCACCGGCTTTGGCGCATTTTCCAACAGATGGACCGCCAGGGTAGGGTAGGCCAAGTATTTTAGCCACTTTATCAAAGGCCTCTCCTATGGCATCATCACCTGTTTGACCTAGAATTTCATAGTTAAAATGACTTTTGAAAAGCACCAACATTGTGTGCCCACCACTGACTATTAGGGACAGGGCAGGGAACTGGAGCTGTTTGTCACCCAAGAAAGCAGCATAGGGGTGTGCCTCTACATGGTTAACAGCATAAAGAGGTTTTTTCTTGGCAATTGCAAGTGTACGAGCCGTCATAACACCTATCAGCAAGCTCCCCCCAAGTCCCGGACCGTAAGTCACTCCTATGGCATCAATTGATGACCAGGGATCATCAGAATTGGGAATTGGGAATTGGGAATTGAGTTTTTTTTCTGAATTCTGAATTCTGAATTCTGAATTCTGGCTAGCTTCAACTAGGGCTTCATTTATAACCGGCATGATACTTTCTATATGACTTCGAGCGGCAATTTCTGGAACTACACCGCCGTAAGCTTTGTGCAAATCAACAGAGCTGGCAACTACGTTGCTAAGGAGTATAGTACCGTCCTTAACTACAGCAGCGGCGGTTTCGTCGCAAGATGTTTCTATCCCAAGGATATACATAGGTAACAGGTTACCCGTTCGACCAGCTCAGGGCAAGCAGCAGATATGCAATAGCATCCCATAAATTAGCTTAAAAAACTGGTAGAATAACCATATGAATGTTAGATCAATGGTTAAAAAAGTAATTCCTGCGGGCCTGTTTAAGAAGATAGAACCTTGGGGGCATTTGGGCGAGGCGATGTTGTTTCAGCTGATAAACGGTTTTCCTGCCAGAGACCTCAAAATAATTGGCGTAACAGGGACAAACGGCAAGACAACCACCTCTTTTATGATTCATAATATGCTGCACAAGGCCGGTTACAGTGTCGGGCTACTTAGTACAGTGGGCTGGGGAATGGGCGGTAAAATTGTCCCTCAGGTAGAACACATGACTACTATGCCGGTACCGCAACTGCTGAGTCGAATTAAATCTCTAAAAAAGCAAGGAGCCAAGTGGGTAGTCCTAGAAGTAACGTCTCACGCAATGGCGCAAAATCGAGTTTGGGGTTTGCCAATTGACATTGCTGTAATGACAAATGTCACCCATGAACATTTGGACTATCATGGGACATTTGAGAATTATTTGGCAGCCAAACGTAAATTGTTTGAGATAACAAATAAACATAAAAAGGGTCTCCGAACAGGGGTAGTAAATGCTGACGACCAATCGGCTGATCAGTTTATTTCAGCTGTTGCCAACCCAATCACTTACGGAGTAAAAGCCGGTGATTTGCGGGCTTGGGATGTTAAATCAAGTTCTTCAGGCAATGAATATTTGGTAGATGTTGGTGGAACACCTTTGCAGGTTAAGACAAATTTAGGTGGTAGTTTTAACGTTTATAACTCACTTGCAGCAGTTGCAGTTGGCCAAAAATTAGGACTGAGTATGGTACAAATTCAACAAGGCATAGCTAGTTTGCAAGGTGTTGAAGGCCGGATGTTTAGTATAGACGAAGGGCAGGGGTTTGAGTTGATTGTGGACTATGCCCACACACCTGATAGTTTTGAAAAGCTGTTTGCAGATGTCAAACCAAATGTTAAGGGCAAACTTATAGTAATGTTTGGTAGCGCCGGAGGACAGCGGGATAAATTGAAAAGGCCGATTCAGGGAGAAATTGCCGGAAAGTATGCAGACATAGTGGTGCTAACCGAAGAAGATGACCGTGAAACACCGGGCATGGATATTCTCAACCAGATTGCAGCCGGGGCAGAGAAGAGTGGTAAAAAAATTGGTACTGACCTTTTCTTGGTGCACGATAGGACCGAAGCCATCAGATTTACTCTAGCGAAAGCCAAAAAAGGCGACTCCGTGCTGTTACTTGGTAAGGGTCATGAAAAAAACATTGAAAGAGCCCACGGGCTAGACCCTTGGGACGAAGTAGCAACAGCTAAAGAAGCCCTCACAAAACAAATCCAAAAATAGGAAAAGGCCGCGCTCCAAGCCTTCGGTAGTATGCTTGAAAAGCGCAGACCTGTAGTCCAATCCCTGTATGTCTAAAGCGACTGCTTTAGTATTCGAAGGGGGGTGGAGGGGGCGCTGGGCGCCCCCTCCTTGTGGAAGGTGATCAGGTGGTTGTCGAGAAAGTCCTCGTCGGCTGCCCCTTGAAGAGCTTGCAGACCACCGCCTGTGCGGCGTCTAGAGGGCTCTGCCCGTTGCGAAGATGCTTCGTCCGCTTGGGGGCGATCAGCGTGATGATCTCGTTGCGCTGTCGCTTTGCCTTCGGCTTGGGGCAGCAGGCGACGAGGCCTACCTTCCTGAAGTTCGAACGAATCCGCTCGCCGAAACACCTTCGGACACGGAACTCAGTATCCGAGTGGGTGATACGCAGGCAGTGCGGCCCGCACGACTCGATCTCGATAACCCCGTACGGGGTCACCACCTCCACTGTCTTTGACAAGACAGCTCCTTCCTCCCCGCGCCTCCGCGGGGTCAGGGGAATGGATGGTCTAAATTCTAAACCCTAATACTAATAAAAGTCAAACCACCCTAGCTCAGCTGGGCGGTTTAGTATGCAAAATAAAGTTGCCTAGATTTTTGTAGCTGTCTCGTTAGATGAAGAGCCGTGTTCTGTAAAATGTTGTCTTTCTAAAGCTACTTCATTTGGAGTTAAAATATTTCCACTAGCATCCATCTGAACTGTGCGTCCAGCTGCTACTTCACCTAAGTTAGCTTTGGCTTGTTCAATGGCACCTAAGGCTTCTGCCCTGTCTTCAAGACCGGGCTGAATACCTTCAGGGGCTTGAGGTACAGTAGAAACATCGGGTGTTTGGGGTGTGTTATTTACTTCTTCTGCGTTCATTTTTGATCCTTTTTGTTTTTATTGATGATGAAAGTATTCTAGCACGGAAAAGTGTAATTGTCAACCCGCTTGTGCTATTCGTTCTTCTATCTGACTCCTAATTTGTTCAAGCATTTGGCTTCGTCCTAGCCTTTCAAATGCCATTTCTTTTATAAGTGCCATTTTGTCGTTAAATCTTTTTACTGCTTCAGCATCATTTGGGTCAGGGATTGGTTCTAGTAGAGAATCTTCTAAAATTTCCAATATATTATGCTCGTCAACAGCTATACCTTCTAGCATTCGCTTGAATTCCTGAAGACTAGCTAAATCGTATGTATGTTCTGGGGCGTGTTCAATATGTTCACCATCTACATCAGTATTGGGATTAATATTTCTATCAATGAATGGTTTCTCAGGTGTGCTCACAAGAAACAAATTATAGCATAAAAACTTACTTAGGTAAAGTATAAAACATAAACGTTTGACATATGAATTGGCACTCGGGTATTATGAGTGCTAGAATTCAATGCTCAACAAGATCAATTATCAACTAGAGCAATGAATAATCTAAACATTGTGCAATAAAAACATTGTTCATTCATTGAGCATTGAATTTTGAGCATTGAGCATTAACGATGAAGGGAGTGAATTATGGCAAGTAAATTACAGCCATTGGCTGATTGGATTGTAGCCGAACAAGAGGAGGCAGCCACCAAAACAGCAAGCGGGTTATATTTGCCCGACAAGGCAGCCGAAAAACCGAAAGTCGCCAAAGTTATATCAATTGGGCCTGGACGAGTTGGAGATGATAATGAAATTATTCCAATGACTGTCAAAGTAGGCGACAGAATTATTTATAAAAGTTACAGCACAACTGAAATTAAAATAGACGGTACTGAATATATACTAGTGAAAGAAGAAGACGTCCTTGCGACTGTTAAATAAGAGGAGAATTTTAAATGGCAAAGAAAGTTTTTTATGACGCAGATGCACGAGCCCGGATTTTAGCCGGTGCTGAAGTACTTTATAACGCAGTAAAAACAACTATGGGGCCAAAAGGGCGCAATGTAGTAATAAGTAAAACTTATGGAAATCCAACAGTGACTCATGATGGTGTGACCGTTGCGAAAGGCATTGACCTGGAGGACACTGACGAAACCTTGGGTTACAAAACAGGCGCCGAACTTATCAAACAGGCTGCCAGCAAAATGAACGATGTAGCAGGAGACGGCACAACTACTGTAACTGTGCTGACCTACCACATCTTAAATGAGGCCAACAAACTGATTGCTGCCGGGCACAACCCAATGTTGCTCCGCAAAGGCCTCGAGGCTGCTGCACATGATGTGTTAGCTAAATTGGGTGGAATGAGCGAAGACATATCCGGTAAAAAAGGTCGTGTAGCTGAAGTTGCCACTATCTCAGCCGGAGATGAACAAATAGGTAAGCTGATTGCTGATGTGATGGAGGGTGTTGGCAAAGACGGTGTTGTGACTGTAGAAGAAGGTCAAGGACTGAGTATGGAAAGTGAAGTAGTAGAAGGTTTTACAATGGACCGAGGCTACGTTAGTCCTTATATGGTGACTGATACTGCACGAATGGAAGCTGTCTATGACAAACCGGCTATTTTAATAACTGAATCCAAGATAAGTTCTATTCAGGAATTCTTGCCAGTACTAGAAAAACTGGCAAACGCCGGCAAGAAAGATTTAGTAATAATCGCTGAAGACGTTGAAGGCGAAGCACTTGGCACCTTAATACTCAACCGTCTAAAGGGTGTATTTAATACCGTTGCTGTGAAGGCTCCGTCATTTGGTGATAGACGCAAAGAAATACTTGAAGATATAGCTATTTTGACTGGCGGAGAAGTAATTTCAGAAGAGCGGGGGATGACTTTTGAGAATGCCGACCTGACTGTAATAGGATCTGCCAGAAAAGTTATTGTTACTAAAGACGAAACCACAATTGTAGAAGGTAAAGGCACAGCTGCTGCTGTTAAAGCGCGAGTTGCTCAAATCAGCAAACAAATAGAAGCCGCTAACAGTGAATACGACCGTGAACAGTTAGAAAAACGACGTGCGGCGCTATCAGGTAAAGTAGCAGTGATAAAGGTTGGTGGTGCTACAGAGACTGAAATAGAAGAGAAGAAATTCCGAGTAGATGACGCAGTGGCTGCAGTCAAAGCAGCACTAGATGAGGGTGTTGTAGCCGGTGGCGGTGTAACATACGTCAACCTTAGCGACGGCATTGTAGTAGATGGTTCGGATAGTGAAGCAGCCGGACAGCAGATACTTAAGAATGTCTTAGAACAGCCATTCCGTATTTTGCTTACCAACTCCGGTTTGAACGCAGATGAATGGTTACCTCAAGTTAAAAAGGCAAAAGCCGGTCAAGGAGTAAACGTCAGCCAACCAAAGAAATTGGTAGATCTTATGGCGGCTGGCATAGTTGACCCAACACGGGTTACCAAAGAAGCCCTGCAAAATGCAGTCAGCATTGCCGGAACGGCCATGACTATGGGTGCATTAGTAGTAGATGTACCAGAACCAAAAACAACTGCTCCAGCCCCTGACATGGGTGGCATGGGTATGGGTATGTAAAAAAAGCTACATAGGTTTATATCTGAAAAGCCCTAGTCAATTAAGCACTAGGGTTTTTCTTATCAGATAGGACTGTTTAGAATAGGCTTATATATGCCACAGGATAATTTAGATAATAAAAAGACACTTCAGGAAATTCACGAGTACCATGAAGTTGAAGAAAAAACACCTCGAAGATGGCCGGTGATCTTGGGATATTTATGGGCGGCTTTTTTGGTTGCCTTGGTGGTGGTATTTGGTGGGCGTTGGATATACAACTCAGTTAACGACGATGTAAGTAAATCAAGTGGTCAAGTGGCTAAAAATGATTCAGATAAAAAATCAGATGAAGCCGTTATAGTGCCAGCTAGCCCAGGCAGTGGAAAAGTCTCTCAGCCTTCAAAACCTTCAAACACATCCAGTTCTTCGTCACCGTCTACTGTTGCCGGTACCGGCGATAGCGACGAGTTACCAACAGCCATACCAAATACGGGCGATGACGCCATTGACCCAAATAATCTATAAATAATTAGTTTTCGTGCGGTTGGGTAAAGTAATTGATTTCGTTAACTACGTCTAATAAGGCTTGGGCTCGAGCTTTTTCATCTGCGATTGCATTTGCAGCTGAGAAAGCTTCCTTGATGAGGTCGGCATTATCGGATGCTTGGATTAACATCATAGTTGTTTTAAATTTCTCTTCAGGAGTTTGTTCAAGTTCGTCAACAAGCGGTGTTAGGCTCTCTAGGGCTTGTTTCTTGATTTCTAGAAGTTCATCCTCGTTTTCTGGCGGATTTACTGGGGTGCTGCCTGGTTTGTTGTCATAATTTGAAGTAATTCTAGAAGATTCGTCTTCGGCTGTAGTTGAGTCAGATGAAGTAGAAAGATCGTTTGATGGCTCAGAATCACTTATAGGCGTTGGCATAGAAGTATCAACTGGTGTTGGCATTGCCAAGGTATCTGGCACTACTGTTGCTGTATCAGTAGGTTGTTGACTGAGCATTGGGTCTGGTGCGGGCATTGTGGGGGCGACTATTTCGGGCGCAATTACCGGTTCTGTAGGGGTTCCATAGCTAAACGGTTGTTGGTCAGTAGACGGACTAGTTGCCATAAGGTCTGGCATTGGGTCCGGTACTGCGGGTGAAGTAGCATCGAATGGCGAAATGGGTGTAACAGGAGGGGCGGTAACAGGCGGCGGTCCTGCAAAAGCAGTTCCGTCTGGCGTCTTATTATCATTTATTCCAAACATCCCACCCCCAAGCTCGCTATCGCGAGCAATTTACCGTTTTCGTTTTACAATTAACAAACATTGTACTTCTTATAAAGTAGTTTAGCATTTATCAACTTTCATTTTATGCCATAAGCATTAATTGGTAAACAACAAATTGGCTTTCCGGTTTCACTACTTGGAAGTAGAAATAGCATAATTCGAGTAATTACCAATGTGAAAATGACAAAATAATAGTAAATGGTAAACAGTAAATGGTAAATTGTAATTATGTTAGACGATTTGAAATACATACACCAAAAAGATACACAAGATGCACTTGGCATTGCAGAAAAACAGTGGAAACAATACACGAATAGCTTTGAGCTTAAAGCTGAAAGCTTAAACCTAAGCCCTGTTAAGGGGGTGGTGGTAGCCGGCATGGGTGGGTCTGCCCTAGCTGCCAGCGCCTTTTCTGCTATTCCTGGACTCGCAGTACCATTAGTAGTTGTACGGGATTATAATTTGCCTGAATATGTAGATGATAATTGGCTGTTAATTTGTTCTAGCTATTCGGGCAATACAGAAGAAACAATTAGTATTTTTAACCAAGCTCTAGAAAAAAATGAAAAACCCCATATGCTCTGTATTAGTTCTGGAGGTGAGCTAGCCAAATTAGCTGCTAAGCACAGCCTTATCAATGTCAAACTACCGGGGGGAATTCAGCCGCGGTTCACTTTTGGCTACCAATACGCCGCGCTGCTGGCAATTTTTGAGGCGGCTGGGCTGGTGAAGGGGGTAAGATCGACCGTGGAAGAGGGCAGTGCACTGGTTAAAAAAGCTGTAGCTGGTTGGCTGCCAACGGTGCCGGCCAAAGAAAATTTGGCCAAGAAAATTGCTCATGAAATTGCCGGTAAATCGGCGGTTATTTATAGTAGTACTGCACTTTTTCCGGCAGCTTATAAATGGAAAATCAGTCTCAATGAAACTGCCAAGAATGTGGCTTGGTGCAATGCTTATCCTGAATTTAATCATAATGAATTCTTAGGCTGGACATCTCACCCAGTTCAAAAACCTTACCAAGTGATAGACCTGCGGTCCCAGCACGACCACCCTCAGGTAACTAAGAGGTTTGAAATAAGCGACAAATTACTTTCTGGCAAAAGACCGGCTGCACTGGTTGTAGATATACCAAAAGGCCAACATATTCTG
This sequence comes from uncultured Candidatus Saccharibacteria bacterium, assembly GCA_964400155.1. Lineage (GTDB taxonomy): Bacteria > Patescibacteriota > Saccharimonadia > Saccharimonadales > UBA10212 > JAYTJL01. The sequence continues at coordinate 19,927 of CAYNSQ010000007.1, forward strand.
CATGACATGATGTGGGTAATCGCACTCGGTGACTTTGTTAGTTGTTACTTGGCACTGTTAAATGGGCTCAATCCAACCCCAGTTGATCTTATAGAAAAGCTGAAAAAAGAACTAATTTAATTATTCTCCGCGTAGTGCATCTATGGGGTTTTTGCGGGCGGCTTTTAGGGCGGGGGCTGTACTAAAAATTATGCCTACAATTGCACAAACTCCAACTGACAACAAAACAACCCGCAGAGTAATTACCGGTTGTATATGTGTGTACACCCTAAGTCCAGCGTAAATCAAATAAGCCAACCCAATGCCAACTAACCCGCCACCAAATGTTAAAGTCAGACCTTCAGTTAAAAATTGGGCTAGAATTTGACGGTTGGTGGCGCCGAGAGCTTTTCTGATTCCTATTTCGCGGATTCTTTCTGAGACACTTACTAGCATTATGTCCATAATTCCAATGCCTCCAACCAAGAGGGCAATTGCAGCTATACCCGAAATAAATCGTGAAACTGTGTCGATAACGCTGTTTGCTAACTCTTGCAATTGGTATTGTTCCAACACAGAGAAGTTTTGACTTCCATGTAGTTCTTGTAATTTTTTGTTTATGTCCTTTAGTGCTTGTTTGGAGTTAGCTTGGTTTGGCTGAGCAAGGATTTGAAGAATATTCGTATTGCCACCAGCCAAGGTCTCTGCTGCTGGCATTGGTATAAATATAGCTAAATTATAATTGGTCTCTGCTAGTGAAAGTAGCCCGCCTTGACTGGGTGCAAGGACTCCTCTTACAACAAAATCCGTACCTGAAATATTTACTGTTGAACCAAGTGGGTTTAACCTGCCAAATAACTGTTCGGCAATGTCCGAACCAATTACTGCAACATTTTCACCTGTCTCTTCAGGGGTAATAAAGCTACCATAATTAATTTTTTGATTTGTTATATCAAGCAGTGCAGGGCTAGTACCTAAAACATATATGTTATTTAACTCACCTTGGTCCCCCGATGCGCTATTGGTAACGAAATTTATAGGAGCTGCTTTATCTACGCTGGTCAAACCAGCAACGGCTTCGTAGTCTTTAGTAGTTAAAGTGCTGGCGCTTAAGAATGCCAGCAAGTTAAGTTGGTCGGTTTTGCTAGAACTATCTACTAACTTTCCAGAGCGAATTGTAAGTACGTTACTACTTTTGTTATTAATCTCGCCAACAACTTGTCTTTTTAAACCTTCGCCTAGGCTTAATATGATAGTCACCGAACATACCCCCAGCACTATTCCAAGCATTGTCAGACCGCTTCGCCATTTGTTGGCGCGCAGTGTAGAAAAGGCAGCTTTAAAATTACCGTTCCACAC
>CAYNSQ010000007.1:21364-31022 GCA_964400155.1 uncultured Candidatus Saccharibacteria bacterium
TCATGTATTTTTCCTTGGTCGACCACGTGGTCTTTTTTTAGGTGGGCGACCGCGTTTGCGAGAAACGGGGGCTAATTCTTTGCCGGGAATAGCTTTCATAAGTTCTGAAACACCGGAGATAATGTCATTGTCTGTTGTCTTGCGTCTTTGATAGTAAATACGCCTTGCACCTCTGGCTATAGAACCGACAGGTGTTTTTTCATCACCAACAACTCGGCCATCATACATATAAATTACTCGAGTGGCATAACGAGTGAGTTCGGGGTTGTGGGTAACAAGCAGTACAGTGTTGTTTTGACGGTGAATGTCAGCTAGCAATTCCATGACAACTTTACTACTGGCACTATCAAGGTTACCGGTTGGTTCGTCGGCTATGAGGATGGTAGGCTGGTTAATAAGGGCTCTTGCGATGGCTGCTCGTTGGGCCTGCCCACCGGACAACTGGTGTGGCATAAAATATTCTTTTTCACGCATACCAACAAGCTCCAACATATCACTGGCTTTGTGGGACCTTCTGACAGGAGGCATTCCTCGATAAGCTAGGGGCAATGCCACGTTGTCCAGTACATTCAATTTTGGAAGTAAATTGTAAGACTGAAAGATAAAACCAATCCAATCTCTACGCAATTTTGCGAGCTGGTTTGGGCGCAGTCTGGCAACTTCTTGGCCATCCAAGATGTAATGCCCATGAGTGGGCTTGTCTAAAAGACCAATTGTGTTCATAAGAGTGGTTTTTCCACTACCAGAAGGGCCCATGAAAGCAATGAATTCACCCTGCTCAACATTAAGCTCAATTTCGTCTAATGCCAGCGTAGTCGCATCACCGAAGCCGTATAGTTTGGAAATTTCTTTTAGTTCAATTAATGCCATTGTGCCCTTTTTAAGTTTATAAAAAAGAAAGTATTACCCCACACCCCAGGGAAACACTTTCTAAGTATTATCTCTGTTGGTAAGTTTACTCCTTAGCTAAGGAGTTGTGCAAAGAAAAAAGGTTGTAAAAATTCACACCGTTTAATCTGTTACAATATTCTCGCTGGAGAGGTCGCATAGTTGGTCTAGTGCGCCATCTTGGAAAGGTGGTATATCCGCAAGGGTATCGAGGGTTCGAATCCCTCCCTCTCCGCCATAGTAGGAGGCTAATATGAATATGTTTAAACCGGTTAATGCTACTTCTGTGTCTGAATACATTGGAGGTCTAGACCCAGAGCGAAAGAAAACTATCGAATTCTTGCATGATTTAATTCAAAAAACAGCTCCGTCCCTAAAGCCACATTTTGCTTGCAATATGCTGGGTTATGGTAGCTTTAAATACCAAAACTACAAAAAAGAGATCGTTGATTGGCCTACCATTGCACTTGCTAGCCAGAAAAACTATATCAGTCTGTATGTCTGTTCTATCGATAAAGGTGAATATGTTGCAGAAAAGCACAAGGACAAGCTGGGCAAGGTTAGTGTAGGTAAAAGTTGCATAAGGTTTAAAAAAATCGATGACTTAAACCTGAAAGAATTGGAAAAAGTAATAAAATTAGCGGCTAAAAATCCAGGTTTAGTTAAATAGCTTCAATTTAGCTTAACTATTAATTAAAATACTTATACCTACCCCTGTTACTTATTGTTCGTGGTAAAATGTATGTAGGTTGAACTAAGCAAAAACATAGCTAAATCAACCGATAAAACAACTGTCTAATTAAGCCCCCGAAAGGAGATTTACAAGTGACAGACAACCCAATGACCGACAAAGAGCAGATTAAAGAAATCGTTACCAACGTTGCAATGTACCAAGACATGAAACAATGGGAACGACTTGAGAATTGTTTTGTGAAAAAACCATTTGTAGACAACAAGGCACTAAGCGGAGAAACACCGGCATTGGTTCCCAAAAAGCACCTGATTGATGGCTGGAGAAAAGAAATCGGCGCATACTTTTACGCCACTCGCCACTTTATTCGCCAGCTAGGCATTAGAATGGTGAATTCACACAGAGCCAAAGTGACTACAAATGTTGAGCATGTACACTATGTTGCCGATAGAGGCGAAAGATATGCCTGGACTGTGAAGGGCACTATTGAATATATCTTAGTCAAATCAACCAACGGTACCTGGAAAATTAGCCAGATGATATTTCGAATGAGCGACCAAACTGTACACCCTGTCGGCGCTGCCGCCTAAAAAAAGTAGCACTATTTCCTGATACAATAGACCCATGCTTAAGGTGGGCAAATTCGTGGTAGCACCACTCCAGTTTACAGTTTATAGTTCACAGTTCACAGAAAGAACTGCAGCTGTTGTCTGGGAAATGTTACAGGTTAAATCATTGGTAAATGAAAAATGTGAAATGTTAAATGTCATCGCGGAGAATCCGCGATGAATGTTTTGATTGTTTATGCTCATCATGAGCCTTCTTCTTTTACTGCCGCATTGAAGAATTTAGCTACTGAAGCACTAAGCTCTCAAGGCCATCAGGTTCTGGTTAGCGACTTATACGGACAAGGCTTTAGTGCTGAAGCTCAAAAATGGGATTTTGTTACCACCACCGGCCGGCACTTTAACTATATGTTTGAGCAAAAACATGCCGCCAATCTTGATATGGCTTTCTCTCCAGATATCTTGGGTGAAATACAAAAATTACGTGGGGCTGATTTGGTGATATTTGTAACACCTATTTGGTGGTTTAGTGTGCCAGCTGTAATGAAAGGTTGGTTTGACAGGGTTCTTGCCATGGGTGTTGCGTGGGACGGCGGAAAAATTTATGAAAATGGGCTCCTGCGCGGTAAACAGGCAATGGTAATAGCCTCCGCCGGTGGTCCGGCGGAGTACTACCATGAAAATGGAAGGCATAGAGCCAATCCTATTCAAATTCTCCATCCTATTAACCACGGCACACTGGCTTTTTGTGGTTTTGATGTCCACGAACCTTTTGTGGCTTTAAACGTGCTTGGGTTGGATACTGCTAGTCGTGCGCAAATGTTAAGCGAACTTCATTTCAAGCTACAGCATTTGCAAGACAGCCCTGTCTGGCTGGTTAAATATAACTGATAACTATTAACTAGTAACTCTTAACTAATAACTTATAACTACAAACTTATAACTTGTAACTGATAACTTGTAACTTTGTTATTTAGCTGTGTATAGATTGTGGAGACGGTTAATTTCGTCTAACATTTTCTTTAAATTATCGTTTGCTGAGGGATGCAAAGGTTGTCCGTCTTCTCCAAAAGCCCCACTTACACTAGGGAAGTGGATTGCGTTGGCTACCTGAACCAAACTAACCTCAACAACTACCTGTCGTAGCTGTTCAACCGCTCTAGCCCCACCAATAATGGTTGTAGCATAGCTAACAAAACCAACCGGTTTGTCCACCCATTGTGGACCCACCCAATCAATTGCATTCTTTAAGACAGCGGTATAACCGTGATTGTATTCGGCCACTAGAAAAATAAAACCATCAGTCTCGCCAACATTTTGCGCCCAGGCTTTTCCTATAGGGTTTGAGTAATCAAGGTTATTTCTTTTCATTCCAAAAGGACTGACCTCTTCACTGTAGAAAGGAAGGTTTAATTCTGCTGAGTCGACTACACTTACTTCAAAACGCGGGTCACTAGACGCAACCTTCTCAACCCATTTGCTTACTTGTTTACCGCGGCTTGTCGGTCTGGCGCTACCTTCTAGTACCATAAGTTTCATTATTTGATCCTTCTACCAATATAATTATAGGGTATGTACAAATTAAATTGTGGAGAGACGGCTTTGGTTCAAGCAATTGGACTGGTTAGTGGGTTAAGCATATTTTTGTATTTAGCACGCTCTGTCTTAAGCGGAGGCTTTGATATATATAGCTATGTTCCACTTAATTTAACGCTGGCTTGGTTGCCCGCAGTCTTTGCATGGTTGCTAATTCAACAGTTAAAAATTCGCCGTTGGGGTAGTTGGCAGTGTGTTCTGCTAAGTGTTCTTTGGTTGGCCTTTTTGCCGAATGCTTGGTATGTATTGACCGACTTTATTCATATTCAAGCGTATGGCCAGCCTGGTAGGATATATGACATTCTAATGTTTAGCGCCCTGAGTCTGGCCGGTTTGGCACTAGGTTTTGCCAGCCTATATTTGGTGCATGCACAACTTATCAAAAGGTATGGTTATAATTGGTCGTTATTTTGGGTGGGGTTGGTCATACTAGCTGGAAGTTTTGCAATATATTTGGGCAGGGAACTGCGCTGGAATACTTGGGACATCATTCGTGACCCCGGGGGTTTGGCTATAACCATATCTGATAGAATTGTTAGCCCACTCGAATACCCTGGTACTATAGGCATAACTCTACTGTTTTTTGTCTTTTTGTCGGTTTTGTATTCAGCAATTTGGATTGTGCTAAATAGTTTGAGAAAGACTAGTAGGTAACTTACGATATGGGCATGGAACAACTAGCCTTGGCAATTCAAAAAATCGTAAAAGAACTTTACGACAAAGATATTGATATAGAACTTAGCCGACCTGAAGAAAAGTTTGGAGATTATTCTACTAATGTTGCAATGCGTTTGGCGCCACTACTTGGAAAGAGCCCGCTAGAAGTTGCGGAAAGTTTGGTTGGTACGGTTGGACAGATTGAACAAGTGTTGAGTGCTGAAGTTGCCAGTCCTGGGTTTATCAATATAAAAATGAAAGATGAATATTTTACAAAAATCTTAAGTTCCATACTAGAAAACAGGGGTGAATTTGGCCATACCGAACAGATGACTAGCCAATCAATTGTAGTAGAGTATTCCGACCCAAATCCATTTAAGGTGCTACATGTAGGACATCTTTACACCAGTATGGTGGGGGATGCTATTGCTAATTTGTTTGAAAATGCCGGAGCAAATGTACACAGAGTTAATTTTGGTGGTGACGTAGGTAGGCATGTGGCTATAACTTTATGGTCTGTTCTGAAGGAACTTGGCGGGGAGAACCCTGATGGACTACAAAAAGTTGAAAAGGCCCAACGAGCAGGTTGGCTGGCTGGTCATTATGTGGCTGGCAACAATAAATTTGAGACAGATGAGTCTTGTAGACCGGAAATTATGGAACTTAACCAAAGGATATATGAAATAGTTGCGACTAAAGATGTGGCCTCACCACTCAGTCAAATATACTGGGTGACTCGGGGGTGGAGCTATGATTACTTTGAAGAGTTCTATGCGCGAATTGGTACTAAATTTGAAAAGTTCTATCCGGAAAGCGAAACGGTAGAACCTGGTATAGCCGTCGTTAAAGAAAACATTGGAAAAGTCTTTACTGAGTCTGATGGGGCGGTGGTTTATAACGGTGAAGTTCATAATATGCACACCAGGGTATTTATTAACAGCCAAGGCTTGCCTACATACGAGACCAAAGATATTGGTCTGGTTTTGAATAAATGGCATGACTATAAATTTGACAGATCTATCATCGTCACCGGCAATGAGCAGTTTGAATATATGCAAGTAGTTTTAAAAGCATTAGAACAGTTCCAACCGGAATTAAGCGCAAAAACAACCCATATCACCCACGGTATGGTGAAGTTGCAAGGCGGTGTAAAAATGAGTAGCCGGCTAGGTAATATTTTGGGAGCAGAAGATGTAATTGATATGGTTGATGCTGCTAACACCAAAGCCAATGGCAAACAGAATATCGTTGTCTCGTTGGGTGCACTTAGATATGGTTTTACAAAATACCGTATTGGGGCAGATATTGTATTCAACCCAGAAGAATCGGTCAGCTTACATGGCAACAGCGGGCCATATTTACAATATGCTTATGCCAGAGCAAAGAGCATTTTGAGCAAAGCTCAAAATGAGGTTACAGGTGACAGTGGACAGGTGACAATATTCGATGCGGCTGAGCGGAGTCTAATGCGTAAGATTAGCGAATATCCGGAAGTTGTTAATAAAGCCACTAAGGAATTAATGCCTCACCATATCTGCGGATACCTTTACGAACTTGCACAAAACTTTAATTCTTTTTATGAATCAAGCCGGATTATTGGAGACGATAGACAAGATGTTCGTTTGCAACTGGTTAGTGCATATGCGCAAGTTCTGAAAAACGGCCTTTCTTTAATTGGTGTTGAGACAGTCGAACATATATAAAACTTCTTGCATTAGTCGAGTTTGGGACTATAATCCGTATCAAGAATAAACGAGGAGAATTAACAAGATGTTAATATATAAAGTTTTGAAAAGAAAAGACGCAATGTCTGTAATAATTGCCGTTGTTATAGCTTTTGCACTTATGCAAACACTGTCTGTTTGGTCTATAGACATAACTAGCCAGATAACAAACAGCCAAGGAATGTATGGTGGAGGTCTCGGCGGTTGGGAGAATCAATATCTTAACCCTGCTGTATCATTTGCTGTTCAGCTGGTTATGCTCGAAGTTGTACTTTGGATTTGGGTTGGTCTTTTGACAGTCGGTAGAAGTTTAACTTCACAAAAATCATCTAAAAAGTAAATAAAAGTATAATCCGAATTGAAGCAGTTACTTATTAACTGGGGTATAATATTGAAATGAGAGAGAAAGCCAAAGCTGCAAAAATAAAGATTATAGAAAAAGATATCGCCAAGCCTTTTGAAGGTTTTATGGATTTTGTCAGGGAGCAGGGCGTAGTTGGACTTGCGGTAGGTTTGACGGTTGGTACCGCTGTAACTGTATTTGTTAAGTCAATTGTAGATAACATCATTAACCCCATTGTTGGATCTTTTCTACCAGGGAGTACTTCACTAGCTCTCAAATATTATTGCCTGGATGAAGTTAACGGTGTATGTACTAATAGGTTGGGCTGGGGAGCAGTATTGACCAATTTCATCAGTTTTATAGCAATTGCCGCGGTTGTATATTTTGCCGTTAAAGGTTTGCGACTAGACAAATTAGACAAACCTAAAGCTCAGCCAAAAGCTAAATAAAAATATGCCATCAGAGGCAAGTGATAATTTTAGAGAAAAATTAACCCCAGAACAGTTTCATGTGTTACGTGAAAAGGGAACCGAAGCTCCTTTTTCTGGTAAGTTACTAAACAATAAAGACAGTGGTGTTTATAGTTGTGCGGCTTGTGGAGCAACTTTGTTCTCTTCAGAAACCAAATTTGATTCTGGCAGTGGATGGCCAAGTTTTTACGATGTTGCCTCAAGTAGCGCAGTTACTTTAAATCAAGATGATTCACACGGAATGAGACGTACAGAAGTAACTTGTGCCAATTGTGGCAGCCACTTAGGCCATGTTTTTAATGACGGCCCAAAAACTTTACCAGATGGCAAGCAGGCAACTGGACAAAGATACTGTATTAATTCAGTTGCACTAGAATTTTTAAAAGCTAAGCAAAAATAAATACCGGCTAGTCCGTATGTTCGAAATTAAATGATCGAAATGAAAACTGATAAATGGTAAATTAATGTTAATTGGTTAATGTATATTGTTAAATTAGCCGACTAAAAGGAGGCTCGAATGAAAGCACTTAAAAAAATACTTGCAGATAAATCAACCAACCACACTGTAGTTGCCATTTTAATTGGATTTGGTACGGCTAATTTTGTTATGAATATGGCGCAGTGGTGGAATGCCGGGCCGGTTAATTACTGGAAGGGCCAGGTAATCAGGACAGTTATAGGATTTGTGTTGATTATTATATTGGCTGAAATAATTGCGGGACGGTCTAAGTAATTAGAGCGGCATGATTAGCCATAAAGAAGTTGAAGAATACTTGTTGAGCATGCCAAACGCCATATTGGACTACCCTTTTGGCGAGGATGTGGCTGTATACAAAATTAGCCAAAAGCCAAAAGCCAAAGGCCAAAAGCCCGACCCTGGTAAAATGTTTGCGCTAGTTACTGAAAAGTCCCACCCCGTACGGATAAGTTTGAAATGCGACCCATTGCTTGCAGAGACGCTACGTGAAAAATACGAAAGCGTGATGCCTGGTTATCATCTTAATAAAAAGCATTGGAATACAATTGTGTTGTCCGGACAGCTAACTTGGGATGAAGTTAAAGACCTTATTGTTTTAAGCTATAACTTGGTTGCTAAAGTCTAAGTTGATTTGAGCTGAGGGGCAGCCAACAATACTTGAGTGCTGTTATAAGAATCTTGCAGAATTTGTAGCAGGTCTGTTGATTTGGTCCCGGATGCAGCCTGGAGTTTTGTCTTATAAGAAGTAAGTTTGTTATTTAAATAACTATAATAAGTTTCTTCTAGCTGATTGTTAACGGCAGCTGATTCTAGGCTGGAGTCAATCTTTGAATCAGTATAAAGTGCAAGCATTTTAGGGTCTATAATAACTTTGCTTTTTGCCGCGTAGGCATTTAGCTGGGTACTTTGGCTGGAAAGGGTAGCTGAAGCAGTAGCGGCAACAGATAGGGCATCAACGTCCTTGCTTTGTTGAGCGACCAAATCGCTGACTCTGGCAATTTCAGCAGAAGTACCAACTAGTGCTGTTAGGTTGTTGGCTGGACCGCTGTCTTTGCCAAGCGAAGAGATTACGACAATGCCTATGATAACAGCGAAAAAACCACCAATTGCCAAGAAGATCATCTTTTTGGGTATGTAAAATTTACCAGTCACTGATTGCTGTGGTGCGGCAACCGGTTGTTGGTCACCTTTCATAATAAAATCGTACTGCGAATTGTCTGGTGGCATAAGCACAATGATATCAGCTTATAGCTATCGGCTAAAAGCCTAAAACTAAAACGGTATAGCTTTCAGCTTTGTGCTTTCAGCTATAAACTGTATTTATGGATGCTGCGCAGGAGGCTAGAATCAATTTACCATTTACCATTTACCATTTACCATTTATTTCTCATTTCTCATTGAGCATTGAACATTGTCCATTGTGCATTGGAGCGACTTATGGACGCCGCTAGCGAGGTTAAGTCGCGACTAAATATAGAAGATGTTGTTGCTCAGTATGTCACGCTCAAACGAATGGGGCGCAACTATAAAGGCCTTAGTCCTTGGACCAATGAAAAGACACCTTCTTTTGTAGTCAGTCCTGAAAAACAGATATGGCATGATTTTAGTAGCGGACGCGGTGGCGATGTAATAAGTTTTGTCATGGAAGTAGAGGGATTAGACTTCCGAGGAGCCCTAGAGCAGTTAGCTAGGCAAGCCGGGGTAGACTTAGAAAAATTTGGTAACAAACCTAGTGGTGAGAATACTGCACGCAAGAAAAGGTTGCTCGAAGCACTAGATTTAACGGCAAAGTTTTATCAAAAACAGCTGACGGGTAACCGCGAGGTTTTGGAATACCTGATAAAAAAGCGTGGTTTTAGCAAAGATACAATTCTGACGTGGCGACTTGGATATGCGCCAAACATTGGGCGGGCACTGGTAGATTTTCTTATAAAAAGTGGTTTTAGTGCCTCTGATGTTGCTCAAGCAGGGCTAAGCACCCAAAGACGTACTGGCACTGGCGATATGTTTCGAGGCAGAGTGATGATTCCACTTTGTGATGGACAAGGAAATGTCATTGGTTTTACGGCTAGACAACTGCATAACGACAATGATGGGCCAAAATACATCAACACCCCTCAAACACTTGTCTATGATAAAAGCCGGCACGTATTTGGTTTGCACCTTGCCAAAGAATCAATTCGCAAAACAGGCTATGTAGTGGTTTGTGAAGGTAATTTGGATGTTATTCAGAGTTGGCAGGTAG
>CAYNSQ010000008.1:0-24231 GCA_964400155.1 uncultured Candidatus Saccharibacteria bacterium
ACAATCACCACTAACAGAACAATTATTGGAGCGTTACTTGGAAGTTCTGGAAAAGTTGCCATGTAGTATTATTAAGGCCTTAGCGCACCAAAGAAAATTTGCCATGCAAGGGCTGATTTGGCAACCAAGGACAGGATGATATACATCCTTTCCCCATATAGATAATTTTTCCACTTACCAACCTGCTTGTACTGTAAATACATATTCAAAGCAAAACAGCTAAAGAACACAAAGATGCTTCCGTAGATAAAGTAAACAAACGTGGGCACGCCGCTACCATAAAAGATTGCGCCCAACATATAGATGACAATTATTGACCAAGCAGCTACTTCTGCCAATACACCAATATTAAAACTTAACCAATTTGTCTTCTTTGTTGTTTGGTTATGCACTTCCATCATCAGCCCCATAAGGTTCATTATGGCTGTTATTGCAAATATCATTACTAGCGATGATATATCTGATACTCCGCTTAATAGGGCTATCCCAACCATCATCGTACTAGCAGAAAAAGCATATTCTATCCAACGAAACTTATTAATACCTCTTTTTAGTCCGGCTTCGTACTTTTTGCGATATTCATTTGCAACCAAATAGTGAGCTATGGCACTCATTAAGAAGAATGCTGCGACCAGATATGCCAGTTTTACGTCAAACAGAAAATGAGTGGCTGTTGAGAGTACTGGCTGACCACTGGATGCCGTGGCAATCGAATCAAGTGATAAATAGTTGGTTGTAACCGGGAACAATCCATTTGCAGCACCGCTTAGTGCTACAACTAGAACAGCTTGAATAGCGTGAAGACTGGCAGCAACTAAGTTAATGGTACGTAAATCTTTGTAAGTTATTTTTTCTTTTCTAAACAAACCTACAAAATTACTAACTCTCTCCATTGATACGATCATAGCATAAAGATCAGCTGAATATAATGCTCAATGTTCAAGTGTCAATTGTCAATGAATGCAGCAATTATTTAATAGTTCAAATGCATTAATGACATTGAGTATTCAATGAGGATTGTCCCCGTTGAACTCGTTGCAATTGTATTAGTGTCTTCCATCCAATTCATGGATGCGCTTGTGATCTAGGCCAAAGTAGTGGGCGACTTCGTGCCAGATGGTATGTCGGACTTGTTCTTTGACTTCTTCAGCTGAATTAGAAAATTGCAATATAGGTAATTTAAATATTGTGATTTTATCTGGTAGAAGTTTTGTACGACCTCCGCGTAATGGCAGTGGTACGCCTTCGTAAAGTCCAAACAGAGTTTGGTTACAGGCTAGTTTTAATTCTTTTCTTTGTTGCTGTGTTGGCTGGTCTTCTACTAAAAATGCAACGTTTTCTAAGCGGTCTTTATATTCTTTAGGTACGGCGGCAATACCGTCTTCCATAAATTCATCAAATTGGGTGTCTGAGATTTCAATCATTGAAGTCTAATTATAATACATAGTTATGAAGAAGGGGCTGACGAGAATTCGCCAGCCCCAGATTGCTTGATCACCCCCTAAAGTTGTGGTTGATAGACGAGTTTGATACTCGCCCACTGTTGGGTCTTTGATGTTCGCATTCGTAACTTGGCGGTGACCTCACAGGCCACAGCCCTCATCATCAACCCATGTGCTTCCTTGTGATTGGCGACGTCGATAACAAAGGCGTACTCTGACCTGACGCGGGCGCGCATCACCTTCTTGCCATCTTCACGGCAGTCCAACGTGACCGTTAGGTCTGCTGGTCGTGCCAGCAAGTTCTTGCTGTCCTGGTCATTGGTGATGCGAACCCACTTGGGTCCCGGCATCACGTAACAGCTGACCTGTGTCCAGCCGTCGCCGCGTGACGTCTGGCAGTTGTTGTTCGACGCTGCCTTGGCATTGGCTATGATCGAACCTGCGATCAGAATGCAAACGCAGATGATCACTGCCTTTGTCTTGTTGGACAAATTCTTCACTCTCCCTGGGGGTTGGGTTTTCAAGCATTCGAGAGGTGTATCTTGCTGACCTCCAATCTATTATTATATCATAATATTTATTTATTTTCAATATTGAACGATTAGAATGATGCGTAATAACTTTTAACAGTCTCATTGCATACCGTTGACAAGTCAGGGGGTAGACTGGCACACAAGCGACTGGCTTGGACGTCAGAATGATAATAAGAGACAAAGTCTTTAGCTGCACCAATTATGCAGTTGCTTTGAGCAACATAATCACTCCCCAGTAAACACGTCGTGCTTGTCTTACCCACATTACTTACACTTTGTCCCGAAGCATCTCGTCCCAGACTTTGGTAGCAAATAGGCTGGTACTCAGCCGGTGCTTGCGCACAGAGTCCAAAGACTTTGTTAAAGTCATAATTGACAATTGGCAGTACATAGCTCGTCTGCATTAAATAGCATTGTTGCTTGTATTTAGTTTCGACTGCGGTACATGGATACATTGGTTCGGACTGCTTTAAATATTCATAACCTTCTGCTTCTCCAGCATCCGGTCCTTGTACATTCATTATATTTTGCATGAAGACACCTCCCCAGCAAGAAGATCTTTCCCACTCGTCAATGATGTTATCGCAAGCCTTTAGCGCATCAAAAAATTTGTTTTCAGTAACAAACATAAAACCATGACCAAGTCCATGCACACAGTTATAATGAGCAAATGAATACTTTTCTTTTGTAGAAAACACCGAACAAATAGTATTGGCGTTTTTTAGTGTGTAGTCATAGCCTTTTTCATTTGTTAACTCTTCAATAGCCCCGTGGTAGTACCCACTCCAACAAAACTGGTCACCATGGGCAAATGTATCAGCAATATTGTCGTAACGGGCATAGGCTGCCCGACCAATTACATGTGTCAACTGATGGCATTGGCTCTTCACAAAAGAACTTGAATTATAGCGCTTTTTGACTAATGCAAAGGCTGCTTCGGGATCTTGCTGATTAGTTATCTGAGTAAGTTGATTTTTATAACAAGTAAAGTTTGGCTGATCTTTGCTTTCACAGCTCGTAGTAGCAACTTGCTCTGCTTTTGGCTTTTCTTTTTTTTCCGTATTAAGAGCTGTAAACAAATAGCCACAAGCTAAAAAGAGGGTAAATCCAACCAATATTACAGGAAGCCACTTACTTTCGCCTACATCAAATTTACCCTTCGAATACATCAATCTGATAAAGAACTTCCTTTTAAATAGTTTATTTGTCTAACCATTGAGGTCACGTTGCCTAAATACAATATAAGAACCAACAATAAATACTGCAATGATAAGAGTAAATACAGCAGCTACTCGCCAGCAATACCAGCCACTCAGTACCGCCGTTGGGTTGTAATAATGATATGGCAATAGTTTTGACGGCCAGCTCAACCAGCTAACATTGGTTTCTAAAGAAGCAATTACATAGCTGCCTAACCCGAGTAGTGATGCCAGTCCAATACTTGCTCCTCTACCAAAACGACCCATGGCTGCACAGAAGAATGCAAAAGAACCAAACAAACAAGCCAGTAAAGTTGTCATTAGGGCTACAAATGCAATTTGCGGTATTGCAACACTAAGATCAACTGCTTTTACCCAAATCATTACAGATAACAAAGCAACGGTTGAAACAGTCAAAATTATAACAGCCGCACTGGCTAATTTGGCCACTAACAGTTTCCCCCGAGAGATTGGTCTAGATAGAATTAACTCCAAAGTGTTATCTGACTCTTCCCTGGCAATCAGCGAACTGCCCAGACCAATCGCCAGGACACTTAGCATTAGTGGTAAAAGCAGATAGTACAGCCTAGAGCTTAAATAGCCTATGGGCGAGAATAAATCCACTGATGCACCAAATAATGATTTTAGAGCTGGTGGCAAATTGCGCATGACTTCATTTAGTTCGTCAGCTTGAGAGTGAATAGAAGGATACACGCTAAGTTCCAAACTGACAAAAGCTACCAACCCAATACTCCACCAAAAGACTGACCACCGCCGTTGCCAAAGTGTCCACTTAATAATTGCCTTCATTACTTGCCGCCTCTATAAAAACTCATAAATTCATCCTCTAGGCTGACATCCCTTCTATCAATACTGTGTACCTCTGCTTTGGCAAGAACTGAAAGCAACTGCTTTAAATCACCCTTAACTTGAATCGTTACATGATGAGAAGTGTTAGCTTTGATTCTTATGCCTTTAATCCTTCTTAAATTGGCAATAGGAACAGTATCGGCAAATGCAACGTCGTATATTTGAGTGGTATTTTTAGCAAAATCAGAAATTGTTTGTTCTGCTATTAATTTACCACCCCTGATAAAACCTACTCTGTCGCAGATCTTTTGGACTTCACCTAAGTTGTGACTACTGAAGAAGATTGTGGCACCACGCTTTTTGCTGACCCTGACTAGTTCGAAAAAAGCCTCCTGCATCAGCGGGTCTAGTCCGGAAGTTGGTTCGTCTAAGATAAAAATGTCCGGTTCGGCAGCAAAAGCCTGCAAGATACCGATTTTTTGACGATTGCCTTTACTAAGGCTACCGATTTTTACATCCAAATCAGCCTGGAACATTTTGGTTAGTTTAACTAAAAAGTTCTTATTTTTGGGTTTTTGCAAAGCCAGCATGTAGTCTAAAAACTGTCGTCCTGTCATTTTTGGATACATTTGCACTTCACCACTTAAATATCCTAGGCTTTTCTTAACAGCAACCGAATCACTAACCACATTCAACCCTTGTATTTGAGCATGGCCCTCGCTCGGTTGAATAAAGTTCATTAGCAGTTTAATGGTGGTGGACTTACCCGCCCCATTTGGACCTAAAAAGCCATATACTTCGCCACTTTCAATAGTTAAATTAAGGTCTTTAACGGCAAAATTTTCAGCACCCTGATATTGTTTGCCAAGTCCAAAGGTTTCTATAGCCGGCTTTAACTCATTCATAACCATTGTAATTATACTCTTAAAACTTTGCTGGTAAATAATACTTGACTAGTCAAGTATTATCATTTTTCGAGGTTTAGCCGGCTGATTAGCCAGTCGCGTGGAAGTATAGATAGAAACCACCCTGCTCTCGGTCCAGAGTCTTTGCCTATGAGTACTCGATACAATACTTGAAACAGCTGTTTTGGCTGAAGCCCGTGGGACTCTTTAAATTCGTATATAGCTTTATGAAACCATTCGCCATCTGCACCATCAGGTGCTTGTGCAATTTTATGGCCAAGTGTATTTAAAAATTCCTTGTCGGCATCTGAAAATTCGTCTGGGTTCACGTCCTCACGGAGTGAGAATTTCACATCTTCTGGAGCCCATGAATTCAACCAGCTGTCTATAAATTTTAGTTCTTTTCTAACTACTTCCCTGTTCATGGTGGCACCATGTTCTGTGCGAGCTATAATTTCAATTGTCCTATCCGCATCTTTTAACGCCGCCTGATAGCTTGCCACTAAATGAGAGAAAGGTACAGTACTAATAACAACATCCAGTCCTTGGCAGCAAAGATCTATAAGTTGTTTTTCTTCATCTGTTTTGTTTGGTTTAGCCAAAAGTTCGGCAAACTCATCTATCAGCCGGACCACACCTTCTTCTTCATTAAAAAATAGTTGTTTTTCCGGTGCATAGCGAATCACAAAATACCAAACAACTTCTGGTGGTAGTACTTGCAAGAGCTCTGCCAAATCAACCGTGTCACCGGCGCTTTTGCTCATTTTCTTAGTTTCACCGGCTCTGTTTATAAAGTTGTACGCAACAGGTAATGGAGCTGGTGCCTTAAAAACACTGCTCATTAAAGCTGCTCCGGTGTCATAACTACCACCTTTTGTGGCATGGTCACGGCCAAAAGGTTCGACGTTTACAGGAAGCAACCACCACCGTGCCGGCCAATCAATACGCCAGTCAAGTTTGACATCGCCATTTGCATAACCAATAGTTTGCTCATGGCCATCGCGGTCTAGGTAATTGATGGTTTTGGCAGACTTATCTAAACTGACAAATTTGCGTTTTTTTAAGTAGCCATCTTCGTTAATTTGGACTGGTGACCATTCATCACCCAGTTTGTGACCGCTGACGGTTTCTAAGACTTTTCTGACAGAGTCAATATTGTCTAGCGCTGCTTCAATTGCCGGTGCAAAAAAGCCTTCTTGGTACTTCTGGTGGCTACGCATAATTTCCATTTGCAACTGCAAGATAGTAGCAGCATTAACAAGATCATTCAAATAGTAATCAGCATAAGACCTTGCTGTATCATCTGGAGAAGGCACCAAATAAAGAGGTTTGCCTAAATACTCAGAAAAACTCTCTGGTAAACCTGCAGGTACTTTGCGTAGACCGTCAAGGTCATCCACTACATGAATATGTCTTGTGTTGCGACCGCGTCTTCTTAACTCACGCGAGACGACTTCTGCAGTAAGAACTTCACGTAGTGTGCCAACATGGTATTTACCTGATGGTGAGACGCCAGATGAAACAGTAATTTCTCCTTCCGGTATTCGAGAGATAACCTCGTCAACAATTTTGTTTAACCACTGCATATACTACATTTTACATTTACCGATTAACAATTTACCAATTGTTTTCATTTACCATTGGCTAAAATTTGCGCAAATGATACTTGGTAATTAATTCGGGAAATGCAAATTAGTTAAATGCTACTTGTTTAGCTTATCTTGGAAATTTTGTAGGCTACGGTTTCTTTACCTGCTTTAATTTCAGCAGAGTCACCAACTTTCTTATTCATTAAAGCCTTGCCAATGGGTGATTCGTCGCTAATTTTTCCGCTAAGCGGATCTGCTTCCATAGTACCAACTACCTGAAACTCTTTTGTTTTACCGTCTGGACTTTTTAGACTTACTACCGAACCGAGTTTGACACTACCGTTGCCTGATGGTTTTTTAATAATCTGTAAATTTTGCAAAATATGTTCTATTTCTGATACTCGCGCTTCTAGTCTGTCTTGTTCGTCTCGGGCGGTTTGGTATTCAGCGTTTTCTGACAAATCACCAAGTTCGCGAGCTGATTTTATTCTTTCAGCTACGTGTTTTCTTTCGCCAACTAACTCCGCTAGTTCACTTCGGAGTTCATCTGCACCTTCTTGAGTTAATCGAAACAATTTCTTCATAATTCTCTCTTATGGATTCTACTTGAGTTAAGCGATTATACCAGTTTGTGGCCTGACTATGCCAGGCTGTTTAATATTTCTTCTTTAGAAACTAACCTTAGTTCGTCTGAAAGCCTATTTTTTAATTCAAATCCGTATTGTTCTAATGTTTTAGCACTTACAACTATTCTTTTCGGTAATCCCAAAAGGTCGGCGTCATTTAGTATGGCTCCCGCTCTTTCATCCCGATCATCATATATTACCGAAATCCCTTTGTCTGTCAACTGTTGATATAGCTCGTCTGCGGCACTAACCACATCTTCTTCAGTGCCAAGCTTTGCCAAATATACTTTAAATGGCGAAACCGCCTCTGGCCAAACCAGGCCTTTTTCGTCAGCAAAGTGCTCTGCCAACAAACCAACAAGCCTTGATGGACCAATGCCATAGCTACCCATATAAACTGGCTTTTGTGCACCATCTTGGTCCGTAAAATATAGTCCTAAGGGTTCTGAGAACCTTGTACCCAATGTAAATATGTTGCCAACTTCTACGGCTTTTTCTTCTATTAACTCATCACGCACTAGGCCTAAATCTGCCAAGACCTCATCTGTTAATACTTCTTGATTTATAGCAATCCGTTTTTCTTTATGAACAAATATTGTGTCTTCACCGGCGTGGCTGAGGGTTTGAAATTCATGGCTAAATTTAGAAAAAGCACCGCCTGATGCAAAAGTCTTATAAGTAATATCCCCGATTCCAAGTCTTTCATACACTTTCATATAGCTAGCAGATATTCTTTCGTAAAAATTATCATGCTCAGCTTGGTCTTTACTGAATGAGTACAAGTCCTTCATAACAAATTCACGTGATCGTAAAAGTCCATTTTTTGCTCTTAACTCATTGCGTAATTTGTTTTGAAATTGGTAAGTATACGAAGGTAAATCCTTGTACGAGTTAATGAAGTGGGTCATCATGCGTGTCATTGGTTCTTCGTGGCTCCAAGCCAAGCCCAGCTCCCCTCCAGCTTGAAGTTCGGTCTTAAACCAAACATCAACCAGTTCATCATCCCAGCGACCGCTATTTTCCCATAATGCCTTTTCTTGCAAACTTGAAAGAATTAACTCTTGCCCACCGATGGCGTTCATTTCTTCACGGATAATTTGAATTATATTATCCAAAACCATTTTGCCCAGAGGAAGATAGCTGTAAACGCCAGCCATTTCTTTGTGTACATAGCCAGCTCGAATCAGTAGCTGGGCATTAAGCGCCGTTTCGTCAGCCGGTGCGTTATGTCTAGTTTTTACAAACAATTGCGATCTTCGCATAAGAATAGTTTACAGCTAAGCGCTTTCTCTTAACAGTACCTTTATAAAACCAGCAACCAGTTATTAGTTATTAGTTAATAGTTTTTAGTTACCAGTTACCAGTTGTAAGTTATTATTTGTTAGTTATTAGTTGTTAGTTAAAAGATGACAATAAATGCGACTAAGTTGTTCAGCATATGTATCAACACTCCAGCGTAGATGGCTCCTGTCTTCTCCCTTTGTCTGACCAAAACTATAGATAATATAAATGTTGTTAGAGCTGCTGCCCAGACAAGCGACTTACCTGTTCCGAATTCAAGATGAGCTACTGCAAAAACCAAACTAGTAATTAACATCGATGGTAAATACTTCATTTTAGCGCGCAAGCCAGAATATAGATAACCTCGCATCACAACTTCCTCACCAATTGGTGCCAGTATCACCAGTGAAGCAAAGGCGAATAATTGATCATAGCTTGACTTAATATTCTCAAAACCAATATTTTGTTCTTGATCAAGGTTGATTGCCGGCACCAGCCAAGATGCAATACCAAGAACAATTATTAAAATAACGTAGTAAGCTCCAAAACCCAACAAAGCATTTTTTAAATCAGCCCAAACCGGTTTTCTGCCTAGCCCGATACTAGAGAGTTTGGCTTTTTTGAATTTTACTACCAGCCAATAGACCATTCCTACTGCTAGTGCCTCAGCTATAAGTACAAATACAAACTGCGGACCGGCTTTTTCAAATAAATCGACAAAGTCTTTATTGCTGTTAAAACTAAATATAAGACTGGCAATAAGTCCAGCAACTATTTGACTTATAAAAAATATAGCAAGACTTGAAAAGAAAACTTCTAGTGGGCTACCTAGACCTGTTGAACTGTTTTTTTTAGCTTTGTCTAATTCCTGGCTAAAAAGTTTGATCGGATTTTTCACTGTTTGTTAATAAAACCGTTTGACATCTACTATGGTAATTAGCACTATCAGTAGCAACAAGAATGCCATTCCCATTCCTGTTAATTTTTCCTCAGTTGACTTACTTAACGGCTTTTTTAAAACCTTTCTAGAAAATAAAATCATTACCAATCTGCCACCGTCAAGCGCCGGTATTGGCAAAATATTCATAATTGCCAAAGTAAGTGAAATAATTGCAATAATCCAGAATACAAAATTTATACCAAGACTTCCCGACCCCCATAAAATATTGACTATCGCCAGCGGTCCACCAACTTGTGACGTTGCCGCCTCTTGTCCGTTTTGTCGAGCAATTTGGTTACCAGTTACTGCACCGGCAACTAAAGAACCTAGTCCACTGAGTGCATTCCAGAGTCCTTGCCCAGTTAATACTACTAGTTGTCCGGTAAAGCCAACCGCCACAACAGGGGCACTCCAGGTACTACGATTTACTTCTAAATTAACCGGAACCAGACCCAGATACCCTTTTGGGTTATCGGTTTTTTTCGATGCTTCAACTTCGGCAGTAGACAGTAAGTTTGTCTTGCTTGTTACTGTTTTGCCCCCGCTTTTGTAGGTCATGGTGACTTTTTGGCCAGCAAGAGCATTGGTTGCATCAAATAGTTGATCAGAGGTATTTATAACATATGTCTTGTTACCATCAGACAGACTGAGTACTGTGTCACCCCTTTGCAAACCCGCTTTAGCAGCCGGAGAACCATTTTGTACCAAATCAGCCCTGACTTCTTGGCGTACTATTTTGCTATCCGATGGAACTGTAAATTGATTATCTATTAACTTGGGAGTACCCATCCAAGCCACTACAGTTAAAAAGAATAGACCTACTAAAAGGTTCATAGTTACACCGGCTAACAATATTTTGCTTTTAGACCAAAGGCTGACCGACCCAAAACTACCTTTTTCTGTACTTGAATCGTTTTCGCCTTTGAGTTTTACAAATCCGCCGACTGGTAACCAGTTAATACTAAGCAATAGCCCTGATTTTAGACGTTTGCCCCACGCCCTGGGAGGCAGACCCAAGCCATATTCTTCTACATCTACTCCAGCACGGCGAGCAGCAATAAAATGTCCCCACTCGTGAACAAGCACCAGACAAACAAACAATATTATTGCCAGAATTGATAAGGGTAATTGCATTCCTAAATAGTATATCAGCCTAGACGGTCAAAATTTCTTGCTCTTTTGCTTTGGCCAGTTGGTCAACTTCTTCTTTTTGTTTGCTTACAAGTTCGTCAATTTGTTTTTCAAAACGCAGACGGTCATCTTTGGATATTTGCTTATCTTTTTCAGCTTGTTCTCCCACATGAAAGGCATCGTGACGGATTTGGCGGGCAGCAATAGAGTATTCTTCAACTTTTTGGCCTAGAACTTTGACCATATTCTGTCTGGTTTCTTGGGTAAGAGGTGGGATTTGGACTCGCACCACATGGCCATCGTCAGCCGGGTTTAGTCCCAAGGCTTGGTCATTTCTTATTGCATCTGCTATAGCAGATAGATTATTAGGGTCAAACGGACTAATCTGTATCAGCTGGGCTTCTGGTGCGGTGATGCCGGCAACTGCCTTCAGAGGCATTGTTTGGCCATAAACTTCAACTGTGATGCCATCAACCATACTTGGGTGTGCCCGTCCGGTCCGCAATTTGGCTAATTCTTCTTTAAAATGCGCCGTGGCATTTGCTAATTTAGTTTTGGTTTGTTCTTGGACTTGTTGTGGATTCACTAGACGCCTCCTAAAGTCGGCTTAATATTCAATTTACAATTAACAATTTTCAATGAATTTTCAATGAATAAATTATTCAAAACATTAATACATTCTCCATATGAGCATTCATTGAGCATTGGCGCTTGAGCATTGATCATTTGTTTATAGATTATATTCATATTTAAATAGTATACATCTGCTTGTTAAACTATGCATTTTGTTGTATTGTTTACCCTAGTTTAGACGATGGCCATCGTGCGGAGCTATAGTCTCGCACCTAATTTTGAGAGGAAAAATGCTTGCCTCAGACACAATGCACTGGTTGCCTGCAATGCTAGCACTAGCAGTGGTAGTGGCGTTTGTCTGCGCGCCACTCGTCTCGTGGCTTAAGGAAGCCGGCCGATGCCGTTACAACGGCATCGACAAGCCATCCAAGCCAGCAAAGCGAGCATTCCCTGGCTAGTACCACAGGTGGTAGTGTTTGCCACCGGCAAAGCTGACAATCCTTGCTCCCATCGTTCCAGCACTCGTAATCATCACATATTACGAGCGATAAAAAACGACAGAATTGGAGATTTGCAATGAAATACATCTTGGGTGGCCTTGCCACCTAAGCCATCGTCATCCTGACAGTCGTCAAGCACACCGGCACACATCATCTCGTATTCCCGCAACACAACAAGGAGGATTAGCAGTGCGAGAAATTATGCTGGGCATTTTGATCTTGGCAGGGCTTGCCCTGGCTTGCTGTGTCATCTACCTCAACATCTGGGTCAAACCCAGACGGGGAAATCGCGACCAGTTCTAGTACAGAAAGTAGGGCACGATGAAGATGCTAGCAGGCTACATCCTTGCCTACCTGGTTGGATGGTTCGTCGGTCTTGGCCACAGAACAAGGCGCTACCGGTAGTACTCAGAATGAAATCCTGCAGTCCCGAGAGGAGCTGAGAAGTGAAGAAGATGCTCTTTAAGTTGGCAATGGTCGGCACCATGATCGGCATCGGTTGGTTGTGGCGCGAACTTGCGCGCTCACTTGCGGAGGCCGAGCTCGATCTGATGAATGAGAACTACATCGACAGATGACTCAACCCCCAACCTCTCAGAAGTCCCAGGCAATTCGGCCTGGGCACCGACGCCCTTTGGAATAATTTCCTGAGGTTGCTGCCCCGATAGAGCTTGGCCGCACCCCTGCTCTCGGGGCTTTTTCATGTATTGAATTAGTTAGAGTTACTAATCTACAAAAATTATGAATTTTTCGTTTATACCTTCTTCGGATTCAATCAAAAACGGGCTAAGTCATCAGCCGTTTTTTTTAACTCCTTGGCTAAACTTAGTTTTTCATAAGCCTTTGAATTTAGACGATCTGCCTCAATAAAATTACGACCGGCAGCGTACGCCGTTCCAATTGCACCTATCACAAATATAGTACTATTAGTGTTTACCGAACCGGACAATATATCACCTGTCTGCACTTCATGTGTAACAGCCGATACACCAGCAATTAGTGCTCCAATTGAATAACCCACGCTTCGCACAGCAGAAAATCTTGCATGTTCCCTGTCTTCTTCTGCAGATAAAGTTAGCCTATCAGCCCAAAGCAGTCGCCTGTTTATACTGGCTTCTAGACCTCCAAAGTGTTCTTCTGGATCTGACATCTAGAAAAGTTCTTGTTTATGCGGTTTCGCCAAGCTCAAAACGAGCCATACGACGAATTACAATATTTTCGCCGAGTTTGGCAATGTGTTCTTTGACATATTCACCAACTGAAATGTCAGGATTCTTTATAAATGGTTGTTCTAGTAGACATCGTTCTGCAAAATATTTGCTCACTTGACCATCCACAATTTTTGCCACCATATCAGCTGGTTTGCCTTCTGCTTTGGCTTTGTCTTTAAATTCAGCTTCTATACTACTTTTGTCGGCTTCATCAACCGAATCGGTGCTGACAAATTCTGGGTTTGCAGCAGCTACGTGCATAGCTATGTCTTTGACTAACTCCTTAAATTCATCTGTTTTAGCAACAAAATCTGTTTCGCAGTTAACTTCTACCAAAACTCCGATTCGTCCGTCATGGTTGTAAGTACCCACGAGTCCGGCACGAGCTTCACGCTCACCACGCTTCTCGGCTTTTGTTAGGCCCTTCTTACGCATAGCTGCCAGTGCCGCATCAAAGTCACCCTTTGACTCAACAAGTGCCTGCTTAGCATCGGTAATGCCGACTCCGGTTAGTTCTCTAAGTCTTTTTACGTCGTCTAGAGTAAAATCTGCCATTTTATTCTTTTACCTCCACTTTATCAGCTTCTTTCTTGTCATTTGCTTTAGCAGGTGATGCTTTGGCTTTGGCTTGACCAGCCTCAATTGCATCCTGGACATAGTCCAAAACCAGATTAATTGCCTTAGTAGCATCATCATTACATGGAATTGGGTAATTAATACCTGTAGGGTCTGAATTACTATCAACAAGACCAATTACCGGAACTTTCAGCCGGTGTGCTTCTTTAACAGCAATTTGGTCGTGCAAAACGTCTAGTACAAAAACAGCACCGGGCCGAGCGTGCATTTCTTTGATTCCACCGTAGTACTGATCCATCTGTTCTATTTCCTCAGCAAAACGCTGGACTTCTAACTTAGAATACTTAGCGGCTAACTCGCCCGAGGCCATGCGGTTTTCTAGATCTTTTAGGTGTTTGATGCGGCCACCAATTGTAGCCACATTAGTCAACATGCCGCCCAACCAGCGTTCTGTTACATACGGCATACCAGTGGCAACCGCAACTTCTTTGACCTTGTCTTTTGCTTGGCGTTTTGTACTAACTAATAGCACTTGCTTTCCGGCAGCCGTGGTGCGAGTAACAAAATCTAGCGCTAACTCCAGTCCTTCAACTGTTTTAGTTAAATCAATGATATGGCTACCATCGCGCTTACTATGAATATAAGGAGCCATTCGGGGGTGCCAACGGCTTGTCTTATGACCAAAATGCGCGCCGGCATTTAGAAGATCTTTAATGTCTACTTTTGTAGATGACATTTAGTTAATCCTTTCACTTCACCTAGGTGGCCCGATTTAGTCCTTCGCGGTGCTAAATGGGAGGATTCCAAACTCCAGGCTGATTAATTAATTGTGTTTCCATTTTACATCTGTTATCTATAAAAATCAACCTTGGGTTTAAAACAAAATGCATATCCACTAACAATGCAAGATTTGATGGGATGATGTAACAGTGGTAAAATATGTTTAATTCTCGGGAGCAGGCTTTCGGACAAGCGCCGAGGGTTCGCTCTTTTTTTAATCTTTTTGTTCACAGAGAGGACTTAGCTTTGATCATCACTGACCATACAAGTCTGGATGAAGCATTTGGCGAAAATACAGCGCATTTTCTACGTACCGTGTATGAATTTAGGACAGTTCTAGATGTTCAGGGCTACTCCTTTAGAAGGCTTCACGAAGAGGCCATCGAAAAAGGTGCAGGACATGCAGCAATCAAACACATCGAGCGTGTCGAAAGAAGACTGAAGTCCTCTGGACTACAGCTGGCACCTGATGTTCCCCGTCGTCCAGCCGCCTAGAAAGGATGCATCACCTTGAGTAGTCCAGATCTTGATGACAGGCAGCTTCAGATCGAACTTTCAGAGATCGAAGAAGCCGACGCGTGGTTTGAGTACCTCGAAGATACAAAAAATCTTCGTGGGAATGAATACGAAGAAAAGGAGACTTGGGCATGGGCAAGGCTTAAAAAGCGTCTGCGTGAAGTATCAGTTAGACGCCAGCGTCTAGAACAATGACATCCTCCGTGAAAAAAATGCAAGTTAAGCTCGGCAGTTTGAGCCTCTGATGTAGTGTTTACACACTGCTAGAGCGCCCAACCATGGCTGCTCCATCAAAGGCTCGCTGCCGGGTAGAATTATTAACTTATAAACGTTGACCTTAAGGGGTAAATAAGATATACTAACCGAGATTATGAAAAAAGATATTCACCCAACTAATTACCGACCGGTAGTTTTTCAAGACCTCAACAACCAGACTACTTATCTTACAAAATCTACTGTTGAGACAGACGAAACCATAACTCTTGATGGCAATGAATATCCATTGGTAAAAGTACATATTTCTGCAAGTTCTCATCCTTTCTTCACAGGAGAGGAACGCATTGTTGACATTGAAGGACGTGTTGATAAATTCAAAGCCAGAGCCAAGGCCGCTGAAGCCGCCAAAGCAGCCAAAGCTTCAGCGAAGCCAAAAGTCCGCAAATCAGAGACCAAATCAGACGAAACGCAAAAACTCGGCACTAAGTAACTGTAAAGAGGTTACAGGTTAGAGGCTGTAGTTTATAGTAATGATATGGATACAAAGGAGAAATCTCTTCGTGACGAACTAGTTAGTCTGCAGGAAAAACTGCAGGATAGTTCAATTTACTCTTCTCCGGAGTATCCTCGACTTGCCAAACGCCAAGCCGAACTAGAAAAAATTGTTGGTCTATTTGATGAACAGTCAAAGCTAACATCGCAACTTGAAGAAGCCAAAACAATGGCTAGTAGCAATGATGAGGAAATGGCTGAAATGGCCAAATCCGAAATTACAGACCTAACAAACAAACTTTCAGCTTTGAGCTTTGAGCTTTCAGCTATTCTTATTCCTAAAGACCCGAATGATGATCGTAACGCAGTAGTAGAAATTCGGGCTGCTGCCGGAGGAGACGAAGCTGCTTTGTTTGCGGGAGACTTATTTAGAATGTACAGCCGGTGGTGCGAACGTAACAGCTTTAAAACAGAGCTGCTAAGTGAAAGTCCGGCTGAAGGAGGTGGTTACAAAGAAATAATATTTGCAGTCAACGGAGTTGATGCCTACAAAAACTTAAAGTTTGAAGCTGGAGTACACCGAGTACAGCGTGTACCGGTAACTGAAAGCCAGGGTCGCATTCATACCAGCACAGTTACAGTGGCAGTCTTGCCAGAAGCCGAAGAAAAAGATGTAACAATCAACCAAGCCGATCTCAAAGTTGATGTTTTCCGATCATCCGGGCCTGGAGGCCAGTCGGTTAACACTACAGATTCGGCAGTGCGTATCACTCACCTGCCCACTGGAATTGTCGTCAGTATGCAAGATGAAAAATCTCAAATTAAGAACAAAGAAAGAGCTATGGGAGTACTACGCTCTCGCCTTTTACAAGCACAAATAGAAGAAGAACAACAGAAATCCTCTGACGCCAGAGCTAAACTAATCGGCTCTGGTGATCGCAGTGAAAAAATCCGTACCTATAATTTTCCACAAGACCGTATCACCGACCACCGCATTGGCTATAGCCGGTCAAACCTGCCCGGAGCCCTAGACGGAAACATAGACGACATCATCGAACAACTTCAAGCCAAAGAGTTAGAACTGTTGCAGGCGGATTAAGATGAATTATCTAATAACCGGAGTTGCGGGTACTGGTAAGAGTACTGTGGCAAAAGAATTGCAAAAGCGCGGGTTGGCTGCCTATGATGCCGATGCCGGTTTTAGCTACAATGCTGACAAAAAAACCGGCGAAAAAACCGTTAGACCTACAAATCCTACTCTAGAATGGTATGAAGACCACGAACGAGTGTTCAGTGAAAAAGTTTTACAAAATTTGTTCAAGAAACACGCCAACGACAAGCTTTATATCTGTTCTATCACCGCCAACCAAGCTAAATATTACCCTGATTTTGATAAGATATTTCTTCTTAGCGCACCTGATAAGATTATTGTTAAGCGCTTAGAAACCCGAACAAACAACCACTACGGTAAACATCCAATTGAGCTAGAACGAGTAGTTTCTCGGCACAAAGAATTTGACGAAGAACTACTAACCGCCGGGGCAATTACAGTAGACTCTACGCAACCTATTAACCAGGTGGTTACTAAAATATTGGAGTACACCAAATGATAGTCGGTAATTTTTTAGCTGATGCTACCAAAACTTTAGAGGCCGTTGGAATTGGAACTGCACGACTGGACGTGATGGTCTTGTTAGAAGACGAACTAAAAAAAGACCGGGCTTGGCTTTTGTCGCATAGCGAGGAGTTAGTTCAAGAAATATCGCTTCAAAAACTGAAGGCAAAACTAAGCCGTCGAGCACGTCACGAACCGCTAGCCTATATCCGCAAGAAGACTGAATTTTACGGCCGCGAATTCTTTATAGACAAAAATGTGCTCGAACCTAGGCCAGAGTCTGAGACTATGATTGAATTTACACGTGACATTTTTTCACGTCCACATCACTATACTAAACAACGAATACCATATGTTCCACATATTGCAGATATTGGTACTGGTAGTGGTGCACTGGCTGTTACTGCCGCGCTTGAAATTCCTCGTGCCCAAATATCGGCGACTGACATTGATAAAAAATGCTTAAAAGTTGCTGTCCGAAATGCCAAAAAGCACAATGTTAATATAAGCTGGCATCATGGCGACTTACTACGTCCCCTATTCACTACTCACTACCCCCTGTCCGCTGTGCTTGCAAATCTGCCCTACGTACCTGCTCGTTATGAGATTAACTCATCTGCCCGACACGAACCGGCTTTGGCAATTTTTGGCGGTGGTGATGGGCTAGAACTGTACCGTCGTATGTTTTCGCAACTAGCAGAACGTGTCGAAAAGCCATTGTTTGTACTAACAGAGTCACTACCTTTCCAGCACCAAAACCTTTCTGATATCGCTGGCTTTGCTGGTTACAAACTCTGCACCCACCAAGACCTTATACAAGTTTTCAAGTCAGATTACTAACTGGAATTATCACTAGTCTTGTTTGGCGTAATATGCATATAGATAAATTATCTTAGGGTAAGATTGTTAAGTTTGAGACACCTGGAAAATCAGCCGCTGTAACAGGTTTACCGTTCAGAAAGCAATGCTGGACTACTACTGAAGGTGATGCGAAGCGTGCACTGGCGACTTTCATAAACGCCCCGTTACCATTAAAGGATACATTGGTTATTACAAATTTTTGGATAACTTTTTGTGTGTAATCGGTTTCGGCATCTACCCAAATTGCTGTATCGGAGGTAAACGATCCACTGCCATTCTTAATTGTTACTACTCCAGGTGTTGTGCTAGTTTCATAATATGTAATTGCGTGTGGTGCACCAGAAACTTTAAATCGATTTAGCGTGGCGCCATCGTAGCGAAACGATATTCCAGACGCACAATACGAAGAACACGAAATATCCATATCCTGCAGACTAAGATTGCTGACTTTGCCATACACACCATGTTTGCCGTAGGCAACAGAATTACCGGCGGCAACACGACTCATCTTTATTCTACTCATAGACGATCCTGTACCATTAGACTGAAAAAGAACGCCTGTATCACCAGTCCCGTCGATTACTTTGTCCGCAATATCTTGCTTTGTAGTAACGTTTATTCCTAGACCGGACATATTTGAGATCGTTGTACCAGGATTCTGCGGCGAAGCCACCGCGTAAGACCATTCCGTTCCCGTTCCACCAAATGAACTCGCAATTACATTTACACTTGTACTAGCTACTCCCCCTGATCCGGTACAGCTAAGTGAATAAGTAGAGTTTTGATTTAGAGCTCCGGTGGTGGCAGAACCACTTGTGGGCTGGTTACCACTCCATGATCCAGAAGCTGTGCACGAGGTAGCATCAGTAGAGTTCCAGGTAAGAGTAGAAGCAGAACCAGCAGTAACCGAGGTTGGTGTAGCAGATAGGGAGACAGTGGGGGTTGGTGTAGGTGGAGTAGTCGAACCAAAGAATTTTGTATTATCAACATAGACAGCCCTAGAGCAGACAATCTTACCACTATTCTTACTCCTTTTATAAGTCCGAGTGAAGTCATTGGCAAAATTTATAGAATAAGAATGAGTCCCCTGAGAAACATTACTTGGAAAATTGTAGGTAAATTCAGAATACGAAGTATTTGATAAACTCATATTACTAAGTACTACTCTGTTATCAAGCATTACTGTAATTGCGGGTGAGCCCTGGCATTGAATCCCCCGTGCTACGAGATTAAATGATGATACAGGTCTCGAAAAGCTTACACTACCCGTCACTGTACCATTAATAGGTATGTAAAGACTTTTGCCTGATGAGGCATTTGGATTCGTCACTGCAAAAATACCAGCCGGCTGGCTCATTTGTTCACCTTCTATAGAGGCTATTACCACAGGAGAAGCAGCAAAGCTTCGATATATAAAGACACCACCGATTATGGTAAAAACAGCTACAAAGGATAGAATTTGTACTTTTGAAAACCTAGCTCTTGGGTTTAGAGTCTTTGGTTTAGCTATTTTAGATTTTGATAGAGCTGGCATATGTAGGATAAGATGTTAAAGTTTTTGTTTTTTAGCAGAAAATAGTTATGGTTATTACTAAGCAAAAGTATCTTAGATATTAGTGGGTGTGTCAAGCAAGACAAAAGTATTACAACTTACAGTTCTATGTTAGATATTTGCTCCCTAAGTAATGTAGTATTGATATAAAATGAAAGACTTTAGTAAAAGAGATTATTTTGTAGCTGCTGGTATTATCCTCGGTGTGCTGGGTGCCTGGTTTTTACTTATGGCATTTCTAATGAATGCTATAAACCCTGAGGTTGGATTATTTTTAGTTGTAGCTATTGGTTGTCTGGTATGGTGGCTACTTTCACGAAAGAAAACCTAGTTAGTTGGGGCGGCTTCTAGGGTTGCCTTGAGTGTGATTGTCTTATCCCCGCGTACTACAGTCAGTTTTACACTGTCGCCAACTTTATGTTTTGCCAGCAAGCTAGTCAAACTAGTGTTTTCGTCGACTGATTGTCCGTCAACTTTTGTAATTACATCTTTTTCTTGCAAACCGGCTTTGTCAGCAGGGCTATCTGTCAGAATAGAATCTTGCCCGGGACTGCCGGGTACAATATAAGCACCCCTTTTAGTGTCTAAGTTGTATTCGTAGGCATAGTCATCAGTCAAAGAAACATAACGTACACCTAGGTACGGCTGTTGTAATTTGCCAGTAGTTAAGACTCCTTCTATAAGTCCTTTTACGTCGTCAATTGGTATGGCAAAGCCAATATTTTGAGCGTCTCCGGCAATAGCCGTGTTAATGCCAATGACTTCCCCGCTCATGTTTACTAAAGGCCCACCGGAATTGCCTTGATTTATGGCAGCGTCAGTCTGAAACAAATCACTCAAACTTTCACCGCCACCTTGGCCGTCGGAAGCGTCCAAATCCCTGCCGTAGCCGGAAATTATTCCACTGGTTACAGTGTTTTGAAATTGGCCCAAGGCATTACCAATAGCCACGACTTTATAGCCAACTTGCATCTTTGATGAATCTCCTAATGTAACAGGTGAAAGTTTGTAATCACCAAGGTCTTTAATCTTTAAGAAGGCTACGTCAAGGCTGCTTGAGGCGTTGGTTTTGCCCAAAACATCCACATCGAATTTTTTACCATCAGACAAAGTAACTCTGGCACTGGTGGTTCCATCTGGAATAACGTGACGATTTGTTAGTATCACACCTTCTTTGTTTATTATAAAGCCGGTTCCGGCACTTTGTTGTTCTTGATTAGTTTCAAATCCAAAAAAATCAACACCGCTGGCTTGGCTGGTTACGTCTACCGAAACTACGCCCGGGCCTACATCTTTGGCAATTTGCGATATAAGGTTGCCTTCGCCGCTGACGAATTGAGCTTTTGCTGCATTTGAGAGCTGATTGTTATTGTTGTAGTTCTTTGCCCCCAGCCAGCCTCCCCCAAAAGCAACACCAAATACTACCACTAGCCCAACCAGGCCCATAGCAATTTTCTGCCCCGTTATTCGTGATATTTTTGGGATTTGTGGTTTTTTATCCATAGTTACTTACCTCCTGATACTAGTTGCTCTAGTTGACCTTGTTGAAAATTGATCATTCTAAACAGTACTGCCATTCCAATCAGAAAATATAACAACTATTAATAATATGGCAAACATTATTCCTAAGAGTTGCCTGCGTAGACCTTTGTTGGTTTTTTCTGATGCTTCTAAATAGTACAGCCCTGCTAGTCCATAGCCGATTACTGTAAGAATTACTATTATTTGAGCAATGCTTCCATAAAAAAGCAACCAATGCCCCAAGACAAAGGTTAACGATGCCGAAAAATAAGCCCAAGCATGTGAAATAAGCGCGGTATGTTGTTCATCAAAACTAGTCAAAAAATGTCTAGCACAAATATAAGTTATCAACCAAGTTACAGCCACCAACACCGCCAGCGGTGCGTCTGCGAACTTTAGGAATAAAACGCCCAACCCTAGAAGTTGCCCTAGCATGGCTTGTGCAGATACGCTCAAAACGTCAGAGCGTGGCTTTAACCATAACAACCAAGCCATGTATAGCGCCACCCAGACTAGTTGCCACCAGCCAGAAGCAGTATTAGCCATAAATAGCACCAAAGCCACCGAAACAGTGATGTCCACTCCCCCTGAGACTAAATTAGCTATCCAGTAACGTGGTTTTACGGCCAGCATTCGCCATTTAGAAAGTAAGACAAGCGCAATTGCCAGACTTACAAAATCAATTTTTACTAATATATAGGCCAATATTGGTAAGGCTACTAACAATATTGTATGAATACTATGAGAAAACCCTTTTACAGGTTTAATGCGTTCTTTGACTGCTTTACCTCGACGCAACATCTTGTCCAATAATTATAACAAACGCGGTTCCAACAGGTGGAGTAATGCCAGTTTCAGAAGGAACTTTGCTAACGACACTGACACCAAATCTTTGTTGTAAATAGTTTTTTGTATATTTATTTTTACCTTTTGTCAGATCAACTACTGTAGTTTTGAGCGGATTTGTAGTTTTTGGAGCGTTTTCAATAGTTGTTACATTGTAACCGTAAGATTTTAGTGTATTCGCCTCTCTGGTAGCTACTCCACCAACGTCAGTGGCGTTGTAGACTGCTACGCTTGCATTTTCTTTGGCTAAAAATCCATCTCTTAACGCGCGTCGGACATAATCATTTATTGCATCATATTCAAACAGTCCGGCCCGGGGCTGAACAATAGACAGACCATTAACATTGCCAGTAGTTAACAAGTTATTAGGCGGGGTGACCAAATCAAGACTTGTAATTGCACTAGATGGAATCTGTCCGACAATTTCATAAAGACGGCTGATATCGGATAAAGAAAAGTCTGTGAATACATTATCACCCAGACTAGTTAATAGACTTGATACTTTAACCGGGTTAGAAAAAGTACCTAGGGTAAATATCTTCTCTTTTAAAGCAATCATGACTAGTCGTTGCCTTTCACCGCGAGCAAAGTCGCTGGATGTCTCACGAGATTTTGAATACAACAATGCTTTAGCACCGTCCATATGCTGTACACCTTTTTTGGCGATGTATGGATTGTAGTTATTCTCCCAGGCTATTGTTGGGTCATATAGGTCCTCTGGCACATTAACATCAATTCCACCAACAGTATCAACCGATTGGCGAAATGCTTGAAAATCAATAATTGTATGATAATGAATCGTTACCCCTAATATTGGTGCCAGTGTATCATCCAGTTTTTGTAGGCCGTCTCTTATAACCTGGTCTTTATTTTTGGCTTTAGAATTAGCCATACCATAAAAATAAGCTGCATTTAACTTCTGGTAACCGTCATCAGGAATCTTGACCCACAAGTCTCTAGGAATAGACAGAAGCGAGGTTGTGTTATTCACCGGGTCGATACTAGCTAGCATAATTGTATCTGTTAAATCGCCGCCATCGTGCCCAGGACCACCAGTACCTAGTATTAGAATGTTTATACGACCATCACCTTCACCTTTAAGTTGGTTAATGTCGACAGTCTTAGCAAGCGCTGGTGCCTTCCCTCCGCCTTTCAATACATTTCTCTCTAGAAAAAAGACTTTTAGTGCAAAATATGCACCGACTATAATTAACAAGCTCATCAGCCCAATTACTGTTCTTTTAGTTATAGTTTTCCAGCGGCTGCCTGATTTATGCTTGGATTTCTTCTTTTTTCCACGCTCGCCGGTAGTATCTGGAATATCATCAAGAACAATTGGTTCGTCTAGTAAAGCTTCTTCATCTGCTTCAGGAGTATGAACGTTAGGTTTTTCTAAAACACCTATGCCACCAGGAGATTGCCTCATTGGATGAAAGCCATCTTGAGCTTGTCTGTTTTGACCGAGGCTTACAGCCGCCGGAATCTTGGCGTTTGGCTGATAACTACGGTGTGTTGGTACACCCAACCGACGTCCGTCAGTGACTATACCATCTATAGAGGCCGAGCGGTGGGACGGCCTTTTGTGTCTTATGTGCCTATTCATTTACCCAGCGTACAGTATACCATTTTGATAGCAATTTTTAGAGGTCAAAATGCTTGTGTATAAAGCATATCTAACACTGTATAATAAATACAAGTAATGAGTCCCGAACAACAACCAATTCCTCCTGGCCAACCTACTGGTCCAGGCAATAAACTAAATGTGGCAGATATTTATCCGTCAGCTAACTCTTCATCGGATTCCAACTCTACTCAGTCAAGTAGTTTAAATCAGGGTGTTCCTCAACCTCACATAGAGCCAGCCAAGCCTGAAAAACCAAAAAAAACAAAAGACGGTTTAAAATCAGCCCTTTCAACCATCGCTTTATTCCTTTTGGCTCCGATTATTGCTCTATCCCTTACGGCTTATGCATTTCAGTCATACCAAGTAGACGGTCAGAGCATGGAAACCACCTTGCAAAACAATGACCGGTTGATAGTAAACAAAATACCAAGAACAATATCACGAGTTACCGGACATCCTTTTATTCCCGATCGAGGTACTATTGTTGTCTTCAACGGTGGTGGTTTGTTTGATAGTACAGCCATTCAAGAAAAACAGTTGATTAAAAGGGTGATTGCCCTGCCTGGAGAAGATATAGAAGTTAAGGATGGCAAAATTACAGTCTACAACAAGGAGCATCCTAATGGTTTTGACCCTGATCGAGCCGGCATATATACAATATCAGCCAAATCTACTCCTCAGGACGTTGCTCGGCGTACACTAGGTCCGGCAGAAATTTTTGTATGTGGAGATAACCGAGCTAATTCAGAAGACTCACGCTATTTTGGTCCAATAAATGCTGATAGGCTAGTTGGAAATCTAACCTTTCGCATATATCCAATTAGTAAAGCTGAAAAATTCTAACAATACTTCCAGCTTCGACTTCTGGTAACACTGCTCCACCAGCTCCATT
>CAYNSQ010000009.1:0-11174 GCA_964400155.1 uncultured Candidatus Saccharibacteria bacterium
GTGGCGCACACTTTGACGAACATCGTCTCAATTGGGTAAATGGCCATTTTATTCGCAATCTATCACAGATTGAGCTAATGACTAAGGCAGAAAAATATTGGGGAAGTGAGGCTGCTGACGCCAATTCAAATCTAAAGAATAGAGTATTAGAAGTAAGTAAAGATCGTTTAAAAAAATTGTCAGATTTGCCTACGCTAACTCATTATTTTTTTAAACTAGCTCAGACCAACGAAGAAGTCGCTAAAGAAATCAATGAATTATTTCGAGTGCATGGTGCTGAAGGCGCGCCAACTCCAGTCAGTTGGTTAAGGCAAGTCGAGTCACTAATTAGTGCAGCTGATGCAAACGAACCCGGTTCATACGAAGAACCATTAAAAGTTCTAATAGAAAAAACAATCGGGCAACCATTAGTGCTTTATGGTTCAATCAGGATTGCGTTAACTGGTGCGCCACAGACCCCTTCGGTTTGGGAGACTATTTATGCGCTTGGCAAAGAGACTGCTATCCAAAGACTTGAGAATGCTATATCAGCTCTGGAAAAATAAGCATAAACACTGATACAATAGTTGTCGATGCTCGACATAGTTCCGCCTACAAAAGGCCCAAACAACCAAAAACGAACTGTACAAAAAAGCCAGCGCTTACGCGGTCATAGTCTTGACGACGCCAGAGCACGGCTTTTTGGTGCGACTAGTATGGGACTGAATAGCCCGCAAACTGCACATGAGCAAAACCATCAACCTGTTAATAGTGAAGGGTCAAATAATGGAGAACCAGAACAAGTGGCAGCCAAAAAAAGATTAAGTATGGGTCGCCCCAGACCAATGGACTGGTGGCGAGCCTGGAGTAAAAAACGTAAATTCATAACAGTACTTTTTATACTTCTACTAATAGGTGGAGGCGTTGCATTCGCTGCGTCTAGCCAATTATTAGGAAAAGCCGAACCCGAATTAGTTATTACTAAAAACAAAAAAATTGCGCCACCAGCACCAACTACTGTGGCATCTCCGCTTAGTGGAGTTCAGGTCAGTCCAGCTGAGGCAGCCCGACCTGTCACTGGAATAATGATTGAAAATAGTCCCGACGCCCGACCACAATCAGGACTACAAGAAGCTGGTGTGATATTCGAAGCCATAGCAGAAGGTGGCATCACTAGGTTTTTGACGCTTTATCAAGAGACTAGGCCAGGTTATATAGGCCCAGTACGCTCACTTCGTCCATACTATATTGACTTTGCTGGACAATTTGACGCCCCAATTGCACACGTTGGCGGCAGTCCTGATGCTCTTGCTCAAATTCGCAACGGCGGCAAAGACCTTGACCAATTTTTCAATAGCGGTAGTTATTGGCGCATATCCAGTCGTTATGCTCCACATAACGTCTATACCAATTTTGACAAATTAGACGCACTCAACACTTCAAAAGGTTACACATCTAGCAACGTAAAGTCGTGGGCAAGAAAGAAAGAAAAGAAATTAGTTACAACAACAGCAAAATCAACTTCTAACAGTAACCAAACACAGACTCCACCAGCACCTACTGCTGCCAAGATTGATATGGCGATATCAAGTGCACTTTACAATTCCCATTATGACTATGATGCTGCCACAAATTCATACGCTCGTAGTGAGGGAGGCGCTCCACATATGGCAATTACCGATGAAGCGGGCAACACTACTCAACTAAAGCCAAAGGTCGTGATAGCGTTAATAGTGCCTTACAGTATTGTTGATAGTAGTGGGCACAGTGGCTATTCAATAAATGGTAGCGGGACTGGCTATATTTTTCAGGATGGCGGGGTAACACAAATTACTTGGTCTAAAGCTGACCGCTACAGCCCAATAGAGTTTAAAGACTCTGCCGGAAATATAGTGCCTATTAACCCTGGTCAAACTTGGGTAACACTACTAGCTAGCCCTGACAAACTGACCTACACACCTTAAAGACCTAGATATTAGTTATAAGTTAATAGTTATCTCGATCTGTTAATTTTTGAGTCTAAAGAGTAGAATAAAGCCTGAAGTTGGCCTCATCGTCTAACGGTTAGGACACCAGGTTCTCATCCTGGCAATAGGGGTTCGATTCCCCTTGAGGTCACCACAAATTTATAACTTTTTATCACTTACATTGTCTCATTTACAGTGTTGGTAATTTGGAATAGTATTTAAAAGAATATGGAGGACTTTACAGGCTGGCTTATATTTGGTGGTTTTATAGGTGTTATTGTATTGATCGGATGGATATACAGCATTGTTGAAGACCGTGACAAAGCACAAGTACGTATTCAAGAGCTTCTTGATAAGAATCAAAAGTTACAATACTTAGTATTACAGTGGGAAAATTACTCTGAGACACTCAATGAAAAAGATAAACAGTTAATCAATAGTGAAAAATTGTTTAAACGATTATTCAAGGAAAGGACCAAAAACTACCCTGTTGTGGGCCAGATTTGGAGCGACCTTATAACTATTACAGAAAATGAACGCGCCAGAGCATTGCAATATAAACGTCGTCCTGCACTAAAGGCAGCGCAAGAAATTCAAGCAATTAAGCGTGAAAAGCGGGATTTGGCTAAGGAGTTGATTTATTGGAGGTATAAGTCTCAAAACTACGAAGCAATCTACCCATGGCTTGCAGAGGAGTTAGAACAAGACATCGAGGATGAAGTAGACGCAGAAGTCTATTACACAGTTTATACAGATACCGAGAGAGAAGACCCCGTTAGTCAGTTTGTGAGTCCTGAAGACTACAGGAAGTTAAGCACTACTCAACGAAATCAATTAGCCTTAAACAGATATTGGCAAAGAACTAAGAAATCAAATTGGATGAAAGGTAAAATGTACGAACGATATGTGGGTTATTTATATGAAAAAGACGGTTGGGATGTCGAGTATTTCGGCATTCACAAGCGGTTCGAGGATTTAGGTAGGGACATTATTGCTTATAAAGGTAAAGAAATCCACGTAATTCAGTGTAAGAATTGGTCTAGATTCAAAACAATTTATGAAAATCATATTTTTCAACTTTTTGGTACTACGTATGGGCTACAAAAAGAGCATCCAAAACAAATCGCTACACCAGTTTTTTACTGCACAACAGTACTTTCTGAAACAGCAACTGAGTTCGCAAAAAGATTAGGTATCAAGGTATATCAGAAACATTCATTCAAAGCTTACCCAGCAATTAAGTGCAACATCTCACCAAAGAACGAAAAAATATATCACCTACCGTTTGATCAACAATACGATACTGTAAAAATTACGCCAAGAACGGGGGAATTTTATGCTGAGACGGTTGAGGATGCTGAGAGACAAGGTTTCAGACGTGCTTACAAATGGAGTGGCAATAAAGGTTAATCTGCTTTATTTACGATATACGAATTTTAGAGCAGACCAATCATTCGAGACAGAGCATACCTTAACATCTACCAGACCTGTAGCCAGCCCAGATTCACGAATCATATTTTCATCTAGATCTTTATGTAACTTTGATGATTTCTTGGGCCAACTTATCCAAAACTGACCATCTTTAGTGAGATTCTCCTTTCCTAGCGAAATAATCTCTTGGATGTTTTGCGCGTCATGTAAAAAGAAGTGAATAAAATTTAGTTGGTCCGGAGTCATAGGTTGGTTGATTGCATTGGGCAGGGCAGGCTCAAAGAACAGTCTATATACCGCTACGTCCATCCCAGCCAACAATATATTGGTATCTGGTTTTATACCCAACTTAGTCACTAGTGACGTAGAAGAATTTCCGCTCATTTAGTTAATTATATAAAAAGCTCCCTTTATTTTGGGAGCTTTTCTGATAGGAACTGGTTTAAAACAAAATTACATAGGAAGGGCTTCGTAGACTTCTACGGAGGCTACACCACCTACCTGGGTATGAATAGGACAGCTTTTTGCCATTTCAACAGCACCGTTAAAATCCTCTGCATTGACGATTGTGTATCCAGATACACTACTGCTAGAATTCACATCTGAAACACCATCTTTAGTGACACTCTTGCCTCCGTCGTCAAATGGATTTCCTCCATCAACTATCGCGTTACCGAGTCCACCCATCCAGTCCATCCATGCTTTCATGGTTTCTTCTTGTGAGCCACCCGGATGAGAACCGTTACCTTTGTAAATAAATACAAACTTTTTCATTGATTGTCCTTTCTTTTATTATCAACTACTTTCTTGGTCTTACTCATAGTGTTAGGCCAAGAAGATAATTGACTATAATGTTTTCTTTTTTCAGGATCATAATTTTCAAGAGTTGCCTTAGAACTACCCCATTGGGTTTGATGTTGCAGAAGCCATTCCTGGACAGTAAAGAGCGAATCATTGTTAAGGACCAAAAAGTTGCTACGACCAATCTTACGGCGGTGAACCAATTGCGCTTCTTCTAAGACAGCGATGTGTTTATGAATAGCAGGTAAGCTCAAATTTTCGAACTCTGCCAACTGACTGATAGAAAGTGGTTGCAGTGAAAGGGCAGTAATAACATTGCGCCGCTTGGCATTTGCCAGAGCAGAGAAGGCATTATTTAAAACTAGCTCTATGTTCATCTCCATCACTTAACCTTTTGGTTAAGTATAAATTTGTTCTTATGACTTAGTCAAGTGATTTTTAATGTAAAATATTGGCAACAATGATTGATGAATATATAGATAACTTTGACGGTGTTACAAAGGAAAGACTAAGCGAAATTTATCAACTGATAAAGAACATCTTACCGGAAGCAAACGAAAAAATAAGCTATGGCGTACCGACTTTTTATAACTCTAACGGACCTATTGTTTATTTTGCAGGGTATAAAGAATTCATTAGCATTTATCCAGTACACCGAGCAACCGGACTAGAGAAAGATGTTGAACCCTTTTTGCACGGCAAATCAACGGCTAGGTTTATTCATACTCAACCTTTGCCTGTTAATTTAATTAAAAAGATTGTACTAGTCCTTGCAGAACAAAAACGCTAATAAAAAGTATATTTGATAGCCGTTTAATCCTTGTTTTTAAGCTTGTTCTGCAAATTCGTACTGATGCTTGATTATATATGATTTTACTTGATTTTCTATTTTAGATTTTACGGATATATCTCCTGTTTTCAATCAACTAATTTATGTAAGAAATCCAGGCATTAGCACAATCAGCATAGTTACGATAGAATAACAGATAGCAATGAACAGTACCTATGTAATTGTGTTAGGCGGGGTGGTTTTTTTTATTGTATTAGTGAGCATTGTAGCCATTATAAGAGGACGCAAAGCTTCTTTAGCACCAGGCAATCAACACTTGCACTTTGGACTGCCAGGTGGCAAATCTCCGCATTTTAATTCGGATTTTATACTTGAGACCATAGAAGACGGTGTAGTTACCGTCGGACTTGACGGTGTTATTACTATGTTTAACCCAGGAGCTGTTCAAATTACCGGCTGGCCAGCCGAAGAAGCCATAGGAATGGATTATAAAAGCGTACTGGTTTTGGTGGATGACAAAGGGGAAGCTTACCAAGAGAATCAGCACCCCTTTGCCAAGACTTTTACTACAGCTCAAGTTGCCAGAGATAGTAAAGGAATACTAGCCACCCGTAACAATAAACGTGTGCCAGTATCTATGGTGGTCTCTCCTGTCTTGGATGATAGTGGTTCGCTAATAAATGTAATCGGTGTGCTTCGAAACATTACTTCTGAAAAAGCTGAAGAAAAACAACGATCTGACTTTGTCTCTACTGCCAGCCACGAAATGCGTACGCCTATAGCAGCCATCGAAGGATACCTAGCTCTTGCTTTAAATGAAAAAGTTACAAAATTAGAACCGAGAGCCAGAAGCTATATTGAAAAAGCTCACTCATCTACACAGCATTTGGGTCAACTGTTTGCGGACTTACTGACCAGTTCAAAAGCCGAGGACGGTCGTCTAGCTAGTTACCCAGTTGTAGTCGAACTAGGTGAAATTCTTCAAGCCGTAGCCGACAGCGCTCGATTTAATGCTCAAAAGAAAGGTCTGGAGTTGAAATTTATCGTAAGTAGTAACGCTGGCGTTAATGGCGCAAAAGTAATCAGACCATTGTTTTATGGTTTTGTTGATCCAAATCGACTGAGAGAAGTAATGCAAAACTTGGTTGATAACGCCATAAAATATACCGCCGAAGGGACAATAAGTGTTGCCATCACAGGAAATACAAAAGTTATACAGATGCAGGTAAGTGACACCGGAGCCGGTATTCCGGCAGAGGACATATCTCATCTCTTTCAAAAATTTTATCGAGTTGACAGTTCTATGACCAGAACAATAGGCGGAACCGGACTTGGTCTATTTATCTGTAGAAAAATTTTGGAGTTATATAACGGTAGAATATGGGTAACATCACAGTTGGGTAAAGGTAGTACGTTTTATGTAAATTTACCCCGACTAACTTCAGAACAAGCGCTAGAAATGCAGCGCAAACAATCCTCAACTATTAACCCTAATATATAAATTTGCACTAACTAGCCATAAGCGTGATAGAATTAGCAATAGGATAGTAAAAAAGTAGTTTTTAGAAATAAATTATAGATGGCAAAAGTTTTACTCGTAGAAGACGACAATAACCTCCGGGAAATATTCGAAATGCGAATTCAAGCAGAGGGCTACGATACGGTCACAGCCGGTGACGGTGAAGAGGGTCTTGTTGTGGCTATGAAAGAAAGGCCAGACTTGATTGTAGCGGATGTTATGATGCCAAAACTATCCGGTTTTGAGATGCTAGAAACTCTCAGAGCAGCACCAGAAATGGCAAATACCAAGGTTATAATGATGACTGCACTTGGACAAGCCGAAGACCAAGCTCGCGGTGAGAGTTTGGGTGTGGTTAAATATTTAGTGAAGTCTCAAGTTACACTTGAAG
This sequence comes from uncultured Candidatus Saccharibacteria bacterium, assembly GCA_964400155.1. Lineage (GTDB taxonomy): Bacteria > Patescibacteriota > Saccharimonadia > Saccharimonadales > UBA10212 > JAYTJL01. Next base: position 6,879 of record CAYNSQ010000009.1, read on the forward strand.
ATTTTGCAAGAGTCATTAAAGAAGTCTTGGATGGCAGTAAAGCAGATTCTGCAAGTCCAGCAACAGTTAAAACAGATGATGACAATAATGATTCAACTAAAGATAAAGGCTCCGATTTAAATAATAAAAAAGAAAGCGAGAACAATATGCCAGAAGACAATACAATGGGCGTACCAGTACCAGATCCTTCAGCAGCACCTGCTGCCGAACCAGCAGCACCAGCACCTGATGTTGCTAATCCAATTAGTAGCGTTCCGGGTATGGATAGCCAACCATCAACTGCATCAGAACAAAGTGCCGTAAACGACCAAATTAACAATTTTGTATCTAGCGCACCAGCAGATCCAAGTGCAACGGTTGCCGCAACTGACCCGTTAGCTGACAGTGCCGACCCAACTGTTCATGCAGACGTTCCAGTAGCCGAACCTCCGGTCGAAAGTGCTTTGCCGGGTTCTGAATCAGATTCAGCCCCAGCTGGTAGCCCTCCGGTTGTATAGATCATTAAAAGATTTATAAACAAAAGATCTCTGGACAACAGAGATCTTTTGTTATGCAATTACTCTCAAAACGGTTATAATAATCCTTTATGAATTCAAAACTACCTATTGTAGCCATAGTTGGCCGAGCAAATGTAGGTAAGAGCAGTCTATACAATGCACTGCTTGGACGTCGTGAAGCTGTAGTGGCTCGTGAGGCGGGGACTACTAGAGATTCCATTGCTAGTCGACTACCTTATAGCGGCGGTGAATATTGGTTGATTGATACAGCCGGCTTTAAGATAGCTGAAGACGAGTTTGAACTTAGCATACAAGAGCAAATTACAGAGGCAACAGCAGCAGCTGATGTAATTCTGGTAACTATTGAAGCGCCTGCAGTCATTAGCGACGAAGATAGAAGAGTAGCTAAGCTTGCACATAAGAGTAAAAAACCTCTCATCTTAGTAGTTAATAAATCAGATCAAATAAAAAAACCAAAAGAGAAGGATTATTTAGGACTTGGGATAAAGAATGTGGTATTTACTTCAACCACACAAAAAAAGGGCTTAGAAGAGCTCTTAACAGCTGTAGAGGCTGAAATTCCACCTGGAATACCTACAAAAACGGACAAATCAATCAAAATAGCACTACTTGGTCGACCAAATGTTGGCAAAAGTAGTCTTTTTAATTCTCTTGCTAAAAAACAGCAGGCAGTTGTATCAGATAGAGCCGGTACTACTAGAGATGTTAATCGTATAGCCATGCGATTTTCCGGCCAAGAAATAATATTACTTGATACTGCCGGCATAAGACGAGCCGGAAAAGTAGAGATGGGAGTAGAACACTTTTCCGTCCTGCGTTCTATTGCTTCAATTGAAGAAGCTGACATCTGTATGCTGGTGTTAGATGCCGAAGAAATCGGAACCGCACTAGACCAAAAAATCGCCGGAATGATAAAAGAATCGGGCAGGGGACTGGTTTTGCTGGTAAACAAATATGACCTTCTTGAAAAAGATGGCTACACCCATAGCGACATTCTTAGGCAACTGGCTTCTACTTTTGACTATGTGCCCTGGGCACCGGTGGTTTTTACAAGTGCTATTTCAGGACAAAACGTCACCAAACTATTTGAAATGGCTGTACAAATTTATAAAACCCGAGAATCTAGCTTTAAAACTACCGAACTTAACAAATGGCTGGCAGGAGTACTGACTTCGCATCCTCCGGCTGGATTAAAAAATCGTCAACCAAAACTACGCTATATTGTCCATGAAGAAGGCAACCCCATTCCAAGTTTTAAAGTATTTGGTAGCCAAACTAAATTCTTGCATTGGAGCTACAAACGCTATCTGGAGCGAACTTTCCGTGAAAAATGGCCAATGGACGGTACTCCAATCAAATTTTGGTTTATAGAACAACACGGCGACAATCCAACAGAAAAAAAACGCCGGGTACCCAAACGAGCTTAGTGGACGAGTTCTGCTTTAGGCGTTAGACTTTGCATATATGTCACTATTCGAGAAAAAACCGGTAATTGGTACAAGCTTACCCTACAGCATAGGGGTAACCAGCACTGTAATTGTAGTTGGTTTAGGAAATCCCGGTGATGAATATAGAGGCACCAGGCATAACATAGGCTTTGAAGTACTTGATTACTTTGCTATTAAAAATGACTTTCCAAGTTGGATTCAAAAAAAAGACCTTAAATGCCAACTTAGCCTTAAGCAGATAGGAAACACTAGGGTTGTTCTTTGTAAACCAACAACTTTTATGAATCTGTCAGGCGAAGCGGCACACTTAGTCCAAAATTTTTACAAGACTTTTAACGACCAGACTTTGGTAGTCTACGACGAATTAGCACTTCCTTTCGGTAGCCTCCGGACGCGAGGAGAGGGATCTGACGCCGGTCACAACGGCGTAAAATCACTTATTCAACATTTGGGCGACGACTTTGGGCGTCTGCGCATCGGGGTTGGCAATGACAACATTAAGAATAACGCCGACTTTGTTTTAAAACCTTTTAGTAAAGATGAAAAAGCTAACTTAGACTTAGTTATAAAGGAAGCAAGTGCTATGATTACCGAATTCTTGACAAATAGCAGCTTGCCAAACAACACTCGAAAAGTAATTTAGATTTCAATAGATTCATCTTCACGACTTAGCAAACAAGCCAACTTTCTATCGTTAGTTGTTTTTTCAATCTAAAGACCTCCAGAGGGGGTGGGCACCAGGTCGCTAGCGCTCCATTTATCAATTCACATTTAACAATTTACAATCTGGGATCCGACAAATGGCTATTGATAAATTTTTAGGTAAATGGCAAATGAAAAATGATAAATCCTCCAGCGGTGCCCAAATATGTAAAGAGCCTCCAGAGGGGGTGGGCACCGCTGGAGGCTCATTACACCCTTCAACCCACCATCAGTGAAGCGTCAAATACTGCAATAATTAGCAAAGTAGTTTGAGCCAATCCCGATAAATCGGGAAAATCCCGAAGGACTCACTTACCCACGATGAACGGGGAATGTCAAAAGCAGATAAATCTGCCAAAAACGAGGTTAAAGGGGTTAGTTTGTTCAAGAGACGTACCTGGCACTTAACCAGACTGCTAAATAATTTGTTTTCTTTACAATAGACAATCGATTCACTGGGTACTAAAGTCTATGTTAAGAGTTCTAAAAATTTAGCCGACAGGTTAAGTGCCAGGAAAAGCTCGCAACCAGTGGAGGGTAACTACTGATACAAGCAAGATCTCTTGAACAATCTAACGATCCGCCTGAGGCGGATATTAGAAATTGGGGGTATAAGGTGCGTAAAAATCTCTAAAGAGACATTACAAGTTGCAATTTTAGCAAATAAATGTCTTTGTGTCAATACTTATTAATAAGTTATGATAAATGTCAATACCCTTAAGCTTATCGGACCTGGTTATCCAGACGTTTTAAGAAATATACCGACTCCTCCAAAGCAACTGTATTACCTAGGCGCTCATCCAAGTACTTGGATGAGCGAACCACGAGTTGCCGTGGTTGGTAGTCGTCGAATAAGTGTCTATGGCGAAGCCGCTACAAAAAGAATCGTTTCGGAATTGGCAAGTTTGGGTATCGTAATTATAAGTGGTCTGGCATACGGGGTAGATGCTGCTGCTCACTCCGCAACTTTACAAGCAGGCGGTAAAACCATTGCGGTTTTAGCTGGAAGTTTGGACCGAATTGGCCCCGTTGGCAACTATCATATTGCAAGACAAATTATCACTTCGGGTGGCACTATCCTATCTGAATACCCATCTCCAATGCCGTCGTTAAAGCAAAACTTTGTTGCCCGCAACCGAATAGTTAGTGGACTGGCTGATGCTCTTCTAATTACTGAGGCTTCTATAAAAAGCGGTACTTTACATACCGCCAAGTTTGCACTTGATCAGGGTAAAACTGTCCTTGCAATTCCAGGTAATATTACCAGTCCGGGTAGCGAAGGGACCAACAATCTTATAAAGAGCGGGGCGACCATGGTCACTGATGCGTCTGATGTTTTATTGGCTCTTAATCTCAAACGTTGCCAGCCTGTAGTAAGAGAATTTAGCGGATCAGCCGTAGAGGAGAAACTACTTCAACTCATCCGCAACGGTATGAACAACCAGGAAGAGCTGGCATTAGCCTCTGGACTAGATAGCACTACTTTTAGTTCTTCTTTGACAATGCTTGAAATATCCGGTTTTATTCGGCCTCTTGGGGCTGGCATTTGGGATAGTGTTTAGTTGGTAGTTGGTAGTTATTAGTTATTAGTTATTAGTTATTAGTTATTAGTTATTAGTTATTAGTTA
>CAYNSQ010000009.1:11274-21750 GCA_964400155.1 uncultured Candidatus Saccharibacteria bacterium
TAGTTATTAGTTATTAGTTATTAGTTATTAGTTATTAGTTATTAGTTATTAGTTAATGGTTGTATGTTTTGTTTTTTTAGACTTGACATAAGCTGACTTATTTTCAAGACTAGGGACTAGCTTATGCCAAAAAATCTAGTTATCGTTGAGTCTCCTGCAAAAGCACGGACTATCACAAAATTTTTAGGAAGTGACTACCAGGTAGAGAGTAGTTTTGGTCATATTAGAGACCTACCAAAGAAAGATATCGGCATAGATATTGCCAAGAAATACAAACCTACCTATGAGATATCACCAGATAAGACAGCGGTGGTGGCCAAACTGAATAAGGCTGCCAAAGGCAAAACCGTTTGGCTAGCAAGCGACGAAGACCGAGAAGGAGAAGCTATAGCCTGGCATATATGTCACGCCTTAGGACTGGAACCATCCAAGACAAAACGAATAGTTTTTCACGAAATTACCAAAGAAGCTATTTCTGAAGCCATTAAAAAGCCACGTACTGTAGACACAAAATTAGTTGATGCTCAACAAGCCCGTCGTGTTCTTGACAGATTGGTCGGCTATGAATTAAGCCCGGTTCTATGGAAGAAAGTCCGAGCCGGACTAAGTGCCGGAAGAGTTCAGAGTGTAGCAGTACGATTAATTGTGGAACGCGAAAGAGAGATAGAGTCACATAAAAGCAATGAAAATTATAAAGTAAGTGCAATCTTTAAAAGCACAAAAGATAAATTCGCAGCTGAATATGATTCCAGGCCAGCCGATAAAACACAAGCAAGAAAACTCCTAGAAAATCTAGCTAAAGCAAGTTTTACAGTTGCCAATGTCTCACAAAAACCTGGCAGCCGAAGTCCATCTCCGCCTTTTACCACCAGCACACTTCAGCAAGAAGCTTCACGTAAGCTTGGATATAGTGTTCGACAGACAATGACGCTTGCTCAGCGACTTTATGAAGCCGGCCACATTACTTACATGCGTACAGATAGTACTAATCTTTCCGGACTCGCAATCAATGCAGCTCAAAAGTACATTAAATCAGAATACGGAGATAAATATTCACAAGTTAGAAATTACAAAACCAAGTCAGCCAGTGCCCAAGAAGCCCACGAAGCAATACGACCAACTAGGTTTGACAAAACGACTGCTGGCAAAGACACTCAGCAGACTAAACTTTACCAACTGATTTGGAAAAGAGCACTGGCCAGTCAAATGGCGGCGGCTAAAGTAGAAAAAACTGAAGTAACTATAGATGTATCGAATTCTAAAAATAAATTCATTGCCAGTGGAGAAGTATTGATTTTCGACGGATTCTTAAAAGTCTATGGCAAAGCTAAAGACGACAAATTACTTCCGGAGTTAACAACAGGAGATAAGTTATCACAAATAAGTGTTACAGCGCTTCAGACATTCTCAAAACCACCAGCCCGCTATTCTGAAGCTGGATTGGTTAAAAAGCTGGAAGAGTTAGGAATAGGCCGTCCAAGCACATATGCTCCAACAATTAGTACCATCCAAGCCCGAGAATACGTTGAGAAGAAAGATTTAGAAGGCGAACTAAAACAATTAGTAAAACTTGAGCTAAAATCAGGTAAGATCACCGAGGCAGTTGAAGAGGTAACTACCGGAGCCGATAGAGCTAAACTATTGCCCACTCAATTAGCAGAAATAGTGACTGATTTCCTGGTAAAGTATTTTGCAACCGTGATGGACTATGATTTTACCGCCAAAGCCGAAGCTGAATTTGATGAAATTGCCGAAGGTAAATTAGCTTGGCAGGAGATGATTGAACACTTCTATAAACCATTCCATAAACACGTTGAAAAATCAGCTGATGCTTCTCGTGCCGAAACTATGCAATCTCGCTTACTTGGTAAAGATCCTAAGACCAAAGAGCCCGTTTACGCCAGGTTCGGACGGTTTGGTCCAATGTTACAGATGGGTGAGACTGCTGATAAGAAAGATAAAACCGCCACAAAGCCTCGTTTTGCACCAATGCCAGAAGGTATTAAGTTAGAAGATATTACGTTAAAAGATGCTTTGCCAATGTTTCAATTGCCTAGAGAAGTTGGCAAAACTACTGATGGACAAATAATTACAGCTGATATCGGACGATTTGGTCCATATGTAAAGGTTGCGAATACGTTTGTCAGCATAAAAGACTTTGACCCGTTCACTATAGGTGAAAAAGAAGCACGTACTTTAATTACCGCAAAACAAAAGGCAGAAGCCGAGAGGGTTATTGCAGATTATGGCAATATTCAAGTACTCAACGGGCGGTTTGGTCCATACGTAACCGATGGCAAGATAAATGCAAAGATTCCTAAAGAAGAAGACCCAAAAAAATTAACAGAGGCGGCAGCAATGAAATTACTAACAGAACGTGAAAAAAATCCGTCAAAAGTTTGGCGTGGTTCTAAAAATCGGAAAGCACGTAAAAAATAATCGGTTTTCCACAACATTTACTTCTTGGCAAAGAAGAGTGTAGATAAATATACATTGTAAGAATTTAGACGTTAACGTCTAAATAATGTTAGAATAATTTTAAGTAAGAAATTTGTTTGACTTTTAATAACTAACGTTTTATAATTAACTCTAAATAAGAACACTAGGTGATATAACAGGAAAGTATGGAAGAAGAACAAGTAACTAAGCCAATCGATGTCCAGTCAACAGTTAACGACATCTTAGCCACTATAGAACGAGAACGAGAACGTGAAATTATATCACGACGTTTTGGTTTGTTTGATAGACGCGAAACACTAGAACAAATTGGTGAATTACTAGGAATTACGCGTGAGAGAGTCCGCCAGTTAGAAAAGGCTGTTTTAACCAAATTAAAAGCAAGTGCAAAAGATTTGCCTCATATGACTAAAGTTGAAAATACATTTTCAGATCAACTTAGCTCTGACGGAAAGGTAGCCCGTGTCAGCTACATCGCTAAGTCTATGACTGATAAGGGTGACAAACTAGACCAAGCCCGTATAGCTTTCTTGGCTGAACTTTCGCCAAAACTTGCGGTTATAGAAGATAACGACCATTTCTTTCATGCTGTTGGTCTTGGTACTGTGCACACCGAAAAAGCCATTCGTGAACAAGTCGGTAAAATTATTGAAGCGATTAAAGAAATAGCCGAACCAACTACAATAGAAAAAGTTGCCGAAAAAGTTGGCAATACAGATGTCGCACACGTACAATCGCTGGCTAGTATTTCTAAGAATATTGCTACCTTAAACAATCGATGGGGATTGGTAAAATGGCCAATGGTCAATCCCAAAAACATTCGCGACAAGATATATGTCATCTTGTACGACGCCAAAAAGCCAATGCATTTTTCTGAAATTTCAGAAGCAATTGCCAGTAGCGATTTTAAACGCAAAGACGTAACTACCCAAGCAATTCATAACGAATTAATTAAAGATGGACGTTTTGTTCTTATAGGCCGCGGTATTTACGCACTGAAAGAGTGGGGCTACAAAAAAGGTACTGTATCTGACGTAATTGCTGAAGTCCTTAAAAAAGAAGGCGGGCCATTGCACCGTGATGAAATTGTTAAAAGGGTGCTTAAGACCCGCCAAGTCAAAGAAACGACTATTCTACTCAACCTTCAGGGTAAACCACAGTTCAAACGAACCGCTAAAGCAACTTACACTCTAGCCGAATAAATCCTAATAAATTCGCGGTTAAGAAATATATACCTGTATTTAACCAGGCCACTTGAATGTGGAATGTTCTAACATCATCGTTCTTTTTTAGTCTTAGTTGTATAATTAAACTGATAGAGCTTAATTGGGCTCTTTGATTGCTATGGGAATACTTAAACAAAAAATCGTTGTCGACCACGAACATTGCTTGCTTCTATTGGAAGTGCCTCGAAACAATGACAAAAAAGAACTTTCTGCAGAACAAATGCTAGCATCTTTACACGGAATTCTACGCTCGCGTAAAGAATTACGATCTAGCAGTACACTGCAGGAACATATTAGCCTAGAGATTGTCGCAATTGGTCAACGAATCAGATTTTTTATTTGGACTCCAAAACATTTGCAAGCTTTTGTAGAAGGTCAAATATATGCCCAGTATCCTACTGCACAAATTTTTGAACAGACCGAAGACTATGCCAATCGCAAACTCCATCAGTCGGTGATTCATACGGTAGAGTTGTCACTAACCGATGACGAAACTTTACCAATCAAGACTTTTCCAAGTTTTGAAGTAGACCCCCTGGCAGCCATTACAGCAGCTCTTGCCAAACTCGACAAGGATGATGAAGAGTTGTGGATTCAAATTATGGCACGACCGGTATCTGATGACTGGCACAAAAAAGGGGCCAAAACAGTAGCCAAAATCAAAAGCGGACGCAGTAGTTTTGGTAGTGGCCTAGGTGGAAATACACTCAGCTACGCTGGACAAGTTGTCTGGGCGTTATCTAAACCACCGGAACAATTAGGAAGTGGAGAAACCAAAACGGTAGAAATGTCAGAAAGAGACAAATCCCGAATATCAGCAATTGAAACCAAGACTGTTAAGCTAGGCTATCAGGTTAAAATTCGAATACTATATGCCGGTCACGATCAATATACAGCCAAACTTCGCATGCAAGCCTTAGTAGGAGCTTTCAAACAGTTTAATACCACTAATTTAAACGGTTTTGAGGCTAAAGTAGTCAGTTTTGACCGTGAAAAACAAATTGAATGTCTGGCTAGACATTTTACAGACAAAGGCTACATCTTAAATATTGAAGAGTTGGCTAGTTTGTTCCACCTTCCACATATGTCAGTTGAGACTCCTAACATTCTCTGGGCAACCACTAAAACAGCCGAACCACCACCGAATGTACCGATAGCCGAACCAGGCAGGGAAGGGGAAATCAGTCTGTTTGGAGTGACTAATTTCAGGGGTGATAACACGATTTTTGGAGCTTGGCGAAAGGACAGGGGACGACATATCTACATCTTAGGACAAACAGGTACCGGTAAGTCCGGAGCACTCGAACTGCTTACGCTGTCTGATATCTATTACGACCAAGGATTTGCCGTAATAGACCCTCACGGTGACTATGCACAACATGTATTGAGTTTTGTACCCCCAAGAAGGGTAGACGATGTAGTTTATTTTAACCCCGCCGATACCGCACATCCAATCGGATTTAACCCATTAGAAATAACAGACCCCAGTCTCAAAGGTCATATCAGTTCTGAGCTTGTTGGAGTTTTAAAAAGATTGTTTGTTGATAGTTGGGGTCCACGACTGGAATATATTCTTCGCTATACACTTCTAGCGTTACTGGATTACCCTAACGCTACTATGCTTGATATTACAAGGATGCTTGTAGATAAGAAATTTCGTGAAGGTGTCATTGTATACATCGACGATCCGGTTGTAAAAAATTTCTGGGTAACTGAGTTTGCCGCCTGGAATGACAAGTTTGCGTCTGAGGCAGTTGCGCCTGTACTTAACAAAGTAGGTGCATTCACAGCCAACCCTATGATTCGAAACATAATAGGTCAGCCCAAAAGTACGTTTAACATCCGTAAAATTATGGATGAGGGTAAAATATTGATAGTCAATCTATCAAGAGGCCTAGTGGGAGAAGATAATGCTGCCATCCTAGGCGCCATGATGGTAACTAAAATTCAGCTTGCTGCCATGGGCCGGGCAAATGTAGCCGAAGCAGATCGTCGGCCATTTTATCTGTATGTTGATGAATTTCAGAATTTTGCAACTGACTCATTTGCCGTAATCTTATCTGAGGCGCGTAAATACGGTCTTAATTTAACAGTCGCCAATCAATATATCTCCCAGATGGGCGAACCGGTACGTGATGCGGTCTTTGGAAATGTTGGTACAATTTTATGTTTTCGCATCAGTCCAGATGATGCACCATTCTTAGAAAAGTATTTCACTCCACAGTTTGAAGCAGCCGACCTAATTCAGCAACATAGTCGATACTTTGTTACAACCATGATGATAGGAGATGAAAAAGCCCCAGCTTTTTCAGCAAAAACGCTCAACTTACCCAAGACTCCGGTAGATTCAACTGCCCAAATTGTCGAACTATCACGAGCTCGCTACACACAGCCCCACGATGTGGTCGAAAAACTTGTTCGAGCTGCTGCTGGTTTACAAATTGATAAACAAGCAACAGACACTTCCACAAACAGCCACAACCCTAATCTGCGCCCTAAAGCCCAAAACCAGCTAAATAATGCCCAAAAGTCCTCACCGGCTGTTCCTGGCAAGTCTAGCGGCCATCATAGACCTTTTCAAAACTTAGCAGCACATTTAGGCAAAGCTGCCGGCAGTATAGCAAGCACACCACCAGCCCAAACACCCGAATCAATCCAACAACCTAATAATTCAGAGACACCAGCTAAAAAACGCCGTAGGCGATCACGTAAGAAAAAATCTAACGCAACAGCGCCGTCACAGCAGTCAAATGTTTCAATCGAATCAGTTAGACCAAACACTGATAATGAAAGTGTAGTGGTTAAATTAAGATAATTATATTGCTGTCTAGTTTCTAATAAATAATTTTAAATTTGTAAGAACATTTTGCGAACATTCAATGTGAACATAAATAACTAGAAAAAAAGACAAAAAGCGTATAAAAAGGTAACAAACTAAAAAGAAATAAGTGGGCTATAAAAAAATTTAATAAAACAGCTGCAAATATAACAAAATATTTAAAAAGCAGGGGGCATATTTGAATATAGATATTATGTCGCACAATGTATATTTTGCGACTTTTTATATGTAGCCATAAGTTGATTGGTAGTACCTTCCCAACAGGGGAGTTTTTGCAATTATGCTCTAAACAGCCTTAGTTATTACCTTACTGTAAAATTCTTATAACTTTTTAATTTGTTTGATACCCTCATATTATTAGTTCCGTGAAAATACTAGATTGTTATTGTGAAAACATATAGTTATCCACAACTACATTTGACTTTTAGCTATTCCCAACGTGTTGTATAGTTTTTCCCCTGCTTTCTTGTTTTTGTTCAAAATTTGACATTTACTATTTTTTGTTAAATATAATATGTTTTTTACAATACTTTGTTTTTTTAAAATGAACAAAAACCGAACTAGAAGCAATAGGACAGGGAGACGATCAGATATAAATATCATGTACTTATACTTACTTCACTTGGAGCGTACTATTATTTTCCTGTAGTCTATTAACTTGCATTTGATAAACCCAACTATCCCCTACCTGCTACTTGTAGTATATTTTTCCAGGCACTCTAACATCCACATATTCGCTGGGTTTGTCACCGTTTGCAAACCTTTCTTTAGCTGCTAAGAATTGCCCTATCTGCGTAGTACTATTACCGCTTAGTAGAAATTTAACATAGTAGGTAGTATCAGTAGTGCGAAGGTGTAACTCTTGTGGAATTGGTGGCAAAGTTATGCTCTGAATATTAATTCCTTGGGCCTTGGTTTTAGCAATTAACTCAGTAATAAAACTTATACCTTCTTCACTTAAAACTTGCCTGCCTAGAATGGCTTTGTAACCGGTCTCATCGTTTATAACGGGTAGTTCACTGAGGTTTTTATAGTTTTTGGCTTGTGCTATTGCTCTACCGCTATCTCCAACCACTAACAAAGATCCCGAGTTGTTTAAAATAAAGATTGGTTTAGCAATATTTAGCCGAATAACTGCCTCAGGGCTTAGTAGTGGCAACTCAACATCTACCTTGTTTATTTCTGGAAATAGCTGTTTGTACTTTTTTGTTAAGTTAGCTTCATTAAAGGTTATTTTGTTCCGGCTTTCAATGCCACTCATCAATTCAGAAGCTGCTTTGCTGTAGCTATTCAAACCATTAAAGTCTGTGTTACTAGCCACTACTTTGGGGTGATTACTTATTAACAAGCTATATGCGAATAAACCAAAAATAGCTAGAACACCCACTATATCTGCAAGGTGATAGTATCTCTTACTGCGTGATTTACGCCGCTTTGCTGGTTGAGAGTTTTTGGTATCACTACCTGATCGGTAATAAGTCGTCAGCTTCACCGATTTATCAGATGTGATGCGTTGTCGTGGTCTAGGAGTTTGTTTTTTACGTATGATTCTCACAGGCTTATAGTCTACTTGTTGTTAGCAACTTTGAATAAAATGTTCGCAATATCCTGAGCTGCTTCCGGCTTAGCTAGTTTATGTAAATTACTAGCTAACTCCTTGCGTTTTTGCTCATCCGATAGCAGGTCATCTAATTGTTCCAGCAAGTCCGCCCTGGAAGAGTCTTCTTTTACAATAACAGATGCTTGTTGTTTTTTTAACATTTCTGCGTTCTTAAGCTGATGACCTCCACTTAAAAATGGACTCGGGATGGTGATTAATGCCCTTCCCTGCATAGCAAGTTCGGCAAGAGTAGTTGCGCCGGTGCGAGCAACCACCAAATCAGCTACCGCACTGAATTTAAAAAACTCATCTGTAAAACCAACTACTTTTACTCGAAGTAAACCATCTGCACTTAAATTATCTTTATACCCTTCCCTTACATCTGTTTGATTAGCCTTGCCACAGAGGTGTAACAGATAGAGATCTGGGAACTTCTTAAGCAAATCATTCGCAACCTCAAGGATCATCGCATTAACAGTTTTAGAACCTTGTCCACCGCCAGCAACTAAAAGAACTTTGCTGTTAATTGGAATTTTGAGATGATTTTTAAAATCGGCTATTTCTTTGGAAGTCGGCGGATGAAAAGTCTTACTGACTGGGATACCAGTGTAAACTAACTTCTCCTTGGGATAATCATAATACTCCGACGGCATACCTGTAGCGTGGATTGTTGCCCATCGACCAATTATACGATTAGCCATACCCGGTAAAGTATCGGAGTCATGTGTAACTATTGGTATTTTTAGAAGGTGTGATGCTATTCCTACAGGTACGACCACATATCCACCTTTTGAAAAAACAACACTGGGCTGTAACTTTTTCAATAATCGCCTAGCTTCAAACGTACCATAAATAACCCTGACCAAATCTCTTGCATTAAGTAACAGTGTCTTAATGTCCAATAAGTGCGAAATAAAGCTTTCTCCATGATAACGTCTAAACTTACCCGACTTAACGTGAAAAACCTCGTCAAACAAGCTGTATTGACCTTCCAGGCCGTCAACAACTTCGCTTTTTAGACCAATATAGACAACCCTGGGGGCATCCGGGTTCTTTTTAAGTTCTTGGGCGAGTGATAGTAGCGGTGCGATGTGGCCGCCCGACCCGCCCCCACTTAGAACTATTGTTGTTTGTGCTGTCTTTTTGTTCTTCATCTATATCAACTTTACTGTAACTAGTATAACGTGAAATCTGAAAAACTATCCCTAGTGCTATAGTTACAAACACTAGCGAAGTTCCACCCTGGCTAATAAGTGGTAGCGTAATTCCTTTTAATGGTAGCAAACCTAGCATAGCGCCAACGTTAATTATCATTTGTGTACTCAGCCAAGCCATTACTCCGATAACTATCATTTTGGAAAACATATCTGTAGTTCTCTCTGCTATCATTTTCAACCTGGTTATAAACAAACCATATATGGCAATAATAAAAACCGACCCAATAAATCCAAACTGTTCAGCCATTATCGCAAAAATCGAGTCATCCGATGCTTCAGGCGTGTAGCCATAGGCTTGCACGCTATAGCCCAGCCCCAAACCCATTACTCCGCCAGAACCAACAGATATAAGTACCTGACAAGCTTGATAACCGGTATTTTGGCAGTCACGGCCAGGGTTTAGATAAGTAGCCAACCTATCACGACGATAGCTACTAGTAGAAATGGCAACCACTGCAACTAATAAAGTCAAAACTGCCATAATACTTATCTTTTTTAACGGTAAACCAGCTGAATAAGCCATCAGCGCAATTATCGCTACCATAACCCCGGTAGATCCAAGGTCGCTTTGTAATTTAGCCACAACAAAACCAATAGCAACTGTTACTAGTAGCATTGGACGCAATGTTTCTTTGTAATCTTTTAGAAGTCCTAGCCTTGACTGGGTGCTCAAAAAGCCAGCCAACCAAATAATTAAGGCGAGTTTGATTAACTCTGCTACCTGAAAAGATATCGGCCCTACCCTAATCCAACGATGAGCCTGATATACACTATCAATAGGAGTTAACATAACTATCACTGCTCCAACAACCGCAGCAATAATCAAAGGTTTGGTTATTTTCCGCCAAAAACTTACAGGCAACATAGCAGCTACTACAAACGCTGCCGCTGCAATGGCGACGTCAAGTAATTGCTTGGTAATAAAATAACTCTGACTGACACCTTGTGAAGCAGCCAATCCGGGGCTAATTGAATAGACCACCACCACTCCTACAACCAACAAAAGCGATGTTATAACAAGCAAGCCATAGTCAGGTTTGTGTCGGCGTGTTTTTAGACTACTATCAGCAATACCAGGTACTACTGACTTTGTTTGGACTCGGCTTTTTCTAGTTCTATTTTTGTTTTTAAACATTT
>CAYNSQ010000010.1:0-3797 GCA_964400155.1 uncultured Candidatus Saccharibacteria bacterium
AAAATCTAAAATATAAAATCTAATAACTACTAACTAATAACTAACAACTAATAACTAGTAACTAATAACTACTAACTAATAACTAACAACTATTAACCTGTAACCATTAGCTAAAAACTAAAAGCTAAAAACTAAAAGCTAAAAGCTAAAAGCTATCAACTACTAACTCTATGTCTTCTTACGGTAGCTTCGAACGAATTTGCCGCTACTGACTCGCCAGCCACTACCACAGTTATGACACTTATAACTCGAAGGGCTGTCTTGCAGGGTGTGTACACCACAAGTAGGGCATTTACTCCGGCCATGTAGCCAATCTCGGTAAGTATCTAGGCAGTTTTGAATGTGATCAAAATCAATATTTACAGAGTATTTTTTGCCAATTTCGGCAGCCAATTCCCAAGCTTTGGCTTCTAGTCTTATAAGTTCAATGTCACTTTGATAATCAGTGTGACCAAGCAGGGCATGGGCTAGTTCGTGCAGGGTGCCATAAGTCAAACGCCGGTATTCCTGGGAAGGGTTGTAGCTAATTGTTTGGGTTTTGGGTGACCATTGTTCTTCTTCTCCTTGTTGAAAGCTAAACTGAGGGTAATCATCCTCAAGTTTGGCAATAAATTTACGTGTTTGCCTATCTAATTTTGGTTTTTTGGCATCACTTGTCGGCTTTTTGGCGGTTTTTAGTGGCTTTTGAGTAGTAGGCACTACTTTCTACCCGCTAACTCTTGCCTGATAAGTTCAAAACAGCCATATATTACAGCTTCTTCAGGCCTTTTGGCTTCTAACAGGGGTGGTATTTTAACAAGCGGGTTCTGCATCTTATAAAGTTCACCTTCTAAATAGGCTCCGAACTTACTAAAGTGAGCACCAACACCGCCACCAAAGATAACTACTTCTGGTTGAATGATAGCCAAGAGTTCTTGTAGTCCAACTGCCACGTCCAAGGCAAAAGACCGCCAGATACTGGCATCATTTATTTCACTGGCTAACATGCCGTAACGGTTTTTAATGGCGTTACCAGAAGCAAATTTCTCCCATTTAAGTAGCTGACCATCGTGGGAAATCATCATTTGACCAGGTTCTAGGTCTTGAAAATTCGGGTCTATCTTACCATCTATGATAAGTCCACCGCCAATTCCTGTACTAATAGTGAGATAAAGTACTTTGTTATATCTTTTATGTATTATAGCCTCGCCAAGGCCAGCTAAGTTAGCATCGTTCTCAACAAGCACCTGGCAGTGCAGTAGCGCTTTTAAGTCACGGCCAATCGGGACGTTGTGCCAGGGCAGGTTGCCAAAGTCTACGCCAACTCCACGGTTTCGGTCTACTAA
The DNA here is from genome assembly GCA_964400155.1 of uncultured Candidatus Saccharibacteria bacterium. GTDB lineage: Bacteria > Patescibacteriota > Saccharimonadia > Saccharimonadales > UBA10212 > JAYTJL01. The sequence goes on from CAYNSQ010000010.1 coordinate 1,326, forward strand.
AGCCGGTATGGCGCAAACTGCTAGTAATATACGGCTAAATTTACTCTGTTCGGCTTTAATTATTGCGGACAGTTCTTTAATAAAATGCTCATATTTTTTGGCAGTCGGGACCTTTACTTGGTCAACAATTTTACCCTCAGCATCAAAAACAGCCAAAAGCGTCTTAGTACCCCCAACGTCTATCCCCAAATACATGAGTTCAGTTTACCAGAAAACAGATCACAAATCATTGAAACATGTTCAACGAGAACAACGAGAACAACGGGTTCAATGAATGATCAATGATTTAATGTATTGATAATTCAAATGCATTATTGCATTCATTGAGGTTTGAACTAGTTGATAATTGAGCATTTTATCTGGACAAAAGCGACATAACTCCTTATAATTGTAGGTAATCTATTTGTGGGAGTGCTGTGGTCGCCTTCCGGTGCCTCCTGCTGATACTAGATGAATATAATTAAAGAAGGCAGGAATAGAGAGTTTTTATATTAATATGGTCAAAACTGCTGATAAAACCGAAGTTAAAGAAGTAAAGAAGGCTACCAAAGCCGCAACAAAGTCAGCCAGCCTTACTATGGACGACTTGCTAGCCGGTCACGAAGTCGCTGTTTTAAAAACAGGTGATGTTATTGAAGGCACAGTCAGTTCAGTCAAAAAACACGAAGTCTGGGTAGACCTAGGCGACCGAGGCATAGGCGTAATGTTCCGCCGAGAAGTTGGTAGTAACAACTTGGTAGAAGGAGAAGCCATTACCGTAAGTGTTGTAGACCCAGAACTGGACGAAGGCTACGCACTGTTGTCTATGAAACGAGCAGCCAAAGACCGAGGTTGGAGCGAATTGCAACGTATCTTTGAAGCCGGTGAAATTATTGAGGTCCAGGCTTATGACGCCAACAGGGGCGGGTTGCTGGTAGAGCTAGAAGGCATACGTGGTTTCTTGCCGGTATCTCAATTGGCGGCCGAGCACTACCCAAGGGTGTCGGATGCCGATAAAGATGAAATTTTGACCAAACTTAACGCCCTGACAACCCAAACCCTTAAAGTCCGCATTCTAGACGTAAGCCGTAAAGATAACAAGTTGATTTTCTCTGAAAAAGAAGCCGTCAAAGGCGATATGCAAGGCCGTCTAGAAAAACTTAAAATAGGCGACACTGTAGAGGGTGTAGTAACAGGTGTAATTGATTTCGGTGCTTTTGTTAACGTCGATGGAATAGAAGGACTGGTTCATATATCAGAGATCTCTTGGGAAAGAGTCGAAGACCCCAAGAAATACGTTAAAGTTGGCGACAGTATTAAGGCCAAGATAATTGCCATAGACAAAGACCGCCTATCACTCAGTATCAAACAAATGAGTGACGACCCTTGGCTTACTGAAGTCAAAGCCTTCAAAAGCGGCGAAGTTGTAGAGGGTAAAATAACCCGCATTACGCCGTTTGGCGCATTCGTACAGCTTTCTTCAGCAGTCGAGGCGCTAGTCCATGTATCAGAAATGAGCGACGACGAAAGTGTCGACCCAGAACAACTGTTCAAACTCAACGAAACCAAGAAGTTCAAAGTCTTGGAAGTCGATACCGAAAACCGAAAAATTGCCCTATCTCTCAAAAATGTAAAATAACAATAAAGGAGTTTGCCAATGGCTGATCGAAAAATCGAGATTACTCAACAGGTCACCGTTGGCGAACTTGCTGCACAACTTGACTTACCAGTCTCAAAGTTAATTACCGAACTCTTTAAAAATGGCATTATGGCCACTGTAAACGAGAAGATTGATTTTGATACTGCCCAAATTATTGTTGGCGAGTTGGGTCTGGAAGATGTTGAACTAGTCCAAAAAGAGTCCGAGGCAGCACCACAGCGAGTAAAACGCCAGCTCAGTGACACAGCACAAGACCGCCCGCCGGTGGTGGCCGTTATGGGCCACATTGACCATGGCAAAACCAGCCTGCTAGACGCCATAAGAGGAGCCAAAGTAGCGGCTGGTGAATCAGGTGGTATAACCCAGCACATTTCGGCCTATCAAATTCGTCACAACGATCGCTACGTTACATTCTTAGACACTCCCGGCCATGAGGCTTTTGCCGCCATCCGCGAACACGGTGCCAGATTGACTGATTTGGCAATAATTGTGATTGCAGCCGATGACGGAATCAAACCCCAGACTTTAGAAGCAATCCGCTATGCCCGCCAGGCTGGTGTAAAACTAATTGTAGCCGCTAATAAAATAGACAAAGAAGGGGCGGACCTCAACCGTCTTAAAGCCCAACTAGCCGAAAACCAGTTAATTCCCGAAGATTTTGGTGGTGACACCATTGTTATGCCGGTTAGTGCCAAGACTGGGCAGGGCATATCAGAGTTACTTGACATGGTGCTACTAGTCGCAGATGTAGAAGAGTTGAAGGCCGATGTAGATGTGCCAGCAACTGGCCTGATCATTGAGTCACATATGGAAACCGGTCGTGGTCCGGTAGC
>CAYNSQ010000010.1:3897-20391 GCA_964400155.1 uncultured Candidatus Saccharibacteria bacterium
AGCCGTTCTGAAAGTAAAACCAACACTGCATCCACCAGTTCTGAGCTGTTGCGTGTAATTTCCAAGGCAAATACTTTGACTGAATTTAACGTAATACTCAAGGCTGATGTACAAGGTTCTCTCACCTCTGTTACTGATAGCCTAAAGACGCTCGATAACGATGAAGTTGCTGTTAAGGTAGTGTCCAGTGGAGTAGGTGTGATTACTGAGTCAGATGTGCATACTGCTTCTACGTCTAATGCTGTGATTTATGGTTTTCAAGTCAGTCTGCCGGCCCATATAAAAAGGCTGGCTTCTAGAGACAAAGTCTCTATACGTCTGTATAGCGTAATTTACGAGCTGATTGACGATGTCAAAGCCGAAATGAGTGCCTTGCTAGCCCCGGAAGTTATAGAAACCGAACTCGGCCGTCTGCTGGTTAAAGGCGTATTTAAAACTACTAAGACCGAAACAATAGGTGGCGGGGAAGTCACCAAAGGCAAATTAACCGCTCCGGCACTGGCAAAAGTCTATAGAGACAAGGAACTACTGGCTGAAGTGGAAGTAACCGGTCTAAAAAGCGGTCCAACAGAGGTTAAAGAAGTCCTAGAAGGCAACTTATGTGGAATTAGTCTAAAAACAGAGGAAAAACTTAATTTAGCCGAAGGCGACCGCATAGAAGTTTATACAAGGGAGACTAAGCAAAGAACTTTGTAGTCTCACCACTCAACCCCGCCACTAAAATCTTGGCGCTTCACAATCAGATTGCTGAGTGCTTCGCCCAGGATTTAGTGCAGGGCAAGCCAAAACTCACACATTATAAAAAGCTATTGCTTTTTTAGCTAATTTGTACTATAATACTTGCTTGAGAGGTGTGTTATGTCACACCAAAAAGGAGTTGTTACCAAATGAGCGAAGTAATAGGATACGTTGATTCCTGGGAAGATATCGCCGACAAAGGTGATTTTTCGCATGTCGAAATAAAAAGAATTACTACTAAAACAGGACAAGTATATAACCGTGCTTACGGTGTTGACGAAGATGGTAAACGCCGAATCGTTAAAAATCTCTATGGTAGCGATGACTCAGCAGTATCTGAAGCTGAAGATGCATACCTAGAAGGATGGGGTTATAGCGCATCACCAAAGATTGACGCTACTCCAAAACTAGAAACAGAAACAACTGGTCGTGATGCTGTTTGGCACGCCCATGGTGGAGATATACCGGTTGTGATAACAGGTATAGCAGGTGAACATGACGATGTTGAATATTTGAACGTGGAAGGCTCTGATACTGCTATTCCTGCAAGCCAAGTTGAATTTATAGATACAACAGAAGATGAGGCTGCCCCTATTGATCACGATTATTATGATGGTAGCGAAGAAGAGAACCAAAGATCAAGCTGGAAGCGATTTTCAGCCGGTGCTATATCGATTGGGGGGTTGAAGCGATTTGTAAGAAATCAAACTGAAAAAATTAAAGATGCAAGCTACAGCGCTCAAACAAGCATAAGCAACGGTTTTTACAACACAATAGACAGATTAGCTCCTAAAACTAACAATTTAAATGCAGAAGGCCGGAACCGCCGTGCCATAGGTAGAAAGACTGCAATTCTAGGTGGTCTTGCCTTAGCTGGCGTAACTGGATTTGCTATGTACAAATTAGGATTTGCAATTCATCAAGAAGGTCACCGGCACTCCAACTCTGCATTTAATGACTTGCAGTACCAGCTAAACACTATAAAAGCAGACAGACTGGCCGAACAACAAGTATTTGAAGCAAAACTAAATCAGCCTTTTCATACTGAATTCTATAATGCAGCTACTGGTCACAGAGTGTCTGGCGTTGAATTACCATCAGGTCTACATCTTCAAGCTGACGGCACGGGTCACCACGACATAGTTAATAGCAACGGTGGAATAGTCCTGGACAATGTAACTCAAGACAGACAGGGTAATATTAGTGCCGAAGACAGAAAAAGACTTGTAGCCAAAGGCTTTAGACTAGTACAAGATAGGCTACAAGTTGGTGATGGCAAATTCAGATACATTACTAGGATATTCTAATTTAAAGACCAAAAAACACATTGTTAAAAAAAACCGGCTATCGCGAGAAAGCCGGTTTTTTGTTACAATCAGCGTATGTTTCAGTTAGATGACAATCTACTGCAAGAACTTGGCCTAGGTGCACTGCCACCAGCCGAGAAGAATAAAATGCTGGCGCACATTTATGAGACACTAGAGCTGCGCGTGGGTATGAAACTGGCCGAACAAATGACTGATGCCCAACTGGATGAATTTGAAGGTTTTATAGATCGCAACGACGAAGCCGGGGCTCTACATTGGCTAGAAACCAACTTTCCTAATTACAAACAAGTTGTCTCTGACGAACTAGCCAAGTTAAAAGCCGAAATCCGTGCCCAAGCACCGGATATTATTGCTGCTACTCACGCCGAACTCCAAGGCGGTGGCGGGCAACCACCACAGCAACCAGGGCAAGCTGATCAATTGCCTCCTGCGTAGTTAAATTTCGACTTTCCTCTAATTGAGGAGGGTATAGAAGTAAATATATTTAATTATCTGTTAACTTACTCTTATAGCCAGCTATGAAGTCCCATGTTCTCATCTCTGTCTTACCAACCGGCAGCAATTTATCGATGTCCAAACAGCCTTCTTTGCAGTATATTAGTATCACTCTAGTGTCTTTCTCGGCAATAACATCGACATAACCAGGGCGATAGTTAGTGGGCACTAGAGTGGCGCTAGTTATAATCACATCTAATCTACCTAGCTTAGTGTAACTTCCAGGCCAACCTTGGTAGGCTCGAATTTCTCTATCTAACTCGTCTGCGGTTTTGTTAAGAAAGTCTAATCTGCCATCTTCTTTTCTAATCAGTTTTGAGTAAGTTGCTTTATTTTCGTCTTGAACTTTAGGCTGCAAATTACCACTAAAAATTTTCTCAAAACTATCTATTAGTAACTGACCGCCGAGTGTGAAGAGTTGGTTGTATAGCTCTACTTTTGATTCATTGCCATTAAGTTCGATTTCTTTTTGTAGATAAATCGGTCCGGCGTCCATTTTGGCAGTTAGTTTCATAATGCTGACTCCAGTTTTGGTATCACCAGCAAGGATACAGCTCTCCACTGGCGATGGTCCGCGCCAAGTCGGGAGTAGGGAAGGGTGGATGTTGATGATACCGCCGCTGAACAAGTCTAGTATTCTCTGTGGAATGATACGCCCGTAAGCTACCAAAACAGCCCAGTCACACTTACTCTCAGTTATTTTGTCACGTATATCATCTAGACTATTTGGTTGCCAAACAGCAATACCTGCCGAATCAGCAATTTCTTTAACCTTTGGCGGCGATGTTTTTTGGCCGCGGCCTGACTTAATATCTGGCTTGGTTACAACCGCGGTAATTTCTAATCCTGCCTCAACCAATTGCTGCAACACTAGGCAGCTATAAGACTCTGTCCCAAAAAAAATTATCGGCTTACTCACTGCTCATTTCTCACTATCATAGATCGACTTTACGTCGACTTGCTCATATGTCAGTTTTTCTAGTTTTCCGCTGTCCGTTAATTTATAAAAAGCATCTTTTTGGTCTTTGATATGGTCAACAAAGACTAGGCCGTTGCAGTGGTCAACTTCATGTTGCAATACGCGTGCCAAAAAGCCTTCGGCTTTAACTCGTACTTCAGCACCGTTCTCATTTAGAGCCCGCATGCGTATTTTGTTATATCGAGGAACTTTGCCATAAAGGTCTTTAACACTCAGACAACCTTCAAAGTCTTCTTCCTGCTCACCCTCGACTTTGACAATTTCAGGGTTGATAAAAACATGAAAAGTTTTGTCATCTTTGTCATCAAAATCATTTCGAATAACAATGATTTTATATAATTTATCAATCTGTACAGCGGCTAGTGCCACACCTACTTCATGCGGGCGAGATGCCTCCCAGTCCAGCGTGGCTGACTTCATGTCATCAATAATTTGACGTACTTCGTCTGTAATTACCCCAACTCGAACTGACTTTTTGCGTAAATGCGGATTGGGCAGGGTGATAATGTCATCTTTAGTTACCATGATAATAGGGTATAGAGAAAATCATCAATTATCAACGAGTTCAGCTAGAACAATGAATGCTCAATTATCAATGTTTTAATCAATTAGCTATTGCTGCATTCATTGAGGATTGAAACTTGAACATTGAACATTAACTGGTTGCTACAGCAAATTGCTCGGGTCTAAATCTATCGACCAGTCAGAAGGGGCTAATTTGGCAAGTTGAACTAAATGACCACGGTCTTTTGACTTAACAACTATTTGCCAGTAGTAATTCTTGCCTCGTTTGCCAAAGAAAGACGGCGCCGGGCCTATAACTTCCACCGGAAGTTTTTCTGCAAGTAACTTTACTTTTAGGCGATTGGCGGCAAGCTCGGCCGTTTTGCAACCAGCCTTTCGTACCGTCAGTTTTAGTAAAAATGAGTATGGTGGAAAACGGAATTGCTGGCGTTCTACCAGTACAAAACTGTAAAATTGCTGAAAATCGCGGGCCACAGCTGCTGAAATTAATTGCGAATCCGGCTGGTAAGACTGTATTACGACAGTACCGGCAGTGTGGCCACGGCCAACTCGGCCCATAACTTGATAGAGCAGGGCAAAAGTACGTTCTTCAGCCGTATAGTCGGGCAAACTTAGCGAAGATTCGGCAGTTACTACACCCACCATTGCCAAGCGCGGTAAATCCAGACCTTTAGCCAGCAGCTGTGTGCCAACTAAAATATCAATTTTACCGCTTATAATGTCAGACCAATTAGCACCAACTGATTCGTCGCCGTCCGAATCACTGTCAAACCGCTGAACACGGTGGTTGGGGAACAAACTGGCTAACATATCGGTAAGTGCTTTGGTGCCGATGGATTTGTAAATAATGTCCGAGTTGTCGCATTTGGGACAAGCAATCGGCGGCGCAACGTGGTAGCCACAAGTGTGGCACAGTGCTCGGTGTTTGTCGGCGTGATAAACCAGTGGAATGTCGCAGTGCGGACACACCAATTGCCAACCGCATTGACCGCAGAGAATTAGCCTAGCACTTCCTCGTCTATTTAGATAAACCATTGCTTGCTTACCACTAGCTACTGAGCTGGTGATGGCATCAAGTAGCTGGTTAGATAGATATGGGTTGCGACTAAAATTTTCCCGTTTTTTTATGTCTACTACAACCGTTGAGGCTTTGGCTCCACCCGATGTAGCCGGTTGGCTCATACGTACAACAGAATTTTTAGCTGATGCTAAATAGTAGTCAACTATAGAGGGCGTAGCCGTTCCAAAAACCACTTGCGCATCGGTAAGACTGCCTAATTTACTGGCTACTCTATCGGCTCTGTAGCGCGGAGAACTTTCTTGTTTGTAGGCTGGTTCGTGGGCTTCGTCTAGCACTACTAAGCCTGGGTTTTGAACCGGTGCAAATAAGGCCGAACGCGGACCCAGCACAACAATAGGGCTGCTAGATTCTAGAATTTGCAACCATGTTTTTTTGCGCTGGGCATCACTTAGCTGAGAGTGAAGTACATAGGTGGGTGCATCTAAAAAGGTTGCCAGCGTGGATTCTAGCTGACGTAACAAAGAAATCTCCGGCGTCAAAACAATAGCTGATTTTCCTGTTTTAAGAGTTTTCTTCACCAGCTCTAAATAGACTCTGGTTTTACCGCTGCCGGTTTCGCCGTGTAGTAAAACGCTACCTTTTTTTTGTGCGGAAATTGTCTTGATGGCTTGCTGTTGGTCTTTAGTTAATTTGGCATCCAATTCTAATTTGGGCACGGGCAACTCTAAAAGTTTTAAACTTTCAGCTTTTAGCTTCCTCACACTTGGTTTGACCGGGGCAAACTGTCGCAGCACTTCGCCAAGAGAACAAGCGTAGTATTCACTTGTCCATTTGGACAGCTCTAGGCTATGTCCTGGCAAGCATGATTTACTCAAAACACTCTTAATAGATTTGACATCGAAGTTTGGTTTGCTTACCTTGCCGGCTACAAAGGCAGTCGTCATTTTGGCCCGCAGCGGCACAGTCACAACAGCGCCCACAGGCAGTTCTTCTTCATGGCAGTATGTCAGGGTTTTGTCAGCTCTAAACCGACTATCAGCCACAAACACCTCGTAATACCTCATAAGTACAGTTTACATTTATCATTTAACATTTTGCATTTATTTATCATTGTTCATTGATCATTGTTAATTCATTGTCTTCGACTCTGAAGGATTAGCCCTCAGGCTCAGACTCGAACGAGAAAATTGAAAATTGTAAATTGAGAATTGTTTGTTGCTTGCAAAAGCAACAAATGGTGTTCTATACTAAAACTTAGTGTTGTTTGAATAACAATGACGTGCTTATGCTAACTAAGGGGAGAGAGACAAGAAAATATGCTTGATACGTTTATAACTTCCAGGGTGAGGCGCAAAATTATTGTGGTCTATGCTAAGTATCCGGACTTTCGGACTCATGTTCGCGGTCTAGCCAAACTTATAAAAGAAGATGCTGGCAACATTCAACGTGAATTAAAAAGACTAGAAAAAATCGGATTTTTAATAAGCGAACGCCAGAGCAACACCAAAATTTATTACACCAACAAAAATTTCCCCATCTTTAAAGAACTTCAAAGCATTGTCCTAAAGAGTCAGCGAGCTACCGCCCAAAAGAGAAGCCAACAACTCTAAATAAGCCATTCACCGTTCGCTATTCACCATTCACAATGCGTTATCCGTGATCCATTCACAATGGAAAATGGTTAATGGTAAATATATGGTAAATGGAAAATGGTAAATGGATAATATATTCCTTGCACATCTACCTCTGTTAGTGTAAGATGTTTCTTGATGATACAAGTTACACGTAAGGACTCCAAAGAGTCTGTAGAAAATTTATTGCGCCGTTTTTCTCGCAAAGTCCAGCAGTCAGGTGTACTGGCAGAAGCCAAAATGACGCAGACTTTTGAAAAACCAATCAGCAAACGCGAGCGCCGTCGCAAGGCAATTGTTCGACGTGCCAGACGTGCTGATAAAGTCAAAAAGCTTAAACTAGGTAAGTAAGCTGTGGAATTGAAAGACAAACTAAATAGCGACCTCAAGGCCGCTTTATTAGCGGGCGACCGTCTTAAGTCTGATACGATTAAAGGTATCAAGGCTGCAGTTTTAAATGAAGAAATTTCTCAGGGTGTCCGTGACAAAGGGCTAAGTGATGAAGATATTCAAAAAGTTTTAGCCCGCGAATCCAAAAAAAGAGCCGAAGCTATTGAAATGTATAAAAATGGCGGCGCGCAAGACCGCGCCGATGCCGAGTCTGCCGAAAAAGCCGTCATTGATGCCTACTTGCCAGAGCAGATAGACGAAACAAAGATTGCAGAGGTGGTGAATACAAAGATTGCTGAGATGGGCGCTAGCGCTCCTGCCGATATGGGTAAAGTCATTGGTGCCGTCAAGTCTCAATTAGGTGCCTCAGCCGACGGTGCCACCATAGCAAAACTTGTAAAAGAGAAACTAGGAGCCTAGAAATTAACCATTTACCATTTTCCACTTACCAATTAATTTCCAATTTCCATTTTCCAAAATTTCTAGTAAATCGGCTAATTGTAAATAATTTGGCTAATGATAAACGTAAAATTACGAAACATAGGAGCTCTTCGTGATCATATTCATGGGTCTTGCCGGGAGCGGCAAATCAACAATGGGCCAGTTGCTAGCTGCTCACCTTAACTGTCCATGGGTTTCTACCGGTAAGTTATTGCGTCAAAAAATGGATGCCGCCACACAAGCAGAAATGTTGCAGGGTAAAATTATTAGCGATGAACAGACAATTAAAGTCTTAGAGGAAGAGTTTGAGAGAATAGGTGCATCTGGAAACCAGTTTATTTTAGACGGCAGCCCTCGCACCAAACAACAAGCCGAGTGGCTAGTAAGCAAAATGAAAAAAGGCCAGTTAAAGATAGATGTTGTTTTTCATTTGGTAGTTTCAAAAGACGTCGCCAAAAAGAGACTGCTTTCTCGCCATCGGCCAGATGACTACGAAGAAGCTATAGCCGAGAGATTTCGTGAATATGACCAACAAGTAGTGCCAATCATCAACTACCTAACAGCCGAGGGAATAAAAGTTCGTGATGTTAGTTCTGAAGATTTGCCGGAAAAAATTGAAGTAGAGCTTGAGAAAGCCTTAGGAATATAAGTCGCAATGAAATTGCTCCAAGTGTCAATGTTCAAGAGTCAATGTTCAATGAAAAGACAATGCATTAATGAATTAAATCATTCAATGCATTTCAGCATTAAGCATTCATTGAGCAATGAGCATTTGTCGCATTTGTCCATTCTGGCGTCTTTGAGGGATCAAACATGAGAGCCAAGACGCCTCAAGAAATAGCAATAATGCGTGCTGGCGGCCGACTGCACGCTCAAATACTTGCTGAGCTTGTAAAAATGACTGCTGTTGGGGTTAAACCAAAAGAAATTTCAGCTCGAGCTGCAGAACTTATGAAGCAGCACAAATTAGAGACAGTGGTACTAGGCTATGATGGTTTTCCAGATGTTATGTGTATTTCAGTTAATGCTGACATTGTCCATGGAGTGCCAACTGACCAACCAATCAAAGATGGTGATGTAGTCAAATTAGACCTGACTTTTGGTCACAAAAGTTTGATTTTGGACGGTGCTACAACAGTCCTGGTAGGCAACGCTAGCGCCGACGCGCGTCGGCTAGTTGAGGGCACAAAACGCTCACTTGATGCCGGTATAGCTGCTATAAAAGGCGACGGTACCAGGGTGGGTGATATCAGCCAAGCCGTCCAAGATGTCCTAGAAAAAAAATATCATTTGGGTGTTATTCGTCAGTTAATAGGACACGGGATAGGTTATGAAATCCACGAAGACCCCAACATTCCTAACTACGGCGTTGCTGGCACCGGCCCGGCACTGATAGCCGGTATGACTATTTGTATAGAACCAATGGCCTCGCTTGGCGACTGGCACGTTGTCACCGGTAAAGACGGCAAAACCGTCACAATGAAAGACGGCAGTCTAGGCGCTCACTTCGAACACACAGTGCTAATAACTGAGGACTCAGCCGAAATCCTCACCACACTTTAGATTATTTTTTAGGGTGTATAATATAAGTATTAACAATTGAATGGCAAGGAGATACGACTATGACCAAGTACGATCAGTCCCCAACATCAATTAATTCTTATGACTTACCCCCGGACGAGGCACAGCAGGCAGCCCAAGAAACTCTGGCAGAAGCCCAGGAAAAGTTAGAGCAGTTGCAGAAAGTGCTGGCCGAGGCTGGCAGTCTAGCTACGGCCGCTGCCCGTGAAGACCTAGCCAATTCCGCCTAAATAAAGGCGTAAATTACTAAATCGATTCTGCTAATGCTCGGGATCAGACACCGAGCATTAGTGTAATGATATTTGCAAACAGGCTAACATAAGGGGTATAATTGTGTTCATATTAAATAGTATTAAAATAAACATTAAGCACTTATGCCTCAAGAAGAAAAATTTCAATATTTCGTAGGTTTGGACATCGGCACTACAGCTGTTAGGTGTGTGGTTGGCGAACTTTCTGGCGAGGGCAGCACCCCAAGTATTATCGGTTTTTCTTCGGCACCCAACAGCGGTATGCGCAAAGGCAATGTGGCGCACAGTGAAGAAGTCACCAACGCTGTAATTGCTGCAGTCCAAGAAGCCGAACGAATTAGTGGTCGTCAAATCCGCACAGCAACGGTCAATATTAACGGTAGCCATGTACAGGGAATGAATTCCAAGGGTGTAATTGCCATTAGCTCTCCCGATCGCATCATTGACCATAACGACCGCGCCAGGGTAGAGGAGGCGGCCACTATTGTACAATTACCACCCAACAAAGACATCATTCAAGTTTTTGCCAAGAATTATCGCCTAGATGGTCAAGACAATATAAAAGACCCAGTTGGCATGCATGGTGTGCGTCTTGAAGTGGACACTCATATTTTAGTTGCCTCTACACCGGCATTGAAAAGCCTAGAGGCAGTTCTTGCCAAAGCCGAGTTGACGCCGTCGCACCGGACTGTAACCAGTCTGGGGGCAGCCGAAGCAACACTAGACCGTAAACAAAAAGAATCGGGTGTTGCCGTGGTTGACATTGGTGCAGCTACAACTAACTTGGTGGTAATTGAAGACGGTGAAGTAGAACACATTGCAGTTATACCTATGGGGGGCAACCACATTACTAACGACTTAGCCATTGGTCTAAAAACTGATTTGGACGTGGCTGAGATGGTCAAGTTAAAACACGCTAGTCTGGCCCCAAGCGGCAAAGGCGAAGTTAGTTTTGTCCATAAAGGCGAAACACTGCGCTTTGAAAGAGACATGTTAAGGGTAATTGTTGAAGCCAGAGTAGAAGAAATACTAGAGTATGTTGATAAAGAATTAAAGAGAATTCACCGCAGTCGCAAATTGCCCGGTGGAATAGTGCTGGTTGGTGGCAGCGCCAAACTGCCAGGCCTAGTTGATTTGACCAAAGACGTTATGGGCCTGCCGGCCCGAGTTGGTGGTTGGGGTCATATTCCAAAAGTAGTGGATGGTCTGGATGAACAAATTTACGCTCCGGTAGTTGGGCTGATGCTACTTGATATGTTACTTGGTCCAACGGTGCATGCCGGTCAATTTGAAGCCAGCGGACCAGGTCTGATTGACCAAGTCAACACCACAATTTCTAGTCTGTTAAAACGCGTCAAACGACGCTAATTTTCAACGAGATCAAATATCAACGTGGTTAATGAATAGTTAATTTTATTAATGCATTAAATGATTAAAGTACTGCTACATTCATTGATCTCGCTGAACTCGTTGAACATTGTGCATTCAAAAAGTCTGTGAACAATTTTATGTGCATGTTTGCTGGCAGACTTTTTGGTGTGAATACTAATTGCATTCAACAGACAATCTTTCTATAATTAAAGAGTACGAAAATTAATCTTTGGGAGATATGAATAATGCCACAAGTAGAACCGGCTATTGAGACATTCGCACGCATTAAAGTAGTAGGTGTTGGTGGAGCCGGTGGGGCAGCGGTGAATAGAATGATTGAAGCCGGTGTTAGCGGCGTTGATTTTGTGTCGATTAACACTGACGCTCAGGCACTTCATCACAGCAAAGCCAAGCAAAAAGTTCACATTGGAAAAGATGAAACACGAGGACTTGGTGCCGGTGCCGACCCGGCAGTTGGTCAAAAAGCAGCCGAAGAATCACGTAGTGAAATAGCTGATGCTATAAAGGGTGCCGACATGGTCTTTGTTACTATTGGTGCAGGTGGTGGTACCGGTAGTGGTGCCGGTCATGTGGTTGCCTCGGTTGCTCGCGAGTCCGGAGCGCTAGTTGTTGGTTTTGCCACCCGACCATTTGCTTTTGAAGGTGAAAAGCGGCGCCGAAATGCCGAGACAGCCATAGAAATGCTGGCAAAAAATGTGGATACACTCATTACTATTCCTAATGACAAACTGCTAACTACAATTGACCGCAAAACACCTCTTCTGGAAGCCTTTAAAGTTGCTGACGAAGTCTTGCGCCAAGGCGTACAAGGTATTTCAGATCTTATTACAGTCCATGGACTTATCAACTTAGACTTTGCAGATGTAAAAAGCGTTATGCAAAATGCCGGTAATGCCCTTATGGGCATAGGTAGAGCTAGCGGTGAAAACCGTGCCATTGAGGCTGCCCAGCAAGCAATTAGTTCGCCACTTCTAGATATATCTATTGACGGAGCCAGAGGCATTTTGTTCAACGTTATTGGGGGACACGACATGAGCATGCATGAGATTAACACTGTTGCCGAAACCATTACAGCCGCTGCCGATAACGAAGCTAACATTATTTTTGGAGCCACAATCAACCCTGATGTCGAAGGAGAAATAATTGTAACTGTTGTAGCAACTGGTTTTGATGACAGCTATTTTGCACGTCGTGACAGTCGTCGTGCAGAATTAATGCGGGATCATGAGGATGCCCCAGCGCGAGTACCTACACAAGTTGATGAACAGTCTATGAAAGACATAGATATGGACCTGGCAGAACCAGCTGAAGCTGCTGCAGATGACTTCCATGCTGAAACCACCGGCAATATCTGGGCAATGGCTGGTACTGACGACGAAGAAGAAGAAAAGAAAGAAGAAGTTGAAGACGAAGACGAACTAGACAAACCATCATTCCTGCGCCGTTTGCGCCGTAAGAGTAGTGACGAAGATGAAGAAGAAGACCATGAAGAACCAGACAAAGACGAAAGTCACGACGATGACGATAACTTAGAAATTGTTGATGATGATGAAGACGAAGAAGATGAGGATGAGGACGACAAACCAAAAACCAGTCGTTTTAAGAAGTTAAGAAAATAGTCTTACAGGGGCCAAACCCATGTGTTTTTTACTACAACAAAGTGCTTGCGCTAACGCTAGCTGTGGAGTTACCATACTTGGTACGCCCACTATATATAGCGGACTGAACATTAATTAACTTAAATGGTAAGATAAGTAACAGATGAAATGCGGAAACTGTGGCAGTTGTGATAGTAAGGTAATAGAGTCGCGTGATGTGGCCGATGGTGAAGCCGTGCGCCGCCGCCGCCAATGCCTGAAATGTGAATATCGTTTTACAACTTATGAGCGCATCGAAAGACCACCCCTTAGCGTTGTTAAAAGGGACGGAACACGCCAGGCTTTTAGCCGAGAAAAACTACTAGCCGGTCTTTCACAAGCAGCCGAAAAAACAACTGTTACTAACTTGCAGCTCGAAAGTTTTGTTGCCGGACTAGAAAGAGAACTCTACGGCAAAGGTGAACCAGAAATATCTAGTAAAGACATTGGCGAACTTGTCATGGCTGAACTGCCAAAACTTAACGAAGTTGCTTATGTACGTTTTGCCAGTGTTTATAGACAGTTTAAAGACATTGCTAGTTTTGAGCGCGAACTGTCAAAAATCCGCCAAAAACAAGCTAAAAGCTAAAAGCAAAAAGCTTGAAGCCTTAAGCGTATATTTGCTATCTGCTGGCAGCTTTCAGCTATTTGCTCGATTTGCTTGTTGCGTTAGACGCTGCTCGTGGTTTATCATGAGAATTGTCTAAGGGAGCAAACAAAAAAACACGCTTTCCTTAAAGAGAGAAGTAGAGCGTGTGGGAGGCTCGGAAGATAAAAACATTAAAAAAACAAAGCTAAAGAGCAAAAAGCTTGAAGCTTAAAGCTAAATAAAGAGAGGGTAAAAAGATATGGCTACAGCCACCAAACTACGGGTTCGAAGACTCTTCACAAAACCAGGAACAAAGGGTTATGACGCCCTAAAATGGGTCAAGCGGGATTCAATAATTAGCAATCCGGCAACCGGCAAAGCCGTGTTCGAACAAAAAGCCGTAGAAGTGCCTTCTGGTATGAGTCTCAACGCTCTTAATATTGTTGCTCAAAAATATTTTACAGGTACTCCCGGTACAACCGAGCGAGAAAACTCTTTCAAACAACTTATTGACCGCGTGGTTGACACTGTCACTCGAGCCGGTAAGCAAGAAGGTTATTTCAATTCAGATACAGAAGCCGAAGACTTTCGTGAAGAACTTAAATTTGTTCTAGCCAGCCAACGGGCTGCTTTTAATTCGCCTGTTTGGTTTAATATTGGTGCTAAAAACCGGGCACAACAAGCCAGCGCTTGCTTTATTTTGGGAATTGAAGACACCATGGAATCAATTCTTAATTGGTACGCCGAAGAAGGTATGATTTTTAAAGGCGGCAGTGGCTCGGGTGTTAATTTGAGTGTTATAAGAAGCAGTGTCGAAGCACTATCCAGTAGCGGTGGCACGGCTAGCGGTCCTTTGAGTTTTATGCGCGGGGCTGATGCATCAGCCGGTGCTATTAAAAGCGGCGGCAAGACTCGCCGGGCGGCCAAGATGGTGATACTAAACGTAGACCATCCTGATGTTGAGGAATTTATTTGGTGCAAAGCACGTGAAGAACGCAAAGCCCGGGTGTTAGAATCAGCCGGTTTTGATATGAGTCTTGATGGTAAGGATAGCTACTCGGTACAGTATCAAAATGCTAACAACTCAGTCCGCGTAACGGATGAATTTATGCAAGCGGTAGAAGATGACGCTGATTGGAATTTGCGAGCAGTGCGCGACGGACGGGTTGTTAAAACAGTTAGGGCACGCGATTTGATGCGACAATTTTCTGAAGCAGCCTGGGAATGCGCCGACCCTGGCATGCAGTACGACACCACTATAAATAAATGGCACACAGCACCCAATGCCGGGCGAATTAACGCATCTAACCCTTGCAGTGAATATATGCATCTCGATAATTCGGCTTGTAACCTAGCTAGCATTAATTTACTTAAATATCTTAATGAAGACGGCAGTTTTGACATTGAGGCTTTTCGACACACGGTTGAGTTGGTCTTTACAGCCCAAGAAATTTTGGTTGGTTATTCCGAATACCCAACTAAAAGCATAGGTAAAAACGCCCGAGCCTACCGCGAACTTGGTCTTGGTTATGCCAATTTAGGTGCGCTACTGATGGCTCAAGGTTTGCCATATGATTCAGATGAGGGCCGGGCGCAAGCAGCTGCCATAACCGCATTAATGACAGGTCATGCTTACGCAACCAGCGCCAGACTAGCCCAGCGTGTTGGGCCATTTGCCGGTTACAACAAAGACCAAGATGCTATGAACAAAGTGCTTAAAATGCATAGAGACGAAGTCAGTAAGATTGATGCAAGTTTGGTCAGCGAAGAGCTGTTGCAAGCAGCAGCATCTTCCTGGGACGAAGCAGTAGAACTGGGTCAGCGTTTTGGTGTCCGTAACTCTCAGGCCTCAGTTCTGGCGCCAACCGGTACTATTGGTCTGATGATGGATTGTGACACTACCGGTATTGAACCGGACCTTGGTTTGGTTAAAGTTAAAAAGTTAGTCGGTGGCGGTACCATGAGCATAGTCAACCAAACAGTGCCACGAGCCCTAGAAGCACTCGGCTACAACCGAGGCCAAATCGAAGACATCGTAGCCTATATAGACGTAGAAAAGACTATTATTGGTGCACCCGGGTTAAAAGAAGAACACAAAGCCGTATTTGCTTGCAGTATGGGCGACAACCCAATTCACTACCTTGGCCATGTCAAAATGATGGCAGCCGTTCAGCCATTCATTTCCGGGGCGATTTCAAAGACGGTTAATATGCCAGAAGAAGCAACCGTTGAAGACATAGAACAACTGCACATTGACGCCTGGAAAATGGGGCTAAAGGCGGTGGCAATTTACCGAGACAACTGTAAAGTTGCCCAGCCACTGTCTATGGCTAAAAAGGAAGGTTCGTCAGTCGCACCAGAATCGTCACAACCAATTGCAACCACACCAGCTACAGCTTCAGTTGAAGACTACATAGTCAAAGGCGCCGTGCGCCAAGAACTGCCACGCATTCGTAATTCCAAAATATTCAAATTTACCATAGCCGGTAGCCGCGGATACGCCATTGTTGGTGAATATGACGACGGTCGCCCGGGAGAACTATTCATAAGTAGCGCCAAGATGGGTTCTACACTTCGTGGAGTAATGGATGCTTTTGGTGTATCAGTCAGCTATGGTTTGCAATTTGGGGTGCCGCTCAAAAATTACGTCCGTAATTTCACTCACACTAGTTTTGCACCGGCTGGCATCACTGACGACCCAGAGATTCGAACCGCCAGTAGCATCATTGACTACATTTTCAAACGACTTGGCAAAACATACTTGAGTTTTGACGACCAATTAGAAGTAGGTCTAGCCAGCATAGACGACATACCAACTGACGACCAAACCAGCCTGCTTATGGTTGGCAACGAAACACCAGAACTGTCTAACCAAATGACAGAAATTGCCACCGACTCGGTAGACATTGACATAGAACCAGAGGAAATGGAAGTTAATTCGGAGATTGCAAAAGCATCTTCTGCTGACATGAAGGCAGAAAATATTGCTCACACTGTTACTGCCAGCACAGCCGAGTCTAAAGACTCCAAGTCACATAATAACGACGCCCCGCTTTGCTATAACTGCGGTAACCAGACCCAAAGGGCAGGTAGCTGCTACGTCTGCACCAGCTGCGGAAGTACTACTGGTTGCAGCTAATTTGGCTTTGAGCATTTAGCTTTTGGCTTTAAGCTATAGCTATGCGAATTGTTATTTTGTACCATCCAAAGTCTGACCACGTTGGTATAGTAGAGGAGTATGCCCACGAATACGATAGGCGACATCCCGACAGAAAGATTGAACTATTAAGTCTAGACACCAAAGACGGTTGGGAAATGGCTAAATTGTATGACGTAGTTCGTTATCCGGCTGTACTGGCGATTGAAAAAGACGGTCATATGGCTGCTTTATGGCAAGACGAACAGCTACCACTTATGAATGAGGTTGATAGTTATGTGGTTGGTACGGAAGTTGACTACACCAAAAAAGACGGCAGTACTTTAGATAGTAGCTTCA
>CAYNSQ010000011.1:0-19689 GCA_964400155.1 uncultured Candidatus Saccharibacteria bacterium
CCCCCCTTTTTTTTTTTTAATGATACGGCGACCACCGAGATCTACACTAGCTAAAATGATAGTCCATCAGCCCTCTTCAATTTCACAAACATTTGCCAAAATGTCAGCCAGTTTCTTCAATATAGGAAATATGTTTGCCAACATTCCGAATTATTTTGGCGCTACTGCGCATGCCCAGTCATACGGAGTATATGATTATGGATTCCCCCAATACGGCTTTAGTGTCGGTGACATGGACAACCCAGCCGTACAAAACCCTTTTGAAAACGCCAAAGCTGCTGCTGCAATATTAAAAAACAATCCAACCTTAAAAGTCAAAGCCTCTAAGTGTTTTGGTGTGAATTTTGTGGAATCGCCTATAACAAACCCTGCAACGGGTGTAACTGTAAATGCACTTGGTATAGAGCATGTTGAAGGTGTAGAAAACGCACCTAACCCTTACAATAAAGACGCTTCTAATACAGACCGCTATGAAAATTTGGGCTGTGATGACACTAGTTCTGACTGGTTAAAAATTAGGTTCTTTATTTTTGATACAACCACAATGGATGCGATTTCTTGCTTTGAAGAAGACGATGTTGAGTCATGCACCCGTGCTGGATTCCCTCCCGCCACACCGGCAACAGCTGGGGGGGGTGGCGGACCGGTTGATTGCAGCTCAACAGCTGGCGACCCAAGCCCAGGCACTCCACCGGCACAGTTCCGTGCACTTATTGAGGGTGCCGCCCAAAACCTTACTTGCCCTGACTACCCAAAACCAGCCGGTGCGTTTCCCTCTACTCCCGGTAAACAATACATGGCTCTTGACGGTTGTAGTGATGGTTGTCGCGACCAGGGTGAAAATGGCGAAGCTGCCTGCGCCGGTCCTAAACTATGCATCAAAGTACAGTACCGAAACCCTCCACTGAGCGGTAATACTTTATTCCTTTGCTACGCAAATTGTGGCAGTGGCGCTAGCCCCACCTCATCACCGCCAGCAAATACTGGAGGTGGCACAAATACTGGCGTATGCACAGAGTTTCCTAACGGTAGAAGGTGGGTGGGAGGCCCTAACGCAGGTCAGCCATGTTAAATATACCCATTAGACTACATAAGTTATTTTCATGGTCCATGCTGTCTCAAGTTTTAGTATTTTTGATAATATTTTGTTATTTAGGTTCTACAGCAAGTGCGCTAACTCAAGCCCAAAAAGATAGCATCATATCTGGCGCCCGCTATTTCAACACAGAAGAAGACGGTGCACTTTCATCTGCCTGCGCTCCCACTTCATCTACCTCACCTATGGGCACCGGTACTTCTGGAGGATCTTTTACTCTTGATCAACTAAAGGCTTTTGCGAGACAACCGATTACATCAACTTGGAATATATCCGACAGCACAGTAGAAAAATGGTTCCTCAGCACTCGCACCCCAACAATAGGCAAGTATGGGCTCACGACTAACAATATCGGTCAGATTACTTCCGTAGTCAAGGCAGCCGGAGTTTCGCCTGTATTCTTCTACGCCTATACTGTTAGCGAAGGTGGTGGTGCAGGTGGTTTTATCAACCACTTCGGGGACGATGTTGCAGGCGGTGGCGTGGCTAATGCAAAAAGAGACGCAGAATATTTGGCTGATCAGTCTAAAATAATGACTAGCAAACCTTCATGGTATGATGCTGGTAATCCAGTTTACTTCGTACCACAAGATGTCCAGGCTGCAGGCAATGCCGATTTTCAAAATATGCCGTCAGGTACAATTGGCAGGGCTTACATCCCGGCCACAGCGGCAGCGACTTGGGAGGTCTATTATCCAAATGGCCTAAAAGAGGAATACAACAAGGTACAGAATTATGGCGCACCATTAGAAAACGCAATGCAGAACATTAAGACTATGGGTGGAGATCCTTTTCAGGGCGGCACTACCATACTAGATAGTACAAGTTGCACGCCAGGTGCCGTAGCAGGAGAAGGTATAACAAAAGCTATTAACTGGGCTGTAATGATTGCAAAAAATGATGGCTATGGCTATGACCTAGGGTCGACTAGAGCAACCGGATGGGTAAATTGGAATACGGACCCAAATTGTACTGATAGTTGTGGAAATTTCGACTGTTCATCTCTTGTTTCTGCGGCTTTAACCGAGGCCGGTTACTTTGACACAAATCCAAACTTCAATACATCCACAGAGGCGGGGTACCTTGAAAAAGCAGGATTTACAAATGTTACCTCGTCCATAACCCTGCCATCTGGAGCAGGTCTTCAGCCTGGTGATATACTATTAAACATTCAAAACCACACTGCTATTTATATTGGGGACGGACAGATGGTCGCTGCTCATTCTGCATATGGCAATCTAGCATTCGGTGATCAAAATGGGAAAGAAATTTCTGTAGGGGCATACAGTAATTATCCCTGGGATGCTGTATATAGGGCCACTAAATAGGAGGGGGAATATAGCATGGAAAACAATAATCAGGTAAGTAGCCCTTCATACGACCATAACGAATATGGTAAAAAAAGGTTGCTTGTAACAGCAGTATTGCTTGCTTGTGCGATCGTGTTGATTGCTGTTGTGATATTCCTATTGAACGGGGGGCAAGACAATTACACAAAAAGTGCAACAGCAGCAGCAAAAAAGGTAATACCTGATGCTAAGGTCAACAGCCTAAAAGTAGCCGGAGGCTTTGCCATGGCTTCGGTTAGCAGCCCGTCCTCAAACGGTCAGGCGAAATCTGGCATTGTGACTATTTTTAAAGTAAATAAGGACGGGTCGATGACACAGATAGCAAACGGCAGCTCCTTTAGCCCAATCGACTTATTGGAACTTGGTATCCCCTTGTCAACCCAGGCTGAACTTACTGGGCAAAAATTATCCCAAATTCAACAAAACTTGGAAAGTATGTGTGGTTATAGCGGCGGCAACGTACCGGGTTACATTGGTTTCAATGGTTCATTTAACCCAGATGGCTGGCAGATTGACGCAACCACACTAGACGGCCTGGAGCAATCGTTAACAGCCGAGATCAGCAATAATAACGCCAAGGCGCAGTCTGGCGAAAAAGTAGTCTGTGTTAGCGCCACTAGAGACAAAAGCAACGTTATAACTGATAAAAAAACGTATATTAGTACCTTCACTCTACAGGTGCAATTTATTATGGCCAATGGAGAAACTACTACCCATACACTAACCTTCTCCAACGGTCATTATCGTAGCTATGCACTTGATGGCCAGAAGATATAATTTGAGGCTATATCAGAAAACTGGTTACTTAGTCTCTGGATAATATTTTATTCTTTGACACTTAGCGGGATAAGGCTGGATTTTTCGGTGAAGTACTCCAGCACAGCGTCGGCTTCGGTGGTGGTAATTATTGTTTGATGGCCCTTTAAATAATCCACTAAGGCTCGCCGCCGAGCACCATCTAATTCTGAGAAGACATCATCTAGCAACAAAATTGGCTGGCTGCCACGGGCTTTTTTAACCATTTCAAACTCTAAGATTTTTAGAGCCAACATTATTGACCTGTTTTCGCCTCTTGAGGCAACATTGAGTGCCGGTCGGCCTTCAAATATAAATTCAATATCCTCTCGGTGTGGCCCACAACCGGTAAAACCTCTTTCTGTGTCTTGCTGATGAGTTTGCTGTAAACGAGCCAGCATTTTACTGCCATAAGACGTTGGCGCAAATGCTGGGCAATACCGTACGGCTATTTCAACTTTCTTGCCAGAAATTTTGTTATACACCTGAGGCAGCTGGTCCGACAGTTGCTCTAGCAGTTGCTGGCGGGCTATTGCTACTTTTTCTCCCAACTCACTTAGTCGAATATCCCAAACAAAGATTACATCTGAATTAAGTTGCTTTTTCTTAAGCAAACTGTTTCGCTGAGCCAGCGCTCTGTTGTAGTTGTTCAAAAACTGTTTATAGGCTGGCTGGGTGCGCACCAGCAAATCATCAAAGTATTCTCGCCGTACATCCGGGCCACGAGCAATTATTTGTAAGTGGTTTGGTTCAAACACAACTACCGGAATGGTTTGGGTAAAGTTAAGCCTTTTATGTTCTTTGCCATTTATTATGTATTCCTTGCGAGCAACTTCATTTGTTTTTGTTATTTTTAAGACTCTCTCTAGGTTTTCAAAATTACCTTCTAGCCTGGCCCATTCGCTTTTTTCATTAATTAGGTTGATATCCCTACTACGAAAAGATTTGTTGCCGCACAACACCAACACAGCTTCAAGCAAGTTAGTTTTACCGCTACCATTGGGCCCAACAACAATATTGACTCCCGGGTCAAACTCAAAACTATCATCTTTGTATGAGCGAAAGTTTTGCAACCGCAGGGAAGTAATCATATTGTCTAGCTTAAAGCTTAAAGCAAAAAGCTAAAAGCACTTGTTTTGAAAATGCTAATTGGTAAATGTTAAATTATTGTAAATTGTAAATTGGTAAATGGTAAATTGCCTTTACGAACGTAAAGGCATAATAAGGTGCAAATAATTAGGCTCTGTCGGACTTCTAAGTATGCAGGGTTCTAATTTGCCATTAAAGCAAAATTCAATGTCGTCACCTTCAAAAACATTTAAAGCCTCAATTAAATAACGTGAATTAAGGGTAACTTCGCCACCGCCGGCCACTTCTGCCTTAGCCTCCGCCACATTCTCGCCGAGTTGAGAAGCAATTGCTTTAATGCTTAGGTTGCCGGCTCCTTTGTCGGCTTTGATAGTTATACTACCGGCGCTTTCTCTGGCAAACAAGCTGGAGACTTTGGCAATGTTAGTAAAATCTTTTTTAGACAGCTGGGCAACCGTGGCAAATTTGGTTGGGATAAGTTTTTTATAGTCAGGGTAGTTACCTTCCACCAGCCTAGCCACCATAGTTACATCATCTACACTAAACTGAACTTGTTGGTCGTCATGGACTACTCCAACTTCTTTGTCTTCGTCACTAATAATTCTCAAAAGGTCTGCCACCGCACCGGCCGGCACCAAAAACCCCATACCGCTTTTATTCTTACCTAGCTTTTTTTCTGCCAGTCTGTAACTGTCAGTGGCTACAGCTACTGCACCGCCCGTAGCCGAATAAAAATTAACGCCACACAACACCGGTCTGGCATCATCACTGCTGGCCGCAAAAACAACTTGCGATAATGCTTTTTTAAATTCCACTGCCGGCATTTTCCAAACAGCACCATTACTAATAGAAGGCATCACCGGAAATTCTTCGGCTGAGATACCATTAATTGTTGATTTATACCTCTCCATAGAAATATGAAGTTTGTGGTCTTCAAGTTCTAAATTAAGAGTACCGGATGGCAAACTCCCAATAAATTCCTGCATTAGCCTTGCAGGCACTGTGATTGATCCATTGGTCTCTATTTTGGCTCCAATTTGGTGGGTGATAGCAATATCTAAGTTAGTCCCGGCTACACTTAGTCTATTGTCTGTAGTCTTGAGTAAAACATTAGAAAGTATCGGCAGAGTGCCTCTAGTTGAAGCGACTCTACCGACTGTACCTAGGGCTCTGTTAAGATTTTCTTGTGTTACCTGAAGTTTCATAAAACCCCTCCTTTAATATGTTTAATACTCAATTGGCAAGTATCAAGTTTCAATGAATGATCAATGATTAAATTATTTAATACATTACTGCATTGACTGTTGTTAGATTCATTGAACTTTGAGCATTGATCTAGTTGAACATTGTTAAATGGTTTCATTTATATATCCTTTATATATTTATTAGTATTAATAGGGGCAGGGGATAAAGTGTATAAGTAATAAAATAACTGATTAAAACTACACATAAAGGGATGTTCATATTTATTTATGTTGGGGGTATAAATGGTAGTACAACCAGCGCATAAAAATACTTGACTAGTTAAGTATTTAGGCAGGCCTGTGTATAGTGAGTAAAAACCAAGCACTTCTACAAGTCTTTTACCAAACTTATTAACAGCCTTTCCACAATCCAACCAAAAGAATAAAGAATAAAGAATAAAGAATTTAGCTGGCTTTAAGCTCTTAGCTCTTAGCTTTATGCTTTCTTTAGGCATATAACTTTTCCTTCAACTCTTGGACGTTTTGTTTTATAGCCCCTTCATAACTCATTTCTTTTTCTATCTTGTCGATAGAATGAATGGCGGTGGTGTGGTCTTTGCGTCCAAGTTCGTGAGCAATCTTTGGAAAACTTAGGTGTAGTTCGCTTCGTAGCATATACATAGCTATTTGCCGTGGCACTACAATGTCTTTGTCTCGCTTTGGGCCCAAAATGTCTTCCATTCCTATAGAAAAATGTTTGGCTGTCTTTTCAATAATTACTCTGGCGCTCAAATGTCTGGGGCGGGTTTTACTTGATTCAAACATAGTAGAAATAGCAGCCACGTTGGGTTCTATCCCGCGCATTTCACACCACGCCAGAACTTGGTTGAGGGTGCCCTCTAATTCTCTGATGTTGTTTTGCACTCGAGTGGCTAAAAATTCGGCCACTGGCTGGGACAGCTCAACTCCTTGGCTGGCTGCTTTGGCTTGCAAAATTGCACAACGGGTTTCGAAGTCCGGCGTTTGCATGTCTATGGTCATCCCCCAGGCAAAACGGCTTTTAAGGCGGTCTTCAAGAGTAGGAATATCTTTGGGGGACTTGTCACTACTCATTATTATTTGTTTGTTGGCTTGGTGAAGAGCGTTGAAAGTATGGAAGAATTCTTCTTGCACTCTTTCTTTGCCAGCCAAAAACTGAACATCGTCAACTATCAGTACATCAGCGCTCCTATAAAAGTCAGCAAAGTCAGATGTATTTTTCTTAAACCGCAGCGCATCTACAAATTCTTGGACAAACTGTTCGGTGGAAGCATAAACAATAGTCGCAGAAGGTTTTTCGGACAAAATGGCATTGCCAACAGCCTGAATAAGGTGAGTTTTGCCTATTCCAACACCGCCGTATATAAAGAGGGGGTTGTATTTTGTGCCCGGCTTGCCAGCGATAGCCTGGCAGGCTGCGTAGGCGAGTTCGTTACCGGCCCCAACCACAAAGTTCTCAAATGTATATTTTTCATTCAACCCCTGCCGGTAGGAGTGGGTAACGTTAGCAATCTTTGGTTTTGGTTTGGCGCCCGGCCGTTGAGGGTTTTGCAAAACAGTGGAGTAGTTGTCGGCGGCTCTTTCCGGGGCTATCCCTGTGTGTATCTTATATTCAACTCTGTCCGGTTTGACACCGTTTTTGGCCAGCACATCAACTACAAGATCATTAAACTTTTTTTCTAGTTGGTTTTTAACAAAAATATTAGGCACTCCAACAACCAAAACCCCATCTTTGTGGCGTAGTATTTGAGTGTTTTTAAACCAAGTCAAAAAGTTGCCGCGCGATACGCTAAGTTCTATTTCTCCCAAAACGGCCTGCCACAGCGCGGTGTCTTGCATAAGTAACTCTTTATCAACTCCCCGGTGTTTTTGCCCACCAGTTTTTATTTACTAGGTACTAACAACTATAGATAAAACCAGACACTTTTTCCACAGCTAGACGCAAAAAACACTACACGATAACTAAAAATGGGGCCGTATCTGAATAGTTATGCACACATACACAGACAATCAGTAATAGTGTGGATAAAACCGTGCAAAAAGTGGATAAGACGCCAATAGCTGTGGGTTTGTGTCGTCAATTTGACGAATTCAAACCAACTACCTACCAACTACCAACTACCAACTCCCAACTACTAACAACTATCTACCATCTACCAACCACTTGAGCATTGATTAATTACCCCTGTTGGGATATAATCGTCATCATGCCTAAAAGAACTTACCAGCCCAAAAAGAGACAGCGCTCCAAAGAACATGGTTTTATGAAACGTATGTCAGACAAAGCCGGACGCAACATTTTACAGCGTCGCCGCACTAAAGGCCGCACCCGCTTAACTCACTAAAAACCGATAACTAACAACTAGTAACTTGTGACCTGTTTCTACAATAATGCGCCAGTATGTACGGTTATCAGTTATTGGTTATAAGTGAATAGTTGTAAGCTAAGAATATGATTTCACGCACTCATCGTTTTCGTGGCCGTAAAAACATAAATGCTGTTTATCGCCATGGCACGCCTACTCGCGGGACATTGTTTAATTTAAGGGTACTTAAGAAAAACGAAGGCAGCTATAGAGTTGCAGTAGTCGTAAGTAAGAAAGTGGCCAAGTCCGCGGTTGTACGCAACCGTATCAGACGAAAAATTTATTCATGTTTTAATACGCCAGAGTTAAAAAATTTGCCGCCAATGGACATAATTATCAATGTCTTTAGCCCGGCCGTAGCCACAGCCAGCCAGTCCGACCTACTATTTCAACTACAAAAACAACTAAACTTGTCTAGCAGCCAAAATAAATAAAGACTTTTTTACGGCAAGGAACAGAGGCCAGGTGTGGTATAGTAGTGCCTAAAGGGAATTTAATACAAGAATGCTAAATACGTTTATTGTTCAGCCGATATTCAATATGCTGGTATTTCTATATGCCATTTTGCCGGGCCACAATTTTGGCGCGGCGTTGATTATATTTACCATTTTGGTGCGTTTGGCCATGTGGCCGCTGGTAAAAAAACAGCTTCATAACGCCAAAGCTATGCGGGCGCTAATGCCCGAAATGAAGAAGATCAAAGCCGCTGCCAAGGGGGACAAACGTAAAGAACAAACCATGATGATGGAACTTTACAAAGAGAGGGGTGTCAGTCCTTTTTCAAGCATTGGCGTATTACTACTGCAGTTGCCAATCATCATTGGACTTTACGCGGCAGTCAACCGCATCATCAAAGATCCTAATGAAATCGTTAATTTTTCTTATAGCTGGGTTGCCAACACTTCCTGGATGCAAGAGGTTGCCAAAGACATACATAAATTCGACGAAACATTATTTGGTTTTGTAGACCTCACTCGTCATGCTGTTAGCGACGCCGGTATTTACTGGCCGGCAATGTTACTGGTGGTGTCGAGTGCTTTGGTCCAATTCTTCCAGACCAAGCAACTTATGCCCCAAGACAAAGACGCTCGTAGCCTTAAGAGCATTCTAAAAGAAGCCGGACAGGGCAAAACCGCCGAACAGCAAGAAGTAAATGCCGCAGTTGGGCGGTTTACTCTCTACATCATTCCAATTTTTGTGTTTATCTTTGGACTTAATTTTCCGGCCGCCCTGCCTCTTTATTGGCTAGTGAGCAGTAGTGTGGCTTACTTACAGCAGTGGTGGATTCTAAGAGAAGATGAAGAAGAAATGGAAGCCATCGTTGATAAAAAGAAAGGTAGCACAACAACTAAAAGCGGGCTAAAAGTTACACGTAGAACGGTTGGTCAAGACGAGGTTGCAGCCAAAGCGGTTAAGGCTAAGAAAAAACCCAAAACCAAAACTGCTGCCAAAGGCAGGAGGCGCAAATGAATGATTTATCTAACGAAGAAAAAGCAACCATAGACGGAGCTATTTTTTATGCCAAGAAGTATATAGAAGACATACTGTCATTTTTTGGGCTAAATACGGATGTTTATGCAACTACTGAAGATGGCGAGGTAATAGAACTCAACATTCCGTCTACTCACATGAACGGCTTTTTGATAGGCGCACATGGCGACACTGCCAGAGCGTTGCAGTTTATTATTGGCACAGCCCTGCGCAACCAAGGCTACGCCCACAGCCGAGTTAACGTTGATGTGGCTGATTACAAACGCAATCGTGCCGAAAGACTGGCTAAAGCAGCCGAGGAGTGGTTTAAAGAAGTACAAGAAAGCGGCCAAGAGAAGAACTTGCAGCCTATGAATGCTGCCGACAGGCGCATTGTCCACCAGGCCGCCACTGACTTTGGTCTAGTAACAGAATCAGTCGGAGAGGGCAGGGAACGCCATATTGTGCTAAAACCCGGGGAGATGAAGCAGGAAAGCCCAAAGACTAAAGAAGAAGAACCAGAACCAGCAGAATCAAAAACTGCAAAAGCAAAAACTACCAAAAACTAAACCTGACTCTTGTAAAACCTGAATGTGCTTAATGCCTTTCAAGCTGCTTTCAGATTGGGTGGCTATATGGTTATGCTAAAATCAAAGGCATAGTCTCTAATATGAAACATACAAAAGAAAGAGTCCTAGCACTAGATTACTTCAGGGGTATTTGTATCCTGGCTATTGTGATTAACCATGCCATGATTTTTTCAATGCCCTATGCCTACTTAGCTGGAGCCGGGCGCTGGTGGACGGGTGCTGCAGAGATAATCCTAATTATTAGCGGCTTAACTTTCGGGATTGTCAGGTCTAAGAAAATCGACAAGGACTTCAAAGGCGTCCTACTCAAGACTTGGCGCAGGGCAGCACAAATCTATGTTGTGAACCTAGTCGTGGTTGTAACTTCATTATTGCTGGCACTGATGCTGGTCTCGCATAGTCTCCCCAACAACGTAGACGGGGTTTTACCTAGTAATTCGGGCTTTAGTCTTCTTTGGAGTATTGTTAACTATTCTTATAGTATTGGCTGGGCTTCATTCCTACGCCTGTATGCTGTCTTTTTGTTATTCGCTCCCTTTGTTCTGTATCTAACACGAAATAGATTCTGGTTTTGCGTGCCAATAATCTCAGCTGGAATTTATACAGCCAGCATTGTAAATCCTCTTGCGTTCGGTGCATATTATGACTTAGCGATGTGGCAAATATACTTTACGATGGGTATTTTGATGGCTAAATTCAGGCTCCCGGTATTGAAAACCTACCAAGTCGCGATGGTACGTCTTAAAAATATTCCGAAGACGACAATCCTTGCTGTATCTGGAGCAACGCTGGCTGTCTGTATCTTGTTCGAAAATAACAACATTTTATATCCACGCATAGCAAGTTTAGCCGCCGGCGGGTGGTTACCTCTAAAACTACAGTCTGGCTATCAAAGCCTGCTTGAAATAAAACCAACCATCGATAGTTTATTTATGAATTCCCGTTCCGGCGTTCTAAGGCCGTTAATAGCGTTGCTCGCTGTTATGGGATTATATGTTTTGTATCAAAGTCACAAAGGATTTTTACTGGGCAAAACTGGCAAATTTGTTATTACAATGGGCCAAAATACTTTATGGATATTTGTGGCTCAAGCATTTGCAATTCCATTGCTTGCAGCGTTGCCCGTTCAGAGAAATTTTCTAAATAACTTAGCACTAACTAGTGTTTTGATTTGGTTAATGTGGCTAGTCACAAAAAGGGGTGTGTTAGTGACTTTCACTAAAGTATATATTGAAGAACTCAAAGCTAGCTATGATCATGCAATTGTAGCCTATATTTATAGATACAGTAACAACCCTTAAAGCATAAATACTTGACTAGTTAAGTATCTATTCTCAATTCTCTATTCTTTAATTCTTCAGAGCTTGTTTGTAAACAAGCTCTGTCTCTTTGGCCATTTTTGCCCATGAGTATTTACTGGCTTGTTTGTAGCCTTTTTCAACTAAGGTCTTTCGCATTTTTTCGTTGTCTAAAATTTCACTAATTTTGCTGGCCATATCGTCTGTGTCCAATGGGTCAAAGTAGTGTGCAGCTTGGCCGTAAATTTCTGGCAGACAGGTGGCGTTGCTACTTATCACCGGTGCACCGTGTACCATGGCTTCTAGCCCTGGCAGACCAAAACCTTCGCTGAGTGATGGGAAAACATAGCCCGCACAGTTTTCATATAACCAACGTAGCTGGCCCTCAGATACAAAACCGGTAAAAACTACTCCTTTAATTCCCTTTTTAGCTACTTTTTGTTTAAGCTTCTCATACAACACGTCATGTTTGCCGGCTAGGACTAACTTTAGGTCTGGATAGGACCGGCGGGCTATGTCATAAGCTTCAACCAGCCGCCAAAGGTTTTTATGAGGCTGGGGGCGACCCACGTATAGGAGGTAGCTAGTAGATAGTAGTTGGGAGATAGGAACTGATTTGTCAGTGATTTTGTCGGCGGCTTCGTAAATAACTTTAATTTTACTTGGTGCAACACCTGTAAAGCTAACAATATCGTCTTTGACGTACTGGCTGGCGGTAATGATTAATTTGGACTTTTTAGCTACCCTTTTTATCACTAATTTATAAACCATTTGTTTGAATTTAAAGACTGCTCTATTGCGAGCCGGATTTGTGAACCTGGCGGTAGTTAAATCATGGATGGTTGTGATGCAGTTGCCAAAGTAAAGGATTGGCTGTTGGGTCATACCAAAGTGTACCAAGTCATTTTTTATGCCGTAGAGTTGCCAGACAAAACGGAACTGTTCGGAAAAAGTAAATTCTTTGTAGTTAGACTCTACGACTTCAAAATTTGGCGCCATTTTGTTAATTGCTTCAAGGCGATGCTTTTTGGTGAGAATAACAAATTCATCATCAGTCTTTAGGGCATGCAAGTTTTCAACCAACTTATCAATATACCTACCGGTACTAGTACCACTTTCCCTTGCATCAATCACAATCTTTACCATATCTACACTATAAACTATGCTCACTGATATAATGTACAAGTCGTATAAAAAAATAGACTGGAGATTTAATGACCAAAAAAGCTTTGATTACTGGAATCACAGGCCAAGATGGTAGCTACCTGGCAGAGCTGCTACTTTCTAAAGGTTATGAAGTATATGGTGTAATTAGGCGAGCAAGTACTTTTAATACACATCGAATAGATCATATATATCAAGATCCACACCAGAAGAATGTAAAACTTCAACTATTATATGGAGATTTGAGTGATGCAGGTTTTTTGTATAGTACTTTATCCACCATCAAACCGGATGAAATATACAATCTTGCAGCCCAAAGCCATGTTAGAGTGTCATTTGACATACCGGAGTATTCTGGTGATATTGATGCTCTTGGTACTGTTAGGATTCTAGAAGCGTTGCACAGGTTGGGACTTAGAAATACCCGTTTCTATCAGGCTTCATCAAGTGAAATGTTTGGCAAAGTACAAGAAGTCCCTCAAACCGAAAAAACTCCATTCTATCCGCGTTCGCCATACGCTGTTGCAAAGCTATATGGTCATTGGATAACAGTTAACTATCGGGAAAGCTATGGTCTATATGCTTGTAGCGGCATACTTTTTAACCATGAAAGTCCCCGACGCGGTGAAACTTTTGTTACCCGCAAAATAACACGAGCGGTCGCACATATTAAAGCTGGTCTGCAAGACAAGCTTTATCTTGGGAACCTTGATTCAAAAAGAGACTGGGGTTATGCCAAAGAATACGTAGAGGCTATGTGGCTTATGCTTCAGCAAGACAAGCCAGATGATTTTGTAATTGCTACAGGTGAAACTCATACCGTACGAGAATTTGTAGAAGAATCGTTCAAATATGCCGGACTGGACTGGGAGAAATACGTAGAGTTTGATAAGCGTTATCTGCGCCCAGCGGAAGTCGATCTTCTAATAGGTGATGCCAGCAAAGCTAAAAAGAAACTTGGCTGGGTGCCAAAAACTACATTTAAAGAACTCGTAAAAATAATGGTCGATGCAGACTTAAAAGAGCTAGACAATCAACTAAAAGGAAAAGTACAAACAAGGCGCGAAGTTATTTAAGACAAACTATTTATAACGGACAATAAATTTTTAGCCGATTTTTCCCAGCTAAAGTTATTGGCCTGAGCAACACCCTTTTTTGACATCTGAGCGGAAAGTTTTTTGTCGCTCAAAACACGAATAATAGCATGTGTAAGTTGATCTTTATCCTCTGCATCAATTTTAATCCCGGCGTTACCTACAACCTCAGGCAGGGACGAGTTATTACTAGTTATGACAGGTGTCCCGCAAGCCATTGCCTCGAGAGGTGGCATACCGAAACCTTCATAAAATGAAGGGAATACAAAAACTTCCGCACCCGAGTAAAGAGCTGGCAGGTCTGCATCATCAACATAGCCGGTTTTTATAACAGAATATTTACGTGCTAAATCTTGGTATTTTTTTTCAATATCATCATCTAGCCAGCCCTTACCGCCTACAAGAACCAGGCTATACTTTTCTTTAATTTTACTGGGCAATTGTTCAAAGGCGTTTAGGATACCAATCAAATTTTTGCGTGGCTCTATCGTACCAACTGAAAAGATATACGGTCTGTCTATGCCATATTTACGCTTTACCCTTGCAATTTTATCTTTTGATTGAGGTTTGTAATCATTATGATCAACAGAAGGATTTACAATAGGAATGTTTTTTTCTGGTATATTATAATATTTAGAAATTTCTCTTCGTGTATTTTCAGATATAGCAATTACTGCATCAGCCTTCTTTATTGACTTAGGAACAAACTTCTCCAAGTACTGCTGGTTTTTAGGCAACACATATTGTTTGTGAAAAATGTAAGATAAATCATGTATAACAATTATGCTCCTTGCCCTTCTAGTGGTAGGGTAAGCAACGAAGTTTAAGAATAACATTACGTCATATTTGCCACCTGCGACCATATCATATGGCAGTGTCCAGCCAAGGCGCTTAAACAGTTGGTAATAGATTATTGGCGGTAACCACCGGACGATTCTATAGGTTAAATGCCTGTTGGGCCTAATAGGAAATTCAGAAATTTTACGGTGTGGCATTAGTTGGCGAATAATTTCAAAGTCTGTTTCGCTGGGTAGCTTACTAGCTGCCTCAACTAGTCTTTTAGAATATTGTCCTACTCCAGATCGATTTCCGAACAATGGGATTCCCTCAACTCCAACTTTCATATTTTTAACTCAAAACCTTCATATAAATAGGGATTATCTTATTAGCTACTATTTTTTGAAAATCAAAATTTTCGGTTGCCTTTTTTTGTGCTGATTTGGCTAACTCATGTCGAACTTTTTTATTATTTAAAAGGAAATTTAATGCTCTAGAAATTTCGGCTGCACTTTTAGGTTCAACCAAAACACCACACTTATTGTCAATTATCTCTGGTGTGCCCCCAACACTAGTCGCAATAATTGATCGGCCAAGCATAGCGGCTTCTATAATAGCCAAACTAAATGCTTCGTGGTAGCTGGCATGAACAAAGATATCCATACCGGCGACAACATTATTTGGTTCTTTAACATAGTCCCAGAATTTGGTTCGATCCCCAACCCCCAACTTTTTAGCCATGTTGGTATATTTCTGTCTGTTTCCGCTTACACCGCCGAGTAGCCATAAATCAGCATTTTTGTTTTCCAGGGCTGCAAAAGCTTCAATGAGTTCACCGATCCCCTTTGTTGGTACAAGCCTGGCGTTAGTGCCTACAATAATTTTGTTGGTCTTTGGCACTGGTTGAACGTTTTCCGGCAAAAAAACTCCATTATGGACAACAGTTAAATTAACCAATTCGGGAGCAACCGCACTAATTGATTTTTTTTCAGAATTGCTTGTACAGATTATGACCCGGGCGTATTTAGCCGCGTTTATTACCCAGCCGCGCATCCTTGGGTTGTAGTGGTTTACATTATCTAAAACATATTTTAAGTCAGCGTGATCAGTCCATATAATGGGTTTTCTCAAAATCTTTGTAGCCTTAGTGGCAAATACAAAATCATCACGGCTCTGGGGATGAACTACATCAATCCGGTGTCTGAGAATTATATATATGTACCAAAGAGTAAACAAGGGGTATCGCAGGTAGTACCAGCGGTCCCATTTTTGGCTGTCGTGCCATGGTCCAGCTATACATTTTATTTCTTCAGCTTTGCTTTTTTCATGGATTTTTGTAACTTTAGTAACCAGTACTGGCTGATGGCCTGCATTTTTTAGTGCGACAGCTAGGTTTAGAGAATACTGCTCAGCACCACCAGCGTCTTGCTGGTAAGCATTTCGGATTATTAAAATTCTGAGACAATGACTCATAGTCTTATCCACGATTTTGGTACAATTTGGGTTTCGGCATTAGATTTTTTATTTTGAAACCACGCTTCAGGGGCAATAATAAGTTTATTTGGGTTATTATTCAGCCATGCCCCCCACCAACTAAAAGAACTATTGGCAATTATATTGTGTTTACAGTGTTGCATAAGGTATATATCTTCATGAGGGCGTTTTGGACCATTACCATCAACAAACACTGCATCTGGTCCTAGGGGTAAAGATTTTTTGCACCACTCTAAATCGTCAGAAAATACAAAATATCTTGGTGTCGAATTAGTATTTTTATTAATGAAGTCTATCGATTTTTTGTAGTATTCAACTGTAGCCAGGCCATGTTCGATGTTGGCAAATTTATTTGATACATAATCACCGCGACGGACATGAATTGATATAGAGTTACCATCACTAACTTTTTCGGCAAGCCTTTTGCTGTAGGAAGATATATTTTTAGGCGTGAATTCTTTAACAATAATTCTGCGAATATCTGAAAAATATTTTTCATTTTGCCACCAACCAATTAAATAGGTGTTATCTCTTGCACTCAAAACGTTACCGTTGAAGCCTTTGCCGTTTTCACCAAGCGGCCGAATTTTATTATCAAGTCCCAGTCTTCGTTTAATACGATATTGAGTGGATGCCTGAAAATCTTGAGGGAGCATCAAGGCTAGCTCTTCGTTAGTCGCTATTGACCCTGATATTTTATAGTAATCCAAATCATATTGACGCGGAGTGTCATCTTTGTGCATATTTTTATAGGCTGACACATCCAATCTCAGAAATGTAGAGTTTTTTTCTGCTAGCCTTTTTGCCGTAGCGTACTGGAACATTTGATTACCCAGGCCACCCATTAATTTAACAA
This sequence comes from uncultured Candidatus Saccharibacteria bacterium, assembly GCA_964400155.1. Taxonomy (GTDB): domain Bacteria; phylum Patescibacteriota; class Saccharimonadia; order Saccharimonadales; family UBA10212; genus JAYTJL01. The sequence goes on from CAYNSQ010000011.1 coordinate 16,662, forward strand.
TTATCATATTTAGCTACCTAGCAAATTTTTATAAAGTTTCAGATAATCTTTAGTCAGCTTGTCCCATGTAAATTTCTGTTTCCATATTTGATGACCTCGTTTACCCATTCGTAGCCTCAGCGGTTTGTTGTAGGCCAGTTTTGTAATTTGCCATATTGCGTCTTTGCGATCAGCAGAAACACGGCCGTTTGCTTTATCGTGGGTTTTAACAATCACGCCAGCCTTTGTCCACCTAGCAATCTCAGAACTGTTACCAGCAGATGTTGCTATAAATGGTACCCCCGCAGCGGCGGATTCGAATAGAACCAAAGGACTTGCTTCAATATTTGAGAGAAACACGAAGATATCGGCACATTTCAACAAATCTCTCACTTCATTTCTTTTAGTGCCGTCTAACATTATTACTTTTTTGCCGGGGAATTTACGGCTAGTATTTATTCTGTTAGATCTTTCTTTGAACATATCATAGCTACCTACACCAGGCGTGGGGGCTCCCGCACTTATTAAGGTTACAGATTTAATCGGTAGACGTTTGAAAACATATAGCAATTCTTCGTGGCCTTTTTCGCCTGTATAGTTAGCAATGGTCATTATCGCCAGCCCTTTAACACCAAATTTTTTCCTTAGCTCCTTCTTCTCAGACTTTGTAGGCAGATTAGAAAATTCATACTCATCCGCGCCATTTGGGATTAAGTGAATATTGCTAAGTTTGTGCTTGCGCGCAAAGTTAATATCACGGTAATCTTCAGCCAGATAAACAGTTGCATCAAATTTGTGTAAGTATGACGGTAGCTCTTTAAAGTATTGTTTGTATAATGGGTCATAAAGTGCCGAATAGCCACAAGGAACCATGACTTTCTTTGCATTTATCTCATCCAAAATTGGTAGCATCAAATCCGTAGTCCACTGCTGGGCAGCGTAAGTCATTATCACATCAAACTTACTTTTTTTAAGATATTCTTGATATTTTTTTGTATCACCAGCCAGCCCTGTGACAGTACTCATGCCTTGCTCGCTAGTGGGTCTTATATCAAACTCTACGATTTTTACTCCGTTATGTTTTAAACTTTTTCTTCCTGGTAGTTTTCGGGTAGCAACCGTTACTTCGTGGCCCATATTTACCATTCGCTCGCTTAAATGACGAACTACCTCTGGGGCTCCGCTGACTGATGGATAATAGGATTCTACTGCGTGCAGTATTTTCACTTGCGATTATTTTCCTTAATCAATTTTATAGGCGCCCAAAGCAAAGTCTTCCAAAGAGCCTTAGTTGCAGTTCTAGGCTGCAGCCAGATTGCGGCAATTGCAGACCTGTACCCTGTTCGAAGACGGCCGTGAATTAAAAACTCAAAAGCCAGCCTTGTTTGCTGATCTAGGTATTGCCGATATACAACTTCACGAAAATTTGAATTAAGGTTTTTATAATATTTAGCATCTCTGATTATGTAATTTATGGACTTAGCCGCCACAACTTTTGACCAAAGCTCGGTACTTATTTTAGCGGCAGCCTCATTTTGAACTTTCTGTTTTAAGTGGGAAACATTTTGGTAATGTAGCCGCCACCAATATAGTGCTTCGGGGATCATCCCAACCTCCCATGATGGTGCTATCCTGGTCCATAGATCAAAGTCCTCTGCGGGCTCTAACCCAGACCGGTAGCCTCCTACTTCCAATACTGCCTTCTTGCGCATCATAATACTTCCATGCCCATAAGGATTAACAAGATACATCATCCTGAGAACGTCTAAGTGCTTTGTTGGTGAGGTCATGATAACTGAGCCAGGCTGATCATTCTTGTCCATATATATAAAGAAGGTGCCAACTAGCCCTCGGTTCTCATTTACGGTTATCCAATCTAGTTCTTTCTCAAAACGGCTGGGCATAGAAATATCATCAGAATCCATCCTTGCCACAAATTCAGCTCTAGCCAAGCGAACGCCCTTATTAAAACTAAACACCAAGCCATGGTTATTCTGGCGGATTAATCTTATGCGTGGGTCGTTTATTGACTTAATAATATCCGCTGAATTGTCTGATGACCCATCATCAATAACAATAAATTCAAAGTTTTTATATGTCTGGTCCAGGATACTTTTGGTTGCGCGTTCTAAATAGTCTTCAGAATTATACATGCTCATAACAACGGATATGGTGGGGACGTCGCCAACCTCAATTTTAAGCCGAGTCCAGCCTTCATGCATTTTATCCAGCTGCTCCTCTAGTAAACTGCGCTGTTCGACGGTCAGTACTGCCTCGTCCCAGCAGTGGTCAAAAACTGCAATAATCCTCTCAACGCCCAATATGTCATTCGCTTCACTTATATTATCTGAATGGACTCTATACAATGCCAGAGTTTTTGCAAGGCCTATAATACCTTTGGGATATTGAGCTGATAGCCTGAGCCACAAATCATAATCTTCAACTGCTCTTAACGCAACTGATTCATCAAAACAGCCTACTAGCTCTAACGCTTGTTTGCGAATCATTACTGTCAGGGTGGATATAACATTTTCACTTAATAAAGTTTTAAACTTTTCGCCACCAGGTAATTTTGAGTTTTCTACAATATGTTTATGACTTCTTTCACCCTTGTCATCAATTTTTTCTGCATTACCATAGCTCATCATTATCGCCGGGTCATCAAAAAGAGGGACTTGAGTCGTAAGCTTATCATCAACCCAAATATCATCGGAGTCCTGGAATGCTATTAGATTACCCTTGGCTTTTGAAATTCCAAAATTTCTTGCAACTGCAGGCAAACCAGAGTGTGGTATTTTAAAGTACCGAATTTTGTTACCAAAGGATTTTATTATTTTTTCTGTGTCATCCGTCGAACCATCGTCAACTACTATGACATCTAAATTCCAACTTCCTTTTTGTTTTAAGACACTATTTATAGCCTCTTTAATATAACCGGCACGGTTATAGGTCGGGATAATAACACTTATAGAGGGTTTCTTGTTCATTTGCTGGCAAAGCCCTTGTTTAGTTGTTCGCTAAAATGGCCCATCCATATATCAAGTAGTTT
>CAYNSQ010000012.1:0-19410 GCA_964400155.1 uncultured Candidatus Saccharibacteria bacterium
AAATGGTTAAGGCTACTGAGGTTACAAAAAAACCAAAACACATCTGGCTACTAGCATTTGGTATATTGCTTCTGGTTATAGGATTTGGTTACAAAATACTAAATTAAGTGGAACTAAACGGACTCGAACTGCAAAACATACAACCTATCTTTGCAATACGAATATTAGATAGGCTGTAAAGCCGAGCCACAATATTCCGAAAGTAATTTTTACTTTGTCTTTGTAGTCACGGAAGCTTACGGTAGCTAGAGTAAGACTAGTTATCGCCAATAGAACTGTTACCAGACGCATTCAAAGAGAATATTCCTTAAATAGTTTTATTTCAATAAAAGACTAATAAAGCATGGAGCAGGGAAGTAACAGCCAACAACTCCCACGCGATGGGTTGATCTTTCTTTCAGCTTTAACTGGTGTCGGTATCTTTCTATCTAAAAGATACAGCTAAGTATGTACTTACTGAGAAGTTATTAGTTATCAGTTATTGGTTATTGGTTACTGGTTACTGGTTACTGGTTACTGGTTAACCCTGTACTTGGCACCACTTCCAGCTGTGGCCACACCACTTGTAGCACCACTTTTTGTGGTGGTGTTTTGGCTTTACAACTGGTTTGTCGCAGTCTTTTTTGTCCTCTTGGACTGGTGGTGGTGGGGGTTTTGGACAATCTTTGTCTTCTTCAACAACCGGTGGTTGGCACGAGTTGCCACAGCCACCGCCGCACCAATTACCGCAACCTCCACTAATTACATTGACTGACCCAGGCCCTGTAGTGCTTATACTGCCACCACTTCCTGAAATGTAATTGTGAGACCCAGGCCCGGTGTTGCTAATGCTGGATGCACCGGCTAGTCCCATTGTGGCAACGCCAAAAAGTCCTAACGAAGCCGCCAGTGCGGCTACAAACTTTAAAATAGTTTTATTCATGTTTATTTCGCCCTCCTTACATAAGCATTATAACTCTTTCGGGTTAGGCACAATATTATTATTGTTGTAGTTTTGTATTTGCCACCACATTAGATAGATACAATGTACCCGGGGGTATTGGTCTTATTGCTCGTAGAATTTTGGAATTTGAGAATTGATCATTTTTTGAAAATTGTAAATTGTAAATTGTAAATTAAACACAGCGTGTTTTCTGGCACTCTTGACATGAGAGTGCCAGAATTCTACAATGAAATAGGGAAGTACAAGCAATTTGCTTTCCCATCAGAAAACCTAATTTATATGAAGGAGGTTACATATGAGTAATTTAGTAAGGTTCGACCCATTTGCCGAAATTCAGGCACTCCAAAAGCAATTTTTTGGAGATGATTGGTTTACACCAGTAAAAAATCTTCGTATACCAACTACGGATGTTTATACAGAAAATGACAAACAACTTACTGTAGAAGCCCATCTACCAAACTTTGAAGATAAAGATATAGACATTCGCATAGATGACGGGTCACTAGTCTTGCAGGCAGAAAAGCACGAAAAAGAAGAAGATAAGAAGAAAAAGTATGTTGTTCGTGAAAGCAGCAGTAGTTTTTACCGTAGGATTCGCCTACCAAAACAAGCTGACGCCGACAAAGTAGAAGCCCACATGAAAGATGGTGTTCTAAAAGTGGTGGTGCCATTCAAAGAATTGCCAGAACCAAAGAAAATCACCATCAAAAAATAATCAGATACTAATATAAATGGTACGCGTGGCAGGATTTGAACCTACGACCTTTGGCTCCGCAAGCCAACGCTCTATCCAGCTGAGCTACACGCGCATAAATAACAGAGGTAATTTTAACAGATAACAGATTAAAAAGCTAGTTACTAAATGCGGAGGCGGTGGGCCAATTTGTCTATGCCTGCCATTTTGCGGTCTTCGTATGGTAAATAGTTGCCTACAATGTCGGTAATCTGCTTTTCGTCTTTTGCATCAAAATGTGCTGCCACCGGTGGCATGAATTTTTTAACAGAAAAAAATTCTATGGATGGTGATTCAGTTTCTCTAATAATGCTAAAGGACTTGAATTGCCCAAATGGATAACTTTTGCCAGAAATGGTCAGGCCGGCGGATGAAACAGAACACTCTATAGCCCTGGGCTTTCTGGTTGAAGCGGCAAACACCACCACTCCCAATACTATTACTGTTCCTGTTGAGAAATAGTCTTTTGTTAAAAAATAAACAACCCCGGCAATTACTGCTGTTGCTAAAAATAGTCCCAGATACCATGTGATTGGTCTGTGATGTTCACTGTACTCAATTGCTTGCCAGCTAAAGTCACTAACACCACTCGGCGCTAGCTTGTTGCTGTCCGGGCCTGGACTAGCGCCAACAACTTGAGGCTGTTCTGTTGATTCTCCCGGCTTATACTCCCAGCCTGCTTTTTGTTCTTCCTCGGCCATAATTTCCTCTTATGTTAATAATTGTATCTGATTTTTATTAATTTAACTATTTGGGGGCTGACTCTGGTTTTTACAGGTGTTTACTGGTATACTTTCATCTGTTAAATAACGTTCTTGGAAGGGTCGCATAGTCCGGTCTAGTGCACCTGTCTTGAAAACAGGCAAGCGAAAGCTTCGTGGGTTCGAATCCCACCCCTTCCGCCAATCATTTTCCCTTCAATGATTCGGCGCCACCAGTAGCGAAGAACCATTTGCCGACACAACAGTCCTCCAACCGATTTTATTTAAACTTGCAATAATTTCATTTGTAGCTGAATTTCGTCTCATGAGTACGCACTTTATATTATATTTCGTAAATTCTTTTTCTCTAGCCTTGGAGTCTTTAAGTATATCCATATACCTATCCAAATACTTCTTACCGTTTTCATCTTGCCAACTTGGCATTCTGCCATCTATATACAAAGGCTGCCCTGGTAGTTTCCATATCAAGTACCCACCAAGGTCATAATCAGCAAATAAATTACCTTTGCAATTGTGAGTTTTAAGATAGGTTACGGCAGCTACCGGTGTTGCATCATGGTCATTATTAAGCCATGGTGTAAAAATATCTTTATTGGTAAAAACCAGCCAACCAACAACACTGATTGCTAGCAAACTTAACAATATAGTTTTCGCCAACTCTATTTTTCTTGAAGTGTTATCTGGTAATTCTTTAGAAAACTTTTCTAAATATCTATCGAGTTCATTGTATGTAGCAATTACAAATAATGGCAGATTCCGGGTTGCTGACATAGAAGACAGTAGCAACAACGGGCCAAGACCCAGCCAATTGTGTAATTTGTGGCGTGAAAAAAACCAAAAGCCAGCAGCCCATAATGCCACGTAAGGAATTGATGAACTAAATATATTGACATAGCCCCACTCTGTTACTTGCCGGTGCAGTGATGAGTCAAACAATGTTCGTGCAATTTCTTCATATACACTTGGGCCATATGGATTGATAAAAGTCACCAACAGACAAGCAGGGAAAATATACCAAAGAAATTTATCCCTATTCTTAATAGCAAAATAGACAATTAATGCCAGCCCAACTACAAAGCCGCCATGCAAATTTGCCCAGAATAAAACCAGTGGTAAAATCAAAAGTTTTTGCCAATCCTTTTTGGATTGGACTATTTTAAGCATCAATGCAAATAAAAGTACTGTCCAAGCAATTGGGCGAACACCTACATATGGGGTGACTGCCCAGGCAGCAATTACAAGGGTGAAAAAACGTGTTTTAGCACCGCTAACCAAAAATGCCATAGTCCAAAGTGCAGCATAAAAGATGGATAGACCCATATAACCAGTCGCACCATGTATTAGCGACAGGATTACATCACTACCCCACTCGTGATTTATCCACTCAAAACTTTTAGCAGTGTAAGTAAATAAATCATGGTCTGGTATCCAGCTACGTCTTATGTAATCGCCAGAGACTAGGTGCCAACCAAAATCATTATCTAAACGATGATAACAGATGGTGAAAAATAGACTATATATAGTCGCAAATTTCCCAAATATAATTAATTTTGGGTGCTTAAGTATAAACTTTCTGGCTTTAGCCAAGAATAAACCAATCATGAGATACTTGAGCTATTATCTTATATATAGCTTATGAATAATAGATTGCTTCGCTTTATTGCTGTGGGTCTTTTTAACACCGCTCTGAGCTTTAGTATTTTTAATGTTCTTTTCTTTATTACCAACCTCTCTCCTTCGCTAGCTAATTTTATTTCTTTATCAATAACCCTATGTGTAAGTTTTGTTTTAAACATCAAATATGTCTTCCAGCCAACAGAAATAAATAAAATCCATACAACTTTTATGTTGTTTGTGGGTAGCACATTGTTTAGCCAGCTTGTTGTACAACAATTGACCTTTATACTGTTTCTAAACATTCTAGCAAACCCTATAAACACCATTTACAGCTACTTACCCTCAGGCTTGCTAGCAGATACGTTTACAGAAGAGTTTGTGTTGGTAAATCTCAGTAAAGCCCTGTCTACTATTTTATCTGCATTGACTACTTACTATCTGTACAAATCTGTAGTCTTCAAAGTGAACAACACATCCTATGTAAGTAATGCTGATAAGAGATAGAGCCTTACAAATAATGGTAAAAAATCCCAAAATTAGCATAGTAATTCCTGTTTACAATGAAAGTGCCCGTCTCAGAAAAAGCATACTACGCTTAAAAACCTTTTTAGATAGCCTGAATTATCCTACAGAAGTAGTCATGGTGATTGAAAAGTCTAGCGATGACTCAGAAGTGGTTGCAAGAAAAGCAATTGCTACAGATATGCGATTTCTGATAATAAGTAATGCCGTACATAGAGGTAAAGGATACGCAGTAAAAACCGGGGTTCTAAAAAGTAAAGGTACTTATATATTTTTTATGGATGTTGATTTATCTACAGACCTTAGTGCCGTAAAAGAATTTGTCTACTACTTTGAAGTTCACCCCTCAACACAGGTTTTAATAGGCAGCAGGGAACACACTGATTCAAAAATTCTGATTCCACAAAACATACTAAGGCGTAACATGGGCCGGACCTTTAACAAGCTTATCCGAATTATTGCTATAAATGATTATAAGGATACCCAGTGCGGCTTTAAGGCATTTAGAAAGCCGGCAGCAATGAAGTTATTTGGTTTACAATCTTCCGATGGTTTTGCATTTGATGTGGAGTTACTTATGTTGGCGAAAAAAATGAATTACAAAACTCATATTTTACCTGTTATTTGGTCGAATTCAGAAGAATCTAAGGTAGGCATAGTCAGTGGGTCTTTAAGTATGATTTTAGATGTTTGCAGGATTAAATGGAGAGTCAGTCGTCTTATCATTCCTAAATAAATAAAGTATGTCTGTTGAAGAATAATATCAAAAGGGTTTGAACAGATACGCAAACTGTTATAATCTTATAGTCACATTGGAGAGGTACCCAAGTGGCTGAAGGGGTCGGTTTGCTAAATCGATAGGGGGGCGCAAGTCCCCGCGAGGGTTCAAATCCCTCCCTCTCCGCCAATAATATTTCCCTGGTTTTATGCCAGGGCAATTTTATTGTTGGGTCTTTTTATATTTTTTTAGCAAATACAACTGCATCAACGTTTCTTGCTCCAGCAGACCGTAATGTTTTTGTGCAAGCAATAAGTGTGCCCCCTGTTGTCATAACATCGTCCACAAGCAAAAACTTCTTGCCTCTTATATAATGTAGATTTCTTAAATAGTATTCGGTCTTTGACTGTATCAATCTTTCATTTCTTCCTGCTCCCACTTGCGACTTTTGTCCGATTCTATTTATAGCGTCCCGATACTGCCAATCATGTTTACTAGCTAGTTTTCTAGCTAAAAATTTAGAATTATCAAAACCTCTTTCTCTAACTCTTTTGGTAGCTGTCGGGACAGGAACAACAATATAATCATTTGTATTTTGTACTAACTCTGCCATTAAACGCACCATTACATCTGCGCTCTGCCTTTGGTGGTCAAATTTATACTTATAGATAAGCTTACTTGCAACGTTGTTGTATACAACTGCAGTATAAATATGGGTGGGCAAGTCTACACTACGACAACTATCACATGTTTTACTCCCTGGGTTTAACTTATTACAACCGGCACACCTCTCTCCAAATGTTTGCAAGTGGCCGTCAGCACAGCTGTCACACAGTACGCTTCCTTCATCTTTACATATAAGACAACTGTGTGGCGCAACCCTTGCAAGTACTTTTTCTACAATTCTCATACGACTATTTCCTATGCCTAATTGTGTGAGCATCAATGTTAAATGTAAATTGCTTGAGACTATATTTTTGAGTTTTGTTGTAATTGTTTGGTTTATATTGTTGCAAGCTCATGTACTCCTCCGTTATACTAAGAATCAAAGAAAAACACTCCTATAAAACACTGAGATTCTACAAAACTGAGAATTATCAAATATAAATACTAAACGGATAAGTCTGCTGTTAATGTGATAAACTTAAGCAGACAAAAAGGAGGACTGATTCATGGCTCGAGGAGGCCACCAGCAACAAGACGACGACCTATTAATGGGTGATGACATTACCGCCGCTTTTTTAAGTGAAGACGAAGTGGTTGAAGAATCAGCCCCGGCGCCTGCTAGCCAAGCACCGGCAGAAGACCAATGGGACGAAGAAGAACCGGTAGCAGGGCAACTTGCTGTTGACGTATATGAAACTAAAGAAAAACTATTTGTAAAAGGCCGAGTAGCCGGAGTTAACAAATCAGACCTTGACGTAAGCATAGCCGACAATACTCTTACAATTAAAGGCACGCTTAGCGCCGGTAGTGAAGAAGGCGTAGAAAATTACTTTTTACAAGAATGTTATTGGGGCGAATTTAGCCGCAGCCTAGTCCTGCCAGTACCAGTTAAAGAAGAAGAAATAGAAGCCGTTCTAAAAGACGGTGTGCTAACTATTAGTTTTGCTAAAGTCAAACAAGACACAGTTAAAAAGATAGAAATTTTATAAAAAATTTCAATCTTTTTAACAACTGAAAACTCATAACCTATAACCTTATACCTGAGCATTTATCTTAAATTGCTCAGGTGGTGGTAACGTTGTTTAGGACAAATCTAACTATTACTTGGGCTAGTGCTACTACTATAAGTCCAATAATGGCATAAAGAATTGTATTTTTTGCCCCAGTTACACTACTGTCATTGCCGCCACTGGTAACGTAGCGCAACCCGCCTACAATTATCATCACTACTGCTACAACACCTACAATTACAGAAAGAAGGTTGATGCCTTTTCTGACAAGTTCATTGAGTTTGTCTTCTGCTTCAGTACCGTTAGAACAATCGGCGGTATAAGGTGCCCCTGGGGTTAAGTCAAAGTTAGCACCGGCGCACAATCCGCCCTGAATATCTGGACTTTGGGCTTGGACCAAGCTACCAGAAAAGATCACAGTAAGAACACTAGCTAGGGTCACAAAAAGTACTAGCAGGCGTATTCTTAGCATATTTCTATTTTCAATTAGCCAGCAGTTGTAGTGGTTACTTGCTTTAGGACAAATCTGACGATTACCTGGGCAAGCGCCACAATCACAAGTCCGATTAATCCATACAGGATTGTATTTTTTGCACTTCCAACTTTGGTAGTATCACCACCGCTAGTAATGTAACGGAATCCACCAATTATTATCATGATTACGGCCACAACACCCACTAGTAGTGAAATTACATTGATTATTTTTGTAAGAAGGTTATTAAATTGATTATCATCCCCACCTTGTACCTGACAGGTAGTGCCTGTCACAGGGTCTACCTGGAGGCTGTTTGCTCCTTGACATACTCCAGCCTGAATGCTTGGCCCAGCAACTACAGTTGCAGGTACAAGCGCTGGCAACCCAATCATTAGTGCAGGCACTAACGCAAGAAGTTTGATTTTAAGTTTCTGAATCATTTTTATATTTCCTTTGACTTATACTTTCTTAATTATATTTCAATTATATACAGACTTATACCATAGTCAATACGCTTATGGCAATCAATATTATGGCCCTGTTCCGGTTGACTGCTTTAAGACAAACCTAACAATCACTTGTGAGAGTACCACTATTATCAACCCAATTAAAGCATATAATATTGTATTCTTGGCACTGGAAATTTTATTGGCGTCCCCGCCACTAGTTATGTACTTATACCCTCCAATAATTAAAAATACGACTGCTATTACACCTCCGATAAGACTAAGGATGTTAATAAATTTGGTTAGTGATGTATTTATGCTAGTATTTGGATTCCCCGTTTGACCACTTACGTCGGTTGCCCCCTGTGTAAGAGCACTTTTAGAGTCGGCATAGACACTTGCCGGTAAATATATAGGTGCCAAAATGAATGCCGATATAATAGGAATAGCTAGGACAATTTTTAATACAAATGTTTTCATAATAGTGTTTTCCTCTAATTTACAAAGTTATTAATAGTGAATGAGGCAATAGCCCACGCCAAAGCCACAATAACAAGACCAATTAAACCTCCAAGTAGCCTACGTTGTGCCGTGGCAGTTTGTTGTTGATTACCCCCTGAGGTTATATATGAAATCCCTGCAAAAATAATTATAACTACAGCAGCAATACCTGCGATCAACGCAACTACGTTCGTAGCTTTTTTAAGAGTTTCGATAATAGGGCTATTAGTAGAGCCATTTTGAGCCCTATTATCTTGGCATACATCACTGCCTGGGGCCTTAGTACAACTATTGGCCAACGGGTTAAAGGCACTCACAGATGAACCAGCAAACATTACAACTCCTGCAATTACTAAGGTGATTATTAAATATAGTTTAAGTAAATTAAGCATTGTCACATATCTATAAGTTTAGTACAAAATTAACAATTACAGCTGCAGAACCAGCCACGACCAGACCAATAACAGAATACAAAAGCTGGCTTCTGGCACTGGCTGTTTTTGCAGGGTCTCCACCGGCTGTTATATACTTGAGGCCAGAAATTACTATAAAAAGTACCGCCAAACCACCAATTATCACCAGGCCAAGGTTTAGTAAGTTTTGCAATTGGCTGGCGTCTGCTTGTACATTTGGTAGTTGGTTGGATGAAGAGACTGCTTGCCCACCTAGGCTATTACCTACAAAGGTTACTGTAACAGTAGCAATTAGGGCAATAACCAAGCCAATTACTGAATTTATCACCCTTCGTCTAGCACCGGCAGCCTTCTCGGCATTTCCTCCGGAGGTAATAAATCCTGCCCCTGCAATGACTATTGAAACAACTGCTGCAATTCCTGCTAGGTATAAAAGCATTCCCAAAATTGCCAACCCGATAGCCCAAATGTCATTTGGTAGAGTTAGTTGAACTTCACAATTGGGGCCAAGAGTTACGTATTGCCACCAGTGGGGAAAGCCAAAAAAAGTATTATCGCACTGCATAATTTATAGGAATTGAACCCCTCCAGGTATTAGCCACTGTAAAAATGCATAAGTAAAGCCAAAAGCCAGCAAGGCAAGCAGACTGTCGGCAATTCTCTTTCTGGCTGCACTCACAGCCTGAGGGTTGTCGCCAGCGGTAATATATTGAATCCCTCCAAAAATAACAGACCCCACCACAACAACCCCAACCAAGCCAGCCAAAAAATTAATAAACATATTAATGTCTTTTACTATTGGGTTGTCGGGACTAATAGCTGCCACTATAAATTTGTACATCTTTTTGTGTTTATGTTTACTAAAATACAGAGTATCACATTTCAACCGATATACAACAACTGGCCTTAGCTATTTACCACTTACTCTTTATAAGTTATTGTTAGTGGTTACTATCCGATAATTATCCACCAACAGGTTGTTCAAAGATATTGATTATGCTATAGTTTCGAATAGGATATAAAGCGACTGCGCGAAAATGAAAACATACAAAAAAATACTCCTTGGGCTAATATTACCTGTTGGGTTGGGAGTATTTTTTTTATTAGGCGGGAAAGCTTTGGCGTTTACGGAATCAGAGTTGCAGAGCGCAACATACACCCCCATCACTCAAGGTGATTTGATTATTGGGTTTGATGTGACTATAGGTAACCAAACTATTCGATTTATTGATCAAGACCCATTCGGTTTTCCAGATAATGCAAAAGCAGCTTCAGGGCCCAGAGTCAATGAGTTCTGTGCCAACACTCGACTGGGGGCAAGCGGCGGGAAGGGAATAACCTACACTAACGATGATAGTGCAATAATACAGGCAGGAGGAGTCCCCGTTTCAGTGAATCTTGACTATAACAACCTATCTAACCCAGGGGGTGGATGCCAGACTTTCACAAAAACATTTGTAATAAATGCTCAAAACCCCGGAGGAGGTGGAACACCTACCGAAGGAGATACTTGTCCCACTAACGGGGAAACTAGCGGAGATCTCACTTGCGTCTGTACCGTGGAGGGCACAACTAATCCGGTAGAAACCTGTGAGTGGGTCGGCTCGAGTGGCGGGGAAGGCGACAGTCTCTCGGCTTGTTTGACTATTTCAAATCCTTTCAGCTGGGCAGTATGTCCAATTCTAGGCATGGTTGATAGCGTGGTAAAAAAACTATATGACAGTATCCAAAATCGTTTATGCATTGCAACAAATTACAATGAGACTGGCAATTTGACTGCTGGTGCAAAGGACGCCAAAAACCGATGTGAAGGAGAGTCATTTCTTAACGATGCAGCAAAAAGTGCTTGGTCTAGTTTTAGAGTAATAGCCACAAGCTTGTTAGTTATTGCAATGTTGTTTGGCATAATTGGCCAGGCAGTGGGATCAGGGAGGAGCGGCTAGCAATGTTTTCTGCATACGCAATTAGAAAAATGCTTCCAAAGTTGATAGCCGCTGTGATTTTAATTCAAATTTCATACTCTTTGGTTGTATTTGCAATAAACCTGTCTAATGATCTTGGTAAGGGAATAGGTGAAATAATGGCTGCTCCATTTGGCGGGGACAGCATAAATGGAATATATTCAGCAATTGATAATGCAGGCGGTGGGTCAAAAGCCGTCACCTTTGGTCTTTTTGTTGGAATTGCAGTTGCTGCTTATATAAATCTTGGCGGTCTTTTATTCTTTGCCTTACCGGTTGTGCTTGCTATTCTTATTGGATTTTTTACCTTATATTTGCGAGAAATACTTATACTGCTATGTGCAATTACCGTACCGTTAGCAATTGCTTGCTGGGTACTTCCAGGCACTGAGAGGTACTGGAGATACTGGAGAGACAATTTTATCAAACTTCTGCTAATGTTTCCTTTTATAGTCGCACTTATTACAGCTGGTAAGATTTTTGCCAGTGTTGCCGCATCAAGCGGGGATGGTTCATTCTTTAAAACAATTGCCATACTAATGGGCTTTTTTGTGCCTCTTGCAATGCTTCCGATGACTTTTAAGTGGGGTGGTTCTGCAATGGCGGCTATGGGCGGGGCTATAAATAAAGCGTCCAGCGGTGCAAATAAATGGTCTAACAATATGGGAAGGGATAGGGCTAAATTGTTCCAAAATGAAAGAGCAAAACGATCACAAGATAGAGTTGCCAGAAATGTTAGGTCTTGGCAAACTCCTATTGATAAAGTAAAGTCCGGTCAATGGGACCCAACACTTGGTTGGCGCAACAGTAGTATTAGAGAAAGAAAGGTTCAAAGTTATATACATGCAGGAGAAGAGTCACACCAAAAAGACGTCGAGGCTGCCCGCTCGAAAGTGCTTAGAGAGGGTCAAGATGTTAGAGCACGTGGAGGCAATTGGGATGCATACTTTCAAGCAGTGGCTGACGGAAAAGATTCTTACTATGACGAGAATGCTACCAATGACGATGGGACTAAAGGTAGGAAATTCGATATTGGTAAACGTAGTGAAGTCGAACAAGATGCTGCTAGAAAACAGTTGGCAATCTTGGGATCTGCCACTAACTGGCGATACCTGGAAGATTACTACGAGAGCACTCTTGGTGATAATGCTCCCGCAGATATACCACAAAAAGAGAAGGAACATGCACGCAAATTCTTCGACGACAACGTAAGCACTATAATGCCTAAAATGCCCCACTTTTACCAAGGCTATACTGCGTCATCTGATGCTACAGGAGATACATTAGCTGGAATGCATTCTGTTGAAGTGGAATCAATTATAAGTAAATATTCAGCAGAAGCTCGTGATAACAGCAAAACCGCTGAAGAACGTAGCACCGCACAAAAAAGACTGGTCACTTTCTTGCAAAACTTTCAGGATGCTGCTGAAAATGAAAATATCACCATGGATAACGGCTCGTTAAGGGCAGTAAAGGGATTCCTTGACTCAGAAGGAGGTGGAGCTTTTAGAGACGAGATTAATAACCCTAGACACCCAGACGGACGAGTCACTAGAAAACTACGACCACTTGATAGTATAGACGGAATTGATTTTGAGCCCGAATACAGAGAGCAAATTAACAAAATCCGCACTACACTTGCTCCAAACATTGACCCTGTTACTGGTACTCTAAAACGTAGCCCTGAGTCAATGTCTGCAACCTCAGAGACACCTGGTGCGAACAGGCCCGCACCGATAACTCCTGTGGCCGAATACCAGCCTACCCCTTCCGGTACAACAGCAGCGGCTCCAAGTGCATCAATAGGCATGAACGCACCCAGCGGTGGAGGGCTTAGACAAAGTATTGTATCCGGTAGTGATATAGAAAAACTTAGTCATGGAGTTGAATCAGGCGTTACACGTGCTAACAAAAAGACATCAATTCCAAGCGGTGCCGGTGAGGTTATAATCGAACACCCAGCTCAGAATATTGAGATGCATACGGGTGAATCGCTACATCCAAGTGGTGTAATTCTAACCCCCGGGGCACAAAGAGATTTGGAAGCAAACCCACCTACAGCTTCGAGGCCAAACCCAGAATCCCCCATAATTATGCCCAGCAGCCCTGGGTGGGAAGACCCAAGTTCTAAAGACTTACCCAAATAAGCCCTCTTGCCTTATTTCTGACTGTATCAGATAATAAACACTAGCAATATAACTGTTGACTGATATAACACGACTAATAGCAAAAATTTAATAAACAAACATGAAAACATACCTGGACTTAGCTACTGACTACCAACCTTGCCTACCGGAAGGCAGGCTACTAACTACTAACTGGGAGCAATAGCTCTTTATGGCTGTATATAAAGTAATCCAAGACATCGAAGCCGAAGACAAGATAATTGGCTGGCTGTCATTAAAGGGTCTCATATATGCCTTCATTGCTGGGGGACTGGCGTTTATTTGTGTAAGGCTGGCTATTTCAGGATTAGGCGATGCAAAATGGGCTTTTATAATCATCCTGCTGCCACCGCTGTTATTGTTTGGAATTCTTGCCGCCCCAATTGGTAAAGACCAGCCAACTGAAGTCTGGATATTGTCACATGTGCAGTTTTTCTTGGCAGGACACAAAAAAGTTTGGGACCAAAGTGGGGTAGCCGAATTAGTAACAATAACCGCACCAAAAAAAATTGAAAAACTCCTAACAAAGGACTTTTCACAAGACGAAGTCCGCAATAGGCTAAAAGCCCTTGCAGCCACCTTAGACAGCAGGGGCTGGGCAGTCCGTAATGTTACTACCGACATATACGGTCAGCCCGGCTATTTCATGGGAGGAGCGGGCGACTCTGATAGACTAATTGGCGCATCGGCAGTAGCTCAGCCTCAGCAGGTTTTGGACGTACATGACTCCGACGATATTTTGGACGAAACCAGCAACGCCACTGCCCAGAAATTTAGTCAGCTAATGCAAGATGCTGACGCAAAACGCAAAAAAGCAATGCTTGAAATGTTTGAGGCTGCTAAACAAGGTAAGTCTTTTCAACCAAGCCAGTCAGTTGATTATCGATTTCTAGACAAAGAAACAGTCCCGACCCCCGGTACTAGCGGTTCTACTTTTGTAGGGACTAACATCACCGTCCCAGAAACTAACCCAGCTACTAACTACCATCTACCAACTACTCCTTCTGTTACTTTAGGAGACCCTAGCCTTAGGGACAGGCACCCGCACTTTGAGACCAAGCCATCTTTGGCAGAAGAACAAGCCGCAGCTGCTGCCAGAAGCCAACCAAAGCCCTCCACTCAAGACCAAACTACTGCCCAACAACCGGTTGAAACCAGCCAAAAGCCACCCGTTTCCAGTGGTCAACCCCCAGCTGATGTAACTTCAGCTGACAACCCGGCTTCACAATCTGTTAAAATGGAGTTATCTAAAAGCGATGATCTGTCTGTAGCGTCAGTAGCCCAACTTGCCAATCATCACGAAACTGTCAGACAAATAAGTGCTAACGAAGTAGAAATAAGTCTGCACTAAGGGTGGAAAAATGAGCAGAAAAAAAATAACTCAAAGAGAAGTACAGCATAAGGAATTTTTTCCTGCTCAATTCTCAATTCTCAATTCTCAATTTTCAATGAATTATCAATTACCAATTACCAATGAAACAACAATTTGGCAAATGGTTAATGGTAAATATTTGGTAAATGGAAAATGGTTAATTGTAAATGAAGCTGGAGGCGACTTGTGAGTCCTCAAGCCCCGTCACCAGCCTCGGCGCCAAGCGGCATAACTCCTCCTGGTCCACAACCAAATTATGGTGGCCCGGCTATAGCCCCGCCTGATTTTGCCACGAGTGCACCTGCTCAGACCCAGATAAAAGCATCCCAGCCAAAGTCCAACCCTAACAGCACCCAAAACACTTTGCAAATTGCTGAAATTCGCGATGGGCTGGTAATAATGAATGACGGAACCTTCAGGGCAGTAATTATGTGCAAATCCATCAATTTTGACCTTATGAGCCCACAAGAGCGGGAGGCTATAGAATATTCCTACCAAGGATTTTTAAATTCTTTATACTTTCCTATCCAAGTCTTTATGCGCAGCCAAAAAGTAGACATGCGGCCCTACCTTGAAAAACTAGATAAGATACGTTCCGAACAAGACAATATGCTTCTGGCATTGCTCATGGAAGACTACATTACTTTCTTGGGCGATATAGTCCAGCAGACGAATATCATGGACAAAAACTTCTACGTTATTATTGAATACCCGGACCCTGACGAAGAAGACATAAAAAGTGCCATAAAGACAAGTACCGGCTTTTTTACAGGAATTATTGGACTTTTTGGAAACAGCAAAACCCAAACTCCCCATATAGTAATAAATGAGGCAGATCTTGAAAAAGCCAAAACTGAACTTCGCAACAGAGTACAAGCCGCCATGCAAGGACTGCAAGAGTGTGGAGTACAGAGTCTGCCACTGGACACCCAAGAACTTATAGAACTTTATTATGATGCCTACAACCCCGACACGGCTACCAGGCAACACTTAGCGGCCTTCGACAGTCTAAGTGCACCAATTGTCACCAAAGGAGTAGGCGAAGCTCCACAACCCAACCTAGACAGGAGCCTCCTATGAACTACGTTCATAAATTTTCAATTCTCAATTCTCAATTCTCAAAGAATTATCAATTACCAATTACCAACGAAGCAACAATTTGGCAAATGGTTAATGGTAAATATTTGGTAAATGCCTGTCCTCCGGAGCAATTGCGAAGGAGGGGCAAATGGTTAATGGTAAATGAAGCGACCAGAGGGAGTGTCTGATGGGTATATTTAAAAAAGCGCCTCCCGCCCCAGTCCCCGACCAAGCCAGCCAACAAGTGGCTAGGCAAGAAGCAGATGTAAGCGCTGCTTTTGTAAAAGGTGTAACAGCGCTTCGTGATTTTATTGCACCTAGCAGCTTAGAATTCAACACTAATTACTTCCAGCTGGGTACCAAATTTGCCCGCACCTACTACGTATATGGTTATCCCCGAGAAGTTTATACCGGTTGGCTATCAAGCATAATCAACTTAGATGAAGTATTAGACCTTTCTATGGTAGTCAGACCGGTCAAGTCAGAGGTGGTGCTGAAGAATTTAATGAAAAAAGTTAGCCAGCTTGAGGCTGGCATTCAAATTGACGCCGAAAAGGGTCGTGTGCGCGACCCGGCGAAACAAGCGGCCATTTTAGACGCCGAAGAAATGAGAGACAAGTTACAAGTTGGCGAAGAAAGATTTTTTCGTTTTGGTATGTACTTTACCCTTTATGCGGGGTCAAAGGAGGAATTGGACTTTGTCACACGCAAAGTTGAGTCTTTGCTAGGGCAACAGCTTGTCTATACCAAGCCGGCCAGCGCCCAGCAGGAATCCGCCATGAACAGCGTTATGCCTCAGTTTACTGACCAACTGCAAATTTACCGCAACATGAACACCGGAGCAATTTCTACCAGTTTTCCTTTTACCTCTGCCGACCTCACTCAAGAAAACGGCATTTTGTACGGTATAAATATGCACAACTCCGGATTGGTTATATTTGACAGATTTAGCCTAGAAAACGGCAACAGTGTAGTCTTTGCCAAATCAGGTGCAGGTAAAAGTTTTTCCGTTAAGTTAGAAGCTTTGCGTAGCATGATGTTTGGTACGGATATTTTTATTGTAGACCCGGAAAACGAATACCAGCGAATGTGCGAAGCAGTTGGCGGGGCATACATTCGGCTTAGTCTTAACAGCACTACCAGGATTAACCCTTTTGATTTACCTCAAGTTGTTGATGCGGAAGAAGCAGACAATGCCCTAAGATCTAACTTAATCACCCTGCATGGACTGCTCCGGCTGATGATGGGCGGAGCTCAGGTGCAAGCCAGCGGGTCGTCTGTTCCGGCGCTTTCACCCGCCGAAGAAGCCGACTTAGATGCAGCCCTTATTGAAACGTATGCTAAAGCCGGCATTACTAACGACCCCCTAACTCACGGTTCTACTCCCCCCACAATTGCTGATCTTTACGATACTTTATTACACATGGGCGGCACTGGTCCGGCACTGGCCCAGCGACTCAGAAAATATACTACCGGTACCTTTGCCGGCATATTTTCTCAGCAAAGTAATGTAAACGTTAACAACCCTATGGTGGTGTTTAACATACGAGACCTTGAAGATGAACTCCGACCGGTTGCTATGTATATTGTGCTCAACTTTATCTGGAACAAGACCAAAGCCGATAAGAAAAAACGAATCCTAATTGTTGATGAGGCTTGGCAATTGATGAAATACGAAGATAGTGCTAATTTTTTGTTTAGCCTGGCAAAACGCGCTCGTAAATACAACTTGGGTGTAACGACTATTACACAAGATGTGGAAGACTTTATGGCCAGTCGAATGGGCAGGGCCATTGTAGCTAACGCCAGCATGCAGTTGCTGCTAAAGCAGTCTCCAACGGCAGTTGATGTACTGAGCGATGTTTTTAAACTTACCAGCGAGGAGAAGAAAAGGCTTAGTCAGTTCCCGGTAGGGCAAGGCTTATTCTTTGCCGGGCAAAACCACGTACATATTCAAATTATTGCTAGCCCTACAGAAGCCGGACTCATTACCACCAACCCATCAGAAGTACAGCATCAACTTGAAGGCGAGCTACCTATAAACAATGCTGTGCCGGAGTTAACGGAACCCCAGGCTGTAGGCGCTGACAGTACAGCATCACAAAACACAGAAAGCTAATAGATACTATGCCAACCACTTCTTTACCAGAAAATGAAGAACGCGACTTGATTGAAGCAGAAAAAAATCTTCAAGATAAGAACCTGTATGATAAGATCCCCGGTGGTTCCAAGAGTGAATCTTCGTCTAATTTATATAAAAAAGAATCAGATTCTGGGAATGGTGGTAATTTTCAATACACGGGGGGCTCAAAAGGAGCACACAAAGCCAGTTCTACTAGTAGCAACGCCCCCGATAACGTCATATTTGCAGGTAAGCTAAACGCTGCCAATGCTTACCGTTTTTTCCTGGGAAGTAAGAAAAAGAAGGGTGGTGTAGCTGGAGCAATAATAATAACTACCGTGCTCTTCTTTATATCTCTAGGTAGCGGACCAGCCCAATTTATACAACTAGCCCAGTTAATGCAGCAGTTTCATTTTGACACCTCTGAAGACCAGGGTGATTTAAGAGCCTACAAACTATATAGATATATAAAGTCTGGTGGTAATGCGTCCGAAACAAGAGTTGGAGCAATAGGTAGTAGGCTAGGCAATAAGATAGAAGCAAGATTTAAGGCTGCCGGATTTGAGTACCGTAGCACCGGACCGGCAGGCTTTTTTGATGGTTTTAAAGTAGATACCGGACACCCCAGATACAAAAATATGTCTAACTCTGAAATTGTTACCGAGCTCAACCGAAAGGGAATTACGGCAACAATAAATGGTAGCGAAGTTGAGATACCAGCCAATGAAAATTTTGGAACTAATAGGGCTCTTATGGAAAATATGATGAAAGAAGTTGGTTATCACAAAGCTACCGCAGCCATCCAGGCTCGTACTGTTGCCGGAAGATGGTTTGGTTTTGCGCGCTGGCATCCTATGCGACTTGCTGATGCCAGAGTTAACGAAGCAGTAGGTGTCTATTGGGATAAGATACGTAAAAAATTTAATGATGATGTTGAAAAAGGTTCATACCAAATAACTAGTACTTTATCAAAAAAAACATACCCAGACCCGCCATGCACGCCTTACCCCGAGTGCGCTACCCAGGCTCAAATAGAGGAATATAACAGACAGAAAACTGAAATTGATGCCTACAACCAGAGAATAGATGAAATAAACAATGAAGTTAAGGCAATCGACGATGAGGTTAAATCCACAGCTGGTGAAAAGACCAAGCGCGGGAAGTATACCAGAATTCTAGCTGATAATTTAAGTAAAAAACTATTGGGCGGGGCTGTATTGAGCGCCGTAAGCCCAACCGTTGTAGTGTGTTTACTTTATCAAATGAACCAAACTTATGAGAACGTAAAACAATCATCGATTATACTCCCACTTATTCGTGAGTCGCTTCATGTTATCGCGCTGGGAAACCAAGTGATGAACGGTCGTGATTTTACTCCTGAAGAGCTAGGCGCCTATAACCAGCTTATGTCGGATGGTGCTACTGGCTCATGGATGAATGCACAAAGTATCCAAGCCCAACTTGGCACTGAACGAACAAAACCGCTTACCGACGATGAGAAGGACCAACAAAATAACCTAAAATCAATCGGCAAATCATCACCTTTCAGTGGAGTTATTGGTGCTATGAACGATTTTATGAAAGATTTTGGATTGAGCGTGGGGGGGCTTTGCAGCACAGCTGGGCAAATAATTATAGGTGTGGTTACAGTTGTAATTTCTATATTTAGTGGCGGTAGTTTTAGCGTTGTAAGTATGCTAGGAAATGCTGTTGTAGGTGGCGCCATACAGGCTGCAATACAAGCCGGAGCTATGAAGCTTTTTGCTGCTCTTTTAGCAGGAACAGCGGTTGACACATATGGCCAAGTGGGTGCCATGTTTGGTACTAATGTTGACTATGGGGCAGTTCTTGCAAACAGTGGTAATAATATAGCCAAAGGCGGGACAAAACTTTCCACGCAACAGGCTTCGCGTTTGCAACAAATAGCTGCACAGGACGCCCAGC
>CAYNSQ010000013.1:0-17846 GCA_964400155.1 uncultured Candidatus Saccharibacteria bacterium
AGTTTCAAATTCACTTTCGTTAACCGTGAAACCTTCCAAATAGTTTCTGGCTTTTTTTAGGATATCTTCTCTAGATGGTGTTTTCTTATTTTTCTTAGCAATTACTTCTATATTTCGTGTTGCGAGATATGCATTTCTTTCAATTTTCTCAACCTTAAAACCGAAAATTTTAAATAGTTCTCTAAAACGTTCTTCTCCCCAAGCATCATAGTGCACAGCCCAGTCTTCTTCGTTCGAACCAAAGATGTGTCTGATCCCTACCTTCCTATCTTTTTCATTGGTGGAAGGGTCTAATACTAGTTCGGCTGTTGCAAAGAAATCAGGTACCTCAATATGGACTCTTCCACCTTTTTTTAGCCAGCTGTGCCAGCTGACTAAAAGAGCTACTGCTGAAGTACGGGGGAAATGCTCGAATACGTGGTGTAAGCGCACTTCTTCTATACTCCCTGCATCATATTTTAACTTTGTCAGATCTGCAAACTTATCGGCAACTGATTTCTCCTGAACCGAATGCTTTGATAAAGGATAGTCGATATTTACGTAGCCCTCTAAATAAATTTGCCCACAACCTAAATGTAATTTCATTTCGATCCTCTCTTAGCCCAATCATTATTATTAACAAAAATTGTATTTATATAGGTATCTGCATATACAAAATATCCCTTGCGTTTGAGCAAATCAATTAACGGTTTTATTTTATGCTGTTTTCTTTGTGTCGAATAAGTCAATGTTTCCATGCAGATTACAGTCGGGCTCCAAGATTCCAGATCTAATGTGCTAATGATTTCGTAATCCCAGCCTTCTATATCTATGCTTAGTAAGTTGGGCATGCTGCTTTCTTTAAAAAAACGTTTTCTTAAGTCAGAAACAGTAAGAACTGGGACTTTATAGGTCTTAACTAACTTATGATGATCCTCCTCGACATATTGTTTAGCCGTTTCCTCTGAGAATGTACTCAGTGTGTGCGGGTCGATTTCGAAAAACTCGATATTACCTTTTTTAGGTCCAGCTCCCGCAATCAAAAAAATATCTTCTGGCCTGTTGCTTTTATATGGACTTTTGAACAATGGGTTGGGGTCTACGCACACTCCCCGAAATCCCTTCTCATAAAAATGGTAGGTGTTATTTAAGTGGATAGGGTCATTGGCGCCTATATCTAGGTAAGAAATATTATGTACATTGAGCATGGACTCAAACAAGAAGGCAATTATCAAATCTTCACCGCATTGGCTGTAGCTTTTTTTAAAATTCATTTACTTTCAACCTCCCAGTCCAAAATAGGAGCCAGCGAACCCTCTCTTGGATGTTTCCAAAATTGTGAATTGTTGATATTGTCAGCTATCGCAAACTCAATTGAGGGCGTTTTGGTGCCTGGCTCAAAAAGCCAGAACTTGTTATGTATTCCGCCGACAAGTGAAACCTTATAGCTCCCAGAATTAAGAAAATGAGCCGGAATTTTACTACGC
Organism: uncultured Candidatus Saccharibacteria bacterium; assembly: GCA_964400155.1. Taxonomy (GTDB): domain Bacteria; phylum Patescibacteriota; class Saccharimonadia; order Saccharimonadales; family UBA10212; genus JAYTJL01. The sequence continues at coordinate 1,467 of CAYNSQ010000013.1, forward strand.
AATATTATTCTGCCTTTTTTAAATTTAGTCCAAGTGGGCTTGTCTGAAGGGTATGACATAAACATCAAAGAGTTTGTAGCACCGTTATACAAAGCAATCCCCAAGGTCATTAAATCTGACTCTTGTTTAACTTCGCCTTGTACTGTTATGAAACAATCCTTATTAGTAGGGACTGCTTTATCGATTTGATTGCCCTGACTATCGTTTATTTTCATAGTTTTCGGAATAAAGTAATCATTTGTTACTGAACCGTCATTTTTCCAAGTAGTTTTATAGTGAGATGGCGTTTCCTCTTCCATAACCTCCATATATCTGTTAGTTAAGTCTTCCACATCACCCATAAAGTTTATCCGACCATTTTTCAGTAATATGCCCCTGCTACAGAGTTGTCTCACTGCTCCCATGCTATGGCTAACAAACAGAACTGTTCGTCCATCCTCCATAGTGCTTAGAATTTTGCGTAATGACTTCTGTTGGAAGGCAGCATCACCAACAGATAGAACCTCATCTAATATTAAAATTTCGGGTTCCAGATGAGCAGCAACTGAAAAAGCCAAACGTACGTACATACCCGATGAATAAAATTTAACAGGGGTATCTAAGAACTGTTCAACTTCAGAGAATTGAACAATCTCGTCAAATTTTCTTCTGATTTCCTGTCGACTCATTCCAAGCATGGACCCGTTAAAGTAGATATTTTCTCTTCCAGTTAGCTCTGGATGGAACCCTGTGCCAACCTCCAGAAGGCTAGCAACCCGGCCATGGATTACAGCTTGGCCGCTTGTGGGGTCAATAATTCTTGAAAGTATTTTTAACAAGGTAGATTTACCAGAACCGTTTCTACCAATTATCCCGAATACTTCACCTTGATTAACATTAAAACTCACATCTTTTAAAGCCCAGAAAGTTTCTTCTTTGTCCTTATGGCCTTTACCCAGCGGCTTCTTTATTATGTTTGCAAAATCATCTTTGAGTGTGTTGTAATCTGCTTTGGTGCTACTCTGATGACTAATAATATAGCTTTTGCCTAAGTCCGATACTTCTATAACTGGCTTCATATTATATCCGCAAAATTTCTTTCAGTCCGCTTAAAATACCACACACCGATAAGTATCATTACAACTGCACTCACCCAAGATATTAGTAAACCAGTCCAGTTAACAGGTTGATGGAATATGCCTGCTTTGACACTGCTTATCGCTCCCGTTGCTGGGTTAAGGTAGGCATATATTTGGTATCGTTCTGGAATCATTGAGATAGGGTAAATAACTGGTGTCATAAAAAACATAATTTGAATAATAAACGGTAGAGCAGAGCGGACATCGCGGTACTTAACGTTCAGAGCAGCGAAAAAGATCCCCATTCCAAGAGCTGCCATCATTATTAGAATTAGTGAAGGGATCATAAGGAGTATGCCCAATAAACCTGGCATAACAGTAAATATGACAAGAAGTAAAAAGAAAACCGTGGCTGCGAAGAAAAAGTCTACAACGCTTAATGCCGTCGCGGATAGAGGAGGTATTAATTTGGGAAAATAAATCTTGGTAATTACACCAGAATTACTGATCAACGAATTGCTAATTGTTGCTACTGCACTTGAGAATGCGTTCCAATACATCAAGCCAAGATAAGCAAAAACAGGGTAAGGTATATTGGCTGCCCCAGAATTAATTTTAGCTACGCGGTTGAAGAATAATGTAAAAATGGCAGCTGCAAGCAGGGGTTGTAATATAGCCCAACTTGCTCCAAGCGCTGTCTGTTTATAACGTACTTTAATATCTCGCCAAGCAAAAAAGTAAAAGAGTTCTCGGTAGAGCCAAAGTTCGCGTAAGCTTACTTTGCCATTTTCGTTTGCTGTAATTACTAAATCATTGTTAAGACTACGCATTGGCTTTATTTGCCTTATACCATTTTATAGTTTTGCGTAGACCATCTTGGAATGTGGTTTTGGATTCAAATCCGAATTCTTGCTTGGCTTTAGAAATGTCAAGCTTCCGGCGGGGTTGGCCATTGGGTTTTGATTTATCCCATCTTATTTCACCGCTAAAGCCTGTTTCTTTGGCAATCAGCTCCACTAGGTCTTTTATAGATATTTCAAATGAGGAGCCCAGATTTATAGGATCACTTTTATCGTATTTTTCAGCTGCTAATAAAATAGCTTCTACGGTATCTTCTACATATAGGAACTCCCTAGTGGGGGTACCATCACCCCAAACTTCTATATAGTCTGCGCCAGAATCTACGGCATCTACACATTTTTTAATTAGGGCAGGGATGACGTGTGAGGTCTCTAAGTCAAAGTTATCACCGGGACCATATTGGTTTACCGGCAACAGAAAAATAGAGTTAAATCCATATTCCTCACGGTAACCTTGGCTTTGGACTAGCATCATTTTTTTAGCCAGACCATATGGAGCGTTTGTCTCTTCTGGGTAGCCATTCCATAACTCTTCCTCTTTAAAAGGGATAGGCGTGTATTTAGGGTATGAGCAAATTGTGCCAATGGCAACAAATTTGGAAATCTTATACTGCCGGGCTTGTTCAATAAGCTGTACGCCCATCATCAGGTTTTCATAAAAGAATTTACCAGGGTGCTCGCGGTTAGCACCTATTCCGCCAACTACTGCAGCCAAATGGATGACTAAATCGCAAGAGTTTTCTTCAAACATTTTTTTCACTTGATTGTTATCAACTAAATCGTACTGCTTGTGAGTCGGGGCTATTACAACCGCCCCTAAAGTATTAAGCTTCTCTACTAGATGTAAACCTAGAAAGCCGTGGCCGCCAGTCACTAAGACCACTTTATCTTGCCAGTAGTTTGTCATACCGAGCTATTATAACAGATTAGAAGCACAAGAATTAGTAGATAAGTTTTTATTACCAAGTTCTCAAAAAACCAAAAGTATATGACAGCGTTGCCGTGCCGTTGATTCTGGTATGATTAATCAAATGGCTAGAGTAAAAAAAAATAGTGCGGCTTCAAAAAAAGCCTCGGCGAAAGCTTCTAACTATAATCCATATCTAGACGTGCTTAAAGGCCTTGCGATTTTGCTTGTGGTGTTAGGCCATTCTTTGCAAACTTATGTTGCAAATGGAGCATTTGATCAAAATGTTTTTTTCAGAATTATCTATTCCTTCCACATGCCACTTTTTATGTTTTTGGCAGGTGCTGCTGCTGCCTATAGCCTGAGACCTATGAATTGGGAATTTATACAAAGAAAGTTCTATATGTTGGTTATACCATTTGTTGCCTGGTATCTGTTAGGTTACGCGCTATTTGAAACATACAAAACAATAACTTTTAAGACTTATATTCACCAGTTAGTTCTTTCACCAGATCATGGACTTTGGTTTTTATGGGTATTGTTTTTAAATTTCTGCGCATTAGTATTAATTAAATTTCTCTCAAAATGGCTGAAGCTTTATAGCTATTTAATTGTATGGTTAGCTATCTATGCTATCCCTACGGGTAAATACGGCATAGGATTAGTGAAGTGGCATTTACCATTTTTCTTATTAGGCTACCTGATATTTACCTACAGGGAGCAGCTGGCAAAGTACCGTACACCAGTGCTTGCAATCTGTGTAATCAGTGCGCCTTTTTTGATTGCCAGTTGGCACCGACTATATTATCCGCACCTGTTAACCACTGTTGAGCCGAGGCTGATATCTCATGGCATACAAGCAATAACTATTGGTGATCTCGCATCTTTTAACACTTATTCCTTTTTACTACTTTTTTATAAATATGCTGTGCCACTGGCAGCGATAGGCTTTATTTTTTGGGTGCTTCAATTAAAGCCTAGTCGTTACTTTTGGGGATTTTTTGGGTTTATAGGTCTATATACACTAGAAATATACGCCATGAACTTGCTTCTAATGCGCTATAGTTTTGGCAGTTCACCGACTATGCGAATAATAAGTGGTTTCATTATTGCTACTACATTATCACTTTTAATTGGCATATTTGTTCTTAGACGGGTGCCTATATTAAGTACAATTTTCTTGGGAGGAAGAACTAAACCCGCCGGCAAGTCAATCAAACAATAAATTCCTGTGCGACAATTTTACATCGTATATCTCGTGCATCTATATGGCTAGTTATCATATACTGGTCGCTGGAGGGATATGGCCAGAGTTAAACTATCTGAATATCGTGCTAAGCAATTATTATTTGAAGCCTTAAATATAGAATATAACGGCGTTAGCGTTGGCTTGCATTCAAATAACTTTCACAAAACAATCAAAAAATTGCCCAAGAATAATTTGTACGTAGCAAAGGTAGACCAGGCTATCAAAAAGAGAGGGAAAAGCGGGCTTGTTGCGCTTAAGCGCACAAAAGACGAGTTAATTAGTGATCTAGAATCATTCGCCAAAAAGGGTTATCATCACGGTTTGGCAGAACCTTATATCGAGCATAACAGCAAAGAAGAGCACTATATTGCGTTTCAGCAATCTGAGAAAGGTGTTGAGTTAAGTTATTCACCAAAGGGCGGTGTGGAAGTTGAAGCAAATGCATCAACAATCAAGCGGTCGCCTATAAGTGACATTTTAGACGATGCGAAGGAAGATATTATCGGCCTTGATCATAAACTGGTAAAAACATTATATGATCTTTTTCAAAGAGCACACATGACCCTGCTCGAGATAAACCCATTAATTGTAAAAAATGGAAAATATATACCCCTTGACGCAGCCGTAGAAGTTGATAGTGCAAGTGGATTCTTCGTAAGTGGAGCCTGGGGGGATGATGATATTAGGGAATCTATAACTTCCCAGAGCGAAGCCGAAAAAGTAGTAACTGAGTTAAACTCAAAAAGTCCTGCTTCTTTCAGCCTTAAAGTCTTGAATCCCAAAGGCACCTACTTTCTTCTTTTATCAGGGGGTGGAGCAAGTGTGGTGGTTGCCGACGAGCTATCTAGTCTAGTTGACCATAGGCGCATTGCTAATTACGGAGAGTACAGCGGTAATCCGAGTGAAGATGAAACTTATACGTATACAAAAGAAGTCCTAAGGTTGATGTTCAACTCTAAAGCAAAGAAAAAAATTCTTGTTATCGCCGGTGGGGTAGCAAATTTCACAGATGTGTCTAAGACATTTGCGGGGATTATAAGAGCCATTGGAGAAGATGCTTCAAAAATGAAGAGGCAAAAGATTTGTGTATTTGTCCGAAGGGGCGGCCCCAATCAAGAAAAAGGGTTAAAAGATATCAAGGATTTTTTTGAGGGAATTGGCATAAAACATTTTGTTTATGGTCCAGAAAAATCATTATCTGAAGTAATTGGCCAAATAGCAGAGGCTGGCAAGTGATTGCAATTAATAAGATCCAAAGGTTAAAAGACCCCAAGGTTCTGATGATTGGTAATCATCAGGGCATAATTCAATCGATATTAGATTTTGATTTTCTGGCTGGCAAAAAATCACCAAGTATTCTTGGGATTGTTGGTGTTCGTCAGCAATACTTGCGGTATTTTTGGGGAGATAAAGAGGTATTAGTCCCAGGTTATGTATCAATGAACGCTTTAGAACCTGAGACAAAAAATAAGATTCAACTTTTTGCAGTAGCACAATCAGGCAGAAGAGCAGCAACAGTCAGTGAAGAAGCATTAAGAGGTATCCCAAATGCTATTGGAGGAATGATTTTTGCAGAAGGCGTACCAGAACGTCATTCTATAGAGTTACGCAAAATATCTCAGAAATTAAATAAATTTGTGTTAGGGCCGGCCAGCGTGGGATTGGCTGTTGGAGGTGTATGTAAGCTTGGTGCAATAGGCGGGACATTGCCTGAGCAAATCGTTAAAGGTGGGATATTGAAAGCTGGCAATGTAGCAATCATTGCTACTTCTGGCGGGATGATAAATGAACTCACTAATATTTTGGCGACAAAAGGCGGCAACATATCTTTTGCAGCTGCCATAGGTGGGGAGCGATATCCTCTTACTAAACCAGCCGAGCTGGTTAAATTAGCATTAGCAGACAAAAAAACAAAATCAATTGTTTATTTTGGCGAGCTAGGAGGAACCGATGAGTATGAAGTAGCCGAGCTATACATTAATTCAAAAAAAAGAAAGCCTTTGGTGGCTTATATTGCTGGAGTCTTTGCGGAGAAATTTGAAAACGCGCCTCAGTTTGGCCATGCCAAATCTCTAGCTCAGGACCAATCCGAAATAGCCTCTGCCAAGAAAACAGTGCTAAGACAAAGCGGTGCAATCGTTGCAGATAGTTTTGCTGAATTCGAGACATTAATTGCTAAGTTACCTAAAGATCATAATCAGAAGGCTGGTACAGCAGATTATCAGCAAAGGTTAAGATCAATACAAAAAAGAACCTCATCATTATTTGTAGATAGAATCTCTACAGATAAAGGCGGGCAGGTAAAAATTCTTGGTACTCCTCTACTTGAGTTTGTAGGCAGTCGAAATCTAAGCAAAATTGCACTTAGCATGTTTCTAGGCAAAGAACCCACTTCTAAGAAACTCGAAGACTTTTTTGATACTTGTGTAAGACTTTTAGTTGATCATGGTCCTCAGGTTGCAGGTGCGGTTAACACTATGATTACTGCGCGCGCAGGTAAAGATTTGACGGCTGCATTGGCAAGTGGAATATTGACGATTGGGCCAAGGTTTGGTGGAGCTATTAATGAGGCAGCACACGGCTGGTTTGGAGCGGTGTATAACAATGAATCAGCAGATGATTTTGTAGAAAGTCACGCCCGGAGTGGCCAGTATATACCTGGAATAGGGCACATAAAATATCGGGTTGATAATCCTGACCCAAGAGCCCAGCTTCTATTGTCTAAGTTTGACTGTAGCGGCCCCCATGTGGTCTTTGCAAAACACGTTGCCGACATTACTTCCAGAAAAAAAGCACAACTTATACTAAATGTGGATGGTGCAATAGCGGCCCTTTTGCTGGATTTACTAATTATAGAGGAGGGCTATACACAATCAGAGTTAAGGGCTTTGATTAAAACTGATTTTTGCAATGCAATATTTATTTATGCCCGAACTGTGGGCTTAATTGCTCATCATTTGGAACAACAACGACTTGATGAAGGGCTATTTAGACTGCCCAACGACCTTATAGGCTCATTTGAATAAACCAGCAAGGACTTGGTTTGTTGATTACCTAGAAATTAGAGAACATTTACATTCATGGCAAACCCGGGGTCTTTAAACCACAGAATGCCCTCCGCCACCAAGTTGAAAGCTTCATAACGCATACCCGTAACATTTGGAGTTTTTGCAATAAAAGTAAATGTTCCTTCTTGTCCTGGGGCTACACTTGATTCAATTAAACCGGTAGGTCTTATTGAGTTAATCCAACTTGGGGACTCTAGTGCCGTGCCTCTACCAGGTGGGTTGGTGCCAAGACGGACTGGGAAGTTACCATCTTTTGTCCACGTAGCTGTACCTGTGTTTCGCGCTTTTATAGTTATTGTAAAGCTAGTATTTCGCGGAATACTCCAATTACCAGTACTTGGTGAGTACCAAACTGGCTGCCAAGCATAAGTAGTACCTTGGAGATATAAAGTTAAGCCTATGTCGTTAAACCAAGCTGTTCCTTCAGCAACTAAGTTTAGTCTTTCATAATGCATACCGCTGTCGGGCATATATACGTTAAATGTAAAAGTGCCAATCTGGCCAGGCGCAACAGACGCCTCAGTCAAGCTAGTAGGTCTCGCTGAATTAATCCAACCACTTGCAACTTTACTTTGACGTCCTGGTTCCCAGGTACCAAGTTTAACTATTTCACCGCCACTGTTATACCATGTGGCAGTACCTGTATTTAGTGCCTTCACCGTAACTGTTTGAGTAGATCCAGGATTCATATATCCAGTGCCGTTTCCATAGGTGACCGAATTAACTTGCCATTGGTATGGTCTGACAACAGTAATTGTTGGGCTAAAGCCTACTGATGGAAACCATAAATAATTTTCCATTAGTAAATTAAAACCCTCAACATATGTGCCAGTTGTGTTTGGAGCAGTTATTTGAAATGTGAACGTCCCGTCTTCACCAGGTTGAACAACGTTTTCTACTAGACCTGATGGGCGAAAACTATTAATCCATGATCCAGTGTAAAAAGGACTTCCCCTGTTTGGTCCCCATGTACCAACTCTTGTCGGTGTACTTGGTGCTGCGTTCTGGTTGTACCAGGGAAGTCTACCAGTATTAGTGGCTTTAAGAGTTACTGTTTGTGTTTGACCTATACCCATAGTGGGGTTATATGTAAATGAATTTATTGACCATGCATAATCAGGGCCAGTAGTTTTACCAAACCAACCTTCATAGAGGGATACAAAATTTTGGTTGCCATGAAAGTGGGGCGTATACCAATATAAAGCTGCCGTTGCGCCAGAATCCATGTGGGTAGCAGTGCCATCAATAGTTATATAACCATCATAATATACAGTTGAAGAATCCGATGGGCAGCGTTTGAAACTACCTTGCGTCATTGGACCGCCGTAACAAGTATATAAATCGTCAGAATTATCCCAATTTGGTTTTATAACAGCCCAGTTAGTATTACCTTTAGAGCGTTGTTGCCCAAACTTTAAAAGCCAAGCTGCGCGAATAACCTGCTGAGAAAATCCAGCCTTGATTGCTGTGTTAACGCAAGTAGAGCCTGTGCTTGTCCTTTCAACCCCACTACGCCTATATAGGCTTACACCCGACCAGTTGTATACTGTTCCGCCATCCGGACAGCCATAACCAACAGCTGCAGCGTATTTGTGTTCATCTCCATTATTGCAATAACCAGAAAAGTTATTTCTTCCAGATATAAGACTTTGTTCTTTTTCTAATGTAACCAATAGAACCCGTGGATTTAGGCCGTATGCTTGTGATGCTGCCGAGATGACTTGACCAGCCGTTCCAAAGTTACCATATGTGTAGCCGCCACCAGGGCTATAGCCGGAAGGCACTTTAGCTTCAAAGCCACTGTTTGAGCTGATACAGCTGCTTGGAAAATACGCATTGAGCCAACTATCAATTTGGCTGGCATTCATTGAACCCACTCCGTCCATAACAACATCATCCATTAAATTATTCCCGTTGAATGTCGCCTGAGCTGGTTTTAATTGTAGAAATAAAACTCCAACAACGAGGGACGCTACTGTAAAAGCCATAAAACCTAGTTTTTTAGTCATGGCTGTATCTCAAGCAGCATTGCATCTTTTGCTGTTTTTACTTGGCCATTCAAAGATGCTACCGCAGTAATTTGCCAAGACCCTGTGTCTAAGCCGGCGTCCTTAACATCCCAGTTCCAGTAGACCGATCCACTAGAATCCGCTGTTTGAGAGCTAAGCTTTTTGATTGTCCCATCCTTTGAAAACTCGATGTAGCAGTTAGCACCAGGTTGAGTATTACACACGGACTGCTCTGTAGTTGGGGAACCATTCTTACCCGGGAAATGATTGCTTACAAAACTTCCAGTGGGCTCTTTTAGATTGGTCGAAATAGATGGTGTTGCAGTTGTTGACTTGTCATCGCTAATAGCTGTGGTCTGACTGGTTTGTGAATTTGAACCGGATCCATTCGTAGATGTTTCTGACTGGGTTGTATTTTCCGTCGGAGAAGTACTAGGAATTGTCGAGGTTTTATCTTTGGTAAGCGCCCTTACCAGAAAAAAAGCGCCTATTAATGTTACTCCAATGGCAACAGATGCCAATACAATATTTCTCCTAGTAATTAATCTTTTTGCTAATTTGACCATATATTTATTTTATCGTACTCAGTAATTACTATTCTAAGCTGTTAAGTATCAACTGTCAATCTGTTAAAGCATTCGCTGTAAATATCCTATTTTGATTCGATCGATCAGTATATGTAAATTTCTAGTGCTATTATTTATAAGTTATGCAAAAAACTAGCAATAATCCTGTCAGAAAAGCGGTAATTGCTGCTGCTGGGTTTGGAACAAGGTTCTTACCTCAAACCAAGGCTATGCCTAAAGAAATGTTGCCTTTGGTGGATAAACCTATAATCCAATACATAGTAGAAGAACTTGTTGATGCCGGAATTGAGGACATTGTCATTGTTACTGGTTATCACAAACGTAGCATAGAAGACCATTTTGACTATATGAGCACTGACTTGCGTGTGAATTTAAAGCAAGCAGGAAAACTTGAATTATTAGAAACAACTAAAAAAATTTCTGAGCTTGCAAACTTTGCCTATATTAGGCAGAAAGGACCATATGGAAATGCAACGCCTCTACTTAATGCAGAGCATTTAATTGGAGATGAGCCTTATATTTATACTTGGGGTGATGATTTTGTATTATCTGAACCAAGTCGTTTTAAGCAGATTATTGATGTTTACAATAATTTTGGTGGATCGGTCCTAACCTGTATACCAGCAACTTCCGATGAAGATTACAATAGGTATGCTTTTATTGAAGGTCAACAAAAAGATGGAAACTTGGTTGAGGTTGAAAAAATAGTTGAAAAACCGGGCAGTAAACAATCAGCTCCATCAAATATTGCCAGCGTTGGCGGATACCTTTTTGAACCAACCATATTTGAATACTTAAAAAAAGCCAAAGACGAGCTAAAAGAAAAAGAGGAATTTATATTCCAGCCAACTATTCAAAAAATGATAACGGACGGGCATAAAGTTTTTGGCTGTAAAATTACAGATGGTAAATTTTATGATACCGGCAATAAACTTGAATATTTAAAAACGGTAGTTGATTTTGCATTAATGCATGATGATATTAAAGATGATTTTAGTAGCTTTTTGCATGATAAAATAGATACTAACTAACAAGGGAGAATTTGTGGATTTACAGTCCGAGTTGGATAAATTTGCCAAAAAAATAGCTGGTTTTCATGAACCTCCCGAAGCATCTGAAAAAGACTGGGATAATTTTGCTGAGAATACCGTGGTAGCTTTAATGGCAGGCGGTGAGAGCAGTCGCTATGCTGCCGTACTTGAAGGTAAAAAAGTTAATAAGAATGCCCATGAGTTGCCTAATGGCGATACGATGATTGAAATGGCTATTAGAATGTATCGTGACGCCGGTATCAAACAATTTGTGGCCCTAGTCTTTCATAATGCTCATAGCATTGAAGATAGGCTAGGTGACGGGAGGGGTTTGGGGGTAAAGATAAAATATAGCCACGATCCTGAAAAGCCGGTTGGTAAAGGGGGTGCTATACGTAATGCATTAGATAACGGGTCTATCCCGGAAAATTGTAATTTAATTGTTTCTAATCCAGATGACGTAGTATTGAACTTTCCCGGTTCTTTTGTGCGTTATATTGGCAACGCTCACATAGAAGGAGTCAAAAAAGGAAATATTGCAACGGCAGTGCTAGCACCTGGCCAAGCATATGCATCGACTGGAATGATGGTGGTTGATAACAAAGTTGTAGATACACAGATGTATCCATTTATACCAGTACCAGCTCATATTGGAGTGACAATTTTTTCTCCAAAGATTTACCGCTTTTTTAGAGAGTTGTTTAGTCTGCAAGAAAAAAGTGACTTTGAACAAGTTTTATTTCCTTTGTTGGCCGAACAAAAAAAATTATGGTCTGTCGGCTTGACTAAAGGTGTGTGGATAGCAGTCAACGACTTAAAATCATACAAACAACTTATTGATATCTTGGAGTTAGATAACAAGTGAAACGTAAAGTTATAGCTTTTGACTTAGATGGTACTTTAGCCCCGAGCAAATCACCTTTACCTGATAGAGTTGGAGTAGCACTTAACAAACTACTGGATAAATATCATGTTTGTGTAATATCTGGCGGTAAGTTTGAGCAGTTCCAAAAACAACTTCTTAGCGGTCTAAAAACTGAAAATAGTAAGCTCGAAAAACTTCATTTAATGCCAACTTGTGGAACCAGGTATTATAAATTTGATTCTAAAAATCATACGTGGTCTTTAGTCTATGCAGAAGATTTTACAAAACAAGAAAAAGGTAAAATTACTGAAGCGCTTAAGAAAGCTGCCAATCACTTAAAATTCAATGAACAAAAAACCTATGGTGAAGTGATCGAAGACCGAGGTAGTCAGATTAGCTGGTCAGCCCTAGGGCAGGATATAGTTGAAATACTAGGTGAAGAAGGTATAGGCCTAAAAGAAAACTGGGACATAGACAATTCCAAAAAAATGAAGATGGTAGCCTATCTTTCACCTATATTAGAGGAATTTGAAGTGAGGGCTGGCGGTACAACTACAATCGATATAACTAAAAAAGGAATCGATAAAGCCTACGGAATGCAAAAATTACTTGACATGTTAAGTATTAGTAAAGAAGAAATTCTATTTATCGGCGATAGACTTATTGAGGGCGGAAATGACTACCCGGTTATGGCTATGGGGATAGATAGTATGCAGATATCTCATTGGCAAGAAACAGCCTTAGTTATAGAGGCAATAAACAACACTACTTAGTTAAGGTTTGTTGCCATCGCCAGGCATCGGCTAGTGCATTTTCCAATGTCTTTTCGGTTCTCCAACCTAAGATCTCTTTTGATTTATCAACTGATGCATAAATGCTTACTGTATCACCGGGTCTTCTCGGCCCGATTTCATAGTTAACTTCCTTACCGGTTGTCTTTACAAAAGTATTTATTATTTCCATCACCGAGTTACCCTTACCAGTTCCGACATTGCAAACATCGTAGCTTGGGGTATCGATTTGGTCTAGATACTCTAATGACTTTATGTGCGCTTTTGCAAGATCAACTACGTGAATATAATCTCTAACACAAGTCCCGTCTTCTGTTGGGTAGTCATTGCCAAAGATAGTTACTTTATCTCTAATTCCGGCAGCTGTTTGTGTAATGAATGGTACTAAATTGGCAGGTACGCCCTTGGGCAACTCTCCGATTAATCCTGACGGGTGCGCACCAATTGGGTTAAAATACCTTAATGAAATTGCCTTTAAACTTGGAGTAGCCGAAACAGTATCCTGAATAATTGTTTCACAAATCTGTTTTGTAGATCCGTAGGGCGAGTTAGCTGGTTTAACTGGTGACTCCTCAGTTATAGGTAAGCTATCAGGTTCACCATAGACAGTGCAGGATGAAGAGAATACAAATCGAGGAATCCTAAAATCCTTTACTAAATTTAGAAGTGTTACCAGGCCACTGACATTATTCTCATAGTACTCTAAAGGTTTTTCTACTGACTCTCCAACCGCTTTATACGCAGCAAAATGTATTACTCCATGAATCTTGTGTACCTTCATTATCTTCTTAAGAAGGATGCTGTCTTGATAAAGGCCTTCGTAAAGTAATATTTCTTTATTCGTAATCTGATCTATTTTTTCGATAACTGATTTTTCTGAATTACTAAAATCATCAATAATAATTGGGTTATAGCCTGAACTAACTAGTTCTACTACAGTGTGCGAACCAATAAACCCAGCACCACCGGTTACTAAAATATTTCTCACTAATACTATTCTACAGTAACGGATTTTGCGAGGTTGCGAGGTCTGTCGACATTTTTACCAAGATCCACTGCAGCATAGTAAGAAAAAAGTTGCATTATAATGGCAACCAAGATTGGTTGTGTTTGTTCCATTGTGTCCGGAATATAAATAACATCATCAGCAACTTCGTCAATTTGTGAATTGCCCTCAGTGGCAATCGCAATGATTGGCCCACTACGGGCTTTGATTTCTTGAATGTTTGAGTATGTTTTTTCAAGTAGATCGCCATTAGTTGCAATTGCTAGTGTGGCAAATTTTTTATCTATCATGGCCAGCGGGCCGTGTTTCATTTCGCCGGCGGCATAACCTTCGGCGTGAATATAACTTATTTCTTTTAACTTTAGGGCACCTTCAAGTGCGCAGGGGTAGCCATAACCACGGCCAATAAACAAAAAATCATCATAGCCTGAGTATTTTTCGGCAATTTTTTTAATCTTTTCAGCTTGTGAAAGAACTTGCTCGGCTTTTTTAGGCAGATAGTCAATTTCTCTAAGTAAGTCTCTGAATATTGGTGATTGTGATTTGCCTAGGTGCATGGCAATCAAACTCAAAACTGATACCTGAGCAATAAAGGCTTTGGTGGAGGCTACGGCCTGTTCCGGGCCAGCGTGGCAGTATACACCGGCATCGGTTAGTCGAGCAATGGTAGAACCAACCGCATTAACAACACCAAGGCGCAAGATGCCATAACCCTCAACTTTTTTAAGCGCTGCAATGGTGTCGGCTGTTTCACCTGATTGGCTGATGGCCAAAATAGCTGTACTGCGTGACAACGGCTCATTACGGTATTTGAACTCTGATGCTAGCTGGACTTCAACCGGAATGCCAGCTAACTCTTCTATTAAATATTCGCCAACCATTCCGGCATAGTACGATGTACCGCAAGCTACAATAATAATGCGGTCAATAAAGCGTAGCTGTTCTACCACATCATCCAAGCCGCCAAGTTTGACGGTGGATGATTCTAGCTTCACGCGGCCGAGAGTTGCAGAGCGGATTGTTTGAGGAGCTTCGTATATTTCTTTGAGCATGTAGTTGGGATAGTCGCCTAAGTGGGCTTGTTCAAAATCAAAGTCTAGTTTTTCTGATTTACGTGTTATTACTTTTGCTTTTTGGTAATTCTTTAGCTGGTAACTATTTTTAGATAAAACCAACATTTCATAGTCGTCTATGTAAACAACATCTTTGGTATGTTCCATCACAGCAGAAGGGTCTGAGGCAAGAATATATTCTTTCTTACCTATGCCAAGAACAAGTGGGCTAGACAGCCGAGCGGCAAATAACTTGGCTGGCTCACCACTATAAATTGCAGCTATCGCGTAAGCACCGCGAAGTTTTTGCAAAGTATTTTCAAAAGCCTTTTCAAAGTTTTTAGTCTGCTTGAGGTTGTAGTCAAGTAGCATTGGTATAATTTCAGTGTCGGTTTCGGTATGAAAGTTGTAGCCGGCTTTTTGCAGGGCAGTCTTAATCTCTACGTAGTTTTCAATGATACCGTTATGGACGACAAAAATAGTTTTATCGCTATTAAAGTGCGGGTGGGCATTGGCTATTGTTGGTGCACCATGTGTTGCCCAGCGGGTATGGCCAATTGCCAAATGGGCTGAACTTGTAGGTATCTCTACCTCTAGCTTATCTACTCGACCAACTTGCTTGATAGTATTACACTTATCATTTTCTATATATGAAATGCCAGCAGAATCATAGCCCCTGTATTCAAGGGCTTTTAGACCATCCATGACTGGTTTGATGGCTGATTTATTGCCTATATAGCCAACTATGCCACACATTAGATAATTCCTCTGGTGGCTTTAATTAACGATTTACATTTATCATTTATCATTTAGTACACTCGCTGATGAATTGCTTAAATTTTTTCTGAAAATTTTCTATAGAAAAACTTTCTGCTGATTGAGAAATTTCAGAATGGTTGAATTTTATTTTGCGAAATTCAGCGATGGCTTTATAAAGTGAATCAACTGTTTGGTGCTGAAACAGCACGCCGTTTTTACTATTAACATAGTCTAGTGCGCCTCCTTTGCCATAGGCTATAACCGGCGTGCCTGCAGCTAATGCCTCCACCGGAGTTATTCCAAAGTCTTCAAAAGCAGCTAATATAAATGCCTCTGAAGTCTTTAAGCTATCAACCACCTCTTCAAATGTTGCGGGACTGAAAAATTCAACTGAAGGACCGGCACGGTTTACCAAATCATTATGTTCTGGTCCTACACCCAGGACTTTTAGCGGCAAATTGTGTTTAGTGCAGACATCTACTATTAAATCGACTCTTTTGTATGGTACCTGACGGCCAACGGTCACAAAACCAGAACGACCTGATTTGGTAGATGGTAGTTGGTAGTTAGTAGATGGGGTAGAAAAAAGCTTGGTGTTGACGGGTGGGTGGATGACTACAGATTCACGTCTGTAGTACTTTTTAATATCGGACTGTATATGGGTTGAGTTTGCAATGAAGTAATCAACTGCCTGAGCTGCTTTGTAATCATTTTTTCTGAGTGGTTTGACAAATAATTTCAGAGCAATTCGTACAAGTATTCTTGGTCCAAAACCAGGTGACTTTTTGTAGTAATCATAATGACGCCAATAAAAATGAGTGGGACTATGGCAGTAGCAAATGTGAATAGCTGGTTTTTTTACTTTTACAAACTTGGCTTCTCCATTGCCTGAACTTGAAATAACTAAATCAAAATCACTTAAATCAAGACGAGCAAACCACCATTGACGAAGTAGGGGTAAAAACTTGCGTAGTCTTGAAAATGGCCAATGTTGAAGGTAGCCGGTAACTACTTTGCCGTTCAGTCTTTTGCGCCATTCGTCATTGCAGTAGGAAGTGTAGATAGGAGCATCAGGATACATTTTGTGTAGTTGTTCGACTACGAGTTCGGCTCCTCCTCCTACTAACCAATCATGCAC
>CAYNSQ010000014.1:0-11864 GCA_964400155.1 uncultured Candidatus Saccharibacteria bacterium
ATGTTAGTTTTGCTAGTTTTGGAAGCAAAAAAGCAAGTTCTGTTAATAAAGATCTGGCTTATAAATTAGATTATTCTTCAGTAGATCAAGTCTATAAATTGCTTCGCGAAAATTTTGACGGTCAACTAGAATCTGCTAAATTGTTGGACGGTGCTAAAACTGGAATGGCATCAGCGACAGGTGACCCTTACACCGAATATTTTAACCCTAAAGATGCTAAAGAGTTCAATCAGGCACTAAGTGGAAGCTTTACTGGAATAGGGGCCGAACTTGGCAGTGATGCAGAAAAGAATATTATTGTAGTTTCGCCGCTTTCGGGATATCCAGCTGAAAAAGCCGGACTAAAACCAAAAGACATTGTTGCTGCTATAGATGGAGAGCCAACAAGTGGCATGAGCGTTTCTGCAGTCGTACGTAAAATTAGAGGACCGGTAGATACAAAGGTAAAGCTTACCCTTGTAAGAGGCAGCGCAGCACCGTTTGACGTTACAATAACTAGGACAGAAATTACTGTTCCAAGTGTCAAAGATGAAATTATTGATGGGGTAGGTTATATAAAGATTAATCAGTTTACAAATGACACTGCCAGTCTTGCTCAAGCCGCTGCTCAGAAATTCGTAGACGCCAAAGTTAAAGCCGTTGTTTTGGATTTAAGGGGTAACCCGGGTGGTTATTTGAATGGTGCAGTTGATATATCTAGCCTATGGTTAGACAGAGGTCAAACAGTTGTAACTCAGCGTCGTGGTGACACAACCATAGATACAAAACTCGCCACTGGCAATAATTTACTCAAAGGCCTAAAGACAATCGTTCTTATTAATGAAGGTAGCGCTAGCGCCAGTGAAATAACTGCCGGAGCATTACACGACAACAAGGTTGCCACTTTAGTCGGCGTAACTAGTTTTGGCAAAGGCAGTGTTCAAGAAGTCAAACCTTTAGCCGACGGATCAGAGCTAAAAGTTACAGTTGCTCACTGGTTTACTCCGGCAGGCAAAAATATACACAAACAAGGTATCAAACCGGACATAGAAGTAAAGAATACAGACGCTGATTTTAGTTCTGGAAAAGATCCTCAAAAAGATAAAGCCTTAGAATTAGCTAAAAGCTATGAACCATAGTGTTTAACTATTCTACATTCTATCTTCTTGTGGTAAGCTTTTGGTAGAAAAATAAGACGGAGGCGGAGTTTATCAGCGTGGCAAGAAATGCCAAGCAGGCTACTAAATATATTTTTGTTACCGGCGGAGTTTTATCAGGCGTCGGTAAGGGTATCACCGCCGCCGCAATCGGCAACATCTTAAGTGCCCGTGGTCTTACAATTAATATTCAGAAATGTGATCCATACCTAAATGTAGATGCCGGTACCCTAAACCCTGCAGAACATGGTGAATGTTTTGTAACTGCTGATGGGGCTGAGTGTGATCTAGACCTTGGTCACTATGAAAGGTTTTTGGATATAGAATTAACTCAAGCCAGCAGTCTAATGTCTGGTCGAATTCTATCTGAAGTTATTGCCGCTGAAAGAAATGGTAAGTACCTAGGAAAAACAGTTCAAATCATTCCACATGTGACAAATCATATTCAAGAAACAATAATTAAGACAGGCAAAGGCCACGATGTTCATATTGTAGAAGTAGGTGGTACTGTTGGTGATTATGAATCTTTAAGTTTTATTGAAGCAATCAGGGAGTTATCATACAAAGTTGGTCCTGAGAACTGTTTGTTCGTTCATGTTGTTTATATACCTTACCTAGGAGCTTCACAAGAGTTTAAAACAAAACCAGCCCAAAATGCCGTAAGAGAATTAAGAGCACTTGGGATTGTACCAGACGTGCTGGTTGCTCGATCTGAAGTCAAACCGCCAAAATCTGTATTACCAAAGTTATCTCTTTTCTCTGGAGTAGATCAAAATGCCATAGTACTAATGCCTAATGCTGAGTCCATCTATCAGGTACCGCTAACCATGGAAGACGCAGGCATAGGACAAGTAATCGTCAGTAAAATGAACCTAAAAGCGCAACGAGTTGATTTGACTTCGTGGTCTCGAGTTGTGAAGAGTGCGCTAACTCGCTATCGAAAGACTGTAAAAATAGGCGTTGTAGCCAAATATGTCGATAACCAGGATACTTATATGTCGGTCTTTGAGGCAGTCCGTTCGGCCGCTTGGGCAAACGAAGTTAATGCTGAGATTGTCTGGATTAAGGCAGAACTTCTTGAAAAAGACAAAAATGAGTTGCTATTGCTTGAAGAGGTCGATGCAATTATTGTTCCGGGTGGTTTTGGCCCTCGGGGAATGGAAGGAAAAATAATTGCCGCAACTTATGCTTTAGAATCTAAAAAGCCTTATTTAGGCCTATGTCTGGGCCTGCATGCTGCTTTGATAGCCGCTGCTCGCCGAGCTGGTCTTGATGGTGCTAACTCTACAGAAATGGATGCCAATACACCGTATCCAGTCATTAGTACAATGGCAGAACAAATTGGTAAAGAAAATACTGGTGGTACTATGCGCTTAGGCAACTATACATGTAATTTGGAAAGAGGCAGCATGTCACGCAAAGTTTATGGGTCTGAACAAATAATTGAAAGACACCGACATCGCTATGAAGGGAATAATGAATATAGAGAGAGTTACGAAGAATGGGGTATTCGCCTTTCAGGCGTTTCACCAGATGGGAAGTTAGTAGAAATGATTGAAGCAATCAATCACCCGTATTTTATTGCCACGCAAGCCCATCCCGAATTCAAGTCAAGACCAAATCAACCACACCCGCTATTTAATGGTTTAGTAAAAGCATCCAAGAACTAGACTTTAATAATAAACAACATACTGATAACATTAGCAGTATGGAAAATAAAACCACCAAACCAAAAATATTACTTGTAGAGGATGATGATAACCTTGCTCAAGTTTATCAAATGCGATTTAGTGCAGAAGGGTTTGATGTGCGCAGGGTTCCTGACGGAGAAGATGCACTAGCTGCAGCAGTGAGCTACGTTCCCGATATTATTTTATTAGACGTAATGATGCCTAAAATTTCAGGTTTTGATGTGCTTGACATCTTACGTAACACACCCGAAACATCAAACATGAAAATAATCATGCTAACAGCTCGTGGTCAAGATACAGATCGCAAGAGAGCAATGGATTTGGGTGTAGATGATTATTTAGTCAAATCCCAAGTTGTCATGGCAGACGTTGTAGCACGAGTAAAAAAACATCTGGAAAACAACTAATAAATATTTGCGGCTTTATTTTTGAATTCTATTCGACTGTGACTTCGGTACGGTAGACTGAGGCACCAGAGAATTTTTTAACTCTACGCTGTACAAACTTTACAGTTCCGTCTTTAGCAGCGTGTATAGTGAAATTCCGCGATATAAATGTGCCGTCACCAGCCCTTTTAGTCTGGCCGATTTGACGAACAATGACATCACCAGTTTTGACTGATTGACCGCCAAAGACTTTGACACCTAGACGTTGTCCGGGACTATCGTGGTTATTTTTGCTGGTTCCTCCAGCTTTGACATGTGACATTTAAGTTTATTCCTTACTTCTTTTGCAAAACGATGAGCTGCCTGGCGACTACCTGACCTTCGCGAAAGTAAATCAGGTCTTGCTGGTTAACATGCTCAAACTTGACAACATTGTAACCCATATCTGTTATTTGGTCAATAAGTGGCAAATGTTTAAATCTGTTGTTACCTAAATTCCAGGCAGGTACGGCAAGGCAAAGCCTTGTGCCGGCACGTGTTTGATGACTGATATTTTTTAAAAACTTAGTCAGTATAGTGTTTACGTCTGTGACAATTTGGGCCAGATCAGCCTTCGGTGGCAAGTGAGCTAGTGGACGGCCAAGATATGTCTCGCTGGCTACTATATCAAATGGCTCATGCCATTGATGTGATGTGGCGTCACCTTGAGAAAGGGAATAGTGATTTGTTGGTAGTCGGACGTTAGAGCAGAGCCAGTCTAGGTTTTTCTTAGAATACTCAATCATACGGGGTTCAAGGTCGGTACCCATTGCCGAGTAATTCATTAGCAGAGCTTCTTGCATAATTACACCTGTTCCACAAAAAGGATCAAGGATGGTAGTTGGTAGTTGGTAGTTGGTAGATGGGGATTTATCATGAGAGTTATTTTTTAGATCGCCCAGACTTTTAATTGGTCCAATGGCAAGATTGATTATGATTTGAGCTAGTTTTGGCGGTAGCATACCGACTCTGGCGTCTCTAGCCGGCCTGGCTTGGTCGCGTGAGGCATAGGCATTAATATCTTGCACAAATATGGTTTGAGCAAGTATTGATTGTTTTCCATCAGATACAGCCAGAAGTTCCCAGCCACCTAGTCGATTAAGTTGGTTATGTAAAACCTGAGCGCTAGATAAGTCTAGCGTCTTATTTGGCACCACTCTTACAGGCCTGCCTGTAGTCTTAATTACTTTTTTTAACTTAAGTGCTGTTTTATTGATATCATTAACATTTACCGCTATTCCATAACTACTAAGTCCCAAAGTGAATTTACCCTGCGGCTGATCCTTTATGTGTTGTTCTATGTTGTTAAGAAGGAATTTTTCTACGGCTGGCCAACTGTTTCCAATTTGATTTGTTA
The DNA here is from genome assembly GCA_964400155.1 of uncultured Candidatus Saccharibacteria bacterium. Lineage (GTDB taxonomy): Bacteria > Patescibacteriota > Saccharimonadia > Saccharimonadales > UBA10212 > JAYTJL01. The sequence goes on from CAYNSQ010000014.1 coordinate 4,610, forward strand.
AAACCTTTGCTACCTTAACCGTTCCGCCAAGGCGCGAAAATTCAACTTCTGACAGTTCAATATCTAGGAGTACACTATTACCAAACTGCCTAACATGATTAGCGCCATAGAGCGACTCAAGTTCACTTAATCCAAATACAGGCTGCCTGCCTAAGATGCAGATGGTTTTAGCAGAAAATTCATTCATGTTTGTACCTAACAGTATAAGGTTTTTGCATGTAACAAGATATAATATCCTCTTAGAGTATACAAAATATGGACAAACCAGTTCGGTCTAATTGGCGGTTGATACTAACAGTAGGCACAATGTTGGTGCTAGCGGGTTTGATTTATAGTTTGCGTGATGAAATTGCTGACGTAATCTCCAACTTAGGCAGAGTGAATGCAGTTGCCTTGCTTGTATTGATTCCAATAGAAATTTTAAATTATGATGCATATGCCCGTTTGTACAGAAGTTTCTTTTCTATTTTAAGTGAAAAAGTTAAGTATTGGCCTCTTTACCGTTTAACTTTGGAAATGAATTTCGTCAATCACATACTTCCAAGCGGCGGAGTTAGTGGTATTTCGTACTTTAACATCAGAATGAAGCAAGAAGGTGTTAGTACGGCTAAAGCAACCCTGGCTCAAGTAATGAAACTGTTTTTGTTGTTTGTCAGTTTTCAACCTTTGCTGGTACTTGGAATTTTACTTCTTGCTGCTCGGGGCAAGGCAAACAACTTAGTTCTTGTTGTGACTACAGCAATCATAACACTTCTAATTGTCGGTACTTTGTTGGGTATCTACATAATTGAGAGTCGTAGCCGAATAAATACATTCTTACTTTGGTTAACCAGAGTAGTTAACAGTGTTATACATTTTTTCCGGCGTAAACACCCTGAAACTATAAGTTTGAAGACCGCTGAGCGTACTTTTAATGAACTTCATGAAAATTATTTAATTATAAAAAAGGACTGGCGGGCACTTAGAAAACCATTTATGTTTACAATGATAGCCAATATTACTGAAATTGCAGCACTTTACATGGTCTATGTGGCCTTTGGTGAGTTTGTAAACATTGGTGCAGTTATATTGGCGTACGCAGTTGCAAATTTTGCCGGGTTAATTTCAGTGTTGCCTGCCGGAATAGGAATTTATGAAGGATTAATGACAGCTGTTTTAGTCGCCACCGGAATTCCAGCCGCATTATCTATTCCGGTGACATTAATGTACCGAATGGTTATGATGACAATTCAATTAGGTCCCGGCTACTATTTTTATCAAGATTCACTTAAAAACGGGCTAAACTTTTCTAAAGAAAAGCAAAAGAAATGAATCAAATCCCAATTGAACTTACACCAATAGAGTTTGTCTCTTTATTAAACCAAACGCTAGATTTTGCCTATAGCTCGGTGGTAATTGTGGGAGAGTTATCAAGTTTTCGAATTGCTCGAGGTAAATGGGTATATTTTGACCTCAAAGATGACGAAGCCAAGGTAAGTTTTTTTGGCAGCGTTTATACGCTACCCGGACCATTAGAGGATGGTTTGATAGTTAGAGTCAAAGCAACACCGAGACTTCACCCACAATTTGGTTTTAGTCTTAACTTTAGTCAAATTACGGTTGCCGGTGAGGGAAGTCTAAAAAGGGCAGCTGATTTGTTGGCATTAAAACTAGAAAAAGAAGGTTTGTTTGACCAAAGTCGAAAACAGCCCTTGCCACCCTATCCGGAGACAATTGTTTTGGTTAGTGCCAAGGGTTCGGCTGCCGAATCAGATTTTCATAAAATTACTCGTGCCAGGTGGCCGATGTTGGAGATCATTTCAATTGACGCGCTGGTACAAGGTGCAGAAGCCGCAGACTCAATAGTGCAGGCAATTGCCCAAGCTAATCAAATTTCACAGGCTGAGGTATTAGTAATTACCAGAGGCGGGGGAAGTACAGAAGACCTGGCTGCTTTTAATGATGAAAAAGTAGTTCGAGCAATTGCCGGCAGTCGTTTGCCAAGCATAGTTGCTATTGGACATGAGAAAGATTTTTCACTTGCTGAGCAGGTAGCTGATGCTCGTGCCTCAACTCCAACAAATGCTGCCATGTTGGTTACTGCTGATGCAGTCCATGAACAAGAAATATTAGCCACTTGCATTGCAGATATCACTAGACAGGTAAATAGCATAGTTCAAATTTCAGAATCAACTTTAAATGATAGTTGTAACAGGCTTAAAACTCATCTAGATAATCTAATTAGTAAAGAATTATCTAACTTAAATCTTAAGTCTCATCTAGTGGCTAGTTTGGACCCGATTAAACCACTGAGGCAAGGCTATGCAGTACTGATAAAATCCGGTAAACGAATTTATTCTGTAAATGATGTACAGCTAGGCAACAGGTTAGATCTGCGACTTAGCGATGGTACAATTAGCACAATAGTTGAAGGATTTAAGTAATGACAAAAGCGAATAAGAAATTAAGATACCGTGACCTGAGCGCAAAACTACAAGCCGAGATTGATTGGTTTGACCAACAAAACTTAGATATCGATGAAGCGTTGTTGCACTATAAACGGGCAGAAGAACTCATAGAGCAGATGAAGATTTACTTGGAAGTTACTAAAAAAGAATTTGATAGAAAAAAGCCGTCATCTAAAAAGTAGTTCAAACATATGATTTTCTTTGGGATAGCCACAGCTGTACTAATGCTATTTGGCTTTGTAGTGCTATTTGGAGCGCCTTATTTACCAACATTATCAGCGCAGCAGGAATCAGTTTTTGAAGTTTTAGGCCTAAAACCAGGTCAAGTATTTTATGACCTAGGCAGTGGTGATGGTCGCATGTTAAAAGCCGCCGCCAAACGAGGATACGTAGCAGTTGGATATGAAATTAATCCAATCCTAGCAATGTATTCATGGTTATCAACTCGTCGTTATGGCAAGCAGGTAAAAATAGTGTGCGGTAATTTTTGGAGGGCTGATTTAGCTGATGCTGATGGCATATTTGTTTTTCTACTCGCCAAATATATGAGTAGGCTAGATAAAAAGTTGAGCCAACAACATAAAAAAGGAAAACTAAAACTAGCCAGTTATAGTTTTGCAATTCCAGGCAAAAAAATGTCGGCTAAAAAAGGGCCTATATATCTGTACAAATACTAATAAATTAGATAACATAAGTACTATGCAAGTAAGGTCACAGGGTGGGTCTGTAGCCACGGTCGCCATCATTTCTATTTTAGTATTAGCCTTATTCGGTTCGCTTGCTTTTGGTCTATATGCAGCAAAAGGCAGAGCTGATTACAAAAATAACGTTGAATATAAAGTATCAGCAGCTGTCGCAGAGGCTCTAGCCAAGCAAGAAAAAGAGTTGGGCAAGAAGTATGAAGAAGAGTCTAAAAAGCCAACCAAGACTTTTAAAGGACCAGTTACCTACGGCAGTATTGTCTTTGACTATCCCAAAACCTGGAGTGCTTATGTTGAACTATCAAACAGTAGTCAACCAATTAACGCATACTTCTATCCTCTAGAAGTACCTGGCACAGATGGGCAGACAAAAGTAAAGTATGCCCTAAGAGCAGAATTAGTAAACAGTGTTTACTCAGAGGTCATCAAACAATTAAGTAATGGTATAAAGGAAGGCAAAGTAACTGCCAATGCCTTTATACCAGAAAAAATGAAGTCTACGGCCAACCTTCAGCCAGGCACAAGGTTTGATGGTCAGTTTGAACAGGATACCGACGGAGCGATGGTCGCCATTCAAACAAGGGACAAAACTCTCAAAATATATACTGAGTCCAAGGATTTTATTAATGATTTTAACAACGTTGTACTTCCTAGTCTTACGTTTGCGCCCTAAGTGTTGGTAGAATAATAGGCAGGAAAGAAAAAATAGGAGGGTAGAGATAAAAAGGCATCCAGCCAGGGAAGCTGAAGAGATTATTGAAAAAAAAGCCTTGCTCGCCGCCTTGAGCGACGACCTTGTTTTACCTTTTTTGCAGATTCGCTCCACTTTGGAATTATTTGGTATTGAAAAATACACAAAAAAAACAGCACCCCAAAGAACACAAGAAATTCTCCTGTCGGTTGAATCCGGACTTCAACTTCTGCAGGCTTACCGTCTAGCTCTGGCAAGTGGCAATGCCGAGGCATTACCTCTAGAACCAGTGGCGGTGGGTGCCGTATTGCAAGATGTTGCCCACCAATTAGACCCGTATGCCAAACAATATTCTACACAACTTCAGATAGATGTTCGTGGAAGACTTAAACCAGTTTTAGCACATCGTCCCAGTCTAGTAGCAGCTATACAAATACTGAGTGCCAGTTTGATTAGAGCCCAAAACGCAGAATCACATCAGAAGTCCTATAACATTATGCTAGCTGCTCATAAAAACGGTGACAGTGGAATTGCAGCCGGTGTTTATTCAAATATGCAAGGGTTATCTGACAAAACACTTCGAAGTGCGCGTAGTTTGGTTGGCAAGGCTCGCCAGCCAATACCAGGGCTTCCTAGCGGTGCAGCTAGCGGGGTATTGATAGCAGACACATTATGTGCCGTCATGTGGGCGCCTTTACGGGCTTCCGCACACCGTGGAATGAACGGTCTTTCAACTTCTGTACCGTCAAGCAAGCAACTCAATTTTGTATGACAAAATTAATCAATTTACCATTTACCAGTTACCCCTCCTACGCAATTGCTACGAAGGGCAGGCATTTACCATTTATCAATGAAGCCCGTTGCGAATTGTTAATTGATAATTCATTGAAAATTGATAATTGTGAATTGATAATTGAAGCAACCGGTGGTTGCGACTGATGGCTAAGGTGTTGTTGATTGAACCGGATTCTGTACTAGCCAAGTCGATAGGAGTTATTTTAAACAAAGCAAAACATCGGGTAGTCTGGAAGCCAGATCCTCAGGCTGCAATCAATGCCGCAGACAGACTACACCCAGACGTTGTTGTTTTAGACTTAGCGCTTGGGTCGCATAACGGCATAGAATTTTTATATGAATTTCGTAGTTATCCCGAGTGGTATGATATTCCAATTATCCTTTACAATTCACATGACAACCAAGACGTAGAAGGACTGGAGAGTGCATTTTCAGAACTTGGAGTTAAATCAATTTTGTACAAACCGGCTGATACCATAGCAGAGTTGGCTGAAAAGATTCAACAACTTGTACCAACAGCTGTATAAGTCAGCAAAAGTTAATAACTTAGGCTAATTCAAAAAAAGTGATAAATTGACGTAGTGAACACTTTCATTTCTTCAGCCATTATAATTGCGCGAACTGATTATGGTGACGCCGATCGGATATATACTTTTTTGACGCCAGACCACGGCAAAGTGCAAGGTATTGCCAAAGGAGTTAAAAAGCCAAAAAGCCGATTAGCCGGCGGTCTTCAACTATTTAGTATTTGTCAGATTAAATTTTTAGCCGGTAGGGGAGAGATTGACACGGTAATGTCTACCCAACTTGTAAAGCAATTTTCAAATATTACAAAAAATTTGGATGCTAGCAGCGCCGGCTTTGAAATGTTAAAAATTATGACCAAATTGACCCACGAGGCATCCGACCCAGCACACTTTACTTTGCTTGAAGCCGGGTTAAAGTCACTCAATGAACACCCTGCAGAATATCAGCTAAGTCGAATTTGGTTTTTGATGCACTTTTTGCGCTTGGGTGGACATGCACCTAATTTTGATAAAGACACAGCAGGTAATGTTTTGGCAGAGGGTAGGAAGTACTTTTTTGATGCCGATGCCATGCAGTTTGTTCTTGCTCAGGACATGCAAAACGGTTTGAACTCAAACCATATTAAGTTGTTAAGATTAGCAGGCAGTCTAAAGTCAGCCGACTCGCTATACAAAATTGAAAACACTAACAAACTACTAGATGGAGTTGAAGAAGTACTAAAACAGTCTTATATGTCTGTCCACCGTTTTCAACTACTGTAAAGAAATTTATTCGTCTATTTCAGTGTGAGCTAAACCAACAGCTATTCGACTAAGGAATAGGTCAATTCGCTTTAGTCTAGATGGATTCATCGCATCTGCTTCGCGCTCTTGCTGATCTTGAATATCGGCCAAAGATTCTTCGGAAATTACTATTCGCATACCTTCTTGAGACATTTAACTTTCTCCTATTACAAACTACTCTATCATATTACTAAGGTTTAAGCAATATCATAACAGATGGGTGTTATGCTAAAATATCTCCAAATGAGTCAAGTAAAGTTAGAGGATATTGTCTCCTTATGTAAGCGCCGGGGTTTTATTTACCCGGGTAGTGATGTTTATGGAGGTCTTTCTGGCACTTGGGACTACGGCCCGCTTGGTCTGCAACTGAAAAAGAACATCATCAACCTGTGGTGGAAACTATTTGTAGACGACAGAGACGATATGTACGGGGTAGATGCCGCCATACTAATGAACAAAAAGGTCTGGGAAGCATCGGGCCACGCTAGCGGTTTTAACGATCCGTTGGTCGAATGTGCCAATTGCCACAGTCGCTTGCGGGCAGACCACGTGGTTGACGGTAAGTGTTCGGTTTGTGGTAAGAACGATTCGCTGGGTGAACCACGGCAATTTAATATGATGTTTAAAACCAATGTTGGGCCAGTTGAAGACGAGAGCTCAGTCAGTTATCTGCGGCCAGAGACGGCACAGGGCATTTTTACCAACTATAAAAATGTAGTTGATACATTTTCACCAGATATGCCATTTGGAATTGCACAGGTTGGCAAAGCTTTTAGAAACGAAATAAGTCCGCGTGACTTTATCTTTCGCAGCCGGGAATTCGAACAAATGGAGGTTGAATACTTCATTCAACCAGACAGCTGGGAACAGATGTTTGAGGGCTGGATTATGGGTATAGATATGTTCTTAAAACAGCTTGGTCTGCCAGAAGGCAAAATAAGCAAACTTGAAGTCCCTGAAGAAGATAGGGCGCATTACAGCAAGCGTACTATAGACTTTGAGTTTGATTACCCATTTGGCAAAGAAGAACTACTAGGCCTGGCATACCGAGGCGACTTTGACCTTGGCAATATCCAAAATGCCAGCGGCAAAAGTATGGAATACCGGCCCAAAGACGGTTCCACACCATTTGTACCACACGTTATAGAGCCAAGTTTTGGCGTAGAGAGACTGATGATGGCGGTACTTAGTTCTGCCTATAGTGTTGATGAGCAGGGTGGAGAACAACGTATTTTCTTAAAACTACCTGCTTATATAGCTCCTGTTAAGGTTGCAGTTTTGCCATTGGTAAAAAACAAACCAGAACTCACC
>CAYNSQ010000014.1:11964-14856 GCA_964400155.1 uncultured Candidatus Saccharibacteria bacterium
TGGGTAGATACCGGTAACATTGGTAAAAACTACCGCAAAATGGACGAAATTGGTTGCCCGACCTGTGTAACTATTGATTTCCAGACTCTAGAAGATGACACTGTCACTGTCCGCAATCGCGATACAACCGAACAAACCCGCCAAAAAATCACAGAACTAAAGTTTGAGTAGGCAATATCTGGGCAAGTTAAGTACTAGCCTTTCTACAAGCATAGTAAAATAAAGTTATGCAAGGAATAATACCCCCAGAAAAGCGGTTCAAGCTGATTTTATCCGTTTATCTAATATTCGAACGTGATGGTAAGGTTTTGTTACTAAAAAGACAAAATACAGGCTATGAAGATGGCAATTATGGGTTGGTGGCCGGGCATGCTGATGGAGATGAGCCGGCACGTTCCGCTGCTACCAGAGAAGCCCTGGAGGAATCTGGAATTAAATTAGACCCAGAAAAACTAGTCCCTATTCATTTTATGCACCGTAAGCAAAAGGATGAAAGATTTGACATTTTTTTCAAAGTTGCTGAGTGGGTAGGCGAACCAATTAACACTGAACCTGAAAAGTGTAGTGAACTTGCGTGGTTTGACTGGGACAAATTACCAAGCAACACTATTCCATACATCAAACAAGCTCTGGAATCTGTTAGAGAAGGTAAAATATATTCTCAATTCGGCTGGTAGGCAATACCTAATTGTTCGACTTTGCTCATGCATAGCAATTCAAGCAATCATGGCTTTATAAAACCTGTGTAAAATATTAGTAGATGAAGGATGCTTTAGCGGTAATTGCCGCGTTAATAGCTATGTTTTCTACGGTGCCGTACCTTATAGACATAGTCAAAGGTAAAACCAAGCCAAATATAGTCAGTTGGTTTACCTGGACTTTACTAACTGGAATTGCGGCAGCAGCGGCCTACTTTGATGATTCTACAAAAACAGCATTACTGCTAGCGGGATCATCAATTTGCACTGGAGCAGTAGTTATTTTGGGTCTCAAATACGGCATAGCCAAGATGTCCAAATTTGACGCATTTTGCCAGGCTGGCGCCGTGCTTGGTCTGATTTTATGGTTGATTTTTAACACACCTGAAATTGCAATAATATTTACTATTACGATCGATTTTATTGTTGTTCTGCCAACATTGCATCATGCTTGGTTAAAGCCGGGTGAGGAAACTTGGCAAACCTTTGCAGTTGGGTCTTTTGCCGCACTGCTTACTGTGCTGTCTCTAACTAGCTATACAGTTACAGGTCTGGCCTTTCCACAATATTTGGTACTGATAAATGCCTTCCTGGCTGGCCTAATTATTTGGCGCCGAAAAGTAAAACATGTAACACCCAAACCGGCGTAGAATAATAAAAGATGATTGATGAAGAAAAGGAAAAAGCCAGGGCTAAAGCCGACGGTATAGAAAAGTTTGCTACCGGTGTTGCCGTACTAAAAGGCGGAAAAGTTTTAGTTGTGCGGCGAGTGCCGAACGACTACTTAGGAGGAATGTACGAACTTCCTGGCGGCAGCGTTGACCCGGGCGAAAGCATAGATGAAGGAGCAAAAAGGGAACTGCTTGAAGAAACCGGCTTAGTTGCAACCGAGCTTGTAGCTACTTTTGGCGGATTTGACTATAAAACACCCAAACCTACAAGCGTTAGACAATTCAATTTTGTAGCTAATGTTGAAGACTTTGAGGTTAAGTTAGACCCAGACGAACACGATGAATATAAATGGGTTGGTTTAGCAGAACTGGAAAGCCTGCAAACCACCGATGTTATGAGGCGAGTTATAGAGTCTATTCCTGGTTTATCCAAGTAATGCCACCGCAGGGATTACTTGACTTGTTAAGTATATTTCGTTAAACCGTTGTTTTAGATAAGATCTTTTTATTCTGTTATAATTTGGTTTTGATTTTTATATAAGGAGAATGTTAATGCCAGCACTAGCTTGGGAAGGTGCACCACAACTAAGGGGCCTAAGCCCTGAGGAAGTGCTAGAAAAAGCGCAACAGGGACATATTATTTTAGAACGTGATGGTATGGTGCCCGAAAATTCTTTAGCATCCTTAGCTATCGCACGTGTGCTAAGAGAGAGCGGTGCCTTTGGGCTATCAGCTTCCAAACTAGTAGATGCTTCAAAAGAAGATATGTTTTCAGATTTAGAGGCTAACTCTACCGATGAATAAGGTTATAATTTAATTAGTATGGAAAAGTTAGAAACTGATTCTCTTCAATCAAAAACAGAAGTTGAAGTGGAGCTGAGTGCTTTTGAAGCCTATAGGGTATGGCGTGAGAGAATCAGAGTTGAATATGAGAGTGGAATTCGACCAAAATTACAAGGAACATCAGAAGAGCCACTTAAGCAAGAGACAAGCCAAGAAGCCACTTCAGAATAACTTAAATATAATTAACCTGTAAGCTGCTAATAGTTAAATGCTATAGTAAATAGAAATGCAGGACGGGTTGGAAAAACACATTCGTGAAACACTTAAAGACGGGCTGATATTGACTCTGTCTACAGTCTCAGGTGACCAGCCATGGGCGGCAACGCTTTACTATGTTGCCGATGATAATTTAAATATCTACTGGTTGAGCAAATTAGACACTCGCCATAGCCAAGAACTTGCAGCCAATCCCAAGACCGCCGGTGCAATTCCGCTGGATGCTGATCCGTCTATGCCAAATGTAGGACTTCAAGTGCAGGGCATAGCGGGCTACTTAGGCGACCCGACAGAAATAGAGACAGCTATAAGACTTTATGCTAAAAAATTTGGCAACAGCGAAGAATTTGTACAAAGCATACTAAGCGAACAAGACCTGCATAAAGTCTACAAATTAAAGCCAAGTTATATTGTTTTGCTAGACGAAAAAACATTCCCACACAACCCCCGACAAGAATGGCGAG
>CAYNSQ010000014.1:14956-17395 GCA_964400155.1 uncultured Candidatus Saccharibacteria bacterium
AAATATGAAGAAGTAGTTAAGGATCTACAATCTTTGGCAAAACCAGCCAGAGCTACAGCAAGCCAGCGGTTTTTTAAGACTGGACCGGGACAATATGGTGAAGGTGATGTATTTATTGGCGTTAGCATGCCGGACTGTCGCATTGTCTGTCGAAAGTACAGAGACTTACCTTTACAAGAAGTACAGAAGTTACTTGATAGTAAAATTCACGAACATCGCATGGTAGGTTTGATAATTTTAGCCAATAGTTATCCAAAATCAGATGATAAGCAAAAAATAAAAATCTTTAATCTGTATCTTAAAAATGTTTACGCTGGCAGGGTAAACAACTGGGATTTGGTGGATGTTACTGCGCCACATGTCATAGGTGCGCACTTGTATGACAAACCAAAAGATTTACTGTTTGAACTGGCAGGTAGCGATAATCTATGGCAAAGAAGAGTGGCGGTACTAAGCAGTTTCTACTTTATTGGCAAAGGTGAAGCTGGTGTCTCACTTAGACTAGCCAAGTTGCTATTAAATGATTCACACGACCTTATGCAAAAGGCAGTCGGCTGGATGTTGAGGGAGATAGGCAAAAGAGTGGACGGACAACTGCTTCTGGAATTTCTAGACAAACATTACCAGCAAATGCCTCGTACTATGTTGCGCTATTCGATAGAACACTTAGACCCCGTACAAAAAACTCATTATATGAAAAAATAGGTTACAGGTTACAGGTTACAGGTTACAGGTTACAGGTTACAGGTTACTGTTCTTGTGAGATAATTGGAGTTAGATTTATGAATGATACAAACAATGCTCGAGGCAATTACGCCTTTATTGATAGCCAAAACCTCAACCTTGGTATTCAAAAGATGGGCTGGAAACTAAGCTGGCAGAAATTCTATGCCTTCTTACAGGATAAATACAACGTAAAGAAAGCCTATATGTTTATTGGCTATATGCCAGATAATGTAGAGTTATACGAACAGATGCACGAACTAGGTTTTTTGATTGTTCTAAAACCAACCTTAGAGATGTATAAAAACCCAGCTGGAAGCGAAGAGCCTTTAACTAAAGAACAAGAAGACAAAAAACCAGCCGTGAAAGGAAATACTGACGCCGAGTTGGTACTATACGCAGTCAAGGAAATGCCCAATTATGATAAAGCAGTAATTGTCTCTGGTGACGGGGACTTTTTTAGTCTAGTAGAATATTTAGACCAACAGGATAAACTAGAAAAACTGCTAGCTCCAAACTATCAATACTCCAGCCTTCTAAAGCCTTTTGATAAATATATTGAAAGACTAGACCAGCACAAACACGAACTTCGTTACTTTAGCCGTAAACCAAACGGTAAAAAACCTCAGACTTCAGATTCCGGATCGCAGAAGAAGAGGAATGGTCAACGATGAAAATAACTAGATATTTTCAAAGTTGTTTGCTGGTTGAAGAAGGATCAACTAGGATTTTGATTGACCCAAGCAATCATGAGGTAAATGACATTGGAAAATTTGGAAGACTAGACGCTGTGCTTTTTACCCACGAACACAGCGACCACTTTGATGCAGGTCTGGCAAGGACATTCGTTGAGGAGGGTATTGCGCCTGTTTATGCTAATGAATCAACCGCAAGGTTAATAAATGCATCCAAAACAGTAGTTAGAAATAAGGATAAATTTGAAGTGAACGGGGTTAAGGTAGAGGTTCACGAATTACCTCATTGCCTGATGTGGGACGGCAATGAAGGCCCACAGAATGTAGGTTATTTGATAGGTGGTAGACTTTTTCATCCTGGTGATGGCAAGGATTTGGATAAGTTGTCAGTAGAAATCCTGGCTTGGCCAATAAATGGTCCTGATTTGTCTATTCTTGATGCTATGAATTTTGCCAAACAGCTTTCTGCAAAAACCCTGATTCCGATTCATTATGACTATTTAGGCGGCAACCCTGAAGTTGTTGCCGGAATTGCCTCAGGCCTTGGTTTTGCCAGTAGAGTACTTGCCCACGGCGAATCCACTGAAGTCTAGTATTGCTTTTTTTATCAAGCAGTAGCATATTTACTACCAGGTAAATCTAAGAGGAGAGGTGAGAATATGGACGTAGAAATTAATTTGTGGGGAGTGCTAGCAGCTTTTGTTGCCAGTATGGTCATAGGTAGCGTTTGGTATTCTAATAGTTTGTTTGGTAAAGATTGGCGCAAACTTGTCAAACCAGATGAAAAACGAGCCAAAAAGGAAATGCCCAAAGCCATGGGAGTAATGGTAGCTATGTCTCTTCTAACAGCATATGTACTAGCCCATGTTGCATATCTTAGTTACACCTTCTTTGACTACAGCTTTTTGAGTTCGGCTTTGCAATCAGCATTCTGGATGTGGTTGGGTTTTGTTTTCACAGGAGTCGTCATGATGGGGGCTTTCGAACAACGTCCGATGAAATTGACCGCCATCAATCTGGG
>CAYNSQ010000015.1:0-16277 GCA_964400155.1 uncultured Candidatus Saccharibacteria bacterium
TAAATTTGACTCTAGTCTGCGACCGCCAAAGGGTCGCTCGTTCAAAATGACATTTTACTATCAAATTAAAAACTGCTCCTCTGAGCAGATCTTAATTTGGTAGAGCATACCGGTCTGGAACCACTTTAAGGGGTAAGTGAGACAAATGAGACACAGATCGCCCTAAAAAGGATTGTCTCGTTTTCTACAAAATTATGTCCCGCCCTTCGCGGTCTTTAACGGTATATTTGTTCTTTTTGTCAGTAGCGTGAATACTTTCTGGCTTCTTTTTCAACTTCATACTGCGCGTAACCAGCTCTTTCAGATCTTCTTCGCGTTCATAGGCACGTACCCGACCGTTCAGGTACCCCAGCCGATATGAAATGCCGTCGCTCATAAGCCGCCAGTTAGTATCCTTCAGTGCGGTATCAACTAGCTTCTTCAGTGTCTTTCTGCTGTCGTAATCATTACGATCGGATTTGCTGTCCAAGCAGCTGAAGCCGACGTATACGTCCCGGCCCATGTCCGGTTGATCCAGATGGAATTCGATGTAGCCGGCCTTTTCGAGCGGTCCCGATAACAGCGGCATAAGCTCGACAATCTTCGGTTTCTTCATTTCTTTAATGGCATCATAGATATGTTTATTGTCTTCCTTTTCTTTAATCTCCTTGCCGAGGCGGGCCATGTCTTCAAAACCTTGTCTGATTGCAAATAGTCGCTCACGGAACTCTGTATCCAATAAGCAATAGGTGGCACGGTCTTTATCGTAATCAGGATGGGGCTGCTCCTTTTTATCGCGAAGATCCATCTTGTCTTGGTAGCTATGGCTGCACGAGGGACAAGTGTAAGTGAAATTGAAAGACGTCTTGGTCTTATTGGTTTTACGAGTCATTTCGGTTTTGCATTTCGGGCAAAGGGTCGGTCTGGGCTTCCAAGCTGTGCCGTCTTCCCAGAAAGCACTGTTCTTTTTGCAATGCGGGCAGCTAAGCATAAACAGCACTTCTTCGGGATCATCATGTTTAGCATTCTCACGTCGATGCATCAGACTTTTGTCGGTAATCCGCAAACCTTGTTTACCACAGTGGTGACAGACCGGCTCTTCGGTCAGCCGAGCGGCGGCAATCTGATTATCCTTAGCTTCGTCTATTGCCATCCACTCATTGATGTATTGCTCGCGGTTTTCATAGCGATCAAGCAGCCCGTTGCCGACTGTTTGCATATAAAAGACATTTAAAACTAAGGCATTGCCCGGTCGGTCGAACTTGTCGTCCTTGGGAAGCTTTTTCTCAAAATCAGCATGGAATTTCTCGTAATGGACCATGCCTCGACGTGCGTCTTCCACGGTGTGCCGGTCGTAAATGTCCTGGTAGAACTGGCGGTCTTTAAGATGCGTGTAACCCATCTAATAATCGTAGCACCAAGAAAATCGTTTAATAAACGTTGCTAGGATCTTCTTCTAGAATCATTTCGTAAGGTATAAAACTACCAGCAGCTGAGTTTTTCCAAGGGAACTGATTATGCGTGAAGTTGACGATAGTTTCAGTGCGTTCACCTTGCCACTTCTCACACACTTTTTGAATAAATGTAGCTTCGTCTTGGTTAAGCTTGGAGGTAGGCCCAACTTCATTGGGGCTTATCATCAGTGCCGCACCGGAAGGTTGAATAATTATAGATTGCTCTTCAAAAAGATCATCAATTGCCCGGAAATACTCGTCAGCCACAGGGCCACGCTGGATCCGGCGGTATACCATGCCGGTTAGCGGCTGCTTGTTAAAGAAATACCAACCAAAATCGCAAAGGTATACGAGCTTGGCTAACTTGGTTTTTGTAATCTTGCCGTCCTTGCTGTCACCTCCAAAACGAATACAGCTCATGATGACGTCTTTGAACTTGTCGTAATCCGCTAAGCCTGCGCGCGGACGCACTGAACCGGTCACCAGCTCATCAACATCAACCTTGAAAAGGTCAGCAAGCCGATATAACTGGCTTACGGTAAGTTCTTTGTCGCCTTGCTCCACTAGAGCATAGGTTGGCCTGCTTAGACCAATCCTTTCCGCAACCTCACCTTGATTTAGTCCCACCTTGTCGCGCAACAGCTTAAACTTGCTGTACGCAAGCACACTCGTCTTTAAGGTCATATAGCACTATGGTAGCACAACCGAAGGCTTTGGCAAATATTTTTACAACGCAAGATATTTGACACAGGGCGAACAGTTTATTATCTTAGAAATAGCTGATGTGTGAAACAAACACTGAAAGCGCAATCGCTGCGCCAGCCTTGGAAAGCAAAAAGCGCAGCGATTGGTTGGACGACAAGCTCGTCCTCTCTATATTAACAAACTTTAAGAGAGGGTAAAACTATGGGACAAACCAAGTCCACCCCGCGCTATCGCAGCGCCGTCAACGGCCGGTACGTTAAGCCGAGCTATGCAAAAACACATCCTAAGACAACCGTTAAGGAGAATAAGTGAGTCATTATGAGTACACTATCTTCTTTCTGGCGGACACCTAATACCTCTAGGAGTGGGCAATCTTTTTCTGAGGCAACTAAGCTTGCTGTCTGGCAAGCAGCACGGATAGTCCCGGGGCTGGATCCGGCCGTCTGGCGCATTGATGCCTGCGGTGCCCGGATCAAATGGTCAGAGTTCGGTACCACGGCGGAGGGCGGTTTTGGTTGGGAAATCGATCACATCCTACCGGTCGCTCATGGCGGGACTGACAACCTCAGCAATCTTCAGGCACTGCAGTGGCAGAACAATCGGCACAAGAGTGACTCCCTAACAATGAATTACTGCCTCGTGCAGTTCAGGGTGGCATAAGTTATGGTCAAGTTGGCTAACGGACGACGCATTATTGATTTAGACGTCACTGGGAAAATAGTGATGGTCCCTAACTTCAGCATGACGTTAGCCAGCGTTAATGCCTTAGGCCCAAGCCTTCGGCAGTTCGCGAACATTACTCAAGCGCTTCAAGCAGCATTTGAGCCGATACGTCAGGCCATGGAGGCTTTGCAGGAATCGATTCGAAAAATCATCGAACCAATCCGGCAAGCGATCGAATCGATTACCAAACCACTAAGCTTTCTGCTATCCACTCGACCGGTCTATTTCGTGCCACCAGAACCGCCTGTGCTGGAACAGCCAACCGAACACCACCTTACTGTAAGCAATGATCCATACGGCTTCTTCCTTATAGACGGCAAACAGCTTAATATTCTCCATCCGTCGTCATCCCGCTGCGGTAAGCTGCTTTCTGCCCTGCTGAAGCGCCGGGCAACAGTCGTTGACTACAAAACATTGCAGGCTGAAATTGGCGCCGGAGACTTGGATAAGGATTTCAAAGACCTGAAGTACCAACTGCGGCAACATGGCTACGAGCTTGATTACAAACGCCCGCGGACACACGGCATCGCCCTTATCGGCATCAAGGAATTACAGTAGTTTAGACCCTTTTTCGTCACTTCTTCGTCTCACACCGCACCGGCGGTGTTTTTTATATTGCAGATGTAACTAACTATAAGGAGACGTTATGTCTGACCAGCTTAAAATCCATCAAGTTAATATTAAGGAGCTGAACCCGGCGCCCTATAATCCGCGTAAGTGGAGTGATGACGCCATCAAACGGCTAAGCGATAGCATCCAGCAATTCGGTTTGGTCGATCCGATCATCGCTAATAGCGCACCGGCGCGAAAAAACATTGTTATTGGTGGTCACTTCCGTCTCAAAATAGCCAAAGATCTCGGTTTCCAAGAAGTGCCGGTGGTTTACGTCAATATTCCGGACGAGGCGCGGGAAAAAGAACTGAACCTGAGACTGAATAAAGCCGTGGGCGATTGGGACTGGGAGCTGCTATCCGAATTTGATGAGACCATGTTGGCAGACATTGGTTTCAGTAGCGAAGAGTTGGACACCATATTCGACCTGGATATCAGTGACCCAGAGAACTTTGACCTGCAAAAGGAGCTGGACAAGCTCAAAATAACAGAGATCAAAGCCAAGAGGGGCGACATATATAAGCTCGGCGATTCTCGCCTGATGGTTGGTGATAGCACAGTCGAAGCCGACATGCTTAAGCTCATGAATGGCGAGAAGGCCGATATGTGTCTGACGGACCCGCCGTACATCCTGGATTATTTAAAGAGTGGCGTACGGCACGGTAAGCCGACAGAAGGTTTTGGTGCCAAGCGCAACCGAAAGTATCTGGAAACCGACGTGCTGCCGGACAACTTTACGGAGCTCTGGATGGGTAATGTTGCGAAGGTTGCCAAGCCGGACTTTAGTATTATCGTCTATGAAAATTGGAAAAACCTCCGGACCATCTGGGCCGAGATGGAGAAATACTGGAAGGTCAAAAACATGATTGTCTGGCATCTGCCGAACCGCCACCAGGGCTTCGGCGGCAAGTACAAATTCTTCAGTAAGCACGACATTGCCATGGTGGGTGCCGGCGGCACCGTACCCTATAACCATGAAACTGAACCTGACGGTTTACAAGAAGAGTATGAAACGGCCTTGTACGCCATCGCCGGTAAGCCTCACTGGGAAAGCTATAAGAAAGGTAAGAAGTATCAGCCGACCGACTTTATTGAATTCAACGCAGCTGACGAAAAAAGCAGCGGCCAAGGCATTATCTTCGGCGTAAAACCACTGGAGATCCTCATTCCTTACATTAAGGTACTGACGAGACGTGGCGACCTGATTATTGAGCCGTTCTGTGGTAGTGGTAGCACACTGGTCGCAGCCACCAAACTCAAGCGCCGGTGCTACATTATGGAAAAGTCACCAGTCTACGCTGAAGTAGCTATGGATCGCTGGGAAAAAGCCACCGGCTTGAAGCGAGTAAAGCTATGAGCCGCAACCAAAAACAGGACAAACAGCGACTGCTTGAGAAATTAGCCAAGACGCCAATAGTGGAAGTGGCTTGCAAACAAGCCGGGGTGCCACGTAGCACGTACTATCGATGGCGCAAAGACGACGAAGCTTTTGCCGAACAGTGCGACGAAACCATTGAGCAAAGCGCCGGCCTGATTAATGACATGGCCGAGAGCCAGCTTATCCAAGCCATAAAAGGCCAGAATATGACCGCTATTATTTTCTGGCTGAAGCACCACCATCCAGTCTATGAGACGCGCATTAAAGTCGACGCGCGACTGAAGCACGAGCCCGAAGAACTGACGCCCGAACAAGCTGAGGTGGTGGAACAAGCACTTAAAAATGCCGGCTTACTCATGCCCGCTAACAATTCAAAGGAGGGGCCAAATGGACAGCAGCAACTTGAATTTTGAAATGATTAGAAGTAACCGGGCGATCCGGCGCCATATGGCCGAGCAAAGCCATTACTACTTCTTCCATCTCTATATGGGCCGCTACGTACAGTATCCGACTGCTGACTTCCAAAAGGAGCTGTACGCACTTACCGAGGACGAGTCTGTTCGTCACGCCGTAGTCGTCGCGTTCCGTGGATCCGGGAAGTCAACCATTATGACGGTGTCATATCCTATGTGGGCAGTGCTCGGCAAACAGCAGAAAAAGTTTGTCGTAATCTTAAGCCAAACCCAAGACCAGGCCCGCACGCACTTGGGAAACATTAAACGGGAGTTTGAAGCGAACGAACTACTCCGAAAAGATTACGGGCCGCTTGAGTCTGAATCTGACGAATGGGGTACGTCAGCCCTTCTATTACCTCGGTTTAATGCCCGTATCATAGCCGCCTCGACCCAGCAAGCTATCCGAGGAGTGCGGCATGGTGCACACCGGCCGGACCTTATCATTGCTGATGACGTGGAGAATATGGAGTCGGTCAAAACCCGTGAAGGCCGCAATAAAACTTATGACTGGTTTACCGGTGAAATTCTGCCTTTGGGTGACCGGCAGACCAAGTTCATTACTATCGGCAACCTGTTGCACGAAGACTCGCTACTCATGCGGCTGAAAGAAAAAATTGAAGCCAAAGATATGACGGGTGTATTTCGTAAATATCCCCTGCTTCACAAAGGCAAAGTATGCCTGTGGCCGGGTAAGTACCCGGATGCAGCAGCGCTTAAAGGTGAGGAGCAAAGTGTGGGAAACCCTATTGCCTGGCAGCGCGAGTATTTGCTGAATATAGTTCCGGATGAAGACCAGATCATAGATCCGAAATGGTTCCGTTACTATGAGGAGTTGCCGGATAAAGGCAACCGCGAGAATGAATATCTCAATACCTTTATCTGTGTCGATCTGGCAATTTCCGAGAAAGCCAGCGCTGACTGCACAGCTGTCGTGGTTATTCATGTGTACGGTTACGAAACTAAAAACCGGCGCTATTACATTGACAAGCGCTTCATAAACAAGCGCATGACATTCCAGCAAACACTGGAAACCGTACAAGGTATCTACCAAGGCTTTAACGTTAATAGTGAAGAAATAATGTTGCTCGTGGAGAAAGTTGCCTACCAGGACGCTGCTATACAGGTTTTTGAGCATAACCAGCTGTCAGTAAAAGGGGTTACGATACGAAGCGACAAGCGCTCGCGACTCTCTACAGCCAGCATGCTGTTCGAGCAAGGTCGGGTTCACTTTCCTGCCGACAGAAGCTGCGACCCGATTGCCCAACAGTTAATAGGCTTTGGGGTTGAAAAGCATGATGACTTGGTAGATGCCCTGACCATGGGATTAAACTACGTTAATACGAAGGTCGTGCGTCGGGTATCGATGGCGTGGGTATCCCGCGAAGGCACAACTACTTGGTACACTATCGATTACCTCGACTAAGCCTACTTAACAAGCTCGAAGAGATCCTTTAGATCCTCAAGGGCCTTAAACTCCCATGTACCAAAGTTACCATCGGAATTTACAGCCCGTACCCATTCTTCAGCCGCCGCCCATTTCACTTTGTCTTGCTCTGTTTTTTGGCCCTTAACTTCTAGCAAAATATATCGATCATCTTTGAATCTAATCAGATAGTCAGGATAGTACGTGTGAAGCTGACCTTGCCACAAGTATTTAATTTCAAAACCTATGTGATCGTTTTTTGCCCAAGCTTGCAAACCTCGGATCCGATCACGTTCAAATTCTAAACCGACACCTTCCCACTTGCTATCTATAACTATATGACTTATCTGACTCTTTTGGACGGGTTGAGTTGGCTTGGTGGTGTACCAAGTCGGTGCAGTAGCCGTGGATCGAACAGGTCGGGCACTATCTAAAATTGCAACTGGTTCTTCCGCACTGGATTGTTTAATGATCGACTCTAAATGATTAACTATTTTCTGCATATTTAGCGCAATCATAATTTGGCGTAACTTATCAGTGCCTTCAAACTGTGGAATTTTGATAACAAGCTTATCTGATTCCAAGAACTTAGCAATAATACGACTAAGTTGTGAAATCTGGTTGCCAGTATCGCCAGCCCAATTATCCTTAAATTTCTGGACTAAGTTCGCGGTTGCCCTAAATATGGCAGTTTGGACGCGGTGTTGGTCGCTTAATCGATCCAAATTAACTTCGCTAATGCCTGCTAGGTTCGGCTTTCCTTCAATAACCGGCGCTACTTCAACCACAGATGGCGCATCTTGTGGTGACAATACCAAAGGTTCAACTTTATCCCAATCAATATCGAGGTAATAATTTAGCTTGTAGTCGACGCGCAAGACATGAGGCCACTTTATTTCACGTTCCTTGCGCTCAAGAACTGGTTCAATTTTGGTCTTAGGCTTTTCAGTGCGGGGAGTCGTAGTAGCCGAAGCTTCAACAGGCAGAAAAGTAAAGGGTACGCCGAAAACAGTTACATACTCAGGGTCAAATAGCCCCTCATCGTTTAACTCATAAGATCGACGGCGCAAACCACGCCCAACTACCTGTTCACAAAGTAGTTGGCTAGTAAATGCTCGCAAACCTAGGATATGGGTTACAGTACGCGCATCCCAACCTTCAGAAAGCATATTAACGCCAATAACACATTGGATTTGTTCGCCGGGTTTACCGTCTTTTCCGACTGTGTTGAATTTGTCACGTTGCTGCTGGATCAAGTCTTTTTTCTTGCCGGTCAGATTTTCGTCTTCTTCGGATTCAACTTTATCTAACGCATCCTGATCAATACGAAGTAACTTATCCCGCTCTCCAATTTCATTAACTGCACTATACCCTTGTGTTAGAAAATGTTCGATACGAGCAGCAGTCTCGGTACGGTTGGAGATAGTTATAAGAACGGGTGGGACTTTAGTGCCTTTATCCTGAGATGCCCAGTCTTCTTTTACTTCTAGCCAATCGGCGGCCAAAATATTTAATGCATTGGAGACTAGATCGGGAGGCAATTCTGTAGGTTCTGCTCGACGGTTTAAGTCATCTTTAACGTGGGGATATAAGTGGAATAATTTTGAACGGAAGTTTTCATCCGTATTCACACTATCGTCACGTACGGCAATTTTCGGTGTCTTTACTAGGCCGGCTTCAATGGCATCATTAAGCCCAAAATCGCTTACGATCCAAGGGAATAGCAGTTCATCTTGATTATTACCGCCAGTAGGCTTAAACGGCGTAGCGCTCAAGTCATAAGTTCTAATAACGCCTCGAGCACGGTGTATTTTATCTATACCATCAATCCAAATTGTAGCTTTCTCTTTTTCGCTGGCATCTTCGCCGCCCGTGGGCCGGTGACAGTGGTGAGCTTCGTCATTAATAACTAAAATGCCACTAGCCCCGCCAAACTCAGGTAATGCTCGCCGCACAAAGGCCTCGTCTCCTTCAGGTCCTTTCTTGACAACCTTGGGGCCATAATTTTCGTTAAGTGGCGCTAAAGCATGCCAGTTTTTAACGACAATTGTTGCCGATAATAGCTCTTGCCACATATTAGGCGGTACGACACCGAACTCTTCGTAGTAATTTTGTTCATCTGCAGGCAGCAATACTTGGAGACGATCCTTTACAGTGATACCAGGAGCTATAACCAAAATATTTTTACTAAATCGGGCATCCTTTGGATTAGCGATTTTATTGAGTGCCTGCCAAGCAATCAGCATTGCCATAACCGTTGTCTTACCAGTTCCGGTAGCAAGCTTAAGGCACTGGCGTTGCCATTCACCGTCTTTTGGTATTTCAATACCTTGCTTATCTGCTTCAGTAGCTTCTGTTAGCCATATTGCCGTCTCGACTGCTTCCATTTGGCACCAAAAAGGCTGATAGATTCGATGCTCAGGAGTGTGCCAATATTCAAGAAGCTTTTTGGTTGTGCCAGTGACATTCGGATAACCTAATTCACGCCATTTCTTCACGCGCGGGCGAATCTTATTAACCAACTCAATCTCTACAAATTCACCTGGATCATCGGCATTGCGTCGCGAGCTTGCTGTTGCTCTTACATAACCTGCAGGTCTTCGACCTTCTACACGGTCAAAACCTTGTGATTCGCGATTATATCTCCAATATTCTTTCGGTTCCTCGTAAGGACTGTTGATTATTAACTTATCAATTAGCTGAATACTCATTATTTAAGATCCTTGATAACAAATGATTCGATGCCACGATCATCGATGATCTTAACCGCACATTTCTTTTTCTCTCCAACTCTAAACGGCAACGACTCTGTTCCGATGAATGCATCAATAAGCTCTTCATCCACCTCGCCATTGAGTGCCTTGGCAATTTGCGACCAGTCTTTGCCTGAGCCCTTCATAGGGAAGAATACCTGATCAGGTAGAAGGCTTCGCTCATCGTAATCAGTGTCTAAGAACCACATTGCAACCCTATTGGTTTGGCCACTATCAACTTCACCGGTTACCGGATTATAGTAATCAAATCCTTTGACCTCAACCTTATAGCTCCCGTCTGGATTCTTGATTACTTCTACATCAGGCTGGCCAATAAGCCAATAGCTCTGGTTATTAGATCGTTTCTTGCGAAGGTCCTCAGTTAGTAAATCTACGCTCATTTGTGCTTTCAGTACCTGTACGCCAGGCAAGTCAATTTGGTCAATATCCTTCGCTGCTTCTGGGTCAAATTGGAAGGCAGCAAAGATTACAAAGTCTGGCTTATCCGTTAATGAACGAGCCTCATTCATCACCTCTTCAACTTGTCGCTGTTCGATTGGACCGTAATCTGGCCCGAAACTAATCACAGCAGTTTTGTTCGTATTACTTTCTTCTAGAATCTCGCCAATAGCATGGATGTGGTGGGTGCCTTCTGCTGGCTCAACCCGTGCAAAATCAATCATCTTACCGCCAGTTGCACGAATACCGGTAGTCTTTAGTTCATCTCTCCACAAAGCTTGATTGCCAGTTTCGCCGTATCGGCCAGCCTCATCACCCACGTATTCAACTTTGGGTAGTTCACCTTCGAAAGGCTTGGTGCGAAGGCTTGGAACTGCTTCAACTGTAAATGGACCCGTGACACGTATCTTGTTCTTTTCTACTACCGGCTGATCATAGAGAACCTCTTCTTGCGGTGGAGCATTATTGCCAATTGAAGCTTGTGTAATTCTTGGCACCTTCTTGTAATTAAGCCCACTCGCGATTCCTTCCTCGGGATGAGCCAACGAATAGTAGGGGAAGTTCGCAGTCATTATTCTTTGTTTAGCTAATGCTATAGCTACTCTCGATGTATCGCACGTAATCCAACGTCTACCCCAATTTTCTGCAACATATGCGGTACTACCAGAACCACAAGTAGGATCGAATACTAGATCACCGGGGTCAGTCGTCATTAGCATACAATTTCGGATTGCGGCGGTGGAAGTTTGTACTACATAAATCTTGGGATCTGCACGACTCATAATGCCACCAATATCGGTCCATACGTTGTTTATAGGGAATGCTGCAAAATCATCCAAAAAGCGTATGTAGGATAAGCCTTTGCCAGTTGCAACAACTCTCCCAGCTTTTGGAATCCCTCTGGCGTAATACCCCACCACCTTGTTCCTGGGGTATACTTTTTGCCCTCAAATTCAACTTCATATCTAGTGCCCGGCCCGGGTTTTGTTAGGTCACTATAAGTAAAAAGACGTGCGCCAGGCGGTAGTTTACCTTCTTTTTCTTCCTTTGTTGCTGGTCGTTTGGTGCCATCAGCTAACATGACAGAGTTATATCGGCCAATACTATTGTCGCCACCATACTTTTCCTTAAATAGTTGATGGTACTTTAATTTATCCTTATCTTTTGCGTACCACAGTATGTAATCGTTAGCCGTAGGCAATAAACTGGCTCCGAATCCTGAATTCTTATTGAAACTAATTTGGCTTACAAAATTTTCTCTGCCAAATATTTCATCCATTACCGACCTAACGATATGAATGTTTTCGTCGGAAATTTGCACAAAACAACTGCCACTCTCAGTTAAAAGTTCTTTGACTAGTTTCAGTCGATCATATAAATGCGTAAGGTAGCTGTGTATGCCTAATTCCCAAATATCTCTGAAGGCCTGTATCATTTCAGGTTCAGCAGGGATATCTGCATCATTGTTGTCTTTGACGTCTTTTTTATGAACAAAGGGCTGAAAGTTAGAATTGTACTTAATGCCGTAGGGTGGATCTATGTAGATCATCTGAACTTTGTTTGCCATCCCTTCTTTCTGGAGAAGGCTATTCATAACAAGTAATGAATCGCCAGCAACCAAGCGATTTGCCCAATCTTGGGTGTGATGATAGAAATCCATAGCTTGATGCAATGGTGGCTCATTGAAAGGATCATCGAATAGGGAAATTTGACGAGGACCGTCATCTTTCCTCATAAATGAACTAACGACTCGCATTGGATCGATACGTTCGTGAACGTGAAGGCTGACATCTGGGACATCAAAACTGATACCTTCTTTTTTGCCAGCCCAGCTTAATTGTGGGTCTATATGCGGATCATGTTCATATTTAGTGCTCGGCACATTGGATTTGTCTGTAGCCTCTGACACTAGACCTACAGGTGGGTTGTTGGGTCTTTTCTGGTTGTTATGAATATAAGCATCAATAGCAACCCTTTTTCTACCATCTTTCATGCAATAAGTGTAGCGGAAAATGACCTTTAACAACAGATAAGAATGGCCTGGACTTCATTAATCTTTGCGGTATTCTGTCCCTGCTATGGATACAAAAGTAGCAGAATTTAAATACTGTCTATACGCCAGGAAGTCGAGCGAGTCAGACGAGCGACAAACGATGTCCATTGATTCTCAGCTTAACGAAATGAAACTTCTGGCTAAAAACAAAAGCTTAGACATCGTTGAAATTAAGCAAGAGAGTTTCTCGGCCAAAGAATCGGGCAAACGCGAGCAGTTCAATGATGTTCTCAAGGAACTGGACGAGGGTAAATACAACGCATTGCTTACGTGGGCACCGGATCGCCTCAGCAGAAATGCCGGCGACCTAGGTTCGTTGGTGGATCGCATGGATAGAGGCAAGTTGCTGCAAATCCATACCTATTCACAGACATTTACCAACAATCCAAACGAAAAATTCCTCCTCATGATTCTATGTTCACAAGCCAAGTTGGAGAATGACAACCGAGGCCTGAATATCTTAAGGGGTATCAAGTCAAAATGTGAGATGGGATGGCGACCGGGCGTAGCACCGCTTGGCTACATGAACCGTCACTTTAATGGATTAAAAGACATTATTCCCGATCCTGATCGGGCTCACATTATTACTGAGATGTACCAAAAGGCTGGTTATCATGGCTGGAGCGGCAGAAGGATAAAAGATTGGCTTGATGAAATCGGTTTTACTAACCGTTCTGGTAAACCCGTGGCGCTGAGTCAAGTCTTTCTGATTCTTATGAACCCCTTCTATTACGGAGAATTCGAGTACCCAGAAGGTAGTGGTAAATGGTTCAAAGGATCGCATGAGCCGCTGATATCCAAGGAGCTATTCGAGCTGGTTCAGCAGTTTAGAGGAGTCTACAAAGGTAAATGGGGATCTAAGCAGTTTGCTTACCGCGGTCTGCTGCAATGCGGTTACTGTGGTGGACAAATCACCTGCGAAGAGAAGTTCAAGAAACTTAAAAATGGTGAACTTAACCGGCATGTGTACTACCGGTGTACCAAGAAAATAGACCTTAACTGTCCAGGTGAATATGTTAATGAAAAGGCTCTAGAAGAGCTGTTAGAACAATTCATAACGGCTAAGGCAGATGATATTAAGATTAATGACAAGCTAAGAGCAAAAGTAGAACGCCATTATGTGGTGGCAGAGTCACTGGCTGATTACTATAAGGTGACCATGAAACTAGACAAGCCCTTGATCGAATATGCGCGCTACGTGCTTACTAAAGGTAGTTTTCAGGAAAAGCTGGATTTTACGAAAGGGACTTCAACCAGATTTAGTATTAAAGAAGGGGTGTTAAAGCTGGCTTAATTACTAGTGCTAGACTTTACTACCTTATAACGAATAATGGTCTTCTGGTCTTTAGCGTCGGGTGAGGTAAGATACTCTTCTTCATGGGAATTACCATTGATTTCGTAGCCTTGGGCTTTAATGAATTCGTGTAAAAGGGTGACTGAAGGGCCTTCCTCGGCATATGTGCCTTTATGCAGCACTTGCGCTACCTCGCCGTATTCCCAAATCTCCACCTTAATAGGCAAGTCAGGGTCCTTTTGAATCAAGTCTTTTTGTTCCACAAAGTCCGGTACCGGCAAACCCCAAATCCCCGTCCATTGATCTTTTGGTTTGAGATGGGCATCAGGCCAGCGCCCAATCAGTTTGCCCAGCTTCATTTCTTTACCTTTAGGCTTATAAACTTTAAATTTGGTGCCATAAGCTGTTCCGTACAAGGCACTTAAAACCTTTTCGGATTTGTTCGGGTCACCCATGCTCGTAATGGTAAGAACCTTAATCGGATCTAGCGTTGTAAGTTCAGGTTTGAATGCTTTCATATAGTTATCGTACTCCTTTTTGTTTATGGCATCATCGACGAGCTGAACTTGGCAAATTCATAGAATGCGAAAGTAAAGAGCGCGATCATTGCTACAGGCGCAATAGTTGATACCCAATTTCTCTTACCAGGACTGAAATAGCGCAGTGTAAGTGAATTTGAAACCACTGACACTGAGCTTAATGCCATGGCAAGCCCTGCTAACTCTGGCTTAAGGACCAGTCCGAATGAGGCGAAAACGCGTGCAGCAATCGGTATGCCGGCAGAATTGTAAAAGAGTGCGAAGAACATATTTTGCTTAATTTTACTGACTGTTTCTCGCGATAGCTGAATTGCCGTTACGACATCTTGCACGTCATTTCTCATAAGCACTATACCGCCTGTTTCCATCGCAACATCAGTGCCGCTGGCCATAGCAATACCCAAATTGGCCTGCGCTAAAGCTGGTGCATCATTAATGCCATCGCCAACCATTGCGACTTTATGACCGTTAGATTGCAACTCTTTGACCTTTGACGCTTTGTCTTCCGGCAATACTTCGGCAATTATGTTCGTAATACCTAGTTGTTTGGCGATCGCCGTCGCAGTCCGCTGATTATCGCCAGTAAGCATGTAAACCTCAATACCGAGCTGAGTCAGACGTTCGATTGCTTCTTTGGATGAGGATTTAACCGTATCGGCGACAGCCACGATGCCAAGCACCGTATCTTTTGAAGCTAGAAGCATGGCTGTCTTGCCGTCACTTTCCAAAGTTTGGAGTCGAGATTCAACATCTCCTAACTGAGCCTTAGTCATATCCGTAATCAGCTTCCTGTTACCCAAAAAGTACGTTTTGCCATCAACATTGGCTTTTACGCCGTGACCGGGAATCGCTTCGAAGCTTTCAGAATCAGCTATTGCTAGTTTCTTTTCCTTTGCGCTATTTACAATAGCTTCAGCTAACGGATGTTCACTTGTATTTTCGAGTGTTGCTGCAATACCGAGAACCTTTTTCTCATCTGCGCCACCAAGTGCAATTACATCTGTCACGACAGGCTTACCAAAAGTAAGGGTGCCTGTCTTATCAAAGACGATGGCGTTTATATCCTTGGCCGCCTGCAAAGGTTCACCACCTTTAATCAGGATGCCCTTCTCGGCACCTTTTCCTGTGCCAACCATAATAGCGGTAGGGGTCGCAAGGCCTAACGCACACGGACAAGCAATAACGACAACGGCGGTAAATGCCATGAGAGCAAATGTAAAGCTATTGCCCAGTACAAAGAACCAGACCAGGAACGTAATGACAGCAATCACCAGAACCAGCGGCACAAACCAGCTGGATATCCGGTCTGCTAGTGCCTGGATGGGTGCTTTTGAGTTCTGCGCGTCCTCGATCAGTTTGATGATCCTGGACAAGGTAGTGTCTTTACCGACACGCGTAGCCCTAAATTCAATACTGCCGTTCTTATTGATTGTGGCGCCTATCACATGATCACCTATTTGCTTTTCAACCGGTATGCTTTCACCGGTAATCATGGACTCATCAATGCTTGAACTACCTTTGATTACTTCGCCGTCGACAGGTATTTTTTCTCCGGGACGAACTACTATCGTATCCCCTTCAATAACTTCTTCAATAGGTATATCGATCGTTTTGCCGTTTCGTACTACCCGGGCAGTTTTGGCCTGCAGATTCATTAGTTTCTGAATAGCTTCATTTGTTTTACTTGTTGCTCGAGCTTCGAGCCACTTTCCAAGAATGACAAAAGTAATCAAGAAAGCCGCTGTCTCAAAGTACAGTTCAGGGATCTTCTCGCCCATCACACCTAGCAAGGTTTTATTCTCAATGACATGCTTAACAAAAAACGTGAGGCTATAAAAGTAGGCTGCGCTTGTACCGATAGCAATCAAACTATCCATGTTAAAGGTCTTCATGCGAAGACCAGACCAGGTACCTTTATAAAAACCGGCACCAAGATAAAACTGCACGGGGGTCGCCAGAATTAATGAAATGATGCCGATGTATGGCATCAGTGTTTCCGATCCTGGCAACCATTTAAAGAAATCCAGCAGCATGAAATAGAGCAAGGGAAGGCTTAATATCAGACCTAGGAAAAACTTTCTCCTCCATCCTGCCTCTGCTTCCATATGATGGTGGTGCGAATGATCCATACCAGCATGCTCATCCATCGGTTCTGCCTTGTAACCGGCTTTCTTGACGGCACCGACCAAATGATCGGTGACCGTTGCATCGGTGTGATCAATGGCTGCTTTTTGGGTCGCAAAGTTAACGGTAGCATTTGAAACGCCGTCAACTTTCTTCAGTTCTTTTTCGATGACTCCCGCACAAGACGTGCAGTGCATCCCGGTAATTATCAGATTAGTTTTGCTCATGAGTAGCTCCTTAGATGACCGTTATCTTGCCGTGAGGCACACCCATAGCACAGGTAATTTGGTACGTACCAGCCCGGCTTGCCTTGAACGGAAGTTTAT
>CAYNSQ010000016.1:0-7657 GCA_964400155.1 uncultured Candidatus Saccharibacteria bacterium
CGCGTACGGCTGGGGGCCGTGAGGTCGCAGGTTCAAGTCCTGTCACCCCGACCAAAGTAAAACAAAGGAACAACAAAATTAAGACATTAAAGTTCAACCACGATCAAGCCGAAATGATAGCCAGGGGAGAGAAGACATCCACTTGGCGACTATATGATGATAAAGACCTGTCGGTAGATGATGCAATAAAGTTTATAGATAAAGTTGACCCTGATGAGCCTGCCAGCTGGGTTGTCATAGGTGAAGGTGTAGTCACTGAAGTCTTGGAAAAAAAACTGGGTAGCGTAGAGCAGGACGACATGAATGGGCACGAACCATTTACCACTCAGCAGCAAATGTTGGATGTTTATCGGACTTATTATGGTCAGCGAGTGAATTTAGAAACACCGGTGAAGATAATTAGGTTTACATTCACCCCCAACGTGGATGGCGACAAACCAACAGCCGGAATGCTGCTTGATGAGGCAAAAATATACACTGACGGTGGCAGTCGTGGCAACCCCGGCAGCAGCGCTTGCGCTTATGTTATTTGCAAAGCGGACGACAGTGTAGTCGAAAAATCTGGCGTGTACCTGGGTATGGCCACTAACAATCAGGCAGAATATTTTGGTTTTTTAAAGGGGTTAGAACGAGCCCGAGAACTTGGCATAGACAAAATAACTTTGTTTTCTGATAGCCAATTGGTAGTCAGCCAAATGAATGGGGAATATAAAGTTAAGAACCAAGAGTTGCTACCAATCTATCAAGATGTCAAAGCCGTGGCTGATAGTTTTGAAAAAATCAGTTTTGTGCATGTCCCACGCGAACTTAACAAGACGGCAGACCTAGAAGTAAACCGCATTTTAGACGAAAACGAACGCACTAACCACAAACACCACCATTAAACATAAGCAGGGTTGCTATCAGGGGTAGGAAGTGGTATAATTTGGCTTAGCCTAGATTATTGGTTGATTGCCCGATGCTTCTCACTAAAGTTCGAAGCATTTAACAATTTAACATTTACCATTTAACATTAATTTTCCATTTGTCATTTGCCAATTCTGGACAATGAAGAATGTGAATTGATCAATAAATGTGAATTGAGAATTGAGAAATGATAAAATCCGAGCTTTGGCGAGGAGCGTCTGGAGGAAAGTCCGGGCAGTACATGGTAAAGACAGTTGCTAACGGCAACCGGGGGCAACCCTAGGGAAAGTGCCACAGAAACGATACCGCCAGCTTGTGCTTTGCACAAGGTTTAACATTTAGCATTAACCATTTATCAATTATTTAGCATTTGCCATTTAACATTGGTAGCCCAATGAAAAATGATCCCTGTTAAATAAATGTGAATTGTAAAATGAAAAATGATAAATCTCGCGCGAAGTGCGAGTTTGGTAAGGGTGAAAGGAGTGGGGTAAGAGCCCACAGCGACCACGGGTGACCGTGGGAGGAGGTAAACCCTGTCTACTGCAAGGAGACGGCTACAAGGACGACCAGTCACGCTGTCGATTGATCCGCTCGATCCCGATGGCGACGTCGGGACTAGATAGATAATCAGCGTCCCACAAGGGATACAGAACCCGGCTTATAGATAATCTGGCTAACAAAAAACCGCCTCAAAAGGGCGGTTTTTTGATTACCTCAACAGGGGAGGAACATCTTGACAAAAATAAGCAAAAGGAGTATAATGTGTTTACTCCATCCGATGTTAATTGGACGAGAGAACTTTTAAAGTTGAAGCCTTTTTTACCGAAAGAAAGTTACGGACGAAGCTCGCCCGTGGCAACTTTCGGTAAAAAAACCACACTCTGGAGGTAATCTTGTTTTTTAGGAACAGGAAGCGCATTGACGCTCTCGAACAGAGGGTGGAAGAGCTGGAGAGGATTCCGGCCGACCCCCGGACGGCTGAGCTTCGCGAGCTCGAGCAGGCTCTCCTCGGCTTAGTTAGGCGCCGCGACAAGCTGCAAGCTGAGCACAGCGATCTTGACGCTCTGCGTCAGACCTATCGCAACAAGCGTGACTGGGGCGGCTCGGGTTCCTACAGCTTCAAGATCTACGATGCGCTCTATATGAGCACATTTGACAGGGAGGAGGAGCTGAGAATCATGCTGGGTCAGCTGACACAACAGATAGACCAGCTTCGTGCCGAGCTGACCGACCGTCGCAACACTCTTGCGGCTGTTTAGCTGTCGGGAAGGAGGTGATAGCATAGGCAGACTGATGGACGCGATTGTGGATCGGGCGGTGGAGGAATTCAGGGCTCGGGCACTTCACAACGTGTCCACAGAACTAAGGTCTCCCGAGTTTGTGGTGGTCGATGCCCAAAGAGCGGTGATTGTCGCCGTCGAAGAGGTCATTAACCACCAGAACGCGCAGACGTTCCTCTTGGAGTACATGTCTGAGGGGTGCCAGCCGTCCCCGATAGACGGTTGGCCTTGCGCCTCATGGTCAGAGCTTGCCATGGCTCTGGTCATCACTGGGTCGTTCGATGGTTCGAACGACCTTTGTGAGCGCGTTCGGGGGGCCATCTTGGACTACTCGTCTGAGGTGGAACGAAGACGTGAGTTGCTTCGCGTCTAGAGGACCTTGCCCAAGCTATTGGGGTTAGTGGGGATCCAGGGTAAACAATACCCCTGGGCGAGACCACAAATAGCACCCGAGCAGGGGAGGTTCGAGCGCGCAAGCGCTCGCCTCCCCCTCGGGAAAAACCAAGGTGAGACACGACCCGAAAGGGTCTTTTTTATATTAAAAAACTCCTCATCCGAGGAGTTCTGTCTGAGATCTAAGCTCTGAGCTCTAAGATCTATTTAATTTTTGCGGCTTTGACCCCGATAATAAAAACTTGATGCTACATAATCTGATTGCAGACTATTCCGCTCAGGTTTTAGTACAGGGCAGGCTACTGCTTCTTCAGCTTTGCAGCTTTTACCACTTGGGTAAAAGCTGCTGGTTCTGACACGGCTAGTTCGGCTAGAATTTTGCGGTCTAGCACTACACCGGACTTCTTTAGCCCGTTGATTAAAATACTGTAGGTAGTGCCGTTTTGACGGGCTGCAGCGTTAATGCGGGCGTTCCAAAGTTGGCGGAATGTCCTCTTGCGGTTACGGCGGTCACGGTATGCAAACTGCAGAGCACGAGTAGTTGCTTGCTTGCTTCTTTTGATACTGCTACGGTTGCCTTGGCTATAGCCTTTGGCAGCCTTGCGGATCTTCTGATGCTTTTTGTGGGCTGCAACGCCTCTTTTAACTCTCATTATAAAACTCCTTTAGAGTCGTTTACCATTAACCATTTACCGTTTACCATACATTTACCATTTTCTATTTTCCGTGTAGCT
Source organism: uncultured Candidatus Saccharibacteria bacterium (assembly GCA_964400155.1). Classification (GTDB taxonomy): domain Bacteria; phylum Patescibacteriota; class Saccharimonadia; order Saccharimonadales; family UBA10212; genus JAYTJL01. The sequence continues at coordinate 3,317 of CAYNSQ010000016.1, forward strand.
ACATTGGTAATTGATAATTGACCATTCATTGAACATTGAACATTGATAATTGTGAATTGGAGTGATGCAATCACGACTTTAGGCTCCTAATTTGCTCTTGATGTTCTTGGCTTGGGCACCAGACAACTCTTCGGTACCAGCAAAACGACGCTTCCGGGCGGCGCTTTTCTTCTGTAAGTTGTGTCCAACAGTGGCGTGACGGCGAACAACCTTACCTGTTTTAGTAAGTTTAAACCGTTTCTTCGTTCCGCTGTGGGTCTTTAGCTTTGGCACTTGATGATTTCCTTATAACAAAACTTAACTGACGACCGGCAAATATTGGCTGTTGGTCCACGGCAATAGACTCGCCAAAACTTTCAATGACCTTTTCTGCCATCTTAAAGCCCAACTCTTTGTGGGCTAATTCTCGTCCCCTATAGATTACCGTAATTTTCACTTTATGTCCAGCGTCCAAAAACTCAGTAACTTTGCGCATTTTGACGCCCAAATCGTGTTCTCCAATTTTCAGGCCAAGTCTCATTTGCTTTAAGTCCGGGCTTTTGGAATTTTTTCGGCTTTTTTGCAGTTGCTTGGTGCGGGTATAGTTGTATTTACCCCAGTCAACAATCTTAGCTACAGGTGGATTGGTATCTGGAGAGACTTCTATCAAATCAAGACCGTCCTCTCGGGCAGCAGCAAGAGCCTCGGCCCGCGAAATAACACCCAGCTGACGTCCGTCGCTGCCAATTACACGCAACGAAGAGGCCCTGATGGTCTCGTTTCGTCTTGGTTCCTTAGAGATTTCCTAACTCCATATATTTCTTAATAGAATCGTAACAGATGGAGTTAGAATGTTCAATGCTCAACTTGATCAATCCTCAATGAATTATCAATGCCATTAATGCCTTGAATGATTCAAGCATTGCTACATTCATTGTTCTCGTTGATCTTGTTGATAATTGAGCATTAAAGAGTTGGTTGGGCTCTGTACTGGAGGGCTTCTGCAATGTGTTCAGTTTTTATATCTTCTGATTCGGCTAAATCAGCAATTGTACGAGCTACCTTAACCGTTCTTACATAAGACCTGGCAGAAATGCCCAGCCGTTCGGCTGCCGTGTCTAGAAATTCTTTTGACTCATCTGTTAGACCTGCCAACTGTCTGACATTCCTGTTGCTCATAGCATTATTAAATTTGGTGCTGCCAAATCTTTTTTGCTGGATTTCGTAGGCTTTAGCAACTCTTTTACGAATTTCAGGTGTTTGGGGTTTTGGAATATCTTTAGCCAGCAAATTTTTATGGTCAACATCATGAACCGGCAGGTGTAGGTCGATCCTGTCTAAAATTGGGCCTGACATTTTCTTACGATATTTGGCTATTGCTGCCAAACTACAATTGCAGTTTTTCGTAGTCCCATAAAAACCACAAGGGCAAGGGTTTTGAGTAGCGACTAATATAAATTCGGCCGGAAATTCTGCACTGTCTTTGATACGAGCTACAGTTATAGTGCCATCTTCAAGGGGCTGGCGTAGTGCTTCTAAGCTGGAATGACTAAATTCCGGCATTTCATCTAAAAAGAGTACACCGCGATGCGCCAGAGTAGCTTCGCCTGGCTTTGGGTTGGTACCACCACCTACAAGAGCGGTGGTGCTGGCTGTATGGTGTGGGCTTCTGAAGGGTCTGGTTAGAACAATGTCAGATGTTTCGGCACTACCTAGGCTATGTAAGTGGGTGACTTCCAGCACCTCCTCGTGGCTCAAAGGTGGCAGAATGCCACTCATTGCCCGAGCCAGCATAGTCTTGCCAGTGCCCGGCGGACCGTGCAGTAAGATGTTATGGTGGCCAGCTGCCGCGATCTCCAAGGCTCGCTTGGCAATAGGCTGTCCGGCAATTTCTGCAAAGTCTACATCTGGAGTAACGTCTATTGCGGTATCAAGTTGGCCGGCACCTGTTTCTATAATCTTGATTGGTAGAGTACCGGAAAGGTCTAAGAAAACGTCTCGCAAATTGTCGGCTGGTTTTATTTTGATATCTGGTAGCAACAAAGCTTGCGCTAAATTTGACCGGGGTATATAAAAGGTTCGTTTTTTCAGTCCGGGGCTATTTAAGATGCGTCCTATCAGGCCGCGCACCGGGTTGAGACTGCCGTCTAGGGATAATTCTCCAAGAAAGACGGACTTGTTCAAACTACCAGTGCTAACTTGGCTGCTTCCAGCAAGGATACTAACTGCCATGGCAAGGTCTAGACTGGTAGAATCTTTTGGTATGTCAGCGGGTGAGAGGTTGAGGGTTATTCTTTTTTTAGGAAACTGAATGTCTGAGTTGGCAAAACTAGCCCGCAGCCTTTCTTTGGCCTCATCTACTGCTTTGGAGGCAAAACCGATTATAAGGATCGCCGGCAGACCTTTAGTGATATGGCATTGAACATCTACAGTCACAGCTGACGTGCCGGAACGGTCAATAATGCTAACTACCTTATGAGCCATTACACACTACCTCTTTGTCAGTAGATTATTTCACTAAGTTGGCAAAAGGTTAATTGCTAGAGGTTATAAAAGTCTAGATAGTCTCGTCGCAACACTCAAAAGGGAATAAAAATAAAGTTATACACAGGTTTTTAAGCACAAACTTGTTGACACTATAAAACAGGCTATATAAGATGATGATAGCACTTGAATAAATAAAGTGCTCAAAAACAAAAAACAGAGGTAACAACCGCTTCTCGCAAGCGGTTGTTCCGTCGAAAAGCTAGCTAACACAAAAAGGTTATAAACAAACCTCCAACACCCAAACTAAATCAATTCAAAAAGGTCTACAGCTAAAAAATGTAGGCCTTTTTGTTTTGCATTAATTAGCTGGCATATGTCTTCCATGAAGAAGATATTAATTTATGTGCATGCTGTAGGTTTTCATTAACAAGTCTAGGTAAAGTAATGTTTTATGGCTTTAATGTCTAGCAGTAAGTTCACATCAGTCCTTGTCTGTAAAATAGACTTACCATACAAACAATCACTACAAAAGAGACTTACGAATTTCTCGTAAAAAACCAGCGACTGACGTGTAAGCTATTTTAAATAATACACAAACAAAATAAGCCAAATGCCATACTAAAAATACAAATTGGTTAGTAACCTTGTTGTTAATACGCAAGCCCAATTTAGACAGATTCTGATAACAAAATAAATGGCCTAAAGATCAAAATTAGTAGTTCAAAAATTCTTACAAAAACTCAAAAAGTTTAACGCTAGAAACATAAATAGTTTGCCTGTATTTTGTACAAAATGCTTAAGCCTAGAGACCAAAAAGGGCACTAAAACAATTGTTAATTTAATAAAACTAAGACGAACAAAAAGAAAACATTAAAAGAACAGGAAAAGAACTATATTTTAAATAACGTTAACAAAATAACAACGAAAACTTTACGAACATAACAAATTGTTGAATTAACTTAACTGATTACTGTTGTATTCAACTCATCAATAATTATATAAATATTCTTGACAAAAACCCTTATGTTTGCTAGGATTAACGGGTAAGTTACAAAAATAAAAACGTTCAAAAAAACTTACAAACAACTCTTCGGGAAATGAAGGTTCGGGTGGGAACCTTTGTTGCCAAAACAATATGTCGCTCAATGCCTGCCTAAAGCAGACGTGAGCGGTCAGTCAAATGCCTACGCGGCAACAAGGTAAGCGCTATTAAGTAATTTTCAATGAGCGCATTTACCGCCGCTAGGCTCCTTGTTATTTTTTGTTTTCTTCTCGCATTAAAACAATAAATAACATCCAAAAAAATAAGTCCAAAAGTTGACCAACTAAACTTCAAAAAACAAAAATATAAAAGAAGGTCAAAATGAGGGCTTATTTTTATTACGCTTAACTAACAACTATTAACTAATAACCTAATAACCTGTAACCTGTAACCTATAACCTACAACCCGTAACCTATAACCTGCCTGCCCACCGTAGCTTTAGCGGAGGTGGGTAACCTATTAGCGACTTTGTATCCTAAAATCTTGTCCTCATCTATAATTAGCTTATGATAAAACTGCCTAAAAGAGTTATAACTCCCGGCTTGATTAGTCTAGCCTCTCTTATTGCCATAATTTTACTAATGGGTTTGACTAACCCGATTGATAATATCTCTTTTGCAGCTGTATTTTTTATTTTGGCTTATATTTTTATTTATAGCCTGATTTATTCGGTGGCAACACTTCAGTTTGGCAAATTAAAACATAGCACCAAACGAAAAATTGGAATCATTAGCACACTACTGGTACTGGTGACTATGTTGCGTAGTTTGCAATCTTTTGGCTTTGTAGATCTGTTAGTAGTGATTTTGATAGGATTTGGCCTAATATTCTA
>CAYNSQ010000016.1:7757-14882 GCA_964400155.1 uncultured Candidatus Saccharibacteria bacterium
TTAGGTATAATAGATTTAAACATGAGCGATAGAAACGTAGAATTACCCAGCTTTGAGTTGCCGCCTCAGCCTGAATTAGGTCAGGAGGCAGTTGATAATAATGTTGAAGCACCAGTTAACACACCTGAAACAGGTGGTAACCAACCTGGCCGACAGCAACAACCTGTGGCTACACCTCTTCCTTCTCAGCCTATCCAACTTCAAACAATGGCTCCAGCGTCTGGCCCGACCAACATTGTCGTAAAAGCTCCTTCAAGTGATGATGGCCTGGTGGCTGCAGATGCTGATCTTATAGAGAAAGAGTGGGTAGACAAGGCAAAAGAAATCGTAGCCAAGACACAAAACGACCCGCATACTCAAAAAGAGGAAATCAGCAAAGTAAAGGCTGAATATATGGAAAAAAGGTTTAAAAAAACAATTAAGACAGATAGCACAAAGCCTGAAAAACTTCCTTACGAAACAACTGCCAGGCCAGTCTCCCCAACTTTGCCAACACCTGTTTTACCGGCTCCTGTTAATCAACCAGAACAAGCAGGCTAAAGCTAATGCTCAATGCTCAATGCTCAATGCTCAATGAAGGCTTAATGCTTGAATGGGCAAATGAATTAAATCATTTTTACATTGTTAATTCATTGAAAATTGTAAATTGTCCTTCGACTACGCTCAGGATGGTGAGCCCGTCGAACCATAAATTGCTAATTGAGCACCGGAGGTGCGTTTAGGTGGGTATTCTGGCCGTTCTGGGAAGTTTTTTAGTATTGGTTGGGGCTGGATGTATTTTTGGTTATTTCTATGTTCGTAGGCTCTATAGAGAGCAAAAAAACTACGAACGTGGACTTAAAATGGTCCCGCTGCTTATTCACCTACCGCCACCATCTGATGATGCCAACAGTGAAGGCCGTGATGCGAGGGATGTTGTTGATGAAAATATCAGCAGAGCTCAGGTGCTTTACAGTATCTTGGCCAGCACTACTCAAAAGGGATTTAAATCAAAGATTTATGGACAGAGGCACATTGGTTTTGAAATTCTGGCAACACATGGGGCGGTGCATTTTTATGCCGCTGTACCATTCTCACTGGTCAACGTTGTCGAACAAGCAGTAGTTAGCGCTTATCCCTCAGCCCGATTGGAAGAAGTAGCAGAACATAACATTTTTAGTCCGGTTGGTCAGATTGCCGGAACAGTGGGTGGCGAGTTGGTGCTTAAAGAAAGTTTTGCTTATCCAATTGCTACTTACCAAGATCTCAAACGAGACACTATGCAATCGCTACTAAATTCATTGTCAAAGATGGACAAGGAAGACGGTGCAGGAATACAGATATTACTTCGGCCGGCCACCGAAGGCTGGCGCCGAATAGCCAAGGCCGAAGCTGACAAAAAAAGAAAGGGTGGCAAGTCAAAACCCAAAGGCTTTGAAGCTAGTTTTTGGTGGATTTCTCAAGTCTTTACCGCACTGGTAAAGCCACCGGAAAATAGAGCAGAGCACAAAGAGGGCAGCAAGCCAGAAGATGTTTCCTCACTTGACCAACAGGTGTCTCAGGAGATAGAAGAGAAAACCAAACAGCCCGGCTATGAAGTTTTAATTAGGGTTGTGGCATCCAGTAACATAGTTCAGCGTTCACAAAATCTGCTAAACAGCATTATTGCTACTTTCGCCTTGTATGATGCCCCGGGCAAAAATGGCTTTAAATTTGTACCGGCCAAAGACATAGATAGTTTTGTCACCGCCTACATTATGAGGTTTTTCCCGCAGGAAAATACGACCAATGTCCTCAATTCAACAGAGATAGCAACAGTATTTCACTTTCCAGACCAAGAAAACATCCCTACTACCCAACTGGAAAGGCAGTCCAGCAAGCAAGTTGACGGACCCCGTAACATTCCAGAGCAAGGCCTGCTACTTGGCTACAACATGTTTCGTGGCGCCAAAAAAGCAATACGTTTGTCAGATGCCGACCGACGGCGCCACCTTTACATAGTAGGGCAAACCGGCACAGGTAAATCTGCCTTACTGTCAAACCTAGCTTTGCAAGATATGTTGGAGGGACGAGGCTTTGCCTTTGTCGACCCGCACGGTGATGTTGCCGAAAGACTTTTAGGTATGGTGCCAAAAGAAAGAACAGAAGATGTGATATATTTCTCGCCCGGCGAAATGGAATATCCGCTAGGGCTTAATATGTTTGAATTTCATTCTGAAGAACAAAAAGACTTTTTGGTACAGGAATGTATCAATATGCTCTATAAGTTGTATGATCCACAACATCAGGGGATAATTGGCCCCCGTTACGAACACATATTTAGAAACTGTGCTTTGCTTCTCATGAGTGACCCAGAAGGCGGTACTTTTGTAGATATTCCAAAGCTTTTTCGCGACCCAGCTTTTGTTCAGCAGAAGCTCAAACACTGTAAGGACCAGCATGTAGTTGAGTTTTGGACCAAAGAAATGCCGTCTTTCCAAAAGAGCAGTGAATTTGGCGATGTGGTCAGTTGGTTTGTGTCAAAGTTTGGTGCTTTTTTGTCCAACGAAATGATGCGCAATATAATTGGCCAAACCAAAAGTGCGTTCAACCTACGTGAAGTCATGGACGAAGGCAAAATATTGATTGTTAACCTGAGTAAAGGTCGAACCGGCGACCTTAACTCCAAGCTGCTTGGCATGATATTTGTTATGAAGTTTCAGGCAGCAGCTATGAGCCGTTCTGATTTACCAGAAGAATACCGTAAAGACTTCTGTCTTTATGTAGACGAATTCCAAAACTTTAGTACCGATTCTTTTGCCGAGATACTTTCTGAAGCTCGTAAATTCCACCTTAATTTAATAGTTGCCAACCAGTTTACAACTCAGCTTTCTGATGAAATACGCGAAGCCGTTATGGGAAATGTTGGCAGTATTGTTTCTTTCCGAGTTGGTACCAATGATGCCGAATTCTTAGCCAAACAATTCTCTCCGGTTTTTGATATAGACGACTTACAATTCTTACCCAATTCTAACGCTGCTATGCGAATGTTGATTGGTGGCGTGCCAGTACAGCCTTTCTCTATTGCCACGCTACCATATTTGGGCCAACCCAACCCACAACTTCTTGCAGCTCTAAAACAGTTATCTGCTGCCAAATATGGCAAACCGCGGGCGGTAGTGGATAATGAAATTTCAACACGCTTGGCGACTGCACCAACCAGACCGTCTTTGGGTGCACCAGCTGGATCGTCGTCAAACTTTGGACGTCCCGCCGGACCACATCCGGGACCTGCAAAAGCTTTGCCAACTACCACTCCAAAAATGCCGGGCAGTGGTTCGTTCCTAGATGAATGGCTGAGCAAAAGAAAAAACACGCAAGGCAGTGGATTTTCACAACCACCTGCTTTTGGGTCTAGTACTCCAACGAACCAAGCTATGAGCCGTTCTAGTGCACCTCCAGATGAATCTAAATCCAAAACAGTGCCAATGGCTGATTCTGAAACAAAAGGAATGACTGAGCCGGTTACAGGGCGCAACGATGGTACGGGTGAATTTAAGATTAACCAAAAAGGCGAAACCAACGTAGACGAAAATTTGCACACCGTACACATAGACAAAGACGGCAACCTGAGTACTGAGTAGCTATAGCTATTCAGCAATTCTCAATCTTGCCTACCGGCAGGCAGGTTCTCAATTCTCAATTCTCAATTCACAATTCACAATTCACAATGAATGATCAATTATCAATGATCCAACGAATAAAGAAGGGTCGATAGGATATAATACTTAACTTGTTAAGTATTATACTTATGTATAATTGGGGTTATGGAAAAGATGCATAAGCGGCCAGTGGACAGGCAGAAGATGTTTCGTGAGATGGTGCTTGGGACTCTGTTGTATAGCGTGGTGTTGGGATTCTTCAACGACTACACTGACATACTTTATACAGGGACTTATTCCACGACTTTTGCAGCCGCTTTTGTGCTGCAGGTACTGACATATCTGACTTTTGATCTGAAGAAGCGGATTGTTGCTTGGTTTAGACACAAACAAGGCAGTAAAGTAGGCATGGCCTTCAGTGTTTGGTTGGTGATGTTTTTATCTAAGTTTGTCTTTTTAGAAGCCATAAATATTGTCTTTAGAGGCCAGGTAGAAATAAGTGGATTTATTGGGCTGCTTGTAATAGTCGCCTCGCTAACAATTGCCCAAAAACTGATAGAACTAGTAGACAAAAAACTCGAAAATTAGCTGAGAGCTGAGAGCTGAGAGCTGAGAGCTGAGAGCTTAAGAATAAAACTACTAACTACCAACTACTAACTGCCAACTACCAACTACTACTTATGGCCGTGCATGGTGCGCAGTAGAAATTCGGCCAGCCAGCCGACTACAAAACCAGCAGCCACCAGCAGTAGAAATACTCCATAGTTGTAATCATAGCCGTAGTGCTTGGTTATGTAGTAGTAGGCTGTAGTTCCGGCTAGAGCAAGTAAACCGCCTCCCAAAATACCCGAAGGTCGGCCAATAGTTTTGGCTGTAGCCTCACTGACAGCGTCTACAACTGGCTGATGAATCACTTTGCTAAAACTACGTTGCCCGGGTGTCAATTGCCGTCTGACGCGGGTTATGGCTCTTTGGTAGGCCATATCTTTGAGCTCGCCAGTTACATATTGGTGCGACGTGTCATGGTCGGACGTTTCTTCCAGTCTTACTTCGTGCGATGCCTTGGCTTGTTCGGTTGCTTTATGCCTTATCTCACCAAGATGTTCTTGGTGGTGATGCCGTGTCTGTTCGTGACTTAATTCGGGCGTCTTTACATGATGTTCCGGTGTATGCACCTGATGTTCGGGTGAGTGATGTAATTTTTCAGCCACAATAACCTCCAATTTCCATTTTCCATTTTCCGTTAGCCAAATTAATTTCCATTAGTCTATTAGCCAAAATTGTCTGGTCAAATGAGAACTGATAAATAAATGGTAAATGTGAATTGTGAATTGGTAATTGAAATGACGAAGTCATTTTAGGCCCCTCCTGCGCTTATATAGTTTTCGCGGACAATAGCCAGTTCTTTGGCTAGCAGTCGACTACGCGCAAATAAGTAACCGGCAAATACCGTCACCAAACCGCCTATCAATACAGAGGTTCCTGGCCCTGTACTGGGTAGGTTGGTGGCAGTTACTGACAGTTCTTTAACTATTGGACAATCAACATTCATGGTGACTTCGTTGCCATAACTATTGCTGATTTTGCAGTTGTAGTCAGGCGAAACAGTAGACGGGGAGTTGGTTGCTGGTACAAGTTGCTTAACTTTAAATTTAATAGTTTTGATCTCAGTTGAGTTGGCTTTTATCTTAGGCGAAGTCCACTCTATGTATTTGTCGCTAGTTAATGTAAGGCCTTGGGCACTCAACTGGTTTTGGTCAGCTAAATCTGCATAGGCTAGTACACTGCCTATGTAGTCGCGACCTTTGAAATTGGTGTAGTCAGTGGCCGTAACATTACTGGTTTTAAGTTTAAATTCAATTTCATCGCCACTTTTTACAGTGGTGCCATTGGCATCTTGATTATTTTGAGTGAGGTTCTTGACTGATTTAGTGAGCAATACTCGAGCGTCTTCCGCAACCGTAACTTGGGCAGAGCAGGTGGTGCTACGATAAACTTGGCCATTTGCTTGAATAGCATCAACCGTAACCCCAATTGTATGGTTACCAGCAGCCAGTCCTGTGAAGGTATGTTGGTGGGTGGTTGTTGGGACTGTTTCGCTAAAGTCGACACTACCATTTTGATCAATATCATAATTAAATTTAAAACTAGTTGCGTTGATACCAGACGTAAAGGCGGTAGTCTTTAAGCTGAAGTCTTTGTTAGAACCATTTACAAACGAAACAGTGCTGTTGCAATAACAATTAGGTTTTGGAGCAGGTGGTGGTGTTGGTGATTTCGGTCCGGGAGATGGAGCAGGCGGTGTTGGTGATTTCGGTCCGGGAGATGGAGCAGGCGGTGTTGGTGATTTGGGACCTGGTGATGGTGTGGGTGCCGGTTTATCAATTACGGTCAAGCACGGTTTTTCTGATTGTGTTGGGCTAGTCTGGTCTGAGTCAACAGTGGCATAATTACAGATTTGCGTGCCAGCTTTAGTAGTTGATTTTACTTTGGCTACTAATGTAGTGACTGTTGGAGAGGTGCCATAACCAAGGCTTCCACCGTTGGTTATTGTTAATGTCGAGCCGGACCGGCTAGTTAAATAACCCAGGCTGACAAACTCTAAATTGGGGTTAAGTGTGTCGGTCAAATTAAAACCCGTAGCATGCGAATCAGGCATAGTATTTTGGTATTCCAGGCGAAACTTAACCGTATCTCCTGGCAAGGCAGTCGAACTACTCAACAAAGTCTTGTGAACACTTAATTTAGGTGAAGGGGGACTTGGCAAGTAAGGGCTATCAAAAGTGGCATTACCGCAAGTCTGAAGTATCCAAAAATCTTTGCCTTCTATATTTTTTCCGTGCCATGCTTTGTAGCTACTACCAGAGCTGCTGGAGTCCCAGGCTTTGAGTGGTCGCTGATAGACAATATTGCCTTCGGCGTTGACTTGTCTTTCGCCCCACTTGCTACTACTAATTCCGTAAGTGCTGAGTGGCTGTCGGCCAATACTCCACCAATTTCTGTCGGTTGATTTGATAGTATCGTTTGGTGAATCACCAGGAATTGCCGCTATGTTTTCTCTATAAATTCCAAACTTTCGATAAATAGCTCTTACGTTGCCGGTGTTATTGTCCCAGGCATTGAGCAGACTACTTTTGGTTGTCAGGCCATTTAATATGTCATTGGGAGAGGTGGCAAGGGACTTTTGGGCAGGAAAAAGTACTGCCGCTGACTGCACAGCAAAGGCAAGAGCAATAAAGCCAAAACCAACCCGCCTGATAGAAGCGTCGGCGCGCATTCTTTCGGCATAAAAACTAACTTGGTCAAATAATCCAGGGTTGAACGGTAGGTTGGATATTAACTTTTTAAACATTTTATAAAGTCTTTGAATATTTTTGTTATTCTTATTGCCTATTTAAGCATAAGCACCGCTGTTTAACAAACAAAAAACACTCCGAGTATGGAGTGTTAGCGATTGAGGAGGGAGGAGGGCCCAAAGGCCCTCAACTCCCGCCTCGGATGCGGA
>CAYNSQ010000017.1:0-13307 GCA_964400155.1 uncultured Candidatus Saccharibacteria bacterium
TTACTCGATTACCCAGTAATTAAACTTGTAGTTTGCTGAAGCTGTGGGTGCTGTATTTGTATTTATAGTGAAACTATTTTGGTCGGCTAAGTCATTGTAGAACTGAAGTGAAGCGGCATTAGAGTTTGCCGCGGTTATGTTTACCCGTGGTGTTGCACCAAAGGAATTGGCAAAGTTGATGGTGGCTAGCATGCCAGCTATACAACTACCCTCTGAGACGTTTATTGTAACTGTTCCAGATGTATCATTACCATTAATAGTTGCTGTTGCGGTACCTTCGCAGTTGGCGGCCACACCAGGAGTGATGGTTGTAATGCCACTAATGTTACCGGTAACAATATGGCCGTTTAGTTTTAGTCCGGCGTTAAAGGTGATGGTCATAGCCTCCGGATCAAGATTAAAGATAGCCAGTCCCAGAGAATTCTGGAAAAGTACCCTTCCCTTGGTGGTGAGGCTATCGCTAATTGTCAGGGCTGGGACATCGCCTAAGTTAATTCTGTTTGATGCAGGTGGTGCAGGGCTAGCATTTGCAGTACTTTCACTTGCGGTGGTCTGCTCGTTAGCCAGCTTGTCTTGCAGACTAGCTATTTGGTCGGTAAAGACACTTAGACCTTCTATTTGATTGGCGACAATCTTATCAGCGAACAAAGTCCCCTTAACATACACATTGTGGTTAAATAACGTGTCTTCACCACTGACTGCTAAGAAGTTGATCAGTCCTAGCTGGTCACCGGATGGGTCGGTAACGGTAAGGGGTGCTGGTTCTGAAGGAAGATCTGGAGTGTTGTTAGTCGTAGTGATTGCCTCTTGAGTTTGAGGTTGACTGTCGTCTTGCCACATCCTAAAGAAGTCTACGTCTAGTGCATCGCCACTAGTATCGTTGCTGTTTTTCATCATAACGGCCAGTGTTGAAGTTGGTATATTACTGGTTGAGCTACCACAATAGGTCCAGCTGACGCCATTAGATACATCTGGGTCTACATAAAATCGTACATCGGTGGTAGAGATCACCTCTATCTTAAGTAGGGCAAACTGTGTAGTGCTAACAGTCGCACCAGTACAGCTTATTGGGTTAGAGGTGCTAGAACTTCTTGTTACCCCTGTCCATGTAGTGCTGTCGTTGTTGGTGAAGTATATGCCGTTAGCAGGAGGGTTAGCATCAGCGGCCACGGAATCGCCTATTCCTACCCAGGTATCGTCAGCCGCCGCAGCAGCACTCGGTTTAACTTTCATTAGAATGACCGGCAGGTTATCAGCATCGGCAATTAGGTGTGCGTTAGCGCCAGTTGCCGGGTCGCCAGAAAATGTATTACAACCAACTGTACCAGTGTCAGCTGTGACCTGACGACCTATGCCATTGACGGTGTCGTTAACAATTGACCAAGTACAGTCGGCAGTACTGTTGGTTTGTTCAACTACATTTAATTCAGTAATGTCGCCCCAAGAAACTGCTGCGCTGGTGGTTGGGCTAAGGTCGTCCCTCTCTCTTGAAAATTCTTCTGCCCAATAAGAGTTGCGGCCGATGAATGCACCACTCTCCGCATAGCCACCAAAGTTAACGCCCATCTGCTTAAATTCAAACAAGTTCGAGCCATCGGTTCTGTTGATGCTTGCTAGTGTATTACTGGAATCGGTCGCATTAATCGTTAGGCCAGCGTACAGAGAAACCGCTGAATTGGCGTTGTCTACCACTATAGTAGGCTTTTCGCCGCCTGTTTTATATCTAATTATTACTATACCGCTACCACCACTACCACCAGTACCACTGGCGCCGGCGCCGCCGGCGCCGCCGCCGCCGCCAGTATTCGCAGTCCCGTTAGTTCCAGCGCTAGACCCCGTGCTACCCGCACCACCACCGCCAGCACCACCGGCACCACCAGAACCACCGGCATTACCGCCCCTACCGCCGCCACCACCACCAGCATAAGTAACTGAGGAGCCGGAGAGACTACTAGCAACCCCATAGCCACCGGCACCACCGGTACCACTACTGTTGTTACTACCTGTACTTCCGGCGCCCCCGCCGCCGCCGCCGCCTCTGTTGTCAGTACAGTTGTTGGTTGTGTTTCCACCGTTATTTCCCTGACTTGGCGAAGTAGATGGTGTATTTCCGGCACCACCTGATGTGCTTGTGTTACACCCAGCGGCACCACCGCCTCCGGAACCGCCATTGCCACCATTATTGGCATTATCGCCACCGCCATAACCGCCACCAGTAGCAGTTACGCCAGCGAAGATTGAGTCATTACCCGCTGATCCGTTGGCTCCTAAACCACCGCCATTTCCACCATTTCCAACTGTTACAGTGTAGGCTTGAGGCCCTATTGCAAGAGTACCTGTTCTAAAGCCACCGGCGCCGCCGCCGCCGGCGCCATCGCCGTTACCGCCAGATTCACCGCCACCGCCACCGCCACCGCCACCAACAACTAAATATTCAACGATAGAGGTGCCTGGGTTAGACAACGTAAATGTTCCTCCACTTGTAAACGTATGGATAGTATAGCCACCAGAATAAGTAACTGTACCGCCAGTTGCTGTAATTGGAACATTTGCTCCATTTGGTCCAAGTATAATAGAGTTATTCAGAGTATCAACCGTAAGCAAACTTGTTCCAACGGAGTTTTGTATCTGGAAAGCGGTTGTTGTATCAAGGCTGGGGCGTTGCAAGAAATAATCTGTTTGAGTAAATCCGGTATATACCCCGGCAAACTTGCTGTCCTTGCCCAAAACTGTTCCCGACGTAACTCCAAAGCCGCTTGGGCTTAGTTGGTAAAGGTAACCACTATACGACATTATCATGTGGAAACCGTTTGCATCAGTTAAAATATTCTTGCTTATAGTAAGTGGCTGAGTAGTTGGGGCTGAATTTTGGACATAGTCACTAGAAGAACAGCTGGCGTTGCTACATTCAATAACCAGCAGTTCATATTCATATGAGACCTGGTCCTGTACAGTAATAGCAACCATACCTATATTGTCGCTATCTAAGGTTAGGTTGGAACGGGTGTCCATAAAGCCTGTATTAGATATCATATTATCGCTTAGACTGGAACAGCTGGCGTTGGTACATCGGGCAAAGTGCATTTCCCAAGTAGACCCATTCCAATCGGCAAAACTTATTCGGGCAAAGTCATCTGTGCCAAGCTTCATGGAAGGATCTTTTGCGTTGGAGTTGACTAAGTTATTGTTGTTTGTGGAACAGCTGGCGTTGGTACACTGGATATACCTAATATCATTGTCGTAATAGGCAATTCTAGCAAACCCATCGGAGGCGATTTTAAGATTTGAGGCCATACTGCTTTGGCCGGAACTATCCAAGGTGGTGATGTTACTTGTCGAGCAACTAGCATTAGTACACTGTGCATACTTAAGGTCCTGATTTGTCGCGTCGGTATAGCTTATTAGGGCAAAACCGTCGGAGCCAATTGCCATAGAGGGACTTGAGCCTACGCTTCCTGTACTATCTATAGTGGTGAGTGTTGGACTTGAGCAGTCATCGTCATTACATAGGGCAAATTCCAAATCGCCGTTGGTATAGTCCCAGTACGCAATTCTGGCAAGCCCATCGCTACCTAAGGCTATTGCTGAATTCCAGCCAATTAGAGAGGATGAGTTATCTATTACGGTTGTATTAGCATCGGTACAGTCATGGTCCAGACAGCGAGTGTATTGTAACCCGTTCTCCATGGACACCAACCTTAACAAACCATCGTTTCCATAGGCCATAGCGCTAGCACTGCCCCCACCACTAATAGATGATTCGCTTTTTCTGAAATAGCCACCCAAAGCAGTGCTTATTGTGGCTGAAGAGATCGGATTAACATCCGTGACATATATCTTGTTATTGTAGCTGTCTGCTCGGAAAACAGTGTCTGAAGAGGTATTCTGGACAGACAGTGCATCGTAAAAGTTACCCCTTATAACGGTGCTGGCATTTATATTTACAGCGGTGTTAAGGCTGTCGGCGGCTAGAAGAACTGTGCCATCGGCTTTTTGTATTTGCACTGCCTCTGTTGAGTCAGTTGAGTTCTGTAGTACAAACGGAGTGGTGATTGTCCCGTTAAAGGCTATCTGACCCTCACTCTGAACAGTTACACGGTTAAGCGGTAATAATCGTATGTTGTCTAGGTATAGGGTCTGGGAATTTGTGTCCGTGGATTTAAAGTATATGTATGGTGTGCCAGAGTGTGACGCCGGCGTTTGGAAGGTACAACTAAATGTTACCCATTCCAAGGTATTAATTTGTTGGCTCCAGTCCGGATTGCAAGAAGTGTCTGTACTACCGTCAGACGCATAACCAAAGTCAAAGTCATCAAAATTGGGGGAGCCAGGGTCAAGTATAACCTTCATTGAGAGAGCATATGTAGTGTTGTCTTCCAAAGTTATGTTCTGTTTTGTACCATCACCAATAGAGCCGGCCGTATCAACTTGCAATGAGTATGAGCCATCATAGTCAGTGCCTGCTTGGGATACGGTTGCGCCACCGGTTAGAGTCCAGTTGCCGGAAATTGATGTTTCAGCTGAGGGGTTAGCTAGCAGACTATCGCTTGTAAGCACAACCGAATCTATGTACAGAGTCTGGGCATTAGTGTCGTTTTGCTTCAGGTAAATATATGGTGTACCCGATACCGCTCCAGCCAAAAAGCTACAGCTAAGTTTGGACCAACCGCCGTTATTGGCTTCTTGGCCGCTGGTGTAGCAATAGGTATCGGTAGTGCCATCCAACGAATAGCCAAATTCGGCATCTGCCCAAGTATACTGACTATTTGCAGTCGAGCGCACATACGCTGAAAGGGTGTAATACTTGCCTTCAACGAATGAATAATTATATTTAGCGCCATCATCTGCCGCTGCCGTGGTGGCTATCTTGAGAGACGCTACCCCGTTATGATGTTGGCTGGTATCGCGGCTAATGCTGGCGCTACCGCGTGCAGCCCAGCCGGTTGTATTTACCTCAAAACCAGGGTTGGTAACTAGATTTGTGGTAACCGGTACTGTGCTAACATTAAGAACCTGACCGCCCGAGGCATTTTGGATTTGGAACAAATTAGAAGAGTCATAACCACTGCCAGCCACCAGCGTAAAGCCCTTGTTAGCTGAGGTGGTTGTAATAGTTGCTGGTGATGACGAACCGTCGTATGCAGCTTGGAGTGTGCCGCCGCCGCCACAATCTTCCCATGTGCCATTTACAAAGCAGCGGAACTTGTGGGAGTTGGAGTTGTAGTACATGGCGCCGTTTGTGCCGGTGGGGTCGCCGCTGTCTGTTTTGGTGTCTAAGACTAAGAGCGCACCAGTTGTATCGCCTGTTGGATTACCTATTTGTACGCGGCTATTGGTAGTGTCTGCTACTAGTAGTTGAGTGCCCCCAGAGTTTTTCAATTGGAAAGCAGTGGTTGAATTAGCTGTGTTTTGGAACAAAGCCGCACCGCCGTTTGGCGAGATGTTAAATACATCTGTACCGCTGCTTTGAATGGCAAACCTTCCGTTGGTGCTACAAGAAGTTGTACACTGCAAATCAATGACTACGTTGGGGTCTGTTGCGGCGTCTTGGGCTACTATCTTAAAGTCTTTGTTGCTGGCAAGGGTTATAGTGGCTGGGCTTGAGGCATTGTAGGTCCCTTGCAAATCACTGCCTCCACCGCCACTACAACCAGTACAACTGCCGGTGACGGTTAGGCTGGATAGAGTAACCGAACCAGCGGTTGTATCAACTGTTAGAATACTGGTACCAGATGAATCTTCAATTCTAAATGCATTGCTGGAGTTGGATGTGTTTCTGAAGGAGAACGCCGGAGCAACAACTTTTAGATTGTTGGTGCTACTTATACTAGCATCCGCATAAACAGTACTGCCTGCTCCGGTTACGATTCCACCAAGGAAGTAACCTTGGTAGAAGCGATTGTTTTGAGTGGTGTAGTCAGAGGTAGTGGCACCAATGTTTTGTACATTATATTTGGTAACTGTTCGGCTATTTTCAAATGTTACAGCTGGCGAGACCGTTAGACTGGCTGTGCCACCACCGGCCGTAATACGGGTGTAGTAGTCTTGTCCGGCATTGTCTATGAAAATTACATCGCCGTTAGCAAAAGCCGAGCCAGTCAGTGTAACTGTTGTGGTGTTAGTGCCGGTTCCGCTGGTTGTAGCGGTGGTGGTGGTTGCTGAATTGCTAGCCACAACATCAGCACCAAGAGTGATTTTTGAATTGGTAGTGTCAGCCGTAAACAGTGCATCTCCTGCACTGTTTTGTATTTGGAAGGCACTGGTAGTATCTATTTCAGACCGCTGCTGGTAATAACTACTTGTCACCAACGCTGAATCAACTTGAGCAAACCGACCATCGGGAACACCAAGCTTTGTGCCACTAGCTGCGCCAAAACCACTGGGGCTAACTCTTACAAGGCTAATGGGTCCATCATTTACTATTACCACATTCGCAAAGCCGTTGGCAGGGTTCAACTTCATATCTATATGTTCGTCAATATACGGATATATGGCTTCCACATTAACCTGTGCAAGAGTAACGCCGCTAGAACAGCTGGAGGTGCTACATTGGGCTATCCAAAGATCACTGTTATCCGTAACGTTGTTGGATTTTTTGTATGCAATGCGAGCATAGCCGTCACTAGCCAACGCCATGCTGTTGGTAAACCCAGCGTAAGCGGTTGCTCCACCATCAATGGTGGTAATGTTAGCAGACGAGCAGCTGGCATTGGTACATTCCGCATATTTTAATGTACCGTTGCTGTCATCCACATAGCTTATTCTTGCCAAGTTACTACCGTTAATTACCATTGAAGGCAAGTATCCAACACCACCAGTACTGTCTACTGTGGTTAGTGTTGGGCTAGAGCAATCGTTGTCATTACATTCTGCGTACTTTAGATCGGCATTATCATCATCGGTATAAGCAATCCTGGCTAGGTTTCCACTGGTCAACACTATGCTGGTTGGATAGTTGGTATCAACGCCACTTTCCACGGTAGTAATGTTGGCGGTGGAACAATCGTCTGCTGTACAGCGAGCAAATTTCATATCTCCTGTGGAGACATCAATATAAGAAATGCGAGCCCTGTCGTCTGTGCCAAGTACCATAGAGTTGTAATATCCTACTGAACCGGTGTTATCAACTGTGGATGTGTTGTTGGTGCTACAACTGTCATTAGTACATTCAATGAAGTCAAGGTCGTCATCATAGTCGTTAGCGTAAGCAATTCGGAAGGTGCCGTCAGATGCCATAGCTAGCGATATATTGCGGAAACTGTCGTCGGGGTCAACTCCCGTCTCTAGCAGTGTTTCTACCTTAGTGCTGCAACTAGCGTTGGTGCACTGCACAAAGTTCAAAGTATCGGCATCTATGTTATAGTAAGCAATTCTATTAAAGCCATCTTGGCCAACCGCTACGACCGGTGATGTATTGTTGCCGGTCGCGTCAATTGTAGTAGTGGCTGTGTAGCCGCCAAGTGAAGTAGTAATTTCGGCATTGTCACGAGCCTGTAAATCAGCAACAACAAGTTTATCGTTCAATGTATCCCCAGTAAGTAACGGGGTGCCGTTAGAGCGTTGGATTTGAAAAGCGGTAGTGGTATCAAGATTTGGTCGTTGCAAGAAATAATCCGTCTGCATAAACCGGCCATATATTTGCCCATAAGAATTAGTTGTAGATGTGCCCAGCGTGGAGGCCTCGTCATCGCCGCCACCAAAGCCCTGCGGGCTCATCATTGCCATGGTCAGATAGTACTCGCTGGCAACCGTGTCATAGTTCATGTACGTTCCGCGGGCAAAGTTATTGCCGTCCATAGACATAGTCTGATTTGTATCCATAAATCCGTTGACGGCAATAGTTTGGGTGCTCCAGTCTCCACAGTATGTAGCCGTATCACATATTAGTGCCGAAATACCACCAGTATCAGTTCCTACCAAAATTGTTGGGACATCGTTGCTGGTAAGAACAAAAGATGTCACATTAGCAATAAAATCATCTGGTTTATAGATGTTGTAGTTACTACAATCATCGTTCAGGCAAATGATAACTCCAATCTCGCCTGTATTGTCATCGTCATACACCAAGGTGGCCAAGCCATCAGAGCGAACGGCTACAGAAATTCCGTTGTCTAAATCTGCATCTTCAAAAGTGGTGCTTGTGTTAGTGGATGAACAGGCATCGTTTAGGCATTGGATATAACCAGGATCATCGCCGCTAACTGAGTAAGCTATGCGCGCATAGTTGTCTAGACCCATAGCCAGGGAGGGCCGTTCGCCACCCGAAGCACCGGCTATAAGGGTGGTCGGCGTATTGGTAGTACAATCATCGTCACTACATTTTATGTATTTTAGATAACCATTGTTGTCGTCGTAGTAGACCATTCTGGCGTAGCCATCTGCGCCAATGTCCATAGACATTGAGTAGGCCCAGCTGGAACCATCTATCACGTTTATGTTTGCATTGTTGCACCAACGATTAAGACAGTGGATAAAGTTCAACGCTCCGCCATCGCTATAAACTATTCTTGGCAAACCATCTAAGCCCATAGCTATTGATGGGTCTTGTCCACCCGTGGACGTAACAACTGTTGTTATGTCGTTGTTGACACACGCTGCGTCATAACAAAGTTGGAACATCAAATCGTCTGTCGAACTATCAATGTATGCCAACCTGGTAAGACCATCATTACCTATTGTGGAGACAGTGTCATTAATTGCAGCCGAGTTGTTAATTTTATTGGCTGATTTATAGTCGCCAGCGTTCAGGGTATACAGGTCGGCTGGCGCATCAAGGCCTGCCCCACCGCAGTTTGCCCAAACATCTGTGTAACAACGGAACTTTCCGGTACTAGAGTTGTAGTACATTGCTCCGGCAGTACCTGTTGGGTCACCACTGTCGGTCTTGTTGTCTAGAACCAGGCTAACACCAGTGGTATCTGGTGTTGGGTCACCTATATATATACGACTATTAGTTGTGTCGGCAGACAGGATGGTAGCACTGCCAGCGGCATTTTGAATGCGGAAGGCGGTGGTGGAATTAGCCATAACACGAGCAACGGAAGTTACATCAACACTTCCGCCACCTATCATTATTCGTTCAGCGCCACCCTGGTAAAGAGAAATATCGTCGTCAGAATCATTGTTAACACCAATCCGAAGCTTGGTATTTTCACCCGACTCTACATAGTAGCGTATGTAGGCTTCATCACCGTTACCACCACCAGGATCAGTGCCCCAATATAACCCTGCCGAACTGCTGTTGCCCACGGCAGGCTGGATGGCCCCGCCAAGTACGGCAACTGACGGACCAGTATTGCTTGCGTTGCCAACTGTTAACGTATCACCTATACCAACGCTTTGAGTAAACTGAGACTGGCCCATTACCTCCAGCGTACCAACTACCTTGGTGTTGCCGGCAGTTAGCGACCCACCAAGACCTCCTTGCGTAAAGCTCCCACCATTTGCACTGGTTATACTTCCCCCCGCCAAACCAACAAGGTCTAGTGATCCTCCAATTTGGACTCGCGGAGTAGATGTATATTGGACTCTGTTGTCCGGTGTACCTCCACCCACCGAATATAGGTATCCGTTAGACATTACAGATTCACCTCTCCAGGCGGCATACGGTAAGCTACCGCTTACATATTCCCAACTTGGAACCCAACCACCCCCGGGTCCAATCTTGCCTACAATTACACTATTACCATAGACGTTGTATATATAGCCGTTAGCAATGGAGGAGTGGTGCTGGTTCACGTTTAGCGGAAGATTGGTGGTGGTACTCCAACTACCTACTGCACCGGTGGTAGAGTTCAAAGAAGCCACGTAGACCGTGTTCTGAGAACCGCCTCCATTTTGTCCACCAATATTATAGATATATCCGTCGCTAGCTACGACAGTGTGATAGTTTAATGCCGCAGGTAAACTATTGCCGCTGGTTGTAAAGGCACTTGTACTACCGTCTGCATAAATCTTTGCGTAATAAACACTAGAAACCTGGTTGAATCCATCCCAGCCACCTACAGCGTAGAGATATCCGTTAGATATGGTAGCCGCAACAGAATCCCGACCAGCAGGTAGCGAGGCAGCGCTTTTCCAGGCACCCAAAGTACCATCTGTATTGACTCTTGCATAATAAACTGCCGAGGTTATACTGCTGCCGGTCCATCCACCAATGGCGTAAATAAACCCATTAGCAGACACTGACGATACCCATGCCAAGGTTGTGGGGAGAGAAGTTGTGCTATTCCAGCCATTTGTTGAGCCGTCGGCATTTAAAGATGCATAGTAGACGGCATTAGTTTCACCGTCATTCAAGACGGTATTGCCGCCAATTGTATAAAGATAACCATTTACCTCTACTGACCCAAAATCTTCTAGATTAACGGGCAAGGTATCATCATCTACTTTCCAGGGCAGAAGGTTGTTGCTGTTCTGACCGTTGAGTGTAACTTTGTTATCTATAGTATCTACGTTTAACATAGAACCTCCGCCGGCATTCTGAACCTGGAAGGCGGAATGAGTATCGATATCGGCCTTTAGTGTCAAGAACTGCGTCTGAGTATTAACAGCATAAACGTTAGAAAATGGATTGGTTGAGCTGCCCAGACTGACACCACCATAGTTACCGTCATCTATTGAGCCAACCCTGGCAACGTAGACGCTATCCCAGTTAGATATATAGTGACTTATTAGCATATGGCCATCGGCTCCCATAACGGTTGACGGATTCATGCCCGTATCATTACCCACTCCGCTCTGTTGGTGTATTGTTGCCTGAGAAGATTGGGAACAAGTCAGATTCTTACATTTAACATACTCTAGGCTTGAAGATGAGCCAGAAAAGTCTGTAAAGGCGATTTGAGAGAATCCATCACTGCCTACCGACACACTGCTCCAGCCGTAGCCACCAATTGTACTCTGTATGGCTGTGAGGTCGTTGTTGTCGCAGGTGTCCTCATAACAAATTATATGGTTAATAATTCCTTCCGTATCGTTGTCGTAAGTTATATGTATCCGTCCACTACTGTCGGAGGCCATTGAGGTTGAGTAGTCTATGTCTGTATCAAAATCAAGACCATTAATATTGCTGGTAGAACAAGAGGCATCTAAACATTGGGCAAAATACAGCTGGCCACTCAGGTCGTAGGTAATCCGGGCATAGCCATCGTCAGCCAATAACATATCTATTCGGCCATTAACGTTGTTGCTGTTGTCTACTGTATTTATGTTGCTGCTGCTACAGTCAGCGTTGGTACACTGGACAAACATTAGATTGTCGTTAGTACTGTCCAGGTAAGCAATCCTGGCATAGCCATCTGCTCCAATGGCGATTGCTGTGTACCGGCCAACCGAAGCGGTATTGTCTACCGTAGTGATGTTACTGGTTGAACAAGTTGTGTTGGTACACTGGGCAAACTTTAGGGCTGAGTTGTCTTGGTCATAGTAACTAATCCGAGCATAGCCGTCAGTTCCAATGGCAACTGATGGATATTCACCAACCCAGGCCGAACTGTCTACAGTGGTTGGTGTACCTTCACTATATGGAAGAGAGAATTTAAGATAGCCATTGGTTGCATCGTGGTATGCAACACGTGGATAGTCGTCTAGGCCAAGGGCTATGGAACTATATTCGCTAGCCGGATTGCCCACATATGAATCCCCGTATTCGCTTGAGGAGATAACGCTTTTTGAGATTGGCGTAACGTTGCCAACTTTTAGTTCCATGTTTACAGTATCTGCCTGGAAAAGACTGACCCCAGAAGCATTTTGTATGTCTACTGTCTTTAGCGAGTTATAGGTTGGGTTTATGCTTAGGTAATCTGTTTGAATGTTGTTGCCATAAATATTTGCAAACTTGGTGGCAGTGGAACCAACGCTGGTTCCACCAACCTGATGTTCTTCTATGTCAGGGTTAACTACAAGCAGTTTAAGATCACCAACCGTACTATCATAGTAGGAAATTCTGGCAATATTATCCGAAGTAGGTATAACCATTGATGGGTCATAAACACTCTCTGCGGCAGCTTCAAATTTGGTTGTAACAGGACTAGTACAGTCTGCATCTTTACATTGGATGTAGTTTATCCCAGCATAAGTACTGTCACCATCAACCGCTATTCGAAGGAAGCCGTCGGCCGCAAAAGCTATTGACGGATTTGACGGATAGAGCACGTCCGTATTGATTTGGGTGATGTTATTTGTAGTACAGTCCGAATTTGTACATCTGGCAAGTTTCATAACGTCATTACCTATACCCTCAACCCCGTAAATAATGCGGGCAAAACCGTCCGCCCCAAGCGCAATTGAAGTTGCACCCCACACTCTTGCCGGGTAGCCGTCATCAACGGTATTTATATTTACCGATGAACAGTCCGCATTGGTACACTCGGCAAACTCTAATGTACCTGGGCTTGAGTCATCGTCTACATAGGCAATCCTGGCATTGCCGCCGGTTGTTAAAGCTAGTGCTAGATCTTCAAAATCACTGCTAGAATCTACGACGCTTGTATTGGAAGAGCTACAGTCAGTATTCAGACATTGTATATAGGTAATAGTACCGGTGTCTGAATAAACTATTCTAGCGTAGCCGTCACTGGCTATTTCAATCTTAATGTCCCAGATGGAGCCGGTAGTGTCTAGGGCAGTATCATTGCCGGTGCTACATGAAGCGTTGGTGCATTCACGGTACATAAGGTCACCAGTATCATCATCTGTGTATACGATTCGTCCAAGGTTGCTAGAATTTATAGCAAGCTCAATGTTATAGGGGTCATTGGCGCCTAGCCCCAGACTAGTGAGCGTGCTAGCACTACAGGATGCGTTGGTACATTGAGCGTACTTAATTTCGTCATTGATATAGTCGCGGTAAGCTATCCTGGCATAGCCATCGGTTGCCCACCTCATCGAGTTGTAGTTACCAACATTGCCTACGCTATCCACTGTAGTAACGTCGCTGGTGGTGTCGGCTGGCGTGCCATTATTGCTGGGTCTTAGATCAGACACAGTCAACCTGGTGTTAGTAGTATCTGCCGTCAGTAGACTTGTTCCCGCTGCATTCTGAACTTGGAAGGCGGTTGTCGAATCAGATGTATTCTTAACATTAACTCCGCTAGCGGTGGAAAGCTGTAAGCCTCCGGAACCACTTATGTTGCCGTCTGAGAATTTGGTGCTGCCGGCTCCGGTAACTATTCCTCCTAAGAAGTAGCCCTGGAAGAATCTATTGCTTTGGGTGGTGTAGTCAGATGAAGTGGCCCCTATATTCTGGACGTTGTACTTAGTTACGGTTCTGCCAGTTTCAAAGGTTACGGCTGGGTCGACCGTTA
>CAYNSQ010000018.1:0-12744 GCA_964400155.1 uncultured Candidatus Saccharibacteria bacterium
GGCATCAAACTCCAGCCCGCCACGTGCAAGCGCAGGTTTGAGCGACTTCATAAAAAGAGCATTACCTGGGCGTGTAGCATCTGACGGCACTTTATGTCTGAGTGCACTACTACTCCTTGGATAAGAAAAGTAAACATCGGACACCGGTGTAAACCTATCAACTAGTTTTGTGCCTCTGTAGGCTTGTCTAGTCATAAGTTTATTTAGCAAAACACCCGACTTATGAATGTTGGGTCTGTCTTTTTTTGCCCTAAAACGCAGTGCTTTGAAATAACCTAGTTCTGGAAAGGTAAAATGTGAGGTTACAACTATCGTATTTTTACCCTCAGCTTGATTGCGTATGAGTCGGTTTGGTAGGAAAGTTGGATCTTCACTTGAAGCTGGGTGATTTTTAGTTTCACTTAGCAAGCGTCTATAGGCAAGCGAACCAAGCGAGCGAGTCATTCTGTAATCAAAAATTGTGTAGTAAAGCCAGTTAGGTAAATTTGGATAAGGGTCTTTTGCATCTAATTTTGGACAATAAATTGATTGTTCTGGGTGTTTGCTTAAATCAAATTCAAAAGGTACAAGCATACTGCCTTCTCTTGCAGCCATGTCAGCAAGCCAGGAATCGTAAGATGCATGAAGTTGTGGGGTGTGGTCATCATATCTTTTTTTAAATCGAGCAAATTCATCAGGTTGAGTCTCAAACATTATTACAGTATAGAAGAATAGTTTCGAATTATTATAAAAAAATTGTTTAAGCATATGTTAGGATGTAATTATTAACAATTAGTGTTGCTGGAATCTCGTGTAAATCGAGAACTGTGCCGCAACGGTAATCCATCATTTTTTACAAAATGATATTTTACAGTTAGCAATTAGCATTTAACATTAATTTTTCATTGATCATTGATCATTGTAAATTCATTGAAAATTGTGAATTGAGAATTGTAAATTCATTCGCAACAGCGAACGGTGGTGAGTCCGATACAGCAAAACATAGTTAACCTTCCGAGCAGAAGAGATACTTTGCCCAACTCCGCCAAGGCTTCGAAAGCCAGGCAAGTCAAGTATTTATCAACCCTGTCGGAAAGATAGGGTATTTTTATGGCCGTGACAGCCAAACAACCAGAATATTTAGGCTTTGATAGCTACTATTATGAAACTGCTCGCAAGTTAGCGTTGGCTTCGTCAATTGGTCGGCTGGCTATTGAGGAATCCTTTGATGGTGTTGAACAACGAAAAACCGACGAAGTTATAGATGGAATTGCAGAGGCAATTCCAGGAATCGTTAAGAATGTACGATCTTATGAAACTGTAAATGGGGTGCTAGTTGCTGAAGATGGAAAACCTATGGAAAAGCTGCTATTGAGTGGCCTGAAGCATTCCATAAAACTAGCTTCTAATGATAGTTTTTTGGCATCATTTGGTCCTGCCAGAGCAAGATACGAACTTGATGAAGCTAGACTTTGGCAAAAAATGGTTAATGGTGAAACCGGCTATAACACAGTCCAAGTCTTCTCACCCTATAGCGAGGAATACTCAACAGAAGAAAACGAAGCGAAATTACAGCTGGCAGGTCAAGAACCAAAGAGTAAAAGAGCAATGTTACGGATAGCACATTGGGACGGCAGACAACTGCATATTTTGACGCGTTCAATTGATAATTCTTCAGTGGATACATTAAAGGCCGCAGCACAAAATTACGATGGTTTTAATTACAACTCAACCAACTCTACCGATATGCTGGGTGAGCGCCGCGGAGCAAACATGAACAAAGGAGAAGTTTTTAAGTTTGCTAATGGTTTGGTTGAAGAAGCCGACAAAATAATTAGCTACCAAATCGGCGAACAGACCTATCAGGGAAGACCGGTAAGTGAGGCTCACGATACACAGAAATATGTCCAGTCGCAAACAATAATAATTAACAATTTAATGAAGATAAGCAAAGAACTTGCAGGAAAGTATTCCAATTATGGTGATTACAAATGTGCCTGGGAAAAAGAACTGTTTAAATACACCGCGCTTATAAAAGAACGGATGCTTAGGAATGATGATCGAGCTATTGTGAATATAGCTCAGGCTGCATCAGCTTCAGGTGCTGCAGCCGAAGCACGTGGTGAGTCATATAATATGTGTGGCACAATTATTTCTGCCAACGGCCAACCTCAACCGGGTGAAGGCACCGGATTTGATTCGGTTAAAAATCTCATAGGTAAAAAAGTAACCTGTCCGGAGTGTAAAGAGAAGGTGGTTGTACCGACAAGCAAAATCCAAGAGGGTCGTCTATGTTGCCCTGACTGTAAATACGAGGTTGATGTTTGCACAGGAGAGGTCTACTCCAAGTCGCATGGTAGTCGCAAAAAAACTAAATCCGAAGAAATGAGTATTGCGGACACAATAGTCTATGAATTTCGTAAAGATATGAAAAGAATTGACCGAGCAATTGCACAAAAAAATGATAAACCAAGTGCTAGAAAAAAAGCAGCTTAAGTTTTGGTGGGTTTGATTTTGACTTTAGTATTAGCTATTGTTTCAACGCTATCTAAAATAGTGTGACCCAGCTTTTTGTGATGTTCGGCACTGGCGGCACGGAGTTCGTCTATGCCGTCGTCGCGTTTTTTCAGGTGCTCAATGTGTTTATCTCGATATTTACTAAATTCATTTTTAGAAAGCCTTGATTTTTTTACGAACGAACTTATCTTTTCACTCCCAATATAATGGGGGAGCATTACATAACTGGCCCCGCGTTCGTATAGTTCTTCAGCGTGCTTTGGTGTGTCCCCCATACAGATGACTGCGGTATCAGGATTTTTTCTATCCAAGTATTCCAGTAGCAGGTCTGTAGTAGTGCGGTCGGAAATGACCGAAACAACCAATTTGGCATTTTCAACGCCAATTTCTTCCAAAAATTCCGGGTCGGCAGCATCGCCATAAAGACAATGAATTTTTTTATGTTCCATAGCTTCTATCATTTCGGGGTCGTAGTCGATAACTACATATGGTTTTTTTAATTCCTGGAATACTCGAAGAAATTCATGTCCGCCTTTTTGATAACCAAACAACACAAGGTCATATCTACGCCGATGTTCGTGTTCGGGGTGTGGGCGGTCTCTTTCGAATCTTTGCAAATATTTTTCCAGCCTTTGGTAAATTGGATTTAGGTAAGTAATTATGTAGGTAGAACTGGCTATCGAGATCAGCGAAACCACCGTAACCGCTGTTAACAATTCTGGGTTTGCAGACCCCTGGGCAATAGCAAGAGAAACAAAAATAATTGAAAATTCGCCGGCTTGGCCTAACATTGCAGCGGCTTTAAAACTGGTTTGTTTGGTGTAGCCTAGGACTGAAACTGTAACAAGCCCAATGAAGGGTTTTATAAATGTAACCACAATTAGACCGAATATAACTACCGGTAACATACCGCTAAAATTCTCTAGATGAAGTTGAGAACCTAGAGTTATAAAGAAGAGGACTATGAAAAAATCACGCAAAGGTTTTAGCCTAAGGCTAACTTCTTGTGCAAATGGCAGACCAGACAAACAAATGCCGGCAAAAAGTGCGCCAACTTCTTGAGAAAAACCAATTTTTTCAAATAACGCAGCACTACCAAATCCCCAGCTTATAGCCGATAGGAACAAGAATTCCTGAGAATTGGCGACTGTTTTTTGTAAGGATGGTTTGGAAAGTAAACGGACGCTAACTTGATACATGATATACCCAACAGCAATACCTTTTATTGCTAACAACAATAGAGACAGGATTGAGAATGATTCACCGGCATCTCTGGCTGATAAAAATAGCAAAGCAATTGTAGCGGCAATGTCTTCTATAAGTGTCATGCCTATGGCAATCTTGCCGTATAGGCGTGTTTGTTCTCTTTTATCGGCTAAAAGTTTTAAAACGACGATTGTGCTACTAAATGACAGGGAAATACCAAGTATTAAAGCTGCAGTAGAACTCAGACCTAGGGCTTTGCCACCAAACCAACCCAAAAGAGCAGTAACAAAAATAGTTGAGGCACCTGCCATACCTACCACTCGCCCAACTTCTTTAACAACTTTAGGGTTTAGTCCAAGACCAATAATAAAGAGTAAAAGGGCAACTCCTATATGTGAGAAATTTTTAAAAGTTTCTGGATCTGATATAAGGTCAAAGACAGCTGGGCCAACTAAAATACCGGTGATTATATGACCAATAATCATAGGCTGACCTATCAGACGCATAATTAGTGCGACTGCTGTAGCCACGACAAGAATGAGACTCAGTCCGGAAAATACATTTTCCATGTCACTTTATTTTAACCTTTATGGTTATAGTTAGCTAAAAAATATTGCAAAAATCGCGGCACCACCTGCCAAAGTCATTAAGCCGGTAATGCTCCAACCCATAATTGTTGTACTTCGGCGGTTGACCCACTCACCCATGACATGGTGATTGCTACTTAGTATTACTATTAACGCCAATACAATAGGTGCAACAATTCCGTTAGCTACAGCTGAGTAAATCAGCGCCTTAATAGGGTCAAGCCCAATAAAATTAAGTGACATGCCAATCAACACTGAAATAATAAGTACCCCATAAAATGCATGAGCGCTTTTTAATTTTTTGTTTAGCCCTCCGCTCCAACGCATGCTTTCGCTTATTGCGTAAGTTGCTGAGCCAGCTAATACCGGAATGGCAAGTAAGCCAGTACCAATAATTCCGATAGCGAAGAGCCAATAAGTAGCGTCGCCGGCAAAAGGTTTAAGTGCGTTGGCAGCATCGGCAGCCGTCGTTATTTCTGTAATGCCATTTGGGTAAAGGACTGCACCACACGCAAGAATTATAAAAAACATTACCAAGTTAGAAAGAAACATACCGCTCCAAACGTCCAATCGCATTTTGTTAACTTCTTCTTGAGAACTACCTCTACGACTAGGAATGTTGGTTTTACCTTGTTCTATTTGTTCTTCAACTTCTTGAGAAGTTTGCCAAAAGAAAAGATAGGGAGAAATTGTCGTACCCAAAATAGCACAGATAAGAATTATTTGGTCTTTGCTCCAAGTTATGTGGGGTATAAAAGTATGATGAAGCGCATCAGACCAGTCGAGATTCTTAACCAGTAGTGCTGAGGCAATATAGGCTAGGAGCACGAGAGCTAACCATTTAAGATATTTTGCATATCTTGCGTACGGAGTGAAGATTTGCAAAGCGAGGCTAAATAATGCGAAGCCTATAACTAGAGCACCGAAATTAAAATTAGGGTAGAGAAGTTGTACTGCTTTGGCCATGGCGCCTAAATCTGCACCAATGTTAAAAACATTGGCAGCAAACAACATCATAGTTGCTATATATAAGATGCGTTTTGGAAAATGAATGCGTATGTTACCTGCCAACCCTCGGCCTGTTACAAGCCCGATGCGAGCACACATTTCTTGGACGATAGACATTAGCGGAAAGGTAACTACAGACAACCAAAGCAGTTGAAACCCATATTGGGCTCCTGCTTGTGAGTATGTTGCAATACCCGAAGGATCATCATCGGATGCACCAGTAGTCAGTCCCGGGCCAAGGTTGTGCCAGTAGTCTTTAGTCTTTTTATATGTTTTTTTTGTCTCTTCTTCAATGTTTTTTGCGCTGGGTATTGATTTGGCGGCAGACTTGGTTTTTTCAATAGTATTATCTAGCGCCACAGCCGGGGCTTCTACTATACTTTCAAATATTTTTTTATTGTTAGGACTTTTCTTAACCACGTGAGCAATCAGTCTGTTTACTTATCTGCTTATGTTATACGCAACTGACACTGAATACAACAGCAGGAAGAATCAGAGTCTAATTTTTGTTGGCTTTGTCGATTTCGGCTTGAACTATTGCTGTAATTTTTTCAGCTGAAGGAAATCCGTTTTCTCCGGCGAGATCTTTATTGTTAATGTGCTTACCGTTTATAAAGAATGTAGGAGTTCCTTGTTGTTGGTTGGTTTTGCCGAACTCAGCTACATCGGCATTTATGCGATCATTTACTAATGTTGATGCGTAGTCTTTTTCAAATTTAGTGACATCCAGACCTAGATCGCGAGCATATGCTTTGAAGAATTCCAATGGCTTGGTAGATGAGGACCAGCTTGATTGGTTTAGCAAGAGTTTGTCGTGCATTTCCCAAAATTTATTTTGAATAGAAGCCGCTTCTGCAGCTCTGGCTGCTGCAAAAGCATTTGGATGTGGTCCGACTAACGGAAGATGGCGATACTGAAATTGAGCCTCATCTTTAAAACTATCAACTGCATCTTTAACCGGTTGATAATAAAGTCCACAAACCGGACATTGGTAGTCACCGTATTCCATAAGAGTGACTCCGCTGGAAGTACTACCAATAACGTGATTGGTTGGTGGAGTTCCGTTTTGAGTGTCTGATGTTTTGTTGTCATTTGAATTTTGTGAAATAAAAAATACCGCACCGAAAACGATGATTAGGCCACCCAGAATACCCAAAAACCTTTTGTCCATAAATTCTCCCTTAGTTTGCTAAAACCAGTTTAACACAGTGAAGTAAGGGTCGGACTAAACATGTAGTGATAACTGACCGGCTTCGCCGAGTAGATAATAGTTAACCTTAATGTTGGGAATGTGTGATTTCAGGACTTCTTCAGCTTTTTTAAATGAGATGGAATGATCGGCAATTTCATCTTTTACCGCCCCAAATGCCCCACAATGAATGTGGTCCATGATGTGTACACTTTCAAAACTGTGAAGGCTATGAAGCAATTTAATATTTTCTATAACAAGGTCATGTTCGGCGATTGCCTTTGAAGCACCAGGAAAAACAAGAAGATCATAATAGTGGCCAAGAGAATCGGTAACTTTTCTATAAGCATCTTGGAAGCGCGGGTCTGAGCAGTGTACAACTAATGCCTGACTATTTTTGGCGTGCATATCAACAGGGGAGTATGTCATTAGTGCTGCCTATGCATTCGCTTCTTCAAGAATTTGTTTTTGAAAATGAACTTGCCCTTTAGGAGATCGGTTGACTTCAATTACAGGGATATCTTTCATTTCTACAATTGTTTTCATGGTAGCCGCTGCAATAAGCAGCTTACCTGCCTGGATGTAGGGTAGTATTTCAGGAGAATGCTGATTTCCATGCCCACTCGTTAGTATGACTTCAGCACCAAGGCTGTTGAAGTATGCTTGAACATTATTTGGTCTAACTTTCTGGTTCTGTACAACTGTTGCTATATGACTAACAACATAAGCATGTGCCTTGCCCGGACCTTCCATTTTATGAACATTTTTGTGTTCGGGGTCTAGTTCGTCTTTAACAAAATTAATCAAGTGACCGTCTTCTTCCCGGGGACCGGTTGGCAACTCATAATCAATTTCCGTGGCAGCCGCAGCAAGTTCTTCTATGGTAGTGCGATCAATGCCATCAATTTCATACATTTCTAGCCACCTATCAATAGCTGACCAAGTGAACATACTGGGGTCGGCCATTTCACCATTGATTTCTTTGGTGTATTTCCAAAAGGCACAATCTTTATGAATATCAAGTACCGATGTTTTCCTTTCAGTTCTATCAGCAAGTAGTGCTGTTTCTACTCCAATAAACTCGCCGTAAAGAGCCATATGAGCGAGTTGTCTATTGTGTGCAACTCCCCAGGCTCCGCCTGGTGTCTGTATTTTGTTTCTAAGGTTTGCTCTACACTCACACCTAGGATCAATACACCCGATAATCAAGTGTTTGTCATCCGTTAAATCAGGAAATACATATGTTTTAGAATCAGTAAAATGTTTTAATGTGGCTGAAGGACTAGTGTCAATGCGTTCTGAACTCATTATTAAACTACCTTAATGCAAGGGCTGGAAGATTTGTATCTGGCAAGCACCGTTATTTTATTTGTACAATCCAATATTTTACTCCTTAATACAAGTTTGTAAAGACTTTTTGTGATATTTATCACAGTAGTCATAGGTGCCGAATTTTTCGCATTTCTAAAATTGTATTTATTCTTTGGGCGTCTGGCGTAATATATAGGTAATGTATATTTTTACTACCATTTTGTTGGTTTGGTTATTGGCTACATGTGTAATTCTTGGCAAAACTAGCCGAATATCAGTTAACAAACGTCAACGTGGTAGCAGTGATGTTTTAAAAATGTGTGAAAAGCTGTTTAGCTTTCCTGCAAGTCTGAAATGGCTAGTCTGGCTTGGAGGAGTACTGTCGGCAACTATATTATTTGGCCGAGCCTATAACAAATATTGGTGGTTGGGTGTATTGCTGGTAATGCTAGTAAGCGGACTATTATTCATATGGCATCCCAAAAAAGCTGTTGGATGGAACTGGCGCTATTGTGCGCTACTATCAGTACCGCTAATAAAATTGTTTACTTACACTGAAGTTGTGCTGAGTAAGACGCAATGGCTAACAAATAAGTTATGGCCGGTGACTCTTCACACAGGAATTTATGAAAAACAAGACCTAGCCAATTTTATTGTGCACCAAAAAGATTTGCCGGAAAATCAAATTCCAGAGACAGACCTGCGTATAGCCTATGGGGGTTTGATGTTTGGGGACATGAGCGTCGGGCAAGTGATGACGCCTGGACGCAAAGTAAAGGTAGTAGAGGCTGATGAGCCGGTTAGTCCTCATTTAATGGACGAACTTCACGCCACTGGTTTTTCAAGGTTTCCGGTAGTTGTCAGCAAAGGCAAACTTGTGTCTAAAGATGTAGTTGGTACGCTCTACCTGCGTGATTTAGTCAGAAATCCAAAGGCTTCAGCAGTGTCTGATCTTATGGAAAAAGATTCGGCATTTATAAATGAAAAAAATAGTCTGAGACAAGCACTGGATGCTTTTATCAAAACTCATCATCATTTGTTGGTGGTTGTAAATAGCTTTGAAGAAGTTGTAGGTGTAATTAGTATTGAAGACGTAATAGAACAAATTGTAGGAACAAAAATTCTGGATGAGTTTGATC
Organism: uncultured Candidatus Saccharibacteria bacterium; assembly: GCA_964400155.1. Classification (GTDB taxonomy): domain Bacteria; phylum Patescibacteriota; class Saccharimonadia; order Saccharimonadales; family UBA10212; genus JAYTJL01. Next base: position 8,937 of record CAYNSQ010000018.1, read on the forward strand.
AGTATGACGATTTACGGGCGGTTGCTGCTCGTGAAGCACAGCATGATGCCCGAGCGCATCAAAGCTCTAGCACTAAACATCCAGATCAAACAGTGGTAGAATAGCTCCCATAGGCATGGGAGAATTTTCAATTATCAATTATCAATTTTCAATGAATGTTCAACTTTCAATAATCAACTTTACTACTCGCTCAGCCAGGGTGGTTTTTTTATGAATCGGACTTTTGCAACAGACACAGTAAAACTCACCAGCGATCGAGTGTTGGTAAAGGGCTGGGTGCATTCACGACGCGACCATGGTGGTTTGATTTTTATAGATTTGCGTGACCACACAGGACTAGTCCAATTAGTAGTAAAACCGGAAGTTGCTGAGTCTTTTAAGATTGCAGAGGATGTTAGGGATGAATACGTCATAAGCGCCGAAGGTACAGTTGCCGAGAGGGAGGAGGGGCTAAAAAACCCTAACATTCCAACCGGTGGGATCGAAATTAATGTAGAGAATTTGGTGGTGCTCAACAAATCGGAAGCATTACCAATTCAAATTAACAGCGACCAAAATGTTAACGAAGACCAACGTTTGAAATATCGCTTTTTGGATTTACGACGGCCAAAGATGCAAGAAAATCTTCGCAAAAGGGCAAAGTACTATAAATTCATTCGCGATTATATGGAAGCCAATGATTTTGTGGAAGTCACTACTCCAATTTTGGCTAATTCCAGCCCAGAAGGAGCCCGCGACTTTTTAGTGCCTTCACGTGTGCATCCGGGTAAATTTTATGCTTTGCCCCAAGCACCACAGCAGTTTAAACAACTTTTAATGGTGGGCGGACTGCCTCGATATTATCAGTTAGCCACCTGTTTTAGAGACGAAGACCCACGAGCCGACAGACTTTATGGAGACTTTTACCAGCTAGATCTTGAAATGTCTTTTGTGGAAGATGGTGAAGAAGTACGAAGTACTATGGATCCGCTGATTGTTGGTTTGGTTAAAGACTTTGGTGGCATGAAATTATTGAGTGATGAGATTCCAAGAATTCCATATGCAGAAGCGATGGATAAATATGGAAGCGACAAACCTGATTTGCGGTTTGGTATGGAGTTGGTAGAACTTTCTGAAGAATTTAAGAACACAGAATTTAGTGTTTTTAAAAATGCAATTGACGCTGGAGGCTGTGTTAAAGCGATTTGTGTTAAGGGTGCAGCAAATTTAAGCAGGTCACAAATTGATAATTTTACGGAAATTGCAAAAAGCGAAGGAGCCGGCGGGCTAGCCTATATTACTTATGAAAACGGGGAAGCAAAGTCACCTATTGCCAAGTTCTTATCTACAGAAGAGCTAGATGCTATTAAAAATAAGACTGGTGCAGGTGATGGCGACGGTGTATTTTTTGGTGCCGACACAAGGGGCAAGGTTAACAAGGTTTTGGGAAGACTGCGAAATGAATTTGCGGAACATTTTCAGCTGAAAGACCCAAATGTTGTAGCACTAGCCTGGATAGTCGATTTTCCTTTTTACGAATGGGACGACAAAGCAAATAAATTAGATTTTGGCCACAACCCGTTTTCTATGCCCAAAGGCGGGCTTGAAAGTCTTGCAAGCGAAGATAAACTAAACATTTTAGCCGACCAATACGACATGGTGATGAATGGCTATGAAATTTGCAGTGGAGGGGTGCGTAACCACAACCCGGAAGTTCTATACAAAGTTTTTGAGACTCTCGGACACGATAGGGCGTATGTAGACGCCAAGTTTGGTGGAATGCTAAATGCCTTCAAGTATGGTGCACCGCCACATGCCGGTTGTGCCTTTGGAATTGATAGAATATTTATGGTTCTAATTGGGGAAGACAATATTCGTGAAGTAGTGGCATTTCCCAAAAACGGTTCTGGCGTAGATGTCATGATGAACAGCCCCAGCGTAGTAGATGACGTCCAACTTAAAGAGCTCAGCCTCAAAATACTTGACTAGTTAAGTATTGTAATATGAGTTATTTTACGGATAGGTTTGATGAGAAAGTTGTTGAGCTACTTAAAAACGGCGGAGTTGGGTTTATGCCTAGCGACACTGTCTATGGCTTGTCCGCTCGAGCATTAGATGAAACGGTGGTTGATAAAATCTATCACGTCAAACAAAGAGACGACGGTAAGCCATGCATCGTTTTAATATCAAACGTGGATCAAGCAGTGCAAATTGGCATAGACCCGAAAGATTTGAAGATGGTAGAGAAATATTGGCCAGCACCTTTGACCTTTATTGCACCTGCACAGAGTTCGCCGTTTCACTTACATCGTGGACTAGGCACTTTAGCTGTAAGAATTCCGGCTAGTGATAGCCTAAGAGATTTAATTAGAAAAACCGGGCCAATCGTAAGCACCAGTGCAAATATTCAAGATGAACCTGTTGCCCACACTCCCCAGCATGCAAAAGAAATTTTTGATGAGCATTTAGATTTTTATGTTGATGGTGGAGAGAAGAGCGGCTTGGCTTCAACCATCGTTAAATTGAGCAGTGGTCATCTGGAAATCTTGCGCGAGGGAGCTTGGCAAATACCTGCCTAACCCCTATAGTTGAATACTGATGCCCGATAATAAATCGCAAAAGAATAACAAATCAAGCAGCTTGGAAGCGGTTCATTCTAATGAGCAAGACGCTGTAGTTGAAGATAAGCCAATAAAAATAAAAGTGAACAATGTTTCTAGTTATCAGCGATTTAAACAGTGGTCGTTAAATAATAAAAAACTTTCAATTCCACTTTTTATATTTGCAGTTATTGCGCTGCTTATGCTAATTCCTTTTACACGTTACGCTATTGCCGGAACAATTATTAAGAAAGACGTAACTGTATCAGTCAAAGATAGTAAAACCGGTGGTGTAGTAAGTAGTGCACAAGTTAGCATAGCCGGTCAAAGTGCTGAAACTAACGGGCAGGGTATTGCTGTAGTTGAGAATGTACCTCTTGGTAAAAAGACCGTCAAAGTTACCAAAGACTATTACAAAGACGCGTCATCATCAGTAACAATTGGACTTTCCGATGCCAAGAGTATTACCATCAGCACCGAAGCAACTGGCAGACAGACAAAATTACATATTGTAAACAGTATTGATGGCAAGAATTTGCCAGATGTTGAAGTAGTCAGCGGTGGTAGCCTTGGTAGAACTGATAAAAAGGGTGAAGTTACTATTGTGGTGCCTACAGGGCAATCCACTAAAAAAGTTTCGCTAAGCCTGGGTGGCTATAACGACAAAGTCGTAGAAGTAAGAGCGAGTGACGATGAGGTATTAACTAATGAATTTTCAATTACACCTAACGGTAAATTATATTTTCTATCAAAACTCTCTGGCACAATAGATCTTGTTAAAACCAACCTAGACGGTAGCGACCGAACCACAATTTTTGCCGGTTCTGGTAAAGAAGACGACTTGGGGACGGTACTGTTGGCAAATAGGTCATGGAAGTATTTAGCCCTACTTTCCAGACATGATAGTAATTTACCCAAACTATATCTTATTGATACAAGTAACGACAAAGTCACGGTCATGGATGAGGGAAATGCCGGATTTACACTTGTTGGCTGGGACGGTAACTCCTTTATATACAAGGTTTCTCGCAATGCCTACAGCGAGTGGCAGCCCAAGAAGTACGTCATAAAAAGTTTTGATGCCGAAAGCAAATCAATCACCTCATTAGACCAGACTGATGCATCTGGAACTTCGGGCGCATATATTCAAGAGAATTTTGGAGATATATATTCATTGGCTGATGGGTCTATTATCTATACTAAAGTTTGGTACAACTACCCTTATGGCA
>CAYNSQ010000019.1:0-3338 GCA_964400155.1 uncultured Candidatus Saccharibacteria bacterium
GCGGGGTTGTTGTAACCACTCTTGGTAGTGCATCAACATCGACGTATTTATGTAGAAACGGCTCAAATCAAATTGCTACCTGCAACACTACTGGCACTGGCGCTGCCTTTATACAGGGTGGTAATGCCTTTGGAGCAACAGGCACTCTCGGTACTACAGATGCACAAAGTCTTAACTTTATCACAGCAAATACTATCAGAGCTGGCTTTGACCAGTCTAACAATCTTTTCTTTGGTAACGGTGGCGCTAGTGGTACCAATGCGGCACCAACTAACTTCACGCTTTCTGCTACTGCATCATCTACATCTGGTACAGCCGGGGGTAATTTAACGGTTCAGTCTGGTGCCGGTAATGGTGGCGGCGCCGGTGGTTTGCTAACTTTGCAAGGAGCTGCCGGTGGGGCAACTGGTGTAGGTGGTGGTGTTACAGTAACTTCAGGCGCCGGTGGTGCTACTTCAGGCAATTCTGGGGCTGTAAATATTTCTAGCGGTAATACAACTTCAGGTACAGCTGGTAATATTTCTATCAATGTTGGCACCAGTTCTGCAAGCAATGGTTCAATCCTAATCGGAACTGCTGCGCGCGCCCAAACCATTACACTTGGCAACACCAATACTTCCACTGGCATTACTTTGCAGGCAGGCACCGGCAACATCAATTTGGGTTCTGGAGCAGGGCAAGGCCAACTTACCAATAACGGCTCTACCGTTAACACAACACTCGCACTTTCAGACGATAACAACGGGGGTGTACTAGGCGGTAACGCAGCAGCAACCGTGGACATCTACACTTCAATAAGCATTGCTCAGACAACTGCCAGCCAATCATTTAGCATTGCTAGCCCGACTGCATCAACTCAGTATGGCCGAGTACTTTATTTGTCCAATATTGGTACTACACCGTTTACGGTGGGAACATTAACTATTCCAAATGGTGGTTCGGCAATGTTTGTTTGGAGTAACAGTAATGGTTCTGCTAGTTGGCAAACCACTAATGCCGATGCCATTCTCAACCAAAACAGCTCTGACCAAACAGCCAACTTCCGAATTAGCGGCACTGGTCGAGCCAACACCAGCTTTACCAGCCCTCTGTTTGATTCAATTAGCGGAGCACTGTCATTTGGCACATCGACCGCAACCGGCATAACAATCGGCGGAACCGCCAACACAACATCAGTATTACTGCAGGGTGCAAGTGGAGCTACTTATACTATTGGTACCACCAACAACTCAGGCGGTATTACGCTTGGAAATTCTCTGGTTAACAACACCATCTCCATTGGTGCAGCTGCCGGTAACGGTGCCACTCAGGCTATCAACATTGGTACATCCAATACCGCGGGGTCTACCACCAATGTCACAATTGGCTCCACCATTGCCGGTACTACAACCCTGCAATCCGCTGGCGGAGTAGTTGTAACTACTCTTGGTAGCGCCAACACAGCAACTTATCTATGTCGTAACGGTACTAACATCATAGCCACCTGTAATACAACCGGTGCAGGTGCTGCCTTTGTACAAGGTGGCAATAGTTTTGGTGCTACAGCTACTCTAGGTGCTGCTGATGCTAACAGCCTTAACTTTATTACTAACAATATTATTCGTGCCGGCTTTGACCAGTCCAACAACTTGTTCTTAGGCAATGGTGGTGCCGGTGGTACCAACGCTGCACCAACTAACTTTGTAGTGTCAGGAACATCGGCATCAGCTGCTGCTACGGCTGGTGGCAATGTAAGTTTGGTTTCAGGTGCAGGTAATACAAGTGGTGCTGGTGGGGCACTCAACCTAACCGGTGGTGCTGGTGGTACATCTGGTACGGGTGGTCTTATAAACATTACATCCGGCGCTGGCGGGTCTACCAGCGGTAACTCAGGTGCACTTAACATTTCTACAGGCAACACCACCAGCGGTACAGCTGGTAATGTATCCATAGATGTTGGTACGAGTTCTAGTGGTTCACCGTCAATAGAAATTGGCGCTAACAGCAATTCAGCTACAAAGACAATAACCATAGGTGCTGCTGCTCAAACCGGCAGTATCACACTTGGTCAATCCACCGCTACCAATACAATAAGCATTGGTGCTGTGGCTGGTGCAAGTGCCACTCAAACGATTAATATTGGCAATAGTGCTACAGCAAGTTCTACTACGGCAGTTAGTATTGGTTCGGCAATTGGCAGTAGTTCTACAACTATCCAAGGAGGTACTGGAAGTTCGGCTGTAGGCATCCAAGCCGGAGCCAGCGGCACAATTAGTATCGGAACAACTGCCGCCAACACAATCAACATAGGTACAAATGCCTCCAGCGGTGCCATAACAATTGGTGGAACCAGTAGTACAAACGGCATAACTTTGGGTCAAAGTACCGCCAGTAATACAATCAGTATTGGTGCTAGTGCAGGTGCAAGTAACACCCAAACAATTAACATAGGCACAAGTAACACGGCCAGTTCTACTACTAACTTAGTGCTTGGCTCCACCATTGCCGGTACTACAACCCTGCAATCCGCTGGCGGAGTAGTTGTAACTACTCTTGGTAGCGCCAACACAGCAACTTATCTATGTCGTAACGGTACTAACATCATAGCCACCTGTAATACAACCGGTGCAGGTGCTGCCTTTGTACAAGGTGGCAATAGTTTTGGTGCTACAGCTACTCTAGGTGCTGCTGATGCTAACAGCCTTAACTTTATTACTAACAATATTATTCGTGCCGGCTTTGACCAGTCCAACAACTTGTTCTTAGGCAATGGTGGTGCCGGTGGTACCAACGCTGCACCAACTAACTTTGTAGTGTCAGGAACATCGGCATCAGCTGCTGCTACGGCTGGTGGCAATGTAAGTTTGGTTTCAGGTGCAGGTAATACAAGTGGTGCTGGTGGGGCACTCAACCTAACCGGTGGTGCTGGTGGTACATCTGGTACGGGTGGTCTTATAAACATTACATCCGGCGCTGGCGGGTCTACCAGCGGTAACTCAGGTGCACTTAACATTTCTACAGGCAACACCACCAGCGGTACAGCTGGTAATGTATCCATAGATGTTGGTACGAGTTCTAGTGGCAACGGTTCTATACTGGTTGGTACGGCGGCTCGCACTCAAGGTATAACCATAGGTGGAGCAAGTAATGACGGTACTATAACACTAGGTCAATCTACAGCAAGTAGCACTATTAACATAGGTAGTAATGTAGGCGGTAGTGCTACTCAAGCAATCAATATCGGCACTAGCGCCACTGCTAGTAGTGTTACAAACCTGGTTCTTGGTTCCACAATTGGCGGTAGTACTACCATCCAAAGCCCAACAATTAATCTTAATGCCGCTACTGTTGTTACCAAC
>CAYNSQ010000019.1:3438-12326 GCA_964400155.1 uncultured Candidatus Saccharibacteria bacterium
GAAACGCTAACCAAACATTTGGTAATGCTGCCGGTAGTGGAGTGTTTACTAATAACGGTGCTACCTATAACTCAACCTTGGCTGTAACCGATGATGCCGATGGTGGTGCTTTAGGTGGAGGACTGGCAGCCTCAGCATCAGTTGATGTTTATACATCTATATCTATAGCCCAAACCACCGCAGGTCAGACAATTACTCTACCAACACCAACTTCTAGTACCAACTATGGACGAATACTATATATAAGTAACGTAGGAACTGTTAGCTTTATCCTAAGTGGCGCTACTATGAGTGCTGGTACATCAGCCACCCTAGTCTGGAGTAACACCAATGGTGGTGCTTCATGGCAATATGCCGGTGCCGACGCTAACGGTATCCTCAACCAAAACACAGCTGACCAAACCGCCAACTTCCGTATTAGCGGAACAGGTAGAGCTAATACCTCATTTATTACACCGGCGGTTGATTCAATTAGTGGAGCGCTGTCTATTGGTGGTACTACCGCCACCGGCCTGACCCTCGGCAACACTACTAATACCTCAACAATTACTTTGCAAGGTACAACCGGTGCTGCATACGGAATTGGTGCCAATGCTACTACCGGTACTATCTCACTAGGTGGTTCTACTACTACCGGTGCTATAACCATAGGTCAATACAACTCCACTGGTACATCTACTATTAATATAGGTGCAGCCCTTGCTAGTGCTGGTACCCAAACCATTAATATAGGTACCGGCAGTACCGGAACAGGTAACTTAACTCTAGGTAATACCGGTGGTGGCTTTACTACCATCCAAAGCCCAACAATTAATCTTAATGCCGCTACTGTTGTTACCAACGCGACTAACCTTAGTTTCTTAAACACCAACGCCGCTACCGTCACTGCCTTCCAAGCAGCAACATCACTAGGTATTGGTGCTACTACTGGTACATTTACAGTAAGAAACGCTAACCAAACATTTGGTAATGCTGCCGGTAGTGGAGTGTTTACTAATAATGGATCAACCCTTAATGCGACACTAGCACTTGGTGATGATAACAACGGCGGTGTACTTGGTGGTACGGCAGCAGCAACTGTAGATATCTATACATCTATTAGTATTGCTCAGACTACGGCTAGCCAAACATTTACCATAGCCACACCAACTGCCAGCACCAATTACGGTCGACTCCTATATATAAGTAACATTGGTACAACTAGCTTTACTCTAGGTACTGCTACCATTAGCGCCGGTACAACTGCCACTATGGTATGGAGTAATACTAATGGCGGTGCTAGCTGGCAGTTCGCCGGTGCCGATGCCAATGGTATCCTCAACCAAAACAGCTTCACCCAAACCGGTAACTTTAGAATAAGCGGAACTGGTCAGGTAGCCGGTATAGACGCACTATCTGGTGCCGGTCTTGCACTAGGTGCAACCAATGCTACTAGCTTAACCCTCGGCAATACTACTAATACCACCTCAATCTTGCTACAAGGTGCTGCTGCTGCGGTCTACACCATCGGTACATCTAACAATACCGGTGGAATTACCATAGGTAACTCAACTGCTAACAACACCATTTCTATAGGTGGTGCTGCCGGTGCCAGTGCAACCCAGACTATTAATATTGGAACTAGCGCCACAGCAAGCAGTGTTACCAATTTGACTCTAGGAAGCCTGATTGGTGCTTCTGCAAATGCTTTCCAGTCAGGAAGCGGTGGTAGTCGATTCCAGGTTGGCACGGACGGATCAACAGCTTTTAGAGTTCAAAACTCCATAGCTGCAGACGGGCTGACTTATGACTCCACCCAAACAAGCAATGTAACTGCCAATGGTGGTGCGGAAACATCCGGAACATTTAGTACCAACTGGACAGCTCAAGGCACAACAACAGTTAACAGAGATACTTCTCCTTCTACTGATATTGCTAGCGGAACGGCATCTGTTGAAGCAATTTTGGGAACAACTAGTGGCAACGGCGTTATAAACAACTTAGCTAGCAACCCTGCTGTAAGTAGCACTTACGTCGTTAGCTTTACCATCAGACAGGATTCTGGAACAGCCTTCACACCAAATACAAACCTAAACGTAAGGTACACACCTAATGGTGGAACCAACAACGTTGACTGTACTAACTACAGTAGCACTGCCGCTTTGTCGGCTAGTTGGATAAAGCTCAGTTGTGTTATTGCCACAGCAGCAACTGCTGTCAGTAACCCAGACCTTATCATTCGTCAAAGTGATACCCCGGGATCTGGTAGAACTATCCACGTAGACAATATAAGCATGACCTTGCAGTCTTCCAGTTCTGTTGCACCGTCCATTAAAATTGGTGGTTCGCTCGGACAAGGTCTAACATTGTTTACTCTAGACAACTTTGCAGCAGCACCTTGGAGCGGGACGACCAACACAGCCTTTGGTAGCATGTATTACGACACTACTATAGGCAAAATCCAGTGTTATCAGGCCAACGGTTGGGGTAGCTGTGGTGTACCGGCCAATCAGATTGTTACACTTACGCCTGAATTCCCTGGTGCTGTACTAAATGGCGGATCAACTCCGGGCGTTGGTACTATGACGGCTGATTTTTGTGCTAATGGTGGTGGGCTAACAGTTAACACTACTTTATGTGCCAGCGGTGAAGCTCGCAACTATTATAAGTGGACATCGCCACAAGCTTCTCAGCAGATATACAGTATATATGTTACTTACAAATTGCCTTCTAACTTCTCTAACTTCTTAGACAATAACACAATCCAGCTTACCGGACGTACCGACAGCACAACCAATGGTTTCGTAACATATGAACTGTTTAGAAGCACCGGCGGTGCAATTAGTGCCTGTGGAACAGAGACAACTGTAACAAGCAGTGTTAACACTTGGCAACCTGTTTCAAATAACGGTAATGAAACCAGCTGTAGCTACGCTGGTGGTGACTATGTAATCTTTAAAATCAATGTTAAAGCCGAAGACAACGCAAATGTCTATGTTGAAAACCTTAACTTCACCTTCACAACTATTTAAAAAGCTATGCTTAAGATGTTAAAATACTACAGACAAAATCAAACAAAGACCGGTGGAAATAACAAAACAATGCCAAGGTTTTCAAAGTTACAAAAATTCGATGCCCTTAGGTTTTTGTCTGGGTACGGCAAAGATGCATCGCAAAAGTCCAAGCGCAAGCTGCTTGTAAGGAGTGTACACCTAGCTTTGATAGGTGTGATCTGTTTGGAACTGGCTGTTGGACTTTATCAAGGCCTGCAACTACGACCTGCCAATTATGATATAAGCCCCAAAGCTTCTGCACTACTACATGAAGATTATGGTATTTATGGCGGGCTACTGGAATTTGATAAAACCAAACAGACATATGAGTACAACAAGGACTATCAACCGTCAAAGGAAGTGGCCGGGCAGAGTTTTCGACCCAAATTTAGCGCTTCGTTCAGTGCTAACCCGGACGGTGGTTACACAGTTGTAGACGTGGTTAACAATGTTAGCGTTGGTTTTGTTCCTAAGTTCAAGACAGCAACTGTTGCCAAACAATCCGGCAAACTAGTTTATCCAATTCGTGGCACTTCAGCCCAGAAAGTGTTGACACTGGGAGCATCAGCTATCAAAGAAGATATAATTTTGAATGAATTCGAAAAAGACACCATGTCTTTTGCATATGATTTGCAAATAGACAGTGGACTAGAAGCCAGACTAGACGCTGGCGGTGGAATAGGAATCTATGGAGTCAATTCAGCATTGCTTGGCAATGTTTCTACGGGAACAGATAAAGACGCTCAATTACTACAAAAGGCTCGCCAAAATGGCAAAAAAGACAATTTACTGTTTGGAATTCCGGCGCCATTTATTGTTCAGACCAACAAACAAGTATCAGCTGCAAAAACCTGGTACACACTAGAGGGTAAGACTTTAACTGTTCATGCCTCCGGCCTTAGTAAAGCCACTTTTCCACTGAGCATAGACCCAAGTGTAGTCATCACCACAGCTACTGACTTTATGCGTGGGAACAATGAAACAAACGTTGACTTTGACGTTAGTAACGAACTTATTCAAAAAGGTAAAACCACCGGTGCTTGGTTTAACTCCTGGAACAACACTATGGATTTGGATGCTTCGCTTTGGGACCAAGGCACAGCCGTAGCCGGGGGCTATGTTTATACAATTGGCGGTCAAGAAATTTATAAAAAAGTCTTTAGCACACAGGGTACTACTACGTTTGTAGTACCGACTGGTGTAAGTTCTATTACCGTGAAAGCGTGGGGAGCTGGTGGTGGCGGAGGAGGTGGCGCTGCAACAGGTGCCGGCGCTGCTGGTGGTGGCGCAGGATTTGTTCAGGCAACCTTGAGTGCGACCGCTGGCGAATCCTTAACAGTCTATGTTGGTGGAGCAGGTAATGGAGGAGCATACAACTCCGGTGGTAACGATGCTGGTGGTGGTGGTAGCGGTGGCGGATATTCTAGTCTTTACAGGAGCACAACTCCTTTAGCAGTTGCCGGTGCAGGCGGTGGTGGCGGTGGTGCCAGAGATGCAACTGCTGGTGGTGCAGGTGGCCCAGGTGGCTGTACTTCGACTGCCGCAACTTGCAATGGATCAACAGTTGGTAACGGTGGTGGCGGTGGTGGTGCAACAAATAGTGCAGGTGGTACGGCTGGAAGCGGAGGTAACAATGGTGGTACAGCCGGCTCATCACTTACTGGTGGACCTGGTGCTGACGGTAGGAATGCAGCTGGTGCTGACGGTGGCGGTGTAGCAGGTGGTCTTACCGGTGGCGGTGCCGGTGGACTAGCTAATGTAAACACGACTCGCCCGGGTGGTGGCGGTGGTGGCTCAGGCTATTATGGTGGTGGTGGCGGTGGATCAACAACAAGTGCGGGCGGTAATGCCGGTGGCGGTGGTGGTGGTGGTGCTAATTATACTGATGGCGGAGCAACTTCTGTAACCAACACAATAGGTAGCGGCTCTACACCCGGAAACAGCTCAGACACAGACAGAAATGGCGCGGGGTCTGGCGGTACAGGTGGTTCGGCGCTGAATAATGGCTCTGTTGGTAGCAACGGTGTTGTTGTAATCACTTGGACAGTTTCGGGACAATCAACAGCTGTTTCAGACAAAGTCTACTGGGCTAAATTTAGTACTGCCAACTCAACTATTACAAACGCCACACCCGGAGCAAGTACAACTTGCAGTAGCTGGTGTACAAATACATCATACAATCTACCATCTCCAAGAAAGGGATATTCACTAGTAGCATACAACGGATTTTTGTATGTAATAGGTGGTCTCGATGGTAGCGGAACAAGACAAACAACCGTCTATATTGCCAAACTAGGAGCCAATGGCGAACCCAGTCTTTGGCATCCTACGGGTAGCACGCCGGTTTATTGGTATACTGATACAGCTTTGGGTACTGCCAAGAGTTATACCGCGGCAGCGGCCTATAATAACACCTTGTACTTGCTAGGAGGCTCCACCGCAGCTAGTTCGGGTGGAATTACAACTGTAGAAAAAGCAGATATCAAACCAACAGGTGCTCTAGGTACTTGGACTACAACTGGAACAACAGTGTTGCCCTCGGCAAGGTTTGGGCATGGCGTTCAAATTTATAACGACCGCATGTATCTGATTGGTGGCAACAGTAGCGGTACATTGCAAAGCAGTGTCTATTATATAAATCTTAATAGCGATGGTTCGATGGCGGGTAGTTGGAACGGTACCAATGGATTTAGTAGCGCCAGAATGAGTTGGGGCGGTAGTATGACTACTGTTTGGGGAGCTTATATTTATTTGTCCGGTGGATGCACTACTGTAAACGGTAGCGGTTATTGTACCGCCGTTGCGTCTGATACCCAAATTGCCAGTATTAATGCTGACGGTAGCATAGATACCTGGACGACTGTTAGTAACGTATCAGCTACTCGCTTGGGTTATGGTTTAGTCGCTTGGCGTAATGTTTTGTACGCTATTGGTGGATGTACGGTGCAAAATACCTCTACCGGGGTATGTGACACACCTCTTTCGACTGCACAATATGGTGCGATTAACGGTGATGGCAATATAGGGCTGGGCACAGTTACCTCTGCAAATGGTGCCGGTAACTGCACAGGCGGTAGCCCAACCAATTGTGATTTTCCAAGTAGCGCTGTAGGCAATATGTTGAATGGAGTTGTATTGTTAAATGGCTATTTATATATAGTTGGCGGCTGTACAAACAACGCCTGCACAACCTATTCCTCAGGTGCTGTTTATACAGCTATTTCAAGTGATGGCACAATTACAAGACCTTCGTCATGCGGGGGTTGGACCTATACTGACTCATATTGTGTTAATTCAGCCTCATTGCCAACTGCATTAGGAGCACCTGGGGTTACTGTTTTTGGAGGTCGTATATATCTTGTGGGAGGATTCCCATCTATAGCCAATATATCTTATGCTTTACCTAATACCGATGGTAGCATATCAGGCTGGTCTAACACCGACATTACATCAATTGGCGCCACCGATGTTTCTTACCCATTTGTCTATGCTCGGGCTAACCCAGCTTCGGCTGGGTCTACTCCGGGTAATTTATATATTTTCGGAGGATGCACAAGTGCAACAGGCATTAGCTGCGGAAGTTATACCGGTAATGTTTATAAATGTGATTTAAGCACAGCCGGAGTACCTAGTGGCTGTACCAGCACCGGTCAAACTGACATTGGCACAATCACCGGAGCCAGTGGTGCCGGTCTGGGTGCCATGGCTGGGACTGTTTATGCTAACTACATATATTTAATGGGTGGTCTAGCCCCGGGTGTAACAGACTCAGCCACTGTCCGGTACGCTAAATTTGATAATAGCAATAATGTGGTTGATGCCGACGGAGAAACAGTCAATGACGACGCGTGGATTGAATCGGGGAACCAAGTTTCTGTAGGGCGTAGGCGAGGCACAGCTTTTGGCTACAATGGATATATATACTTTGTGGGTGGGTATAATGGTGCCACAACCACAGTGTTGGATGACATTGACTTCGCAAAAGTTGACGTTAGCGACGGTAGTATTAGCGCATTTACTACTACGTCTGTAAATGTTGGTCCACGTTGGGGTCAAACCATCGCGGTTACTAACGGCAAAGCATATGTTATTGGCGGTTGTTCGGCGGGTACGTCACCGTCAGGCTGTAGCACAAGGCTTAATTCAATTAGTCCGTTTATACTATATAACAACGATTATGGGGGCCCGGCTGATTATAGCGCAGGAGCGAACTTGTTTAGTACAGATAGAATCGGTGCGGCTTCTACTATATATAATGGTTATTTATATGTAGTTGGTGGCTGTACGGGCACTACTGAATGTGCCACGGTTGGTAACAGTGTTGAATACACCAGCATAGATTCTAACACTGGTGCGCTGGCATCTTGGACAACCAGCGGCAATACCTTACCGACTTCATTAGCGTGGGGTAAACTGTTTGGTGCAGGAGGCACGCTTTACTATGTTGGCGGTCAAACCGGTGCTGCCAACACCACGGCTGTCAGCAGTGTGTATTACACTAGTAGTATATCCTCGGGTAATCCCGCTTGGAATGGTTCTGCCGCCAGTGGCGGTATAGGCGATACAGCCGGGCAAGCGGCCCAAGCCCGTACAAAATTTGGCGCTGCTATTTGGAATAACCGAATCTATGTTGTTGGTGGCTATAGTAGCGGTGGCACAGTACAGTCTACCGTGTACTACACGCCCAGCCTGAGTGGCGGTGGCGGAATCGCCGCCGACAGCTGGGGTAGTACAACCGCATTTAACGTTGCCAGAGCCGGCACTACAGCGGTAGCCTATGCCAACAACCTATATATACTGGGTGGTGATGACGGAACGAATTATTTAAATGATGTGCAGTATACGCAAATAAATTCAGACGCTACGGTAGACAGCTGGACTTACTCAACCAGCCTTCCGAGTGCTATAAGTCAGGGAGATGGCTACGCAGTGAACGGCTACGTTTACCTGTTTGGCGGGCGGTCAGACGCCACAACTTGTACCAACAAAACACTGGTTGCTCCAATCAGTGCCAACACCACTATTGCCAGCGGTAACAACCCAACCGGAGTCGGCCAATGGTTTGAAACGAACGAACGTTTTAGCGGTAATCGTTATGGTCTAAACGCCAACTACTATAAAGGCAAAAGCTACATTACTGGGGGCGGCTGTAATTCATTCCCGGGTCTATCCAATCCAATGGTTACCACATTCAACACCGACGCAACTACTCACAATGTGACTATGCCAAGTGTTGTAGATGCCAATGACTTACTACTACTACTTTACACTACCGATGCTAACTCAACCGTTACCGACCCGGATGGTGGAGGGGGCTGGACTTCGATAATTGATCAAACAGGGGGTACACAACTTCGTGCTACTGTTTGGGCAAAAGTAGCCGATGGTTCTGAAGATGCTACGACCGTTAACTTTGCCACCTCCGCAACAGAAAAGGCCGCAGCTCAAGTGTACAGGGTACCAGCCAGTGAATGGAGTGGTACTACGGCTGGGGTTGAGGCAGCGGCAGTCGACTCTGGTAGTGTTAACAACCCAGACCCACCCAATCTAGACCCGGGTGCTTGGGCTACCGAAAACACCACTTGGATGACCTTTATTGCTGGTAGCACCTACACTGGCGTAACAACATATCCAACCAACTTTACAACCAACGGAGTTCATAGCAACCCTGCTACAACTGATAACACATCAGCCAGTGTGTCTAGTGCTAGTTACAAATCAGCCGCATCTTCACTAAACCCAGGCGCATTTACAATGGCAAGTACAACTAACGGTGTAGCAATTACTATTGCTATTCGTCCAGCATCAGGTGACGCTATCAGCTACACTGGTGATTATAGGGTCGTTCAAACAGCA
>CAYNSQ010000020.1:0-7441 GCA_964400155.1 uncultured Candidatus Saccharibacteria bacterium
TTAACAAATTGGAAATGTATGCTTTTACAACTCCAGAACAGAGCGGGGAAATGCACGAACGTATCAGAGGAATTGAAGAAGAAATTTGGCAGGCACTTGGAATTCCGTACCACATTATCAATATTGCTAGTGGTGATTTAGGCGCTCCGGCCGCCAAGAAGTATGATCTTGAATATTGGTCCAAGGTGGACGACACCTACCGTGAATTAACTAGTTGTAGTAACTGCACAGACTATCAGGCCCGAAACTTAAATATTCGTGTGCGACGCAAAGACGGTACAATCGTTACGGCCCACACTCTAAACGGAACTGCAATTTCAATGGCTCGCTCACTAATTGCGATAATAGAACATTACCAAACACCTGAAGGCAAATTAAGAATTCCCGAAGTACTGCAGCCCTACATGGGCAACCGCCAGGAAATCTGAACCAGGCAAGTTACTTAACATGTTAAGTAACTTTGTATCCTTTCGTATTTCTAGCAACTTGGTACTACAAACTCACTACTAGTTGAGGTATAATACTCAGAAGATATTTACTGGGTTATAACAGGTTGAGAGAAACAGCACCAAGAAAGCGAGATTTGAAATTATTAAGTTTGTAAAACCAAAGTTACCAAAAGTTTTGCCTAGCAAAAAGACACTGAAAAAGGTCTTGGGAGATCCTCAAGCAGCTACTATTAAGCGTCTTCGTAAAAAAGTAAAGTTAATTAATGACCTATCTCCAAAATATGAGAAGATGTCGGATAAAGAGCTAAAAGCACAAACTGAAAAACTCAAAGCCAGACTTGAAAAAGAAAAACTAGATGATATTTTGCCAGACGCTTTTGCAGTAGTACGTGAAGCTGCCAGCCGAGCGCTAGGGCAGAGGCACTTTGACGTTCAGTTAATCGGAGGCATGGTACTGCATGAAGGTAACGTTGCTGAAATGAAGACTGGTGAAGGTAAGACTTTGACTTCTTCATTAGCGCTTTACTTAAATGCATTAGAAGGTAAAGGTGCACATCTGGTTACTGTTAACGACTATTTGGCTCAGCGTGACGCTGGCTGGATGGGCCAGGTCTATCACTTTTTAGGTCTTAGCGTAGGTGCAATTATTCCTGACGAATCATACATTTATGACCCAGAATATAGAAACGAAGACCATTTTGACGAACGTATGAAACACTTGCGTCCGGCGACTCGCCAAGAAGCTTATGCCGCTGATATTACATATGGCACAAACAACGAGTATGGTTTTGACTACCTGCGTGATCACATGGTGCGAGAGACTGACCAACTAAGACAGCGCGACCTGCATTTTGCAGTTGTTGACGAAGTCGACTCAATTCTAATAGACGAAGCGCGTACGCCGCTTATTATCAGTGCACCGGCAACTGCGTCCGGTGCAGCCTACCAGCAATTTGCCAAAGTAGTCAGACCCCTAAAGGAAACTGAACACTTTGAAAAAGATGAAAAACGGCGCAGTGTAATCCTTACTGATTCAGGCATTGAATTGATTGAAAAGACTCTGGGAATTGAAAGTCTTTATTCTACAGAAAACTTACGTACTATTTATCACCTTGAACAAGCCTTAAAAGCCCAGACCCTTTTTCACCGTGACAAAGACTACGTAGTGACAAAAGAAGGTGAAATTGTGATTGTCGATGATTTCACCGGACGTCTTCTGAAAGGTAGACGCTACAACGAAGGACTTCATCAAGCAATTGAAGCCAAAGAAGGCGTAGAAGTCCAAGAAGAATCCATGACACTAGCAACTATCAGTTTTCAAAACTACTTCCGGCTTTATAAAAAGCTATCCGGAATGACCGGTACGGCTATGACTGAAAGTGAAGAGTTCCATCAAATTTATAAAATCAATGTAGTTGAAGTTCCGCCAAATAGAAAAAACATACGTCTTGACTTACCAGACCGCATTTATAAATCCGAACACGGCAAAATGAAAGCCATTGCAGCAGAAGTGGCTGCACTTCACGAAAAAGGCCAACCAGTACTTCTAGGAACAGTCAGTGTGGAAAAGAACGAACTGCTATCCGGAATGCTAAAGGCTGCTAAGGTTCCGCATGAAGTACTTAATGCCAAGAATAATGAAAGAGAAGCAGCAATTGTTGCCAAAGCCGGACAAAAAGGTGCGGTAACGCTAGCTACTAACATTGCTGGTCGCGGTACTGACATTATTCTGGGAGACGGAGTCAAAGAACTCGGTGGACTTTTTGTGCTTGGAAGTGAGAGACACGAATCACGCCGAATAGATAACCAGTTGCGTGGTCGTGCCGGACGACAGGGCGACCCCGGAACAACTCAGTTTTATGTCTCATGTGAAGACGACCTTATGCGTATTTACGGCGGAGACCGCATAGCCAGCCTGATGGATAAATTAAAAGTTGATGAAGACACACCAATAGAAAGCCGAATGATTACACGCAGTCTGGAAGGGGCTCAGAAAAAAGTTGAAGGCTTTAACTTTGATACCAGAAAGAATGTTGTGCAATACGACGATGTTATGAATAGGCACCGCAAAGCAATTTATGCTATGCGATCAGAAATATTGAAAAGCGGAGACATCAGTCCCCGTATTAGAAAATATATTGACGAAGAAGCTGAGTTTATGGCTGATCATCCTGAGTCAATTAGTGAACAATTTGAATCAATATTACGGGAGGTCTTTCCTCTTGATGAGACAACCCTAGATAAATTATTTGACACCGAAGCAGATAAGTTTGAGTCAGAGTTGAAAAAAGACGCAGCCAAGCTTTATAAAAAGCAGGAACAGGCCTTCGGTATTGAACTAATGCGTAAAGTAGAGCGAGATATATACTTGCAAATTCTAGATACGCTTTGGATGCAACATCTTGAAAACATGGACCATTTGCGTGAAGGCATTCACTGGATAAGTGTTGGTCAGCGAGACCCACTAGTAGAGTATCGACGTCAGGGACAGCGTATATTTGATGAATTCCAGACCACACTACGTCACGATATTGTTAGGGCTATCCTGCACGCAGAACCTTTGGATGCAGAAGCACTTGAATCGCAAGTTGTAGAAACAGAACTTACCAGAGCTGCTAAGGCCAGCGTTGATAACGCCGACCGAATTATAAAGGCTGAGAAATTTGAAGAAACCGATTTTACTCCCGAGGCTTTAGAACTTAATGAAGAGGCCAAAGAACGAGCCAAACGTAAAAAAGCCCGCAAGCAAGAGCGTCAAAGAAAAAAGACTTCCAAACCAAAGCACAAGAAGAAGAAAAAATAGTGAAGCACACGGTTAAAGAGGTTGAGCTTAAAAACGGTGCCAAGGGGCTTTTCATAGATGTTCCCGGTGCATCAGTAACTAGTTACGAACTTAACTTCCGGGCAGGTGAGTTTTTGGTACCAAAGAAAAAATGGGAGACTCCACATATGATGGAGCACATTATTCTTGGTGCCAATGAAGAATTCCCGGATACCCAAGCTTTCCAGGCTGAGTTTAACAAAAATGGAGCATTCACCAATGCCTACACCAGTTATTACTACATCAACTATGTTGGTGAAGCGGCTGATTTTGAGTGGGAAAGGGTTTTGCGTTTACAACTAATGGCCATTTCAAAACCGCTTTTTCTGCAGGCAGAATTTGATGCAGAATTTGGCAATATTCGTGACGAGCTAGTCAGTTATTCCAACAACCACTTCAGGGCGCTTGGCGGGGAAATGGGGCGTGACTTTGGGTTTAATACAGTGCCTGACAAAGACCGCGTCAAACTTATGCAAAATGTAACAAGAGACGACGTCATTGAACATTATAAAAAAACACATTTTACACGCAATATGCGCTTTATCATTGCCGGTAATTTAAGAGGTCGAAGGCCAGCGCTCAAAAAAGTCTTAGAGTCAGTTGAGCTACCTAAAGGTAAAGCCCGTTACGCACTACCGGATGAAAAAGCAACCAAACCTAAAAAACCTACTTTCATTGAAAACGAAACACTGGACAATATATATCTAATTGTTAGTACATACCTCAACAACACTCTAAGCGTAGTAGAAGATGACGCGCTTGGTCTTGCAAAAATAATGTTGACTGATACGCTTTATTCTAAAATATTTGGCCAAGCCAGAGAGAAGGGATTGGTTTACTCAGTTAGCTCTGGACACAATCAGTCTAACAAATCAGCCGAATGGTGGATGGGCGCTCAGGTTCTACCGTCCAATGCCTCGGCCCTTTGCGATATAGCGTTGAGTGAAATTATTAAAGTTCAAAACAAAATGATAGATGATGCTGATTTGGAAGCAACAAAACAATATGCCCTTGGTTCTTTTCAGCGCTCTATGCAAACTGTCGGTAGTGTTGCCGGTGCTTACGGGAGGTACTTTTTTGATGACTATATTGAAGATATGAGATCTGTTCCAGCTCGAATAAAAGCCATCACTAAAAACGATATAGCAAAAGCAATGAGTCGAATGTTTTCTGAGAAAATTGGAAGTGTGGGTGTTCTAGGTGGCACAGACCCTAAAATAGCCGACAAATTGCAAGAGCAACTCCAACCCCTCTGGAAGTGAGACAGTTTACTATTCACCATGCGTGAATTGATTACTATTATTTTGGTCTGTCGGAAAGCTGAAAAAAATGTAAACAGATAAAGTATAGTTAAAGGTAAATAGTTAACGGTAAATTTGTTTGATGGATGATCTTAAAAAACAATTAGCTACGCTTCAAACTGAAGTATCACAGGCCACTGAAAAAATTGGCTTGACTCAACTTGACGCCGAACTAACTGAGCTGCAAAACAAAATGCAACAGCCAGATTTTTGGGCAGATAACATGAAAGCTCAAGAAGTAAGCAAAAAAGAAGCCACCTTAAAATCTAGGTTAGCTCCATGGAAGAAGTTAGTCGCCGAAATGAACGATGTTAAAGATTTGATCGAACTAGGGGATGCATCAATGCAGTCCGAGCTCGAAGCACAGTTAGAAGATCTTAGATCTCAGATCTCGGATCTTAGATCCGAACTAAGGTTCAATGGTCCGTATGATGATCATGAAGTAATCCTTTCTATATATGCTGGCGCGGGAGGAACTGATGCACAAGATTGGGCGCAAATGCTTTTAAGAATGTATGTAAGATGGGCAGAAAGCCAAAATCTTAAAGTTGAAAGTATGGAACAAAGTCCGGGGGATGAGGCAGGTATAAAAAGTGCAACTATTCAAGTTACTGGAGGAAATTACTTATACGGAAAAATGTCCGGGGAACATGGTGTTCATAGAATGGTACGAAAGAGTCCTTTTAACTCTGCCGGTAGCCGAGAAACATCTTTTGCCAAGGTAGACATTCTGCCATTAATTGATACTCCTGGAGAGATTGACATTGACGAAAAAGATCTGAAGGTGGATGTTTTTCGTAGTGGAGGTGCCGGTGGACAAAGTGTAAACACTACTGACTCAGCTGTTCGTGTTACCCATCTTCCAACTGGTATAGCTGTTGCTATTCAGAATGAGCGTTCTCAACTACAAAACAAAGAAACGGCAATGAAAATATTGCGTTCGCGCCTGGCTGCTATGCAGTTAGAACAACATGCTGAGCATTTAGCTGATTTGAAAGGTCCAAATATGTCAGCCGAATTTGGCAGTCAAATACGCAACTACATTTTAGATGACCGTATTGTAAAAGACCTTAGAACTGGTTACGAAACCCACGACCCGAGTAAAGTTCTAGACGGTGAGCTTGATCCTCTTATTAATGCTTGGCTTGAGAAAAGATAGCTTTAGTAATGTTAAAAATTATTTGTTATACTAAACTTCAGTATCAAAGTGGTTACGGTTTAAGAGAGGGAAATTACTATAAACCCACAAAACCCATTAAATAACTCGGTCGATCCTTTTAGTCAGCCACCAGCTACACCTGGGCAGGGTAATGTGTCTTGGCCTTCTGCTAATTCTACACAACCAGCAGAGCAGAGTGGAGTTCTACCACCATCCCCCTTTGCATCTAAGCCAGACAACCCAATTGTATCCAATCCTGCTAGCACCCCATCAACACCTCAGCCAACGCCCGCTCCGGCATATTCACCTTTTGCAACACCACCCCCACCGGTCCCAGCACCACCAGAGCCAGTTGCGCCATCACCCCCACCGGCTCCGCCAGCTCAGCCGGCACCCAACCCAGCACCACCCGGCACATACGCCAATACTGGAGCCTTTGATCAAACAGATCCAGTTTCAGCAAATTCGTCAAAAGATGGCAAACTAAAGATAACAAACTCCAAGCCTGTCATGGCAGGGGCAGTAGTAGCTGTTATAGCAGTAACAGTTGTTGGTGGATTTATGATGTTTAATGGTAAAAATACACCTTCGGCTGCACCACTAAGCGCCGAGACCAAACAAAACTTAGAAAGAAAAGTAGATCTTTATGCCGTAGAACGATCACTTACTCAATATGCCAACGCTCATGCTGGTCAACACCCAACTATAGCTCAGCTTAATGATAATAAATTTAGACAAACTGCTTTTGCCGGTCTTAATTTGGATAATACAACCGACCCAATTGGACGGTCTTCACAGTTTGCCGGTGAAGCAGGTCCAGGTGTATATCATTACGAAGCTCTGCCTAAAGGTTGCGACAACAAAGCTGTAAAATGTACCGCACATAAAGTTACAGCAACTCTTAGCGACGGCCAACAGATTTCAGTGCCACAATAAAGCTAAAAGCTGAAAGCTGAAAGTTGAAAGCTTAAAGCTTAAAGCTAACAGCTCTAACAGCCATTAGCGTTATTTGCTATACTAGTTAGCGACGATGATATTATTAGATCGAGTTAGCAAATCCTACAACCAACGTGGGCAGGCATTAGAGAGAATTTCACTACATGTCGAGCCAAAAGAATTTGTAATTATTGTCGGGCAGTCGGGTGCCGGTAAGTCTACTCTTTTTAAACTTCTAACCAGGGAAGAAAAACCAACCAGTGGCAAAATTATTGTTGGTGGTATGGACTATGACAAGTTATCAGATAAAGACATCCCACTGTTACGCCGTAAAATCGGTGTAGTTTTTCAGGATTTTAAATTGCTCAACAATAAAACTGTTTACGAAAACGTAGCTTTTGCACTGGAAATTGCAGCACTACCTAAAAAAGAAATTGAACACACGGTCCCTAAAGTGCTAGATATAGTTGGACTTAAAGACAAAGCCAAACGTTATCCGCTAGAGTTGTCAGGAGGTGAAAGACAGCGTGTGGCAATAGCCAGAGCAATTGTACGTCAACCAAAAATCCTAATTGCTGATGAACCTACCGGCAACCTAGACCCAAAGCATGCTTGGGATGTCATAAAAGTCTTAGAAAAGATCAACCAATTTGGTACAACAGTTCTTCTTACAACTCATAACCAAGAAATAGTTAACACCCTAAAACGCCGAGTCGTAACTATTAAAGATGGCAAAGTTGAGTCTGATAAGGCCGGGGGGCAATACAAGTCGTGA
>CAYNSQ010000020.1:7541-10047 GCA_964400155.1 uncultured Candidatus Saccharibacteria bacterium
ATTGAGCGGGTTTTTAAATTTGGTGTTATCAATTTTGGTCGTAACATATGGCTTGCTGTTGCTGCGATTGCTATGATGGCGATAACCCTCACGATTTTGTTGTTTGCTGTTGTTGCAAATGCTACTTTTAGCCATACCATAGATGACATTACCAGCAAAATAGATGTCTCATTTTACTTAAAAGATGATGTAACCGCGTCACAACGTGATGCACTTATCTCAGATCTTAAAGGACTTGCTAATGTTAAAGAGGTGACTTATCTATCTAAAGCTGATGCCTTAAAAATTTATCAGCAACAAAATGCTGAAAACAAAGATTTGCTAACGGCTATTGCCGAAACTGATAACCCTCTTCCAGCCAGCTTGGCTATAAAGCCAAATGACCCAAACAAACTCCAGGAAATTAGAGACTTTCTGTCTCAACCGAAGGTGGTTGCCTTGCAATCAGAGAACTCAAACTTTAACGAGGACCGTAAGGCTGCGATTGATAAAATAACCAGAGCCACACATTTCTTTGAACAAGCAGGCATAGTAGGCATCATTATATTTATGATTATCTCTATGCTTATCATCTTTAACACTATCAGGATGGCAATATTTAATCGTCGAGACGAATTGGTGATTATGCGTTTATTAGGGGCAAGCAATTGGTTTATAAGAGGACCTTTTGTGGTTGAGACAATGTTATATGGAGTAGTGGCAGCACTACTTTCATTGCTTGTTTGCTGGGGACTGTTTGCCGTAGCCAGTTCTACTCTTCAAGCCAGTAGTCTCGGTCTGTTAGATATAAGTTATTCAAGTGATTATTTTAACAACAAGATTGTATTAATTACATTCGTTCAAATAGGCATTGGTATAATTATAGGAGCCGCAAGTTCGGCTGTAGCGACAAGACGATACCTGAAAAGTAAATAATACCTATTTTTCAATGGACAGATGCGATAAATGCGTAATGTTCTGCCAATGCAGTAAAGCAGAGAAAAGTATAACATCTGAGCGTTGAGCATTCATTTGTCTAATCGTAAAATGTTCGTTAGTTCGTTCGTATGGGGTGGACTATTGACAATAACTGTAAGGGGAAAGTATTATTAAAGTGTTAATGCAAAAACAAAAAGTTAGAAAATTTAATGTTAAATTCCGCATAGCTACAAGTTTGAGCATAATAGCTACGCTTGTTTGCGGTCTAGTCTATAGTGGATTTGCAGGTGCTGACCAGTATCAGGATCAAATTAACCAGTTAGAGGCTCAAAATGCCAGTAACAGAAGTGCCTCAGAACAGTTAGCAGCCGTTGCAACAAGTTATCAAGACGCTATTGTAAAATTGCAGTCACAAATTGACACTCTCCAACAAGCAATCGTTACTTCTCAAAAAGAAAGCGATGATTTGCAAAAACAAATTGATGAGGCTCAGGTAGAATTAGATCATCAAAGGGTCATACTAGGTAAAAACATTAAAGCAATGTATCTAGAAGGGAAAGTATCTACACTTGAGATACTCGCTAGCAGTGATGATCTGAGCGAATATGTAAATAAGGCGGAATATCGAAATTCAGTTCAAAGCAAAGTCAAAACGTCGCTTGATAAAATTAATGAGCTTAAATTAAGTTTGCAAACAAAACAAAGCCAACTCAAGACAGTTATAAAAGAACAACAAGACCAACAACAATTGCTTGTAACGACACAGGCACAACAAAGCCAGATGTTGGCTTACACTGAAGGTCAAAAAGCAGCATACGACTCACAAGTTAAAGACAATCAAGCCAAAATTAATGAACTAAGAAGGCAACAGGCAGTTGCCAACGCTGCTATCTACGGTGGCGGGGCGATAATCCAAAATAGTCGCTGTGATATATACCCCCAAGGCTGGTGTAATGCACCCATGGACAGCATGATAGACACCTGGGGTATGTTTAACCGTGAGTGTGTTTCGTGGACTGCTTACCGAGTTGCAGCCTCTGGAAGATATATGCCCTACTGGGGCGGATACGGCAATGCCAACCAATGGGATGATAATGCAATTGCATCGGGTATTCCTGTAGATGGCAACCCTAGAGTAGGCGACGTTGCTGTTAGTAATTCCGGTTTCTATGGGCATGTAATGTACGTTGAAGCAGTTCATGGCGACGGGACAATCGCTGTTAGTCAGTTTAACCACGATTGGCAAGGCACATACTCTTTTGTTCCAAAAATGAATGTTGGCAATTTGGTCTTCATTCATTTCCCTTAAAAAGAATTACAGCCTTATTTCAACGCATGCATAAGCAATAACTGGTATAATAAAGGACAACGTGACATCACATCCGTATCAAGTAAACGAGGACGAAGCGCCGCGCGCTACTCAAAAAATGGTAAAAAAACTCAAACTACCAAAATCTAAATTGGCTCGCAACATCACACTACTAGTAATAGGCGTATTAATATTTGCAAGCGGCTTATTTGTTGGCAGGGGAGATGTTAGTTTTGCTAGTTTTGGAAGCAAAAAAGCAAGTTCTGTTAATAAAGATCT
>CAYNSQ010000021.1:0-9829 GCA_964400155.1 uncultured Candidatus Saccharibacteria bacterium
GTGATCCGGTGGTTCTGTATGGAAGGGCCATCGCTCAACGGATAAAAGGTACTCTAGGGATAACAGGCTGATAGCGCCCAAGCGCCCACAGCGACGGCGCTGTTTGGCACCTCGATGTCGGCTCATCTCATCCTGGGGCTGGAGAAGGTCCCAAGGGTCCGGCTGTTCGCCGGTTAAAGAGGTACGTGAGCTGGGTTTAGAACGTCGTGAGACAGTTCGGATTATATCCGCTGTGGACGCAAAGAAATTTGAGAAGACTTGTCCCTAGTACGAGAGGACCGGGACGAACGCACCGCTGGTGTATGGGTTGTTCTACCAAGAGCATTGCCCAGTAGCTATAGTGCGGCAAAGAGAAGCGCTGAAAGCATATTAAGCGCGAAACTGACTTCAAGATTAGATTTCTCTATGAGGGCCCAGAAAGATGATCTGGTTGATAGGCGCAACGTGGAAGTGCAGTAATGTATGGAGCGGAAGCGTACTAATAGCCCCACTGACTTTTTACGATCCAAGAAATTCAGATACTATGTCTCTGTGTTTCTTGGTAAAGATTAAGTGCGTTCCCGGTGCGTAGCACCGCATTTACCATTTTTCATTTGCCATTTACCATTGAATTTTCATTTACCATTTTTCATTTAAGCTACTGCAGCTACATTTGTTAAATGATAATTGTTAAATAAATGTGAAATGTTAATTTGTTAAATGATAAATGAGATGCTATGCATCGCTTGACTAGCTATTGGTGTTCATCTAATATCCCAACAGGGGTATAATGGCGAACATCGTAGTGTACTTTACAACAAAAGTCCTTGAGAGAGACTTTTAAAATACAAGTGAGTAGTGAGTAGTGAGTAGTGAGTAGTGCGTAGTTTATAGTTTTTAGTCTTTTAGGCTAACAACTTATAACTATCAACTAATAACTCACAAAACTCGTTTCGCGAGTTTTGTGTTGGTGTCCATGACGTGGGTGTAACACCTGTTCCCATTCCGAACACAGAAGTTAAGCCCCATGGTGGTTACAATACTTGGGTCTAGCCCTGGGAAGATAGCAAGACGCCAACACAAAGCCCACGAACAAAAAGAGCCCCGAAAGGGGCTTTTTTAGTTTGAACAGAAGGCTCTATACTGACAAAATTCCTTAATGTAAAAAATTTAAATAACCAAAGTACTATACTGACGGGGTTTCACTATTGACAAGTAAGATAAAAGATTTATTATTCTAGTATATTTCACTGGTGGTTACCATTGGTGGAATGTAATTTAAAATGCACTTCTTAATTGAGGACAGCACAATCTAGCTAACATCTTTAGCTACTCTGTGCTGTTCTCAAGATGAGCCATACCTGCTGCGTTGGATGCGCAGATTTCCAGGTACGCTCAGGCAGCCTACCCAAAAGGGGTGAGTAAAATGCGGAGACTCCGCAGGGCACTGCTGCTTGCAGTAGCCGCCACAACCTTGGCGGTGCTGATAGTAGCGCCGTCTTCTTCGGCATCGGCGTTCGGGTGTGCCTACGGCAACCCCAACAACGGCCCGACGTCCTACTGTGTCTACATCTCCGGATCAGGCACGTGGGTCAGCAGCGTCACCGGGAACTTCTCTGGGTCGGCCAGCATCCGAGACTGGTACATCACAGCTGAGTTCTTCAACTCCAGCTGGGGCTGGTATCAGACTCTGAGGGGGTCGTATCGCTCTGGCTGCTGTTCGACTGCTGGAGGGAACGTCATCTCCGTCAATGCCTACAAGCAGCGCGGCTACATGTGCAGCACGCTCAACTATCAGGCTTTGGACTACAGCTTGCGCTGGGTCTGGCGCAGAATGAGCGTCTGCCACAGAGTCGGCTGATGCGAGTCGGTCGACTACAGAAGTGCGTTAAGTCAGGGGGTGACCCCAGACGATCCGGTGGCTTGGGTTCTTCAGCAATGTTGAACCCAAGCCACCAACAAACACCACGAATAATAAGCCCCAGAGAAGGGCTATTTTTATTGTCTAAAGAAAAAACTTAACAAGTCAAGTATCTTTAGAATACACCTCTGTTCAACAGGGAAAGTGGGTGCGAGGTGGCCAAGCTGAGTTATAATTTGGTTTATGACAGAGATAAACCTTACTGCGTTAAGTTCCGATACAAAAACTCATGCGCCTAAATTCCATATTCGTAAATACTTTAAAGCCATTACAGTAATAGCATTGGCTTTTATAGTTGTCTTAGTGCTTGGTGCGCTCATGGAAAATCATCCTATTTTTATTGTTTTACCATTCCTGGTCCTAGGAATTCTCTATTTAAGACAAGTAAAAAAAAGGCAAGTTCTAAGAAGTCAAATAGAGCAAGTAGCTAAAGATAATGGCTGGGATACTAACAAGGCTTTACCAGCCGATACATCCAAAGCTGCAGCCAATTATAATCTATGGGTTGATATGCATATCGCAGCAGATGAAGTAAGCCAATTATCTGGCACCCTTAATAATTTAGATTTTTGGCTTGGCTCTAACAACGATGGTGTGTTTGTGCTACTAGATGCCAAGAAAAACTTGCCAGATGCAGTGTTTATATCATCGCTAATCAGTTCGGGTCCTTTTAAGCCTTTTTTTGATAATTTTTTTAAAGCTCAGAATTTATCACAAATCAGGCTAGAGGGTGACTTTGATAAGTATTTCAGGTTGTATACTAGTCCAAGTAGAAAAATTGATGTGCTATCTGTTGTTGCCCCAGATTTTATGGAAAGTCTCATCGAAAATGGCATGATATTATCAGTTATGTTTAGTGAACATTATTGTCTGATCAATACCCGAGTATCAACAAATGATGGCATAAAATCTATACTAGTAGCTGCTCATGCAATTGCTAAAGAACTTAACCGTTCTGGTACTTAATCACACTCTGAACAATATAGTTAAGGGGAAAGTGGCTATGGTTTGTGAGTTTTTTGGAATGTGTAGGCCGAGGCACTGACAATTAAACCTATACCAACCCAGAAAGTTAGATTGTAGAGCAGTTTTTGGGGCTCGTTAATATCGGGGTTAGTTGTTACACAGCCTGAACCAGGACAGACGTATGATTGTATTCCGTTGAAGCTTTGGTTGTATACGACTGGCCAGCCCTTTACAGTGTAATCACCGCCTGGGTAAACATGCTTCTGGTAGCTTATAACCGAACTAATGCCGAATAGAACTAATGAAACAAAAAGTATCACTAAGGCTACTCGCTTCATAACCCAATAATAGCACCGAACAGGGGAAAAGCGGTTATGGATTAGTTAGTATTGATATAATTAACTCATGCAAAAAATTGCTACAAAAGTGTTTATTTGTGCTTCGGTTGCTTTTGGTATAATTGGCCTCCTGATTGTCCTGACACCCTCCTGGGGTCCGGATAAGCCGGATTCTCATACAAGCGAGTTATTGATTAGACTTCTGTTTGGAACCGTATTTATTATTTTACCTTCGTTCGCGCTAAGCGTTGCCGGCAAGTATCTAAACAACGGCAAATAGCAAACTAGAGCAGGGGAAAAGCTTGCCCTCAGTAGCTATTGCGAAGGTGGGTGGTTATGTCTATGAATTATCCGAGTTATTTAGAGCGTTTCTTTCCTGCTGAAATTGCTGCAGCTTACTGCCGGAAGATACCATTTGAACAATCCCTCTACCGACTGTTACAATCCCACCAACGATAAGGCCAACTTGTACTCCCTCAACTTCTTTAAATCGATGCTGTAAAGCAATCGCACCCACTAAAGCTAACTCGCCTAAGCCTACAGTCACTAAACCGGAATTAAAGATTTTTGTTTCTCTCTGCATCTCTTGGCTGAGTGTTTTGTTGCTGTCCATAACAAAATTATACGCCTCTGTTGAATAGCAGAAAAGCCTGCCCGCCGGCAGGCAGGCTTGCCCTCCGTAGCTATTGCGGAGGAGGGTGGTTATGGTTGGGTTGGTTTATTTTCGGCTGCTTCTTGCCAGCGCAAATACTGCCACTGCCAAAGCGGCTACTGCCAACACATAAGACCAAACTTGGTTGTTATCAGAACTAGAGCTGGAGCCTGTACTGTCTACTGTCTCAGAAACCATTGTGACAGAGTATGGGCCTTGATCGCTCTTTTCATCTTCGTGGCTGTCGCTTGGCGCGGCATCCCATGAAACCACTGTGCCGTCTTCGTATGTTTGGTAGGCTTTCCACTGTATTTCTGTTGGTTTATCAGGTGCTTGGGCACTAAATGTAAAATCATCCCTGTAGCCGTCCGGAATAGTGCCACCACTCCAGGTAATTTCGGTTACGTTGTCGCCACTTTTATTGGTACTAATCTCCCATCCTGGTTTAACTGTAGGGGTAACTTCTCCAACTCCACTGGGAATAACAAGTTTAACTGAAGTTGTGGGCATATCTTTTTCGTTTGGTACGCTAACTGTAAAAGTCTGATATTCGGCCGGTGCTACTTGAGATGGTTTTACCGTCACGTGCGCAGATGCTGCACCAGCCAGCCCTGCAAAAGATAACAATAATACCGCTAAGAAACCTTTTATTTTGTGTTTCATTCTTTATACTCCCTTAAATCTCTTTTAATTTGATAAACTACCGCTCCAAGCACTAATAAAATTATAGCTGAAACTCCAACAATTATTGCAATTTGTTTGGAAGTGCTTAGTGGTGTGGTGGCTGGGGTTTGACCCGGTAAAGATGTTGCCACTCGAATTGAGTAATTAATGTTAAAAGGCTGAAAACTACCAAGAGTGATGGGCTGACCTGAAAGGTAGATTCTGTAAACCCCGGTGTCCTTAAAAGTGTAAGGTATACGACCGCCAGTATATTTACTAATTGCAGATACATCTTTTTTTAGAATTAATGCACCACTACTATCTCTCATTTCCATGACACAGTCGCATTTTTCGGTGCTAAAGCCAGACTGCGAGTTATCGTAAAGAAATGTAAACTGCTGGGGTACATTTATAACCGGATAATCCTGCGGATTTATGTGCAGGGTAACACTCATACTGCCGTCGGTTTTGGTTATGTGTGCTTGGGCTGCTTGGGGGTATAGAAGAGTACAGAAAATAATTAACCAACAGAACAAACCAAGAAATCTTAGCAGCTTCATTCACACCCATTATAGACTGAAATAAGACACCCACTCTAGAACAGGGGAGGTGGTTGTGGTATTAGCTACTGGAGTTGTTTTTCGAGCATTCTCTCGATGTCTTCACTTCGAATTGGGCGAATCATATCCTCAAGTTCTGGGTCGTCGAGTCTGACGCCATTTTTCTTGAGTAATATTTTAAGAAGCTCAATTACTTTAGATACTTCTGTCTCGGCTATTGAGTTTACCTGTAAGTCTATTTCTTCACGCAGTTCGGCAATTTTAGCAGCTCGGTTTTGCGAAATCAGTACTATGATCGCTAAAAAGATAGCTTCAAGCGACACAATCATAGTTAGCAAACCAAAAGGAAAAGGGTCAAACGGTTCTAACCCAGGAATAATATTGGTGTTTAGAATAATCCATATACCAAACCAAATAGCGTTGAGTACCAAAAAAGCCACACTGCCAAAACGAAAGGTTAGTTTGTCAGCAACTCTATCTGTAAAAGTCCGCTTGGCATCAGCCTTGGCACGGTAACTCTGGACAACTAACCGGTGATGTTTTAGCTTTTCTTCGTGAGTTTGCTGAATTTTAGCCATAAGCGAATTATACACTTTGGTTATAGAAAAACGATAGAATTTGGGTAGTTAATTTACTGAGGTACCGATGAGACTACCTATGCCATAGGTAACAATCATAGCTAGTGCACCGCCTGCTACAACTCTTAGAATGGCAGGTCTGGCAGGGGCATTGCCAAAACGGGCACTTAAGTAACCAGTCAGGGCTAAGGCAACAACAGTGCTAAAAAAAGTAACGACTATACGAATATCAGCTTGGGGCAGTAGTATTGCGGCCATTGGCAGGAGTGAACCGGCAAAGAATGCGGCTGCCGAGGCGATGGCGGCGTGCCAAGGGTTGGCTAAATTATCAGGATCAATTGCCAGTTCGGCGTCTATATGTGCAGCGTAAGCATCCTTCTTGGTTAATTCTTTGGAAACAATGGCTGCGGTTTCGGCTGATAGGCCTTTATTTATATATATCTGAGTAAGTTCTGCCTGTTCTTGCTTGGGATAATTGTGTAGTTCGTATTTTTCCTTTTCTAACATAGCCTTTTCAGTATCACGCTGTGAGCTGACAGATACGTATTCACCAGCAGCCATGGATAAAGCCCCTGCAAGTACTCCTGCAACTCCAGCTGCCAGGATAATTGATCGGTCTTGAGTAGCACCGGCAACACCTACAACCAAGCCGGCAATAGATACAATTCCATCGTTAGCACCCAATACAGCAGCCCGCAGTTTGTTTAGTCTGATACTGGCGTTTTGGTTGTGTGGCTCTGTAATCTGATTTTTGTTTTCTTTCATACCTAAATTATACGCCCAAAAAGCTATTGAGTTAATGAAAGTCGCCACAGTCTAAAAGGAGAAAGTGGTTTTGTTTTAACTTCAAGGGTATGGATATAATAATTAAAATGAGCTGGGAGAGAGACTACTACTTACATGGGCGACCACATAGGACTGGTTTCAATTTTTTTGCTGGTGTTTTTGAATTTGGGACGATTGATGAAGAAGAAGGAAAGACATTTGCCCAGCAGCTAAGAGAAGAAGGATTACCAGTAGTTGAAGATGCGCAGATCTCGGTAAATCGGATAAGTTTGAATGGTTTAGTCGAGGCATCATTGTTAATTCATGGACCAAAGCTAGAAAATGGCCAGATATATAGCACCCCACAGACAGATTAGTAGATATTATAATTGTTAATTAAGGTTGGTGGAATGAATAGAAAGAGAATGTAAAAGTTATGAAATTACTTCACAAAAATCAGATTAGACGACAAAATGCCTTGGTCAACTATCAACCAAGCGAGATACCACAGATTGGGCTTGCTAATGTTGCTCCACTTACCAAAGAAGAACTTGGCCATACTTACGATGCGTTGATAGATGCGGGGGTTGATTTAGCTGCCACAAGAGGCGAATTTATCTTTAGAGCCCTAATGCGTGAGTCTGAAATACTAGAACAAGACTTGCCAGAAGAGTTGACTAAATAAAACTTAGAAAAAGCACTTGCTAAAATAAGTTTATGACCAACAAAAGAATTGCTAATGACTTTTTACATGAAGTCCCGGCTGATTTAAAAAAAGCCCTAGCAGGTGATGCTAGCGCCAAAGAGCGGTGGGATGACTTAACACCGCTGGCTCGAAACGAATGGATTTGCTGGTGTGTCACCACCAAAAAACCAGAAACAAGACTAAATCATATTGAGCGGACTATAACAGAACTCACTGCCGGCAAACGCCGACCATGTTGCTGGGCTGGTTGTGCTCATCGGTTTGATACACCCAGACCTTACTAATGTGTATGCCAGCGCTCTAATTTGGGGATACTGTTGGTGGCCATGCGGGCTAAGAAAGTTGGCCAATGTTTTTCTTTAGTCAAAACACCCATAGAAAAAATCTGCATCTGTTCGGCTGTTGCATCCTTCCAGGTAAATTCTCCGTTTACAAAACAGTGGATACAGTAATTCTGGCTCAAACTGCCATCTGCCTTGGTGCCCTTCACCTCGTCTATCTTTAGCGGCATGCCACAACTTTGACATTGCCTTGCCACAAATCCTCCTTTCTATGATAAGCATAATAGAGAGGAATATTTTTGTCAGTGAGCTGGCACACATATAAAACCACCACCTAAGTAAGATAAAACACTATATATAATCTAGTTATTTTTTCACCACCCCTAATAATCATATTTACTAATCAATAATAGTTTGTAGACTATTGCGGTTTAGCCATATAGCTTATACTTAGTCTGTAGCAGTAAAATAAATAACAATGATAAACAAAGCAATTGTAGTTCTCGCATACAGTCTTATCCTCTACGGTGTTAGCGGAGTTGTCGGCGCCCAGGGGTCTTCTCCCGGCTACCGAATAGATGAGAGCTATATTGGTCCGGGCGGGTCACTAGAAAGTAGTTCGGCCAGCTATAAAGAGGGAAGTACGCTGGGTGATTCGGCTGTTGGCGCATCAAATTCTACTACATTTCAAACAGCCTCGGGTTTTAATACCACTAACGAACCGCGACTGACTATGATAGTTGATACATCTGCCATTAACTTTGGTCAGCTATCTACAGTAGTGGCTACAACTGCCACATCCACTTTTAAAGTTCTTAACTATACTTCTAGCGGGTACACCGTTTTTACAGTAGGCGCGCCTCCTAGCAATGGTGCACACACTTTAACAGGAGTAAATCCAACCAATGCCTCGGTAACTGGCACTGAACAATTTGGAATAAATTTAGTAGCCAACACCAGTCCGGTAACAGTTGGGGCAGATCCTGTGCAAATACCAAGCGGTAGTTTTTCATTCGGAGCGGCTTCTAGTGGCTACAACACAGCCAATAATTATCGATATGTCAACGGCGAAGCCATAGCTCAATCTGTTAAAACCTCTGGCGAAACTGACTACACGGTCTCTTATTTAGTCAATGTCGCCAACACTACACCAGGGGGGACCTACACTGGCGGACAAACATTAGTAGTTGTAGGAACCTATTAATCAGTAAATTTGTTTGACAAGCCTATAATTGTTATGCTAAATTTTGGCTTAAGATAGTACATAAATAAATAAACGAGAAAAAGCAATGACAAATACACCAGTTATCAACGTAAGCAAAAGGTTTGTAGCCCTAGTGGCTGCCTTAACTTTATTGTTCGCATCTTTAGCACCGGTTTCGGTCCTAGCTGCCAGTCTAACCAACAGAAAACTCACTCTTAGCACATCTGCTGGCAATACTGCAGCCACTTGGACATTTACCTTTAACGGGGCTTCGGCTACCGTGCTGAAGGGTATATCCTTTCAAGTTTGTGATGCGGCTAGTGGTGCCTGTAACACACCAGGTAGCTGGTCTAACTCTGGTGCTACATTTGGTAGTCTTACATATAACGGGTCTAACCAAACCGGCTGGACTCTAGATAACGCCGGTGCAGGTGGTGCGCAGTACTTAGGAATCAAGAACAACTCTGCTAGCAACTCAAGTGCCAACCCTATAGTGGTTACTTTTAATACTGTAACCAACCCCAATACCACAAATGCTACTTTCTATGTACGTATCAACACCTTCTCTGGCAACGACTTTGCAACTGGAGTAGATAACGGTGTAGTAGCTGCTAGCACTTCTCAGCAGATCAACCTCACAGCCAGCGTAGACGAATCCTTGACATTTTGTACTGGCACATCAGGAATAACTACAACAAGTTGTTCTGGTGCTACTGGCTCAACTGTTGCCTTTGGTACACTTAGCGCAAGTACCGTTAAAAGCGGAACTTCACAGATTGGCGTAGGAACAAATGCAGGCGTAGGCTATACGGTAACGGTAAACGGAACCTCCTTAACTTGTAGTGCTTGTTCTGGTTCACCTACAATTGCCCCTATAGCTAGTGCAGCTACATCAACTACTGGTACCGAACAGTTTGGACTAAATTTGCGGGCCAACACGACTCCTACAGTTGGATCTGACCCTGATGGTTCGGGTACAGCCACTCCGGCAGCCGGCTATAACACCGTAGACAACTTCCAGTTTAATACAGGTGATACAGTTGCCAGCAAAAACTCCAGTGATGTATTTCGACGTTTTACAGCCTCATATATTGCTAACATAACAACCGCTACTGCAGCTGGTGCATACACCTCAACCCTGACATATATTGCTACAGCAACCTTCTAAAAATACGATGATAAAAGTAGCTTCCCTAAACTACACCAAAAGATTTGT
>CAYNSQ010000022.1:0-9456 GCA_964400155.1 uncultured Candidatus Saccharibacteria bacterium
GTTTATTACGACTTTGATTGTTTTGATAAGGATGGTTAGGTCTAGCCAGAAGGTCCAGTTTTGGACGTAAAATAGGTCCAGCTTTCGACGCTCTTCAAAACTTAAATTGCGCCTGCCAGAAACTTGAGCCAGACCAGTTAAGCCCGATTTAACTGCCAGTATAAGATTTTTCTTGTCGTATTGATCAAGCTCAAACTGTACCAGTGCCCGAGGCCCTACCAAACTAATATCCCCTTTAACAACATTGATAAGTTGGGGCAGTTCGTCCAGGCTGGTCTTTCTTAAAAATACTCCAACATTGGTAATGCGAGGGTCGTTGTCTATTTGGTCACCATTCTCACGATAGATTTTGATAAGTTCTGGTTGGCCCATTTTTGTGAAGGCTTCTTCCGGGCTCAAACCACTATATTGTTTTTTCATAGTTCGAAATTTATATATCTTAATCTTTGTGCCGTAACGCGTCAGACGTTTGTCTGAGTAGAAGACATTGCCTGGGTCTCTAACAAAACTAACTATGGCAATTATTAACATCACCGGCAGAGCAATTAGCAGCAGCAGTCCACCCACTAGCAAGTCAAAAGATCTTTTGGCAATGCGCCCCCAGCCCAACAAGGCCGTTTGATGCACCGCAATCACCGGAATTGAAGAGCGGAATAACTCGACTTCTAGATTACCTACAAACAGTTCTGTGTTACCCGGGATAAATCTGTAAGAAATGTGGTTGCTTTGCGCAAATTCTAAAATTTCATTGTTTTTGGCTGCACTAGCATAGAGTTCTGTTTGGACAATGCCGTGAATGTTAGCTACTGATATTTTCTTTAGGGCACTTTCAAGATCTGCGTAGGCGTTTATGCCATGAAATTTTTTAATCTCAGATGCTTTTTCACCTACGATTCCTAAAATTTTATAGCCTGATTGTTTGCTGTCAGACAAAGATTCAACTAGTTCTTTGGAAATTTGAGTATCACCAATTATAAGTATGTTTGTAATACCAATGTTGTAGCTGAAAAGTTTACTTCGAACTGATCTGACAATGTTTCTGAACAAAACTAAAAACAAAAATGCTAAAGCCAGGCCATAGACTGCAACCAGCCGCGCGGGAAAGACAGCTTGGTTTAAAAAGTATGAATAACCTACTAAAAATAAAATGCCAATAAATGAGCCGATAAATAGTCGGCCGGTTTCTGAAAACCGTTTTTCGTAAATGGAACTATTGTATAGCCCCAACAAAGCGAATATTAAAATCCAAAAAGGTAGTAGTGTCAGAAAAATCCCTAAGAATGTGCTGGACTGTATAGACTCAGAAATGGGTGTAGGGTCTAGCGTTACACGCAAAATGTAAGCAGCCACAAAGGCTGCCACTAGCGCCAAGAAGTCTCCCACCACCAAAAAGAAACTGTAAATTAAAGAGGAGTTAGATTTCAAAGGGCACTCCTTGCTCCATTTAGCAGGTAGCAATTAGCATTTAGCGTTGATTTATCAGGTATCAGGGTACTTGATTCGCAGCATTTTGTAGAAGAAATGCCAAATGACAAATACCAAATAAATGTTAAATGATAAATGTTAAATGAAAAATTTCCGCTAGGATTCATCTATACTAGATTCTATCACTTATGAGCGTTAAGAAGTTAGATAAACAAGTGCTGAGGTATATGGAAATTACCATAGCCGGTATTCTGCTGATATTGCCTTTTCACGGATTTTTAACAGTTTGGGTATCTAGTTTTGCCGGACACTATACGTTACTGCGTCTATGGAAAGAAGTGATAGTTGCACTACTTTGTTTGGGGACAGTGTATTTACTGGCAAAGGATAAGACACTCAGAACCAAGTTATTTGCTAGTAATTTGGTTAAGCTGACACTGCTACTGATAGGAATTATTCTCATTTATTCAATATTTGAACTTATTCAAGATACAACTACCGCTAAGGCAGTTGGTTATGGTCTGATAGTAGACGCTAGGTTTTTAGTATTCTTCTTGGTCTGTCTGGTTGTGTCTGCCAAATCCAGCTGGTTGAAGAACAATGCGAAGGTGTTGATTTTAGTCCCAGCCATAGCAGTGGCGGCTTTTGCGATAGCCCAGTATTTAATTCTGCCTTATGACTTCTTAAAACATTTTGGCTATAACGATACGACTATAAGTGCCTATGAAACAATTAACAACAACCTTGAACATATTAGAGTAGCTTCTACGTTGCGCGGAGCAAATCCACTGGGAGCATACATTATATTACCGTTATCTCTAATTGCAGTGCTGCTTTTCAGAGAAAAAAAAGAAATAAGAGACAAAATAATGATAGGAATTGGACTAGTAATGGCGCTGGTGTTTAGTTTTTCTCGGAGCGCATGGATTGGTGCTGGCGTAGCAATTGGGCTATTGATTTGGCTGCAAATAAGATCAAAAAAAATAAGTAACAAGGTGTATGTATTGGCTGGGCTGGTAATTGCTGTAATTGTGGGTGGAGCATTTTTACTAAAGGATAGTTCTACTTTTGAGAATGTTTTTTTGCATACGGAAGAAGGGTCGGTGAATGTTAGTTCTAACGAAGGTCATTTGACTGCCTTTAAAAACGCTTCAAGGGATGTGGTAAACAGTCCATTGGGTTCTGGCGTGGGGACGGCTGGGCCGCAGTCGGTCTATAACAACGCTCAGTCCAGAATTGCGGAAAACTTTTATCTACAAATTGGCCAAGAAATAGGCATAATTGGTATGGCATTATTTATTGCAGTTATTATTTTGGTGGGACGTCTACTGTGGCAGAGCAGAGTAGAAAATTTAAATCTGGCACTATTTGTTAGCCTGGTGGGGCTTTGTGTAACTAATTTGTTTTTGCATGCTTGGACCGATGATACATTAAGCTATATTTTCTTTGGCTTGGCTGGGATCTCTCTTGCGCCTGTTATACTAAAGCCAATAAAGCACAAACCAAATGCTAAAAGTAAATAATAGAAATCGAAAATTAGTCGTTCAGTTTGTTGAATATATGGTTAGTGGCGGTGTTTACTTTTGGACCGGTTATGCTGCCTTTGCGCTTTTTTGGTCGGTTTTTCATTGGAGCCTTTGGTGGGCTACTATCATCAGCAATTTAATAGGCTGGAGCGTTAACTTTGTACTCCAGCGATATTGGGTTTTTAAAAATCCTCACTTAAAAGACCAAATGACAAAAGTTACCGGCCGGTACATTTTTATCACTCTTGTGGATTTTGTTATGAACTACTACATTCTTTACGGACTCAAACTAGTTGGCATTTCGCCATACATAGGTCAATTTATTTCTTCAGCTTTCTTCACGGTCTGGAATTACCTGTGGTACCGTTTTTGGGTATTCCCAGAAAAGATGGCTAAAAAACCGGTGCATGTTTCACCCGCACGGATAACAGCTCACCGAGCTCACGGGCATCATAGTTACCACAAACACCAACACTAAGTCATTTTCTAGCTTTTAGCTTAAGGCTTTAAGCTTTAATCTTTAAGCTGATGAAGTGTACAATATAAGAACAATGGAGAATGTCAGTTATCACTGCCAAATGTTCAAGTCTCAAGTGTCAATGGACAATGAATGCTCAAATAGTCAATTTGATAATGCATTGAATAATTGTTGCATTGCTAATTCATTGAAAACCTGCCTGCCGGTAGGCAAGGTTGTAAATTGTAAATTGAAAATTACTTTGGGTGGTAGGGCATAATGCAAGAAGACCAGCCAAAGCTTATTCGGCCGACAAAAAAGCAATCAGAGCTACTGCGTTTTATAGAAAGTTTTATTGCAGCCAACGGTTATAGCCCCAGTTACCGCGAAATTATGAATGGGCTTAACTACACCTCGGTCGCAACTGTCAGCTTACATGTTAATAACTTAATTCAGAGAGGCCATTTACAAAAAAGAGGTCACTCTGCCAGGTCTTTGGAAGTCATAAACCCTACCGGGCAAACCGACAAAACAGTAGTTGCTAAACAGTTGAAAGTTAGTGAAGAAAAATGGTTGGTGGACAGAGTAGAAATGTTTTTTTCTGAAATAGAAAAAGCTCCGGGATTTGTAGAGAAAGAACTTGACCAGTTATACGTTTTGATTGGTGCGTTAAAGGTACTCGGCGCTCATGGGGCAGCTCAAAGTTTTATAACTAGGCTGAGCGAGCTTAAAAAAAGAGCCGCAAATAATGAGTATTCGGTTTAGAACTAATAACTAGTAACTAATAACTAGTAACAGATAACTTATAACTGATAGCTAGTAGCTGGGGTTAGAAAAAATGATCGAAGACTTTGGTGATGGCAAAGCCGGTGCTAATAATTATTGCAACTCCTACACTGCCTACAATAATACTTATAAAACTGAGTAAAATATCTTTTAGAATTATTGACAGGCACAAAATCACTACACCCATAGCCGGCAATGTATCCAGTCCGGAGAAGGGTGGCGATACAAAAGCGGCCGAGGTAAATCCAACAATTATAAGTCCGGCAAGCATTGTAAATGGCTTGGAGCCAATAATTACAGCAAATCTGGGGCGTGAAAACTTTTCAAAAAAACGAATAAATTTTAAGAGTGGAACAATCATAGTTCTTTGAACTTTGTCGCTGATTTCTTTTTTGCGCCATTTTTGAGGCAGCCAAAGTTTTTCTTTGCCGATTATCATTTGTGCGGCAATGGTGACTGCAATAATCTCAAATATATGACTTACACCGCCCGTTGGAATGGGCAGGGCAGGTAGAGCCATAAATATTAGGATCATAATAGCAAAGCTTCTTGGTCCAAAAACGTCTTCTAAATCGTTAATTGTTTTTTTATCTTTATCTTTTAGCCAGCGTTCTAGTTCTAAACTAAAAAGTTCGGTTTCGTCATCATGAATCTTGTTTTTAGCTTTAGTTGGCATAATTATTTACTAGTTACGTAGCCGATAGCCTTTTTGGAATAATCGATAGTTAAACATTAGCAGTAGTACGCAGACCACAGCTATTACAGCTAACGCCAAATAAGCGTTAACATCTGCCTTGCCGATAATGCTATAGCGAACAGTGTTAATCATATAAAAAATCGGGTTAAAATGAGTCAATGTTTTGAAAGGTTCCGGCAAAAGCGCTACTGAGTAGAAGATTCCACCCAAAAAGATTAATGGTTGAATGACAAATGTTTGGTAAAAACTGAGATTGTCAAAAGTCTCAGAACGCAAACCAACTAAAACACCCAAGCAACCAAATAAAAGACCACACAACAACATACTAGCCACCAGCAAAAAAGGATGGGCAACTGGCAAATCTATTAGCAGCGCCGCAGTAACAAATGTGATGGTAGAAATAATAGCCCCACGGATTAGTCCACCGAGAGTAAAGGCTGCCATAAGAGAGCCGTTACTAACAGGAGAAGCTAGTTGGTCGTCTATGGCTCTTTGGACTTTTTGTTGGAGAAGGGACGAGCTGTTGTTAGAAAAGGCGTTCATAGCCATAGCCATAAGTAGAAGACCAGGAATTATAAATACCGTGTAGCTAACACCGTCTATTTTATCGATTCTACTTCCCAAAGCTGCACCAAAGACACCTATATATAGGTAGGTCTCAAGTAAAGGGCCTAGTACTGTTTGACGGCGAATAGACCAAAACCGCTTAACTTCACGACGTAGTACCGTATAAAAACCAAGCCGATTATGCATGAATGTGGCTCCGTGATAATTCTTCGCGTCCTACAACAGAAAGATAAACTTCTTCTAGAGTTTTTTTCTTAAACCTTTTTTTGAGTTCTGCAGGTGTGCCGGTATCAATAATTTTGCCGTCATTAATTAACGCAATATGGTCGCATAAGTTTTCGGCTTCTTCAATATAGTGCGTGGTTAGCAAAATTGTTGTGCGTTCTTCTTTGTTGAGATTTTGCATATATTTCCATAGTTCCAGTCGCAACTCTACGTCTACGCCAGCGGTAGGTTCGTCCAAAATTAAGAATTTAGGACGATGCATTAAGGCACGTGCCAAAACTACTCGGCGCTTCATACCTCCTGAAAGTTTGAAACTATTGTCTTTGCGCTTGTTAGTAAGAGAAAAAGCTTTGAGAAGTTCGTCAATACGTTTTTTACGTTCGGCTTTTTTCATA
The DNA here is from genome assembly GCA_964400155.1 of uncultured Candidatus Saccharibacteria bacterium. Lineage (GTDB taxonomy): Bacteria > Patescibacteriota > Saccharimonadia > Saccharimonadales > UBA10212 > JAYTJL01. The sequence goes on from CAYNSQ010000022.1 coordinate 6,079, forward strand.
CCATAGTAACCACCATGAAAATCTAGTGTGTCTTCAACCGATAAGAACCAATCTAGGTTAATATCTTGAGGAGCCAACCCGCAATAGTGTCGTGCTTTTTGGTAGTCTGAAACTACATCACTCCCAAATACGCTAGCTGTGCCACTGGAAGGTACCGCCAGCCCCATTATGCAGTGGATAAGAGTTGATTTGCCTGCGCCATTTGGCCCCAGTAGTCCAAAAAATTGCCCTGGTTGAATAGTCAAATTTATACCCTTAAGTGCCTGAGGGCCTGTTTTATACTTTTTCTTTAAGTTTTTTACTTCAAGAGCCGGTGGGTTGTTTTCTGACATAGCTTTAATAGTCTATCAGATATTCCAAGAACTACTGATGGGTTGGCCTTCAGAAAAACCGGCAGCCGACTGAATACCAACAACTGCTTTGTCTTGAAAGTCAGAAATACTTTTAGCACCGGCATAGGTCATGCTGCTGCGAAGTCCGGCTGCAATTTGGTCAATAATGTCTTCCACTCCCGGGCTACTTGGATTGATATACATCTTTGATTTACTTATGCCTTCTTCAAAGAATTGTTTTATTTCGGCAGTTATTTTTTCTTCTGCAGAACTTCTACTAACAACGGCGCGCCTGCTGGCCATGCCATAATTTACTTTATATTTTCGTCCACTTTCATCTACGTGAGTATCACTAACACTTTCGTGTGTGCCGGCAAACCACGTACCCACCATTACATTAGAAGCGCCAGCGGCTATAGCCAGAGCCACATCACGCGGGTGCCTTACTCCGCCATCTGCCCAAATGTGTTTGCCTAATTTTTTTGCTTGCGAAGCACACTCTAGAATGGCTGAGAATTGTGGCCGACCTACGCCAGTCATCATCCGTGTAGTGCACATGGCACCTGGTCCTATGCCTACTTTTACAATATCTGCCCCAGCTTCTAGTAAATCTTTTGTGCCACTCGCAGTTGCTACGTTTCCTGCTACTATTGGCACACCCAGTTTTAACTTTTTAATTGCTTTAAGGGCGTCTATCATTTTTTTCTGATGGCCATGAGCTGTGTCTACAACAATAATGTCAGCCCCGGCACTAACTGTGTCAGCAACTTTATTGGCAACGTCTTTGTTAATGCCAACTGCAACAGCAACCATTAGTTGGTTGGCTGAATTTATGGCAGGAGGAAAGATGAGCGATCTTAAAACGCCTTTTTTAGTTACGGCACCTTGTAGTTTTCCTTTGGTATCTACAACCGGCGCAAAACTTATGCGATCCTTTTCTAATATTTCAAAAATCTTTTTAGGTGTTAGTGATGATTGGACTGATCTTATTTCTCGATTCATTACGGCGCCAACCGTAGAAAAACGGTCTTTGTCCTTTGCATCGGCAACAGAAAATATTCCAACTGGTATGTTTTTGTTATCAACAATGATGATATGTCGATGGGCACGTTTGTTGATTAAGTTTAAAGCGTCTTGAATAGTGTGTTCTGGACTAAGCGTTATCGGAGTTTCATATGTTAAATCGCGTGATTTAACATAGTCTATGGTACTAGCCAACTCTTCTGACGGCATATCTTGTGGAAGTATAGTAATTCCACCGCGCCGGGCTACTGTCTCTGCCATACGTTTACCGGCAACAGCATTCATATTGGCAACGACGATAGGAATGTTAGTGCCAACGTTATCCGGAGTTGTGAGGCTGACATCTAGCCTAGATGCAATTTCGCTATAACTAGGCACCAAAAAAACGTCATTAAAAGTCAGTTCGTATGGCGGTTGCATCCCATTTAAAAATTTCAAATTTCTCGCTCCTCTTACCAGCTGATTATACAATCTGTCTGATTCAATTTGAAACTATATGTCATATATACTTCAACTATCTTTAAATGTTAACGCATAAGCGTTTGACGTATATCCTTAATTACCCCTATAATCAATCAGTTGTTATATGCACATTACAAATTTGGTTGATATTTCTCTGGCTCAATATTCCGGGGTAGCTCAGCGGTAGAGCGGGTGGCTGTTAACCACTAGGTCGCTGGTTCGAATCCAGTCCCCGGAGCCAGAGAAATATTAATCAATACAAGCTATACTGTTGTTTGTATGGACGCGCTATATGCAATACTTTTGGGCATCGTTGAAGGACTGACTGAATTTTTACCTATTAGTAGTACCGGCCATTTGATAATTGCCGAACATTACATCCAATTCAAAGATACCGCAGAAGTTTTTACTGTTGTGGTACAGCTAGGCGCCATTGCAGCAGTAATTTGGTATTACCGAAATGATATTTGGTTAAAAACAAAGGGCTTGTTAAGTGGAGAAAAGTCCGCCAAACTTTTTTGGCGCAACATTGTTATAGCAACTTTTCCTGCTGCCGTTTTGGGCCTCGCACTAAGCAAAGAATTGGATAGATACGCAACTCCTCGTGTAGTTGCAGCGGCCTTAATAATTGGCGCCGGGGTGCTTTGGTACGCGGATAAAAAAAGTCCAGTTGGTGATAAAGAAAAGTTAATGGACTTAAGTAAAGTAAGCAAAAAACAATCGCTTATTGCCGGATTTGCACAATGTTTTGCACTTATTCCCGGTACTTCAAGATCTGGCGCAAGCATAGTTGGCGGGTTGTTTGGCGGACTTAACAGAATAACTGCCACAACTTTTTCGTTTTATATGGGCATTCCAATTTTAGTGCTCGCAGGAACATATAAATTGGCTAAACATTCATCTGACATTCAGTTTATAAGTGGTGGCTGGACTTCAATAATTCTAGGCAGTATTGCGGCCTTTGTAACGGCATTATTTGCAATTTCTTGGTTGCTGAAATATGTATCTGGACACAGTTTTAGAATTTTTGTGTATTACCGCATAGTACTAGGGGTTTTAGTGCTCTTGTTAGCCTAGAAATAGCACTAGCCAGAAGGCATAGCTAATTTGCCAATTTTTGGTGCTAATCTAGAATATTCAACATCTGTTTTTGTGAGCTCCTCAACTGAGCGGGCAATGTCTAAATACATAGCATCAACAATTTCAGCAGAACTTTGAGTTTTTAGAGCTTCTTGGATATCTATAACATCACCAATTCTTAATTCCCACTTTTGTGTGACGGGCGATTTAATTAAAGTTGCACCAAGGGCATCATCAAAACGCTCTAACAGTTTTGCTGATTCGGGGTCAACTTCTGGTATTTCGTAGTGAGTTAAATTGTTGTTATCATCTTTTTTGGCAACAATTTGTTTGCCGGTAAGCGCGGCATCAAACTCCAGCCCGCCACGTGCAAGCGCAGGTTTGAGCGACTTCATAAATAGGGCATTGCCAAGACGCATAGCGTATGGTGGTACGTTATGTTTAACTGCACTATTACTTTTTGGGTATGAAAAATAAACAT
>CAYNSQ010000023.1:0-8482 GCA_964400155.1 uncultured Candidatus Saccharibacteria bacterium
GTGTTTTAGAAGTGGCAGTAACACGGAAGTTCTTTGGAGTAGAAGGTTTGGTGGTATCAACTGATGGCGTTGGTGGTGGAGTTGGCTTAGGAGCGGGAGCTGGAGTGGAGTTCGCAAAACTAACACTACCTATTTGGTAAGGTTGCCAAAGTACGGAGCCGTCTTTAAGAGTAACAGTGAGACCCAGTACGTGCGAGCCGTTCGCAAACTTAGTAGTGTCTAAAATTCGGGTAAACGGCGCAGAGGAATCAACCACGGACAACGTTTTGTCGTAATCCATGTCAAACGATACCGACGCAATGTTTGTAGCTGTAGTTGTGGCCGTCCAGATGAGCGCACCCGAAAGTGTGCCTCCAGGCTTTATGTTTTGGGTAATAGTCGGGGGGGAAGAGACTGAAGCAGCAGGAGCGACCGGTAAAGCACTCACTGCCGCTGTCCAATCACTGTAACCGGCAGAGTTGTGGGCTGATGCTCTGAAGTGATAGGTTGTATTGTTGTTTAGCCCTGATACTGTATAGCTGGTACCAGATACTGTTAAATCTTGCTGGGGAGCAGAGTTCCAGGTGCTGTCAGTAGTCCAATAAACTTGGTAACTATCTACGCTGTCCGCAGGCGGATTGGCAGACCAACCTATAATTACCTTACCGTCACTGGCAGTAGCTGTAAGGCCACTAGGTACCATCGGTTTGACTGTTACATTATTAACAGGTGAAGGTGCCGGAGATGTTGATGAAGATGCACCACCAGAAAAGCTACTTCCGGTGTTGGCTTCTGTTCTAACGGAGCCATCTTTTAGGAATGACGGCAACCAACCCCACTGGTCAGAACGTACTCTAAACGAATCAGCAACTGCCTGGTCGGTTGTGCTTATATTTCCTGAACCAGGAGGTGTGTACATACCGGCAGTCCACAAATTACAGCGCAGACAAACATTTTCATCCGCGCGATTGCCGCTAGAAGCAGCCGCGCCACCCGAGGAAACCTCGAACGCAGCTGAAGGTGCATCAACAATCATGTTCCCAACTGCCGTTACGTTGGTTGCGCCATCATACCAAACAATTCCGCCTCTCGTATCGCCACCAATTATGGAGTTACCGGCTATAACCACCCCGTTTGGCTCCGGATATACTTGAACACCAAATGCTGATGGATGGATCTCATTAGAGAGTATATAAATTCGCTTCGTCACGCCACCATAACCGCCAGTATATATGCCATGGCCATCAGCTTGTACGGAAGGGTTGTTCGTAAGGTTTACTTTTTCAATCTTATTGCGTACTATCCAGACATCTTGTGCCCCATTGGTGGCAATCAAGACGCCCTGGTCGCCAACGTCATGTATATAGTTGTCGGCAATTACAATTCTTGAGGCAGCAGCACCGTCACCTAGCTTAATCCCATCATAATTTCCACCATAAATTTCTAGATTACTAACCCAAACATCCGAGGTATTTATCTTTACACTACCTCCAACAAAACCCGCGCCACCAGCTGGGTCTCCGTAAACCCAAATATTGGGTTTTGTCCAGCGCCAATCAACAGGAATGTTTATTTTACCTACAACCTTCACCCGTACATTTCCGGAAGCCACAGCTGATTGCAAGTCCGTCCAGTTTGCTACGGTTCTTTCAGGCAAAGAAATTGGAAATGCCGGCACAGCTGGAATATTAGTCCCAAATACAGGGCTTGTCACCGCAAAAGTTTTATACAATAGGTAGCCGCCAATCAGTGCAAAGACAGCTATGAAGGACATAATCTGGAAATTAGAGAACCTGGCTCTAGGATTTAACGTTTTTGGTTTTTTGATTTTTGGTTTTGGGAGAGTGGGCATTTTGTTTTGTTATGCGTTTAAACATAAGTATTACTTAAGAATTTACTGTTGTCAATCAGATGTGGGTTCTAACAATACTTCCAGCTTCGACTTCTGGTAACACTGCTCCACCAGCTCCATTTACCAACACAGATTCTTTGGCTGGGGGCGGATACATTACCAGCAGCATCATAGGCATTGACGTAGTAAGAATATTTAGAACTAGCGTTAAGGTCATAATTGGTTACTGCTAGTTTGGGGCCGTCGTATATTTGCTGAAGGCTTCTGGTTAACTTGTAGCCTACAACATTAACATTATCAGTTGAGGCATCCCAAGCTAATGAAAGTTGTGTTTTAGAAGTGGCAGTAACACGGAAGTTCTTTGGAGTAGAAGGTTTGGTGGTGTCGGACACGCTAGCACTAGGTTGTGCAGTTATTTTTGCTTGTGGTGCTTCGACAATATAAATGGTTGCAAATATTCCCCCAGTCCCATTACAAGTTCTAACTGAATTAAGCGTATAACAAAGACCAAGCTGGTTTTTGCCGGTTGGCAGATTAATTACAGTTGAATATGGTGCTGATGTGTCGGAGGTAAGTTTAGTACCATTAGCCCAGAATTCTACTAACGATGGATTTATACCAAATGATACTGTCCAGGTTGATCCATTGGTAACAGTTGCACCATTGTTAATACTGCTAGTAAATGATGTTGTAGTTGGTGGCGGTGGTGAAGTTGGTGTGGGCGTAGGTGCGGGTGCTGGTGTAGATGCAGCAGCCGTAACTGTGATAGTAGCAAATATGCCTCCTACCCCGTTACATGTCCGAGTAGCGTTAATGGTGTAGCACAAACCTAACTTGTTAGTGCCTGTAGGTAGGTTTATTACTGTTGAAAACGGCGCCGATGTATCAGTGGCTAGTTTTGTACCATTTGCCCAGAACTCTACTGATGATGGAGAAGGAGTTACGCTTACTGTCCATGATGTACCGTTAGCAACTGTGTCGCCATTGTTAATACTGCTTGTTAAAGTTTCGGCTCTTGTTGGTACCGAAGATGGAGCTGGAGTCGGTGCCGGGGTTGGCGCGGGTACTGGCACTGAACCAGAACCACCTAATTCGGCAGGAAGGATTAGATCCCCTACAGTTAGCTGAGTAGATGATAGCTTTAAGCTACCGTCTCCATAATTCGGTTGACCGGCTATGTGTGAAGTCGCTAGCGTACCAGAATATTGTGGTACATCATTAATCGCTTCACTAGATGTTTTTCCAATTCGTGCCAAAGTTAGCTTGCCGCTCACTGCTGATGTGTTTGCTGGTTGGCAGGGCGCCCCAGATGTATATGTTCCCTGCCAAAGTTGTAGCCATTGTTGTGTGTAGTAATTACCATCTGGTCCTTTAGCTCTTTGCAAGGTATTTACGTTTCTCACGTCGGCGACTTTGTTACCGTCCATCCATACTTCCGACATTCCAGCTCTTGGAGTTGTGCCGTCGGTACGTCCAAAAACAATATGGACTACATATGAATGCCACTGATTGACAGATGGTGTAGGTATTTTGGTTTTATTATGTGCAATGTCATTTTCAAGTAGTATCAATGTGCCGTCAGGGTCATTGACTCCATCATTAAACAGATGATAAGACGACACTCCGCTTCCAAAACCCCAACCAACCCCTCCGCTAGGACCATTATCACCTGCAACATTATGTAAATTAAAGAAACTGTTGGAATAGCCCGCTCTACTTATATTGTATGAACTATCAAAATAGTGGTTAAACATAAACCACCACTCATCACTGCCTCTGTTGCCAGCTGAGTCTGTTGCATTAGGATTAGCCAAAATATATCTCTGTTGTTGCTTATAAGAATCTGGTGATACGTACGGTGTTGTGGGAGATTTTCCTAAGGCCCAAACTGACTGGTGGCACTGCCCGCCTCCGTCGTCGGTGTAGGGTTGAGCGACATAGTCATAAGTCAGTATTGGAGTGTTATTTGTTGCTGCAAAGCTCCTATATAGAAAGACAGAACCTATTACAGCAAATACTGCTATAAAGGATATAATCTGGAAATTAGAGAACCTGGCTCTTGGGTTAAGCGTCTTTGGTTTTTTGATGTTTGGTTTTGGCAGAGTGGACATTAGTAGTTATTAGTTTTTAGTTAAAAGTTTTTTGTTGTTTATTACTTAAACATAAGTATTGTGCCTTAAGGAGTGTTTGTCAATAAAGTAGACTGTCTCTAACAATACTTCCAGCTACGGCTTCTGGTGAAGTTGTTCCAGAAACCCCATTTGCTAACACAAACCTTAGCGCTAGGTGCTGAAGTATTGCCAGCTTTATCATAAGCTCGCACGTAATAGCTATAGGCAGATTTAGTTAAAAGTTCTGTGTTATTAATTTTTCTGGTAAGTCCGTCATATAAAGGTGTAGTGTTTGTGTCTCTATATAGTCTGTAGCCTGCAACAGCTACATTGTCGGTGCTAACACCCCAAGCTAGAGTTACATTGTTCTTGCCAGTAGCTGTTACTCTAAAGTTAGGTGGGATTGATGGTGACTGTGTATCTGACGTGCTTGATGGTGGAGGCGAAGGCGCAGGAGGAGTAGTTGTGCTGCAGGTGAATGTTGATGTTGGGACAACAATCGCTGAAGGAAGATGTGAGACGTTACCTGAAGCATCAAAGGCCTGGACTCCCAGGTCGGTATAATTAGTGCCACATTGTAAACCATTAAAACTATAGTTCAAACTGGTAGTTGTCGCAATAAGAGTTGTTCCACGCCACATTTTGTAGCCCTCGACTTTAACATTGTCAGTGGAAGCACACCATGAAATTGATATTGATGTCTGAGTTTTGCCTGTAACAGCTAAACACTGCGGTGTGGATGGAGAGGTAGTGTCTACTGATTGCGCAGGCGTATTGTTTACTGACACGTTTACTGAAGCAGAAGAAGTTCCGCCTTCGCCTGAACAGGTTAATGTATATGTCGTCGAACTAGTGGCAGAGATGGATTGACTGCCAGATGTTGGTTTTGATCCACTCCAAGCACCAGCTGCTGTACATGACGAAGCATACATACTACTCCAATTTAATGTTACAGTTCCCCCACTGCTTACAGAAGTGGGGCTGGCAGTGATGGTAGTTTTAGGAGCAGGAGCGGTAGTTGGAGGAGTAGATGGTGATGTCGTCGGTGGTGTAGAGGTACCTACATAACCAGGGGAGACATAGGAGGTACCAGCCTTGCCTTCTGGTACAAAGTCGCCAGCCGGTGGTTTACCAAGTTTTATAACTTCGCCAGTAATATCCCAGCCTTTATCATTTCCACCGGGGTTCCAATAACTCCAACCGTTGGGATAACCACCCCCCGGCCACCAGCCCCAGGCTGTGTACCATTCAGCTTTTCCGGTGGCGTCGGATTCTTTGGTGGATAACCACATGTTTTTATGATATTCCGGCCAAGTTACTCCCCCTACGTGGTTTGATTCCAGCTGATTTTTCCATAATGCATATGCGTGGTGAGGATTGCCGTCCGATTCTTGAAAATTGTTATTTTGATCAAGTTGCGTAATATCCATATTCTCGTAGTGCCATCTCACAAACGGTTGATTGGGGTCGGAATTTAGGTCTGCCGGTTGAGTCTGTATGCCAACTCCTTGTGTTTTAATAGTTACGTTATACATTTTTAACTGTTTAGGACCAGCCCAAGATTGGAATCCATCTGTATGAATTCCATTCGTTGCTACTCTATTTAAAGTTTCTATACGTGTATTTTGGACTTGGACAACAGCACCATTCCAGTGGGAAAGTAATAAACCTTGCCCTATACCTTTGCCGTGTATCCAGAGCCCTTCAACATGAATAGTACCTGTCTGATTTTCTGTTAATAGGCCGTAAGCATTTCCAATATTCCCACCTGGCAGTGTTTCGGTATTGTTATAAATCTCACCTCCTATAACAACTACGTTCCTGCCACCTCTTAAAGCAACACCTCCTGGAGCAGTTATAGGGGTTGATGGAAATTTAACTATATAGTCAGTGTTATCATCAAGATATAAATCGCGGTTAGAATTTGTCACATTAACTGTTACAGGGTTATTTAGGGCTGGTGGAGCCCACATTAGACGATTGTCGACAGCTGCAAAGCTCTTATATAGAAAGACGCTACCAATTACAGCAAAGACTGCTATAAAGGATACTATCTGGAAATTAGAAAACCTGGCTCTAGGATTTAACGTTTTTGGTTTTTTGATGTTTGGTTTTGGCAGAGTGGGCATTACTAGTTATTAGTTAATAGTTATTAGTTAATAGTTAGTAGATATTCATTGTTAGTTACTGGTTATTGGTTATCAGTTATTTGTTTTTTCTTTATCTAAACATAAGTATCTTTACATGATTAACATATGTCAACCCCCAAGAGTGGGTGTTTTTTTGGTTTATTAATATTTTTTCTATATTAATTCAAACTCTACATTAACCAAGTCGCCGTCATGAAGGTTTTCTCGTTTTCTAACATCTGCTTTTACAGCTAAGTAAAACACTCCTTCTTTTGTCGGAAACAAAGTTGTCTTCCATATTGTGCGACCCAACGAAACTTGAACACGGACATAACCAAGACCAACTGTATTGCCCGCAGAAATTAGCTTAATGTCATTTGACAAATCTTTTGGTAGTGTAACAAAATGCCAACTGCCCTCACCAACATATCGCCATAGCCTGGCTTTAAAGCTAAATTTGTTATTCATGAGTTAATTTATTTACTCAGAAAGTTGCTGAACAATCGACTGAAGCTGGTCTTTGTCTTCATATTGAATAACTATTTGTCCACCCTTATTTTTTGGCGTAATTCGGACTTTTGCCGACAAGGTTTTAGCAATATTCTGAGACATACTTTTTACCTCTGCTTGAGTTAGACCACTTTTAATCTGATCAATGTTCTTTACTCTTTGTTTATAGTTTAGTACCTGCTTTTCAGTTTCTCTAACAGATAATTTGTTGTTAATTATGCTACGTAATAATTCTTCTTGTTGAGATGGATTGTCTTTAAGCGCAAGTATTGCTCGAGCGTGCCCTTCTGATATTTTACCAGTCCTTAGAGCTTCTTTAGCATCGTCCGGAAGTTGTAATAACCTCGAAAGATTACTTACCGTACTAGGTGCTTTGCCTAGTTTGTTAGCTATGTCATCTAGCGCTAAATTAAACTGCTGTTGTAAACGATACACCGATAATGCTTGCTCTAATGGTGACAAATCTACTCTCTGGATGTTTTCTATAAGGGATAATTCTATTTGTTCTAACTCTTCTAGGCTGCGGACTATGGCAGGAATCTGATCTAATTTTGCAGACTTGGCAGCGCGGTAGCGCCTTTCTCCGGCAACTATTTCATAGCCTGGACCTTTGCGATGTCTTACTAAAATGATAGGTTGCAGCACACCATGGCGTTTGATTGATGTTGATAGTTCATCAAGCGAAGCTTGGTCAAATTCCCGTCTAGGTTGGTCTGGGTTAGGCCGAATGTCAGAAATTAGAATATGTTGAACACGATTTTTATCCTCTTCTAAAATTGAGGCATCAACTTCCTTAGGAATTAGTACATCAAAACCCCTCCCCAGTGACTTCTTGGCAGTCATATTGATCGTCCTTCCAAGAAGTGAATGAACGAATGAACGAATGGACGAATGTTCAATGAATGATCAATGGTAAATGGGCAATGGAAAATAAATGGTAAATGGTAAATGGTAAGTGGTAAATTGCCTTGCTTAGCCATACAGCCTCTTCTCTAACTCTTTAGCCAAAGCTTTATAGGCTCTGGCGCCTTTACTCCACTTATCATGTTCGGCAATGGTTTTGCCAAAACTGGGTGCTTCTGCCAGCCTTACATTTCTCGGTATTACGGTGTTAAACAACTTTGTCCCAAAGTGTTTTTCTACTTCGGCTTTTACTTGCTCTGATAGTGAAGTACGAGAATCATACATAGTTAGTATTATACCAAGCAAATTAAGGCTCGGGTTTAGTGCGGTATGCACCTGCGTGATAACACTGAGAAGTTGAGACAGTCCTTCTAGTGCGTAGTACTCTGTTTGAACCGGTACAAGTACATCTGTTGATGCTGTTAGTGCGTTAACACTTAGAAGACCGAGTGACGGCGGACAATCAATCAGAATAATATCGTAGTCTAGTCCATCCAAAACTTGCTTTAGTTGAAATTCCCGGTTGGCAACAGCTACCAGTTCTACTTCGGCCGCAGCAAGCTGGGCATTGGCAGGCAATAAAAAAACCCCATCAGCCGTTACTTTTTGAGTAATGTCGCTTGCTTTGGCACGAGAAAACAGTACGTCGTACAATGTAGCACTTAGTCCTTGTTTTTCTACCCCCAATCCGCTGGTGGAGTTGCCTTGGGGGTCAAGGTCGCACACCAGCACCCGTTTGCCCGACCTGGCAAGATAAGCAGCCAAATTTATAGTAGTGGTGGTTTTTCCCACACCACCTTTTTGGTTAAGTATCGCAATAGTACGTTTATTCATCTTTGTTTATACCGGTTTTACCCCCGATTGTGCCTAGCATTAGCATATCATATTTATAATGCTTAACTGACTCAATTTATAATCTATTCCAGATTATCAACGTAATTTTTCCATGTCATTGGATTTATTTCAGTACCGCTTCGCATTATCATCAAGATATTTTT
>CAYNSQ010000024.1:0-8286 GCA_964400155.1 uncultured Candidatus Saccharibacteria bacterium
AACGCAATAGCTTCAAAACTTGTAATGGATAGTGCTCTGGGCATAACACCAGAAAAGCAGCCATTTGGACTGTCAAAAAGTACTAGATAATATTAGTTTTTTTAAGTACCGAATATTTAGTCTCATCATACCCACAGACCCTACATCACCTCCACTCATACGCGGTCGAAAGGTTGGAGACCGAGTGTGCGGTCTGCTTTTAGCTTAGTATCAAAAAAATCCAGGATTTTTGGCGGTATTGTTTCTTCGCTAAAACGGGATGTTACGTATACAAGCTGCATGTTAGCTTGTTTCGAATTGGTTAATATACCTTCTAAGGCATCGAAGAACCCAGTTGGATTTACTATGGCCATATCGCATTCATCAATACAGATGCAGATCCGCGGTTCGATCTCATTACTAGCTAAGCGCTGAGTGGCTAACCGAGCCAACCCCTCCAGCTTTCCAACACCAATTTCCGGGTCCACAACTACATCAAAGAGCAGATAGTTTTTATCAAAATCATTAAAATCTACTCGCTTCATGTCGAATAGCGCAAACTTCAACTGCTCTGAGTTGTATTTGGCGATTAATTTGTTTATTAATTGCCGAACAGTGTGGCTTTTGCCAGAACCTGTAATACCGGTGATAAACAACGAAGACACGCCCTCATTAACAAATTCACTCATAACTCAATCATACCAAACAAAATATTTTAAAACTCAACTACTAGACTTTTTATCGAAGTTTTCATCCACGAGCCATGGACCGCCGTCAAACCTTGGGAGATTCAACCGCTTTTGATTAGCTGAGAAAATACTAGGAGGCATTGACTCCTCTAGAAGCGTAACTGAAGCAAAATTAATTTTTGGCATTTCGTAAACAACAACATACACCGAATCGAATGTCGCCAATTTGCATGTTTGTATTATCTCTTTAAAATCTATTTTTACTGATCCACTGTATACACTTACAATAAGGCCACAGTGAGCAGGATAAGTATCTCTCGTCCTAACTTTTTCATTAATAGCCTCAATTACATCCCGAGTTGAGAGAGTTCTTTTATCTGGCAGATAGCCTTGTACAAGTGTCTGCTGGAATGGCATTCTTTCTTCTTGACCCTCATCCCAAATTGCACCATCCGATATCAGATTTTCGATTTGATTTTTTAGATTATCTTCGACACCAACCACTACCTGGAATGTTCTCTTGCTTTCTATACTAATAAGGTTGAAGTAATGTGCGACTATACCTAGACTCAGCATCTCGCCAGCACTAATATCTACCATCCGCTTGCTCGAGAATCGTTTTGGCACTGTATTCGAGGGTAAGATATTAATACCTCGTTGATTAATAAGAAGTCTTATCTTTTTGTCTTCAGGCGCAGCATCGTAAAGTCTCAGGATGTGGTTTAATGCAGGGATTGGATAAATGCCTAACACTTTTAAATTCTTCATAATTCTTATTATAACTGAGGTGGCGTATCATTCATTTAACTCTAGCCGATGCAGGAAGTACTCAAAACAGCGCAGTATCATAATGACGCTTTTATAAAAAATGATTGCCAATGTATATTTAGGGTTTGGAAAAGTCAATTTTTGGGAGACTGTTAACGATATCCACTGTCTGTACACTTACATTAATTACACTTAACAACAGATCTAGAATATATCGAGGGTTGCCGGATTCTTTTGCCCAATCATTTGGATCATTCACAATACCACTATCTTTGTGCGTGGTGATTTGGTATCGCTCCATAACCCATTCAATAGCACTCTTGCCGTTAACTACATATTCATAGGCTTTTTCACCTATGTACTCTATCTTGATTGACGAATTGTATAAGATCGTGTCACGTTGACCTTTCTTGATAAACTTTAACTTCTCAACGATATAGTTATTATGTTGTGCGCCACTGACTTTTACAGCTTCAAGTTCAGGGACATCTTCATAATTAATATGTAACTCAGCTAGCTTGCGACCTGATTTACTGAATGACCAGAAATCATCAACACCGCTAACAAGCGGAATTCGTGGCAACATTTTTTTGAGGTCGTTCGAGAATTCTCGTCGGTAGTCAGCACTATGCAATAGCCCATATATGTAATAAAAGATGTCTTCCTTAGATATGTTTTTGTCATGATAATGTGTATGTACACGATTCCATATAAAGTCGCTAACCCCATCCTTACGTACTTAATCATCAGATTTATCTTGATCAAACAACGATGGAGTGGTCGTTTCGACTTCTTCATAATAATATAAGGGGAATGTTTGACCGTTGAACTGCATTTGACGATCAGGAATAATATTTGTCATTAAACAACTAAAATCCTTAGTACCACCAGAACCCGATATACAAATCAAAAGATTTTTTGAATATGCTGTCGGGAATATTTGTGGCTGTTGGTATCTGCTCCAATTTAAGTTCTTATTGAAATACAGATTTTGCTTAAAGAATGGTCGATAAAGTCCAATGCGAAGTGAGTCCTTCTCGAATTTTATACTTTTACGTCTTTTCAGGTCATCAATAAGACCTTGATCCCACTTAATATGTGCGGCGTCTTTAGAAACAAAACTTTCAGCCTTAACTTTATTACCTAAAGAAATCGCTTCTTTATACCTGTTAAGCTCTACTGAATAGTAGATAATAAAATCAGAAATCTGATCTTTTAGTTGCGATTTAGAAAAGCTATATACCCACGATTCCCGATTGGTTATTACACCAGCAGAGTATAAATTAAAAACTACTTTCGACTGATTCTTTTTATCTCCCAGAACTAAGAAGTCATCAAAAATTTTATTTCTTTGATTGATCCAGTCACCTTGTTCGTTCGGCTTGAGAATCTGCCACTCAATTTCATCATTGTTCACGGATTTGAAGTTTGCAACAATTTTTAATTTATCTTCTCTAGTTAGATAATCCCCAATATCGTAATAGTGTATTTGGGCTTTTTCGTTTGAAGTATTTGGTTTTTTAACTAACAGTGTTATTGCGATTGGAGTTCGGGAACCGCTGCCAAAAATTTTACCACCTTCTTTGCGAGATAATTCTCCACTAGTGCGTTGATTACCTCTTAAATTAAACACATAGATACTAGTGAATTCTTTTTCAAGCGAATTACGCATGCCATCTGTCGCCTGACCATCAATCCATGAACCATTAGAGACATAGGCAACAATACCACCGTCGTCAGATAATCTATCTGACGCCCAGCGAAATGCTTTAACATAAGCGTCATATACTGCTCGCTTCATAGAGCTTGTGCCAGCGGCGTAAGTTTTATGTATACGTGAATCAAGCTTAGTATATGCCTGATTCTGTGCCAAGTCGTGAAAATCTTTTTGTCCTACAGAATACGGTGGATTGCCAATAATAACCCTGAGAGGTGCCTTCTGTTGGCGTTGCAAGCGTTCTGAATTTTCTGCTAATGCTTCGCTGAAAAGTTTTGTGTTATCTTCACTCTCACTAAGTTGGAATGTGTCTGTAAGTACTATTCCATCGAAGCTTTCGTATTCATCTTTCTCTAATAAATCATGGAAGGCATTTTCGACGTTAACAGCTGCTATGTAATAGGCAAGCAGAACTATCTCGTTAGCAAATATCTCATGCTTGTATTTACGTTCCAGGTCTTTTTTATCAATAACACCAGATTGGAGAAGCCGTGTAATAAATGTACCAGTTCCAGTAAACGGATCAAGAATATTTACATTCTCATCGCTTAGGGAACGACCAAACTCTTTCTGTAGTACATCATTAACGGAATGAATGATGAAATCTACAACCTCAATTGGTGTATATACGATACCTAGCTGCTCGACCATTTTAGGAAAAGCTGTTTTGAAGAATTTATCATACAACTCCACAATGATTCGTTGTTTGCCTTCAGAATTATCTATATCCTTCGCTCGTTTACGAACTGATTCATAGAAACCGTGTAGTAACTCTGCATCTTCTTCCTCGATAGCATGTGTCTCAATGGCATCCAATGCATTTTGCATAGATATTGAAACAGCATTGTTTTGGACGAAGGAGTAACCTTCAAATAACGCTTCAAATACTGGCTTAGTAATAATGTGCTGGGAAAGCATTTCTATCGCCTGTTGCTCTGTAATTGATGGGTTTATATTCTTCTGCAAACCACGGATGAACTCCCTCATGGCCATATGTGCATTATCATCTTCTTCTACAATCTTTGTTATTCGCTTAATTTGACGTTCTGCGATATCAGCCACGCTCGCGGCCCATTGTTCCCAGTAACGTCGATCGCCTACTTTAAGTACCATACGTGCATAAATTGCATTTTGGAGTTCATCAAAGGCTAACTTAGTTTGCTTGGACTTGTCTTTATCGTCTTTCTTTTCTTTTACTTCTTCACCTTCGCCGGTTGGGTCTGCTGTAGCAAC
This sequence comes from uncultured Candidatus Saccharibacteria bacterium, assembly GCA_964400155.1. Classification (GTDB taxonomy): domain Bacteria; phylum Patescibacteriota; class Saccharimonadia; order Saccharimonadales; family UBA10212; genus JAYTJL01. The sequence goes on from CAYNSQ010000024.1 coordinate 4,387, forward strand.
AATAATTTGTTCTGGCCTTTTTTTATTAAGGTCTATTTTGTTAACTATTGCGTTGAATCTATCATCATGGGCGCGCAATGCATTTAATACAGACCAAACGACCTTGTATCTTTCATTGTCATCAAGTGCGGCATCGGGCTCCACGTCCGAAGGCACGATTACAGGAATAATTATATAGCCGTACTTCTTGCCTGGCGACTTACGCATTACCCTGCCAACCGACTGGACCACATCCACTTGCGAGTTTCTAGCTGATAGAAATAGAACAGCATCCAATGATGGGACATCCACGCCTTCGCTTAAACAGCGGACATTGGTTAAAACTCTGGATTCTCTTGGATCTTTGGTATCTTCTTTTAACCAACTCATTAAATCATCTCTGTTGGGTGCGGACATTGTACCGTCAATGTGTCTCGAATATATATCAACAAGCTGATTCCGCTTTAGTTCGGGCTGTGTCTTAATATATTCCTCTCCCGCAACATTGAATGTATCCGAAATAGTTTTTGAAGAAGCGATGCTCTGACAAAAAGCGACGCTACGCTTCATCGGGCTCGGGTCGCCATCCTTAATATGGCCTTCATCGCCTAGGATCTGTTTAGATAATGCGTTAATACTTCCGATCAGCTTGGAAACATCATTAGAGTCAATTTCGCCTTCTTGATTGGCAAGAATCTTTTGGACTGTAGGCGATATATCCGCTTCATTGAGAGTAAGTATCAACACCTTATAGTCAGCAAGTAAATCTCTTTCTACAGCTGCGCCAAACCCAATTCGATAAACTTCTTCACCGTATAAAGCCGGGTCATCCATTGATGCAACAACGGCATCATTTTTTACAGCTTTGTTTTTGGCTTCTTCCCCGTACAGCCTTGGGGTTGCAGTCATGTAGAGTCTCTTTTTAGAAGAAATATAGCCATTATCATGAATGCGGACGAAGGTTGATTTGTCTTCCTCGGCAAGCGTCACACCCGTTGTCCTATGGGCTTCGTCGCAGATAATTAAGTCGAATGAGTTGAATCTTTCATTATTTTGAACCGCGTCAAGAGCCCTGGATACCACATCAATCGATTGATAAGTAGAAAATACGACTGTCATACCCGGTTTTTGTTTTAACTGAATATCAATTAGCTGTTTTTTTATATCCTCCACGTCAGTAGACGCAGGAATAGCTAAGTCTAACGTGCTTATATTGGTTTCGTCATAGTATTGGCGTTTCTTGGTAATCTTTGGGTCTGAACAGATACATATTGCGTTAAATGGATTAACGGAAGAAGTAGACCATTCTCGTAAGGTTTGACCAAGTAGTGCTATTGAGGGCACTAAAAATAGAACAAAACCATTCGAATTTGTTTGTTCTTCTGCAATTCTCAACGATGTAAACGTTTTACCTGTCCCGCAGGCCATAATGAGTTTACCGCGTTCGTTATTTTTAAAATATGCAACTGTTTGATCTACTGCACTTCTCTGATGCGGGTATAATTCTTTTCGCTTAACTAGTGCATCTACACCAGTAAATCCATCTTCAAGCACTTGCCAATCAATTGGTGCAGACTCAAGATCATACAAGTTTATCCGACTTACTGGTGGATGTTGGTTTTTTAAAGCTTCAGATGCGTTTGAACTCCATTTATTAGTAGTGGAAATCCAAAGTCTGTTGGAAAATCCAATGAGATCACCGTTCTCGTCCTTAAACTTGCGGCTTGATGTTGATAGAAATGAATCTACATGCGGTTTATCTATAAATGTATCGGATTTGTAACATTTACACTGAATTGCCCAGTATTCTCCACCATATGTTTTTGCAACAAGGTCTATCCCGGTGTCTACAGATCCGAGGTCCTTTCTTCCATGAAAGTCATTCCAAAGCCAGACATGTTCAAACTTATTGCTATACAGAGGATCTGTTAGCAAATAATACTTCATCAAAATTTCAAAACGTGCACCTTTGTGGTGCTCTGATGAAGAAGTAGTTCTATACTTCTCGAGAATATTATCAAAACTCATTTAGGTTTATTTTACCCCTGTTAGAATAGATTGTACAGGTTACTGATAAAACTTGGCTAGAACTTGTTTGATAATTGTTGCAGTGTAGTTGGCATCTTCAACTGTCTCAACCTCTAATCTACACTCGGGAACATTTTTATGTTCCTGGCTACCCGTAATGTAGTTAAGTTTACCTTGAGGGTCGCTCACATCTTCTGGGCGGATTTTTGGAATATGTAGCCTTAAACTTTCATTTCTGATGTGCACATACACTACCGTTTTGTTACCAAGCTCACCTAGCATAAAACCAATATAGGGTGCTCTAGGATTTTCTTTAAATCGTGAATCTAAGGGAAAAATAGATTCTTTTAGTTGTTCATAAAGTGGTCTAAGCTGGGACTTGTTGCCCTTAAAGTGATCTTCTAGGTTGAATACCTTTACTTGGCTGGTGACTGTCTTAACAATTTTATCTTTTGTATATGCCTGAATTGATTCGGATGTACGGAAAGGCTTGATGGGGTTAAAGTCTATAATCCCCTGTTCGTAGGCCGTAACCTCATAAAGTGAAAACGGCAAATCTTTAAAATTGATGGCATTCTTTTGGTAATTAGTAAACTCAGGAGAGATAAAGATAAGACGGGATTGTTCCCAGTCGATATCTGATTTATCCATGTTTTTGCCTAGACGGCGGTTAAGTTCTAGCACAAATTCAGCCTTGTTGTTAAGCATTGCTGATAAGTACGAAAATCCTTGGTCAATAACGCTGTATGTGCGGTCCTTTTTGTATTCAATAATTACAAATGCTTTGTGTTGCTCGTCAAAAGCCAGCGTATCAATGTAGAAGTCCTGTTCTTGAACTCTAACACTAAATTCGTTGTTTGATAGGCCGCTAACAAAAGTTAGACCAAAAAGAGTCTGGAGATTTTCTTCTGTCAGTTTTTGGATGTCTTTTTCCAGATCAAACTTAACCTCGTTAACTGGTTTTAAGCTTTTTCCTTGGACATTAAATATAGGCATTTGACAACTCCGTATTGAGTTGCATTATACCCCTGTTAGGACTGATTGTACAGGGCTTGCGCAGCAAGCTAACTATTAACTGGTAACTTATAACTTGTAACTAATAACTTGTGACTAGTGACTAGTGACTAGTGACTAGTGACTAATGGGTGATGGCTTTGAAGGTTTTTTTGGTAGCCCAAAAAACCAATTTTACTAGCAAGTACGGCACAACAAAAAATACCTGCAAAAAAACAACTATCAGTATGCTAGTCAGCACTATTTCTAGTGTTGAGGCACTGGCAGGAACATCGTTAGCCCAAAAGTTACCCAGAGTCAGCACCACAATCAATGCGTCTAGTACCCACCATAAATATTTACTGTGGGAAAGTTTTAAATGCGATGACTTTAAACTGTTTAACTGGGCATTGAGCGGCGAATAGCTGGGCAATTTAAACTCTGGTTGGCGCGGCACAAATTCGTAGTCGTCGTAAATTTCTTTAATGTAGGGCCAGCCATACTTTAGGGCAATCGTCCGGTATAGATAATAGTAACTTTTTTTAAGTTCTTGGCTATCGAGTTCGATTTCATGACACATTTTGTACATGTATCTTTCAAAGCGGTAGTCGTATTTTGTGGTGAAATTCTTGTCTTTTACCCATTTATATTTTGGTACCCGCACCGGCCAGGGACAATGGCGAAAGACTAACAGTACTAAGCCCGTTACAGTCAAATACAGTTGCACCACAAGTTTGACGCCGGGCATTGAATCTGGATACATAAGCATAATATACCCCCAACAAAGCAAGTTGTACAGCCCGCCGCAGGCGGGAGAATAAAGAATAGCGAATAAGGAATTGAATAGAACTTATTGGTAGATGGTAGATAGTAGTTGGTAGATGGGGGGAAAATTATATA
>CAYNSQ010000025.1:0-7256 GCA_964400155.1 uncultured Candidatus Saccharibacteria bacterium
ACTGACTTTGTTTGGACTCGGCTTTTTCTAGTTCTATTTTTGTTTTTAAACATTTTTGTTTTTATGCAGTTTGATTATTCAATTGCATTGGTTGATTATACCTATTTTGTGATTAGCTGCCCCCTAGTATAAAAAGTACCACTCCGCTTAGTGCCGCCATCTCTCCAATCACCCAAAAGCGCATGGTAATCTTTGTTTCCGGCCAGCCTATGGCTTCAAAGTGATGATGAATTGGCGTTGAGCGGAATATCTTTTTCCCACCCCTCAACTTTTTACTAAACAACTGTAATATTACGGAACCGGTTTCTGCTACAAAGACCAAGCCGATTAAAGGCAGTAGCAGTAGTGTATCGGTTAGCATAGCTACCACTCCGAGCGCTGTTCCTAGTGCAAAAGAACCGACATCCCCCATAAAAAATCGCGCCGGATAAATATTAAACCAAGTGTAGCTAAGTAGCGCTCCAACTAGAGTCATGCAAAAACCGGCAACTCCGTATTGTTCTTGAATAATTGCAATAATGGCATAAGCTCCAAAAGCAATTGCAGACAGCCCACCAGCCAGACCATCTAACCCATCCGTAAAATTAACAGATATAGCCGTGGAAAAAACAACTAAAACAAAGACTGGAATAATCAGCCAGCCAATACTTAAGTCGCCACCAAACGGAATATGCAAACTGCTAACGCCCAATTTTTCATAAAACCACCAACCTCCTATTAGTGCGACTCCTATCAGCATAGAACCTTTAACTTGAGCTCTCAAACCGGCTACTTTACCGCCAATGCCGCGAATATTGATAATGTCGTCTAAAAGCCCTACTGCCCCTGCCCCAACCATAGCAGCCAAAGGAAGCCACGTTTCTGACCTAGACAAATTGCCTCCCAAAGTAATAATTGCGGTTGAAGTAATAAAGATAACACCGGCCATAGTTGGAATATTTCTAGCATGTTTGGCGGCATGCAGTTTATGAAATACTTTGGCTGCCTCGCCACTAATTGTGTGAGTTCGTATTTTTTTCCACCATTGACCTTTGTAAGCAACTGTTGTGTATATTGGAGTCAAAAGCATACTCAACAAAAAACCAAGTAGTCCCAACGTAAAAATATGCTCTAGAGTGCTGGAACTGACCAATATTTGTAAATTACTCATTTATTTCCTGTTTTTCATTTTGATAGTTGAACTAAATTATACCATTTTAGTTTACTGTCTTTTGGGGCACATCAAAACTGTTAATTAACATATGAGCTATGTCGGCAAACAGTGGCTGAGCTGCTTGTGATCCGGCATATCCGCCAATTCCCGGCTCTGATACTTTAACCATAATGACATACCTTGGGGTATCGCCTCCAACAAAACCAAGAAAAGTACCGTTAAATTTATCCTCATAGTAACCACCGGTTTTCTTGGCTATCTGAGCAGTACCGGTTTTACCACCAACACTATACCCTTCAGGAAATCGTAAGTACGAAGCACCGGAATTTAAATGCCCTTGTATGACATATTCCATTAGTCCGACCATTTCTTTAGATACCTTTGGTGAAACTACATTGCGAGCCACAACTTTTGGTTTGGTTATTGCTTCTTTACCTTTTGCATTGATTGTTTTGTCAACTAAATGAGGTTGATAGTATGTCCCTCCGTTAATAATTGCTGACAAGGCTGCTGCCATTTGCAGAGGAGTAGTTGTCATTGCTTGCCCAAAACTCATGTTGGCATATGTTAACTGAAGCGCATATCCGTCGTTAGGATCTGGAATGTATCCTTCAGCTTCATAGCCTTGTTCTATACCTGTTTTTTGCCCAAAGCGGTAGTGATTTACCAAGTAATCATGCCAGGTGTCTCTGGCCTTTTTATTTACGGCACCAGTTTCACCACCCATTTGCATTAGCATCCAGGTTGCACCGGTATTTATAGATAGATTAAGTATGTCACCAACCGTCCGGGTTCCTGCTCCGCCGTCTTCTTCGATGTTTGTTACATTGTGATCATCCAACCGCCAAATTGCTGGGTCATAATAAGATGTATCAGTAGCTATTACACCTTTATCCAGGGCAGCTGCGGCTGTCAAAGGTTTCATGATTGAACCTACTTCCAACGGTTCAGAAACATTTGTGTTATTAAATACGCTGGCATCAGTCACATCGAAATATTTTGCCGGCTCATATGTAGGCATGCTTGCCATGGCCACAATTGCACCGTTGTTAGGATCCATCACCAAAGCAGTGCCTGACTTGCTTTTAGCCCTGTCGAGTCCTTTTTTCAATATATCTTCCAGTTGTTTTTGCATAGACCCATCAATACTCAGAACAACTTTATCGCCGGCAACAGGGGCTATCCTGACATTGTTTTTACTCGCTGCTAGGGGTACTCCTGCGGCATCGGTAGTAGCTTTCAGCTGGCCTGGTTTGCCCCTCAGAGTTTTGTCCAGAGCTTGCTCAACTCCGTAAGTTCCCTTGCCCTCGGTATTTACAAAACCAAGTAGCGGAGCCGCCAGAGTGCCCTGTGGGTACGTGCGGTACATCTCAGCTTGAAAACCTATACCCGGTAGTTTTAAGTCGGCGAGTTGAGTTTTTTTTGCTTCATCAAGTCGTTTTTCTAAAATTACATAACGACTTCCTTTAGTATTCAATTGTTTTACAAGAGTCGGTGTATCTGCTTTTGTAATGGCAGATAAGGCTAAAGCAGTTTTTTCGGGGTTTTTTACAAGTATCGGATCACCATACATAGTGTAAAGTTTTTCATTTAAAACCAGTGGAATGGTTCCGCTTGCACCACTTAGTTCGATGGTGCCTCGTTCTGGGTTAATTACATATTCTTTCTGTTGAGAGGACAAAGCTTGTTCCCGGTAATGACCATGGCGAATAATTTGAATATAAAATAATCGAACAATAAATATTGCCAAGATGGCCATCAACAACAAATACCACACCTCTATTCTTCTATTGGTGTGGAAACGCTTTTTGGGTGTAGCAGCGTCCTTAGGCATTGGCTAGAGACTACTGAATACTGCCCGAAGGTGCTACAACAGCTAGGTTTTTTGCAACTTCTGAAGCAGCAACGCGCTCAAGCGATTGCAAACGAGCCGAACTTACTTCAAGATCTGCCCTTTGGTCGTAAAGTTTGGCTTGTTCTTGTTCTAACGAGTTAATTGTGTAGCCATAACTGTTAGTTTTTGTAACTTGTGTCAGGTAAAGCAACCCTACCATACAAGCAAGCACTATTAATACAATACTGTTGCTAACAGGACCGAGTTTTGTACCACGAGCGGCAAAACTAACACTGTTACGGTTTCGGGCCCCGCTGGAGCGTCGGCTGTAGGCTACTGATGAGGAATATGTCATATTTTTGTATTTATTTTGGGCGGTGGTACCGCCTAATATATAAACGGCACCACCTTTATCCCTGTTGCGTAATTAAGTGACCACTCGTACGTGGACTCTTTGCGCTCGGGATTTATTTTGTACTTCAACTCTCATATTTTGAGTTAAATACCCTGTCCTTTCTTTGTTTTTATTTTTTGCGGCACGCCCGGAGTTTGGCACTCCTAGCGCGCGGATTATCAACTATTTCATTAGGATTGGCGGTAATCGGACGTTTATTCAGCATTTCATATTCGGCATCAAGGGTGCCACCGGCAATTTCAGCAAAAAAGTGCTTTACCAACCTATCTTCAAGGCTGTGAAAACTGATTATCACTAGTCTTCCTCCTGGTTTGAGCAGATTGGCAAATAGTGGCAGTGTTCTTTCCAGCTGTCCCAGTTCGTCATTTACGGCGATTCTCAGAGCCTGAAAGGTCCGGGTCGCCGGATGCATCCGGCTATGACCCGGGTACGTGCTCTCAACAATATCAGCTAACTGGCCAGTGGTGCGTAGCGGCCGGCTACGCATAATTCGACTTGCAATGGTTTTGGCCTTTGGTTCTTCGCCGTATCCTCGCAAAATACGAACGATTTCGGCCTCTGTTTCGTTGTTTAGTATATAAGCCGCGTCATTTTCAAGTTCCCTATCCATACGCATATCTAGCGGCCCGTTGTTTTTGATTGAAAAACCACGCATCTCGTCGTCAAAGTGCAGTGAACTCGCCCCAAGGTCGGCCAAAATCATGTCAAACTTTTCACCTGAGTCATTTAACTGGCTACAGGCATGAGCAAAATCATCTTTTACCATTCTGGTACCGCGTAGAATTGGCAATTTGCCAAGGAAATTTAGGCTTTCTACGTCTCTGTCTACTAAGACAGCCTTACTAGGTGCCTTAGTAACTTGGATTACTGCACTGGCGTGTCCGCCGTAGCCTGCCGTAACGTCTAGGTAAGACTCACCCTCTTTAGGGTTTAGGCAAGCGAGTACTTCGTCCAGTAGTACCGGCTGGTGGGGAGTATTTTGGCTCATAGTTAATTTTTTTTGGTTTTTTGTTTTGGTTTGCAAGATCACCTAATTAGCAGTCAGCTTTTTGTTTTTTTGGGGTTTTTGTTTTTGTTTACCCTGTCGGATGACGGGGTGTTTGTCTGCTCAGGATAGAACAGACGAGGTTTGAGCTTAGAACGAGTCACACACAAGGCGGACTTGATCTAGGCTCTAAAAGTTCTTGAGAGAGACTTTTTGTGAGGTGGAGTTTTGGGAGGTGTTTTGAGATTTTAAAAATGTGCGAGGGTTTTTGATAACGATGGATCCCTTTTTATACCACCGGCTGGCTGCCAATTAGCTAATCTCGACCTTTGATCGTCGAAATTTATGTTTTCTTTGTCTTGCGCCTAATTGTTAAAGTACTTACTTTTACCTTTATTTGGCCAATATCCGCCAATATTTACCGGCTCGGACGGCGACTACGTCTCGGCTAATGCCGGCGTATTCGCACAAATGACCTGGCAACTGGATACGACCTTGTTTGCCGTCCAAGTGCTCTTCTACCTTACCCATCCGAAACTGAACGTTTTTGTCGGCCGTGGCCTCATCAAGGATATTCCCCTGCAAGGCTGGCTCAACCAACTCGTCCCAGACAGACTTTGTATAAAGGTGCAAGTAATTCGCAAAGCCTCTGGTAATAACTACGCCGCTAGCAAACTCATCACGAAGCTCGGCTGGAATTGTCAGCCGCCGCTTGTCGTCAAGCTTTCTTTCGAAGTAATCTCCCATAGTGGTTTTTTGAATTAGTGGTTTTTGTTTTATTGCGGTTTAGTCTGTTTTGGACTACCCACGATTACCCACTACCAACAGTCTACTACCCACTCCTACCCACTGCAATAGAATAAATAAAAAAAGTAGCCCCGGCTGGGACCACTTTTCCACAAAAAATTAAATGTCACACTTTATACGCTAGATGTAGTGTAGCCTGTCACACTTGTAATACTAACCCTCTGGTTCAACTGTAGTAGTTGAATTGCCCGACTGGTCGGTTTCTTATTAAGCATGACATGGAGCATCGTCAATCTCGGCTTTGATTGCAGATTCAAGTTCAACGATCTATTCGTCTGATGGCTGACCTAATCCGCTACTGGCTGGTACTTCAATAGGAGTACCTGGAGCTAGATTATAGGGGTCAATATGCTCATCAGCATCAAGTTGACCAGTTTCCCGCATATTAACTTCTGTATTTGCTACTAATATATCTTGTACCTCGGTGGCGTCTATGTCTTCTTCAAGACTACGAGCTACTGCCGAAGCTATGCCAAACATTGTGGTATCTGGAGCGATCTTTACACTTGGATTATGAGCGTTAATAGCTGCAAGTTCCATTCTCACATTATTCAGCTCAGTTCCTTCCTGTGCCCTATCCACGCCAGCTATTACACCTGCCGCACCTACAACGCTTGCAACTCCAACTGCAAACAATACATTTAAATTACGCCTGCCATGTCCAGTTCGTCTATCACCAGCTCGCTGATCAAATTCTTCAGGGCTAAGTTTGTATCGTTTGTCTAGAGTTTTTGTGTTTAATGTTGCCATGAGTCATATATTAGCACAGATTACCAAAAAGGTCAAGCTTAGTTTAGAAAATATGCACAATGTTCAACGTGGTCAAGTCTCAATGAATGTTCAATGTTCTAAATGCATTTAGATAATTTAGCATTGCTGCATTCATTGTTCTCGTTGGTCACGTTGATCATTGAACATTACCTATAGAGTTCTCTTATTTTCCCGGCAAACCATTTTCCGCTGGGTCGTACAGACCTTTTCATGCCACGAGCACGATCAACCTCAACTAGTCCGAATTTAGGCCACCAGCCATTAGCCCATTCAAAGTTATCAAGTAGACTCCAGTGAAAATAACCTACAACGTTAACTCCTTCTGAAATAGCTCTTTCCATAGCTATAATTGTTTCTTCTAGCCACCAGCGGCGATATTCGTCCTTGGCATCAGCAACACCGTTTTCGGTAATAATTATCGGTTTGTTCTTATAGCGTCTTGATACACTCAAAAGTAGAGGGTAAAGGCCTTCTGGCTCCATATACCAGCCCATATCGTTAACCGGCAGTTTGGGGTCTACTCGTTTGCCAATATCGGTGTAGTAATCAGTAAAGTAGTAATTAAACCCAATATAGTCCATCTGCAGTCTAACGTGCATCATAAACCACCAGTTCCAAAAATAGCGCATAAAACGTGTTGTTGCCTCGTCTAGCTCATTATGTGGCCTTTTAGCCTGAATGTTAGCCAGCTGGATTGCCAGCCCAACCTGAAGTTGCGGATTGGCCGATTTAAGCACTTTATATGCCAATTTATGGGCTTTGACTAAGTTAAGATAGACTCTGGCAAAACTTAAGGGGTTGGATTCACCCGGTGGCCATGGGCCACTGGTTGGTTCTGGTGCAAGATAACCAAACGTTACATAAACATTTGGTTCGTTAAGGGTAATTACCCACTTCAAATCTTTGGCATATTCATCAGCCATTCGCTGAACAAACCTCTTGAAGTGTTTTAAGTTACGTCGATATTTAAATGCTCCTTTGTCACAAAACCAGACAGGCATGCTCCAGTGCCATAAATTAAGCACAGGAGTGATACCCAGTTGCTTCATTTCAGCAATATAACGGTGGTAATGGGCTATGGCATCTTCATCCCAAACGCCCTCCTCCGGTTCAACACGCGACCACTCTATACCAAAGCGCATGGAATTGAGATTGAGACTTTTGGCTAATTTAAAATCCTCTTTGTAACGGGTGTAGTGCTCTACACCGCGCCCACTTATGTAATTTTCCGGATTACTAGCCTGTATTTTTATATCAGGCCAACTTTCTAAATGCCCCAGTCTTTTGTGTG
>CAYNSQ010000026.1:0-7116 GCA_964400155.1 uncultured Candidatus Saccharibacteria bacterium
TAGTTATTAGTTATCAGTTATCGGTTATCGGTTATCAGTCAAAAGAGAAAAACCCTCGCTACAACCACTGGCAAGCGAGAGCATCATCAGGTGGGTGTAGCTCAATCGCGCTCAAAATGGGAGCGAGGGTTAAAGTGGTTTGGACAAGTAATTCTTAGTTAAAGCGACCTGCCACAGGTCTTAGGCGGGGGACCTGCTTGGGGAGACCCAAAACCTGTGGCACAACCGGCCGCTACGTAGCCTCGCCGGGCTACGATTTTAGAAAAATGTTGGTTGGCCGGACAGCCATAAGCCTGCACCATCCGGCCAACTCACCTTTCCCCCCGGAAGGTGCTGAGAATCTCGCCGCACGGAGATTCTCAGCCTGATACCCTACCGAGTCTGCGCCGACACTTGCGGTCGTCTAGGGCGGAATAGACGACGAGCCAGGCAAGTTCGTGCAACCTACCCCGGTAGGGGGCTTGGCGGAGAAACTAGGTTTCTCCTAAAAGTTCGGAGTCGCTGCTTAAGTCCCGTCTCTTCTGAGAGGTGTTGGAACAGCAACGACTCCGGACCACATCGGCAAGCGGTTTCCAGCCGTTAACCGATGCTAGAACGAGCCGGATCTGAGGAGTTGGCCAGAGTGCTTTTGCACTCCTTGAAATGCCGCGGACAGGTCGTCTGAATTACCCGCCTGTCACTCGTCTTCCTTGCTCGTTCGTATTTAAAAATTCATTGTCCAAACAAAAAGGTGCTTCATAGGGGAGCAGTCAAAGTCAGTCCAATGTTAGGACTGGCGAGCATCACCCCTGACAGCGAAGTATTATAACATAAAAACCTATAACCTATAACCTATAACCTATAACCTATAACCTATTTTAAGTTATTAGTTATCAGTTAATAGTTACCAGTTATTAGTTATTAGTTATCAGTTAATATTTACCAGTTATTAGTTATTAGTTATAAAGTTGGATTTGTAATAGGCATACTGGCACCACCGCCTTTGGGCGGTTTTTGGTCTGGTCTAACTTCCAGGCTTGCTCTTGGCAATGAAAAACCAAAGGTACTACCCTGGTCTTCTACGCTGTTAAATATAATTGCACCACCTTGGGCGACTATGACTTTTTTAGCCATAAATAGCCCCAACCCAGTGCCATCTGGCCGCATCTTCCTAGCGTTGTCGGCTCTGTAAAACTTAGTAAACAGGTTGTGTTGGACTGCTTTTGGTACTCCAACCCCTGTATCTTTAACGGTAAATTCTACTGAATCCGCTTTTGCCTCCAAATTAACCGTTACTTTGCCTCCTTTGGGAGTGTAGTAAAGGGCGTTGTCCAAAAAGTTCATTATTACTTGGCGTACTTTGGTTTCGTCTATATTGAGAGTAGGAAATTCAGTTGGTTTATCATAACTCATCTCTATTTCTTTGGCTGCAGCTTGGTCTTTCAGTTGAGACATCTCACCGATAACCATTTCTGCCAAATTAGCCGGTTGGTTGTCTATAACAAATTTACCCGTCTGCAACCGCGAGACATTTAGAAGATCCGATATTAAATAGACCATTCTCTGAGCACCGTCAAAAGACTGTTGCATCATTTCTTTTTGTTTAGGCTTAACAGCACCAGCGTCCCCATCCAAAATCATGCTTATGTAGCCTTTTATAGCCGTTAAGGGCGTTCTTAGCTGGTGAGAGGCCATAGATATGAATTCGTCCTTTGCTTCGTCCAGAGCCTTTAATTTGGCGTTAGTACGCCTTAACTCCTTGGTGGCAGCTTCAATTTTCTCCTGCAAGGTTATATTAAACTGTTGAATCTCTTCAAACCTTAAGGAGTTCTGGATGGCAATTACCAGTTCGTCAGCAATAATTTCTAACACCTTGATATCTTGCTCTGAATATAGTCCACCACTTCTCTTTTGACCCAGTAAAATATAGCCTGGATGCTGTACGTTTCCACCTATTCGCCCCTGAAGCTTTACTAGTACTGCTATATTCGAAGCTTGCATCAACTCCTTGAGGTGGTGTTTTGCAGGCGCTAGTTGATCTGATACTACTGCTCTATGAGAGAGATGGGTAACATCTTGAACTATTTTTTTGACTGCTTCGGGATCAATATGTACTTTCGACTCCCCGATGAACCTAAAGCTCTGTTTTTGCGGTTCGCCGATCGCAAATGTACAATATTCAATTTTTAGATTTTCATCAATTATCTGAGAGCTTTTTGTCAATAAACCTGTAAGATCAATGGTTGTTACTAGTGAGCGATTAAGATTGTTAAGTAGTTCCTGTGAGTCATACGCATCTCTATAAAACAAGTTGTTGGAAAGTCGATCAAAAAACTTCTTTAAAGGTTGAAGTAAAAACGCTGCAACCAACGCCATTATTACATAGACTGCTTCTGTGCCATGCGAAATGGATTGATCATTAAAGAATATAGATGTCATTGCAACAATAGATGCGCCAAATATAGCCGCCAGTGACACCAGAACAAGAATGTAACCAAAGGAACGTGCAATAACTAATCTAATATCGAATAAGCTATGCTTAACTATCGAATATGCGATCATTCCTAGGAATAATAAGGTAAATGCGGGTCCAAACCTTGAACTTGACCAGTCATCGACTACTAAGGGGACAAGGACGTTTGAGGAAATTGCCAGCACTGCATATAATGCTATACCCCAAGAAACGATTAAAATCTGCTGTTTCTGAATGACGGATTTAGCTGCCCTGATTTGTCTTTTTATGGTTACGAACAATAGTAGTAACGAATAAGCTACGTAAACAATGAACAGATTGTACAAATATGAAGTGTTTATTGTTCCGCTAAATGCACTACCGCTAACAGAAGTAATGAAGGCTGGAGTAAAGACTATAGGTACCAGTAAAAGGGTTAAGTATTTATGCAATCGCCAAGCAAGTTTTTTACGAAAGATTGTTTCACTTGGAAAATTAGCTATGAAATTCAGGGCAAAATATATAGAGGCAATGCCTCCCAGCATTGCGAGTCGAGTAAATAACAGAGCACGTGGATCCTCGCCTGATGAGTGATCTGATAAGTAGTTAAATAAAGTCCACGATATTAAAGAAGCAGCTAAAAACGCAAACCTTTGATTGCCTGGCTGGTGAGGATTTCTAACGAAAATCAGTAAACCTAATAGCGCACTAGCTACACTACAAACTATAAATACTACTAAATCTATGCTCATCTGTTTTTTAGGTTAATAATAGCTTTCAACTCACATTATGTTAAACATAAGCTTCTTCCCCGCCCATAATAGCAAGAATTTAAGATTAACTCATGGGTCAAAATTGAATTTTAACCGGACTCGCCCAAAACACGTCTTAATTGAAGCACCGTTTACTTGCAGGTGTTTAGTAGTGTATTGTACGAAAAATGATTAATTCGTTTCCATATTTTTCAAAGCTAGAAATTAAACACAAAAATATCATTGAAGCATTTGCAACACGTTTCGAACCCTACCACGACTTTAGTTTTATTAATCTTTACTGCTGGAATTCCGATGGCTCGACAGAAATATCAATGCTGAACGGCAACTTAATAGTCAGATTGCCGGATTATGTTAATGGTACGCCCGTTCTAACACTTCTCGGAGATACATCAATTGATGAGTCAATTGATCAATTACTTGGCACAGCGAAAGAACTTAGACTGGTTCCACAATTAGTAGTGGACAATATTTTCAATAAGGATAAGTTCACCTTAGCTGAAGATCGAGACAATTTTGATTATATTTATAAACTTACTGACTTATCGAATCTTTCTGGTTACAAATTTAAGAAAAAAAGAAATAAAACTAATGTCGTAAAATCAGCTTTTTCAGAGAAAATAGAAGTTAAATCATCCAACTATATCGACAGTGATACTGCAGTCCAGCTAAATAATGTGTTCACCGAGTGGTCCATGAATTCTAAACAACCTTCAGATGAACTCCGCTTTGAAAGACACGCGTTTACAACCCTACTTGAAAATTCCTCCCACTTTAATTTACTTCTGACTACAGTGAGCTTGGAATCTGAATTAGTCGCTTTCTCTATCAATGAGATTGTCAACCCCGATTGGGCCATATGCCATTTTGAAAAAGCACTACCGGTACATAGTCAAATTGGAACATTTATAGCATGGCAAGCGACTAAAGATTTGCTTGATATTGGTTGTAGTTATGTTAATTGGGAGCCAGATCTGGGAATACCTGGACTAAGAAAATCGAAGATGTCTTTTCAGCCCGACTTTTTCTTGAAAAAATATGAAATCAAAAAAAGGATTACTGTTTAATCTAGAATGAAATTTCGGGTAAACCTTCACCCGCAGCTTTAAAGACAGCAAGATTATGTTCGTTATATGGTATGGCGACAGGCAAAAAGTCCTCTCCTAGCTCAGATTCTGGAGTAGTCAAATCACTTCTACCCATTAGTGGTTCATACTCCAATCCAAATTGTTTAAAAGATAAGATTGATGGTCTATTTATAGTGGTGAATACGGCTGACTTATGCATTTCTGGATTTCTTTTGTTAAGCCGTTCAAAGATAGCAATATAAGCTAGTTGTGCTGTGCGCAGACCATTGAACCGTTCTGCCTTGCTTCCAATTCTTAAATTAGTCTCCACAGCAATACTTTTGGACGTATCTATGCCTTGGGCGGCATAATAATCAAAGAATTCTTGGCGGGTGAAGTTGCCCATATCAACTAGTTGGTCAACAACAATAAAACCGGTTGTGTCGTCTTTTGACTCTGGCCGATCAATGACAGTTTCAATATTCTCATCATAGCTTATGCCGGACACAGTGGCACTATGCACTACCCTGTTTGCCGAAGCTCTCGTATCGACCAGGGCAAGCAACAGAGTTCGGTTCTCTTCTGCAATTGAGACATCCTCAACCTCGGGAAAATACTTAGCCTCATTGGTTCTAACGATATTAGCGTATCTATGAGAAGGTCGAATCCAAGCTGCATACATACCTTCCTCTTCGAAGTGTTCTTTAACATCACTTACAAGGTCTTGCTCTAGAGCGGCAAGTTCCTCGTCGGACAGATCATACCTTATATCAACCTGGGTACCTTCGTTGCTTTCTTTCACAAGTTTAGAATATACAGAATCCAAGCCTTGTTCAATCATTTCATTTTCAGAAAGACTCGATATATCTTGGACTTGAGCTGAAGAAATCCTTTTGCGTGCCCACTTGTAGCTTGCAATAATGCCACCAACACCGAGTGCGGCAATACTCAATTTTAACGGGTCTGGGTTATCTAAACCCTCAGCTATAGCATAGCCTTCTGCGGCACAAACTGCACTTATTCCTAATGATACACCCACAGCATAGCGTCGGTTTTGCTGCCTAGTTCTCTCGGGATTCTGTCGGTGTTTCAAAAATGTGACAGCTGGCGTGCCCGCATATATTGCAACTGCCGCTTCGGTTGCGATATTTGTATTTAATATTCGTGAGGCACCAATTTTATCCAGCCCTTGATTCACTTTACCAACCGCCCGATTAGAACCAGTCGTATCCAAGACATCTGCTGTAACCACGCCAGCTGTCACTTCTTGTGCTAATGTTGAGCCTCCATAGACAGCAGCTGAAAGCATTGGATCGCCTGTAACTTTTAGTGTTGCGCCAAGCAAAGCAAGTCGGGCAACCTCACTTGTAAATGGATTGATCTCTAACGTCAGTACAGTCCCGGCGACTAGTTTGCCTATTTTCGTACTAACCCAGTTCTTCTTTTCTGCTTCGGGCAGCACTGATTCATGAGAGCCATCAATTGACATAATTAAAGCTTATTATACTATACTTTACTAAGTTTTGCAAATTGTGCTCTGTTTGACTAGTTTAGATGGATTACTTTAGGGGGTCTAAATCCGTTAAAATAAGAAGCATACGAGAGACTATATGCACCAACGACTCCTATAAGTAATCTATCACCCGTTTTAGTATTGCTTGGTAATTTATATTCCAAGCCTAGAGTATCTTGTGCATCACAAGTTGGTCCAGTAAGCACAAATGTAGCCGAGCTCATTGGGTCTTTGCTATCTAGATTAACTACGGGGTACTTTAGTTCGGGAGTTTCTAGTGGTTCAATTAGGCCCTGGAATGCACCTATGTCCAGATATAACCACTGACGACCAGCACGCTGCTCTTTCCCTATTACCGTACTTATAATCACAGCCGCGCTTGCCGATATAAATCGTCCAGGTTCTGCTACTATCTTTATGTTTTTTGGAACATGTCTTTTAAGTCCATCGTTTATTTCAGCCGCAATATCTTCAACGGATATAACTGGATCTGTATAAGTTGCTGGAAAACCGCCACCCAGGTTTAAAAGCTTAACTTTAATTCCCACTTTTTGAAGACTATCAATGGTTGTGCCAGCTACTTCTAGTGCACTTTTCCAAGCGACAGGTGATTCGGATTGGGATCCAACATGAAAAGTTATTCCAACAAAATTTAGACCTTTTTCAATAGCCATTGATGCATAAGTAGTAGCGTGGTTTGGGTCTACACCAAATTTTTTAGAAAGAGGAAACTTACTCCCGTAATCTGACACCAGAATTCTTAGGTACACGTTAGAGCCTGGCGCGTATTTAGCTAATTTATTAATTTCTTCAACACTATCAAATGCAAAATCTTTAATTCCAAGCTTGTAAGCTGATTTAATGTGCCCCGGTATTTTTACTGGGTTGCTGAAAAGCATCCTTGATGAATCAATTCCACATTTTAACAATTTTTGAACTTCACCTATTGACGCGACATCATATCCAGTGACATGTTTTTCTAATGCTTTTATTAGATTTCGGTCGGAAAAACTTTTTACTGCGTAGTAAATGTCTACTCTTGGAAGTAGTGATTTCAAAAGCTTGGTGTTGTTAACAGCCACTTTCGTATCAAGTAGCATAACGGGCGAGATTCTCGTTTTTACATCTTGATAACTTTTTCGCCAAACGGCTACTTCGTTTTCGTCCATATATTCCTTTTTAACTAAAACGCGCTCGGAATCACATGCAAAAATCACCTGTAATTTCGAGCGCGTATTTTATAATAAAGTGCTTATCGAACGAACAGAATTATAGCGTATAATAGGGTGAAAGTCAATGAAAAGCACAAACAAGATATGCCAAAATTACTAA
>CAYNSQ010000027.1:0-7015 GCA_964400155.1 uncultured Candidatus Saccharibacteria bacterium
GCGATTGAGGAGGGAGGAGGGCCCAAAGGCCCTCAACTCCCGCCTCGGATGCGGATGTTTTAGGTCGCTTCCGCGTTGACCTTAGTTGAAGCCTTATGGCCGGGGATACTCGTACTGGGTTGTGTCCAGCGTAATTGCGAGCATGAGCGTTGCCGCTCCTACGGCGGCTGCGACAGCCAGTCCCGCAAGAACAGCCCAGCCGCCGGTTAGCCACAAGGCTGTCAGTTTTGACCCCAACGTCCAGCTTCCAGCGATCACCATGACGGCACCTATGAAGCTGAAGCTTCCAGGTACGCAGAACACGATGACGCCCGCCACCAGAGCCAGGCTGGCTACTACGTATGTCAGCACCAATGGCACCTTTCTAGAACAGTGACTTGAACCAGACAGCCAAGGGCGGAACGGCCACGATGGTCATCATGACGAGGACGATGCTGCCGAGTCCGCGCCAGTGGTTTCTTACCCTTTGCATGAGTTCCTTTCTGCTAGGGGGCGCGATTGCGCATCTTGATGGGTTTGCGCAGGCGGGCCCGTAAGGCTTGCATCCTCTGCGCATACATGAAAGGTTTGAGGCGCCTGGTGCGCTGCCCAATCATGATACTGCCGATCTTCGCAACCACTCCAGGTGGTCTTGAGTCAGTCTGCGACCCGTGACCGCTCTGTGGCTGTGCTGGTGGAATAGTGCGAAGTCAGTGGGGTTAAAGTACCCCAGTACTTCGGCGTTGCCATTTCTGGCTAGCACCAGAGCACTTGCGCAGGTGTCGAGCTCCACGAGCAAGTAGTGCAACTCATGCCTGTCTGTTGGCGAGGTGTTGGAGTCGTCTATCATCTCCTTCAGCTCTTCCGCCAGCTTGCTGAGCTGGCTGGAATCGAGCTGGTACACCAGTCGGTGGCCTGTACTGGCTGCAAGTGTCTCGGATGCTGGTGCGGCCAGTCCGCAAGCCAGCAGTAGCCGAGCTGCGAGACTTCCTTTTATGACTTGCCTCATTCTTTGCCTCCGTTGTAGGGTTTTTCCCAGACTGTTTGGGTAGTGTTTAACATGTAAACACCAGTCAAACAGTCTGGAATTTCAAAAAAACTAGTGACTAGCGACAAGTGACTAGAGACTGTCCGCCAAGGGCGGACTAAGGCTTCAAAAATTAAAAAACTCCCACCCAACGATGTAATAACAGAGGTCGGGTAAGTAGTATTATCATACTCCTTTTAGCCTCTAATGTCAAGATAAGGACAAGATGTTGTAAAGTGTTGAATTAACCATCAAAAACCTTGTTAGGAGGGGTGATTTTAGCTATAATATAGGTATATTAAAAAAACCGAGAGGGCAAACCTAAAAAGAGGGTTAAATTAGTTTTGGCAGATAAAAAAAAGAGTACCTATGATAGCAGTCAGATCCAAGTCCTAGAAGGACTGGATCCTGTTCGCAAACGCCCTGGAATGTACATTGGTAGCACCGGCTATGACGGCTTGCACCATATGATTAAGGAAATTGCCGACAACTGTATAGATGAAGTTATTGCCGGACAAGCTACCAAAGTTGAAGTAATTCTACATGAAGATGGCAGTGTCACAGTGGCAGATGATGGCCGTGGAATTCCTGTAGATACCCACCCCAAAACTGGCAAAAGTACTCTAGAAACAGTCCTAACAGTCCTGCACGCTGGTGGTAAATTCGGTAGCGGTGGTTATAAAGTTTCGTCCGGACTGCACGGTGTAGGATCATCCGTTGTAAACGCCCTATCAAACAAGATGATAGCGACTGTAAAAAGAGATGGTTTTGTCTGGACCCAAGAATACTCCAAAGGCGTACCAACCACCAAAGTCGTAAAAGGCGCTGCCACTAAAGAAACAGGCACTAGCATACGGTTTTATGCCGACGATACAATTTTTGAAACAGTCAAAATGGATTATGCCTGGGTGGTTAATTACTTACGCCACCAGGCCTACTTAACAAAAGGCGTCAAAGCATCTGTTGCAGATGAACGGACAGGGCAGAGTTATGCCTTTTACTTTGAAGGTGGCATTCAGAGTTATGTCCGTCACCTCAACCACGGCAAAGAGGCCTTGGATGAAGATATTTTTTACGTCGACAAACAAGTTGAAGAATCAGCCGTTGAGATAGCCATACAGTATAACGATGCTTACAACGAAACTGTTATGGCCTTTGCTAACAACGTCTATAACCCCGACGGTGGTACTCACCTGACCGGCTTTAGAACCGCCCTAACAAGAGTAGTCAATGACTATGCCCGTAAAAACGGTCTTATTAAAGACAAAGACGAAAACCTTACCGGCGAAGATTGCCGAGAAGGCTTGACTGCTGTAATTTTGGTCAAACTGCCAGATCCGCAATTTGAAGGCCAAACCAAAAATAAATTAGGCAACCCAGAAGTGCGTGGTTATGTAGAGACAGTTATGGGTGAGTGGTTTAATTACTTTTTGGAAGAACACCCCAATGTAGCCCGTAAAATTGTCAACAAAGGTCTGTTGGCGGCTCGTGCCCGCAAAGCTGCCCGAGCAGCCCGCGATAACATCATTAGAAAAGGCGTACTAGAAGGCAGTGGCCTTCCAGGCAAACTGGCTGATTGTTCCAGCCGTAACCCGGCTGATTCAGAACTTTACATCGTAGAAGGTGACAGCGCCGGTGGTAGTGCCAAGTCTGGCCGAGACAGCAAAACCCAAGCCATTCTACCGCTAAGAGGCAAGGTCTTAAATGTAGAACGTGCCCGTCTAGATAAAATGCTAGCCAACAATGAAATTGTTACCTTAATTAAGGCACTTGGTGTGGGCATTGAAGAGCAATTTAGCATGGATGGACTTCGATATCACCGCATTATCATCATGACCGACGCCGACGTAGACGGTAGCCACATTTCTACCTTGCTTTTGACATTTTTCTTCCGCCACATGCGACCAATTATTGATGGAGGATATCTGTATTTGGCAAAACCGCCGCTTTACTTATTGAAGTCTGGCACCAACAAACGAACCTACGCATATTCAGATGCTGAACGCGACAGTCTTGTAGACAAAATGATTGCCGGGCGAATAGACAAAGGTACTAAAGTTGATGATGCCACTGACCGCAAAAAACAAGCTGGTTTAACTGACATTCAACGCTACAAAGGTCTTGGTGAAATGGACGCCGAACAGTTATGGGAGACTACCATGAACCCTGAAAACCGCGTGCTTGTGCAGGTAAGACTGGAAGATGCCGAAAAAGCCGATGCAATATTCAACAAGTTGATGGGAACAGAAGTAGAACTGCGCAAGAACTTTATACAGACAAGAGCAAAATTCGTGAAAGATTTGGACGTCTAAGATGGAAAATGATGATATTTTGAAAGACGAACGCAAAGACTCTGGTGAGGTTTTCTCCAACCCTGACAATGTCAATGACAATGCCGAATACATTTCTTCTGATCATAGTAAGACTGTAGAACTGCGCACTGTAGAAGATGTCATGGAAGACAGCTATTTGCGCTATAGCATGAGCGTGATAGTCGCAAGAGCGCTTCCAGATGTGCGTGACGGACTAAAACCGGTGCACCGTCGAATTTTGTATTCTATGGACAAAAACGGCTGGAAACCGGGTAGCAAATTTGTCAAAAGCGCTCGTATCACAGGTGATGTGATGGGTAAATACCACCCGCACGGTGATGTTGCAATTTATGATGCTATGGTTCGGCTGGCTCAAGACTGGTCGACTCGCTATCTGTTAGTTGACGGACAGGGTAACTTTGGTAGCATGGACGGCGACCCACCGGCTGCACAGCGTTACACCGAGGCCCGCATGGCCAAAGCCGGCCAGGCTCTACTGGAAGATATTGATAAAGAAACGGTCAATTTCCGGGATAACTACGACGGTAGCGAACAAGAACCAGAAGTCCTGCCGGCCAAATTGCCCAACTTACTGCTAAACGGCCAGATTGGTATTGCCGTTGGTATGGCTACCAATATCCCACCGCACAACATCTCTGAAGTCATTGACGCAACTGTTTGCATGATAGACAAACCACAGTCCACTCTGGATGATTTGTTGGAGTTTGTTAAAGGTCCGGACTTTCCGACTGGCGGTATTATATATGGAAAGGACTCTATTCGAACGGCTCTAGCCACAGGTAGAGGCGGTGTGGTAGTCCGCGGTGTAGCTAACGTAGAAGAGAACAAAAAGGGCGTAAATCAGATTGTTATATCTGAGGTTCCTTACGGTGTTAACAAAGCCGGCTTGATGGAAAAAATTGCCGATTTGTATAAAGAAAAGAAGATATCGGGCATTCGCGACCTTAGGGACGAAACCGCCCGTGGTGTTGTTAGAGTCGTAATTGATCTTAAAAAAGACGCCTACCCAAAGAAGTTACTCAACCAGCTTTATAAACTGACACCACTGCAACAGACTTTCCACTACAACATGTTGGCACTGGTAGACGGCATTCAGCCTAGGGTGCTTGGTTTGCAAGACATCATCAATGAATATATCAAACACCGCCAAGTTGTAGTCCGTCGTCGGACTGAATATGAACTAGGTAAGGCTAAAGACCGCGCCCACATCCTAGAAGGCCTCAAAATTGCTCTAGACCACATTGATGAAGTTATCAAAGTTATCCGAGCCAGTCAGACAGTTGAAGAGGCTGAGGCAGAACTTATCAAGAAGTTTAAGCTGTCACAAATTCAAGCCCAAGCTATTTTGGCGATGCAGCTGCGTCGTCTGACTGGCTTGCAACGCAAAGAAATTGAAGACGAACTTACTGCACTAATAAAATTGATCAGCGAGCTGGAAGCTATCCTAGCTGATGAAAAAAAGATACTCAAAATTATCAAAGACGAATTACTGGAAATGAAGAAGCAGTTTGGTGACGAACGACGCACTAAAGTAGTTGCCTCAGAACTAGGTAAAATGAGTGACGAGGACTTAGTGCCAGACGAACAAGTTGTAGTAACACTTACATCAGCTAACTATATTAAACGCTCTCAAATTGCTGATTACCGAAGACAAGGTCGTGGCGGCAAAGGTAAACGAGGAATGGCTACACGCGAAGAAGATGTCATTGAACACGTTGTAAATGCATCAACACATGACTTCTTGTTGTTCTTCACCAACAAGGGAAGAGTCTTCAGGCTCAAGACTTATGAAGTGCCGGCAGTCGGGCTGAATGCCAAAGGAATTGCTCTTGTTAACTTATTGCAATTAGGCCCTGAGGAAATAGTGAGCAGTGTTATTAATGTCAGCAAGGTAGAGGCTGGAAAAGGGCACCTACTTATGTGTACAGTCCGCGGAGTCGTTAAGAAAACTCCGTTTGAGCAGTATCAGAACGTTCGCCAAACCGGCCTTATTGCAATTAACTTAGACGAGGGCGACGAACTCAAATGGATACGCATGACAACCGGCGACAATGAGGTAGTTATTTCTACTGCTCAAGGTCAGGCTATTCGTTTCCACGAGTCTGAAGCACGTCCAATGGGACGAGTTAGCCGCGGTGTAAGAGGTATTCGACTGCGTGCCGGCGACCAAGTTATTGGTATGGACCTAGTTGAAGAAAACTCCCAGATTTTCGTAATTTCAGAGAATGGCTACGGCAAACGTACCAAAATATCGCAGTTTACTCCGCACAAGCGAGGTGGAGTCGGCATCCGCTCGGCTGTTGTCAATACCAAGACTGGCAAGTTAATAGGTGTTAAGTCACTAGTTGGCGACGATCAAGAAGTTATCATTATCAGCACCAGCGGCCAAACTATTCGCCTTGGTCTAAAAGACATATCCGAGCTGGGTCGCGCCACTCAGGGTGTACGGATAATGCGCCTCAACGACGGCGACAGCGTTGCCTCGTTGGCGCTAGTTGAGAAAGTTGATGAGTCCGAAGAAGACGAAGACGAAAATGATGTATCAGTTGAAGCAAAACCAGCCAAAGAAGAAGCTAAAAAACCAGCTCCAAAAAGCACAAAAGACAAACCAAAAGCATAGCTAAATCAGTCCTTAAATTAATAACGTTCTTTTGGAATTAAAAACCCCGTATCAAGGGTTTTGACATGGGGAAGGTACGCACATGGGCTCAATCCGCATATAGCGGAGAGCACGCACATGGTACTAAAAGGGTGGAAGTCTTCAGTGCTTCCTGGTGGCTTAATCATAAGAAGTTAAATGGCAGAGAATGTTGTAAATAAGTACATAAGCGGGTTGTCTCATATTTCATCGATTGACAGATTGGTTGGTTATCGGTTATCATTAGTCCAGCTATTTTGGTGCTGCATGCTTTTTTGGTGGTCCCATTTTGGACTACAGGGAAATGCGAGCAGTCCAGCCCAATCGATATAAAGGGCTGGAACTCCTTAGAGAGACACTTCAAAATACGATCATTGAAAATTTGAGTAGTGCAAATCAGCCTTCGACAGGCTCAGGCTTTGGCTTGAAATTGTTGAAGGTAAAAAACGTCAGTTTTGTTGGTTTTATATTTTAAAAACCAACGTTTGTTTTGATCTTAAGTTAAAGGTTAAACTATTTTTTGAAGAGTTTGATCCTGGCTCAGGATAAACGCTGGCGGCGTGCCTAATACATGCAAGTCGAGCGGCAACATGTTTCTCACCGAGGCGAGGAACCGTTAACCGTTAACCTTTTACCGTTCACCATGCATTATCTGTGATCCGTTATCCATGATTGTCATGGAAAAGGTAAATGGAAAACGTATGGAAAATGGTAAATGGAAAATGGTAAATGGATTCATCACTTCAGTGAGGAATGATGGCGAGCGGCGGACGGCAGAGTAACGCGTAGGAACGTACCCCAAAGTGAGGGATAAGCACCGGAAACGGTGTCTAATACCGCATATTCTCTTCGGAGCAAAGCATTTATGCGCTTTGGGAGCGGCCTGCGTCAGATTAGCTAGTTGGTAAGGTAATGGCTTACCAAGGCGACGATCTGTAGCTGGTCTGAGAGGATGATCAGCCTGACTGGAACTGAGACACGGTCCAGACTCCTACGGGAGGCAGCAGTAGGGAATTTTCCACAATGGGGGCAACCCTG
>CAYNSQ010000028.1:0-6932 GCA_964400155.1 uncultured Candidatus Saccharibacteria bacterium
AAATTTGGTCAGTAAAGATTTCTAGGCCTTCAATTTGATTGGCCACAATCTTATCAGCAAACAACGTACCACGAACATAGACATCATTTTCGAAAATAAAGTCGTCTGCCGTAGCATTTTGGAAGTTGATTAGTCCTATCCGAGCTACTTGATCACCTGGATTTTCAGTTGCTAGAGGCGCTGCCTCAAGTACTTCAATATCATCACCGGTGCCGTCCGAAACTGGCTGGTTATCTGGCGGTGCAGCATCTAGCGGATCGTCCTGCCACACTCTAGCATAATCAAAATCCATACTTGTAGCCGTTGTACCCGTGTGCGATATATAACCACCTATACCAAGGGCCGCTGAAGGGTTAGCACCTGAGACAGTTCCACAAAGTGTAAAGTTAACTCCGTTAGAAGTGTCGTAGTCGATCCAGAATTGTACGGTACTGGCATCGAGTACAACAATTCGACCAATAGCAAATTGGGTGGTACTTATAGTCCCTGTACAAGTTGCCGTTCCCACGTTGGCGCTTCCGCTCCTAACCACGCCAGTCCAGGTTGTAGTGTTGTTGCTCCAGAAAAATATCCCGTTAGCTGGTAGTGCATCATTAGTAATAGGTGCTGTAGCCTGGTTCATGAAGCCCCAGACCACATCGTTACCGGTGGTACCACCGTCCGTGTTACGAACCTTCATTTGTAGCACTGGTCGATTTGCCTTAGCAAATACAGTACTAAGGTTGTTTTGGGCTTCTCCGAAGAATATACCTGCACCAATATCAGTACCAGTTGTTGTCACTCCTGTGGCACCATAGCCATTAGTTTGATCTTGCTGAACATAGGTCCCTGTAGTGGCGGTTGTATCAAAATACCACTTACCATCATCACCAACCACGGTAGCACTATCTGCTGTAATTGAAGCTGTGGTGTCAGCGGCAAACTCTTGACCATAGTAGCTGGTATTGTCAATAAATGCTCCAGTTTCAGCAAGACCACCAAATTGGTCGCTCAGGTACTGAATCTTGAAGATGCTAGTGCCAGTAGAGTTGTTGGCATTGAATATAGTTTGGCTGGTATTGGTACCGATGGTATTTAGGTAAATAGCACCATTCACAGCAATGCTCTGGGAGAAGTTAGACATACCAGCAACCTCTAGTGAACCAATTATCTTGGTATTGCCGGCGGTCAGGCTGCCGCCAGAGCCACCTTCGTATAAGTTTTCGCCAGACAATCCCACCAAGTCTAAATTTCCACCTAAAGTAGTGCGTGCGGTGGATGCATAGTAGACCGAGGAGACAGAGGTGCCACCACCCGCTCCACCAAGTACATATAGATAGCCATTCACTATTATAAGAGAACTCACACTGTCCCGAGCAGCAGGCAGGGATGAGACACTAGTGGTCCAGGCTCCTATGCTACCGTCGCTGTTAAGTGGAGAGTAGTAGACACTCCTTTGTGTACTTGGCCCACCACTTATCCAGCCGCCAACGTAGTAAATAGAGCCATTAGAAACGCCAGCGCCCCCGCCACCGCGTGCTGTTGGCAGAGTGTCTGTATCAGCAGTCCAACTTCCAATTGTACCGTCAGTGTTGAGCTTGGCGTAGTAGCTGGTGTTTACAGTATTACCATTTGTATCAATGCCACCAATAATATATACGTAACCGTTGGCGACAGTTGGTTGAATGGAGCCAACTGCCGTTGTTAGAGCAGTAGTTGTATTCCAACTTCCAAAAGTACCATCGGCATTAATCTTAGCGTAATAGGTGGTGCTGTAAGTAGTGGCACCGGCCTGGTCGGAGTTGCCGTCAGCACCACCAAGTACATAGACGAATCCGTTATATATAAACGGTTTTGTTTCGGCCCGTGCCGCAGGCAGAACACTTGAGCTGGTTTGCCAAGCTTGAGTACTGCCATCGGGGTTTAGTTTGGTGTAGTAAATAGTGGTTGTAGCAGTACTGGTACCGGCGCTTTTACCCCCAAGAGCGTACAGATACCCATTGTAAGTAAATACCCCCAACTGAGCTCTGTTAGCAGGAAGTAGATCACTTTCTGTAGACCATGAACCCAAGCTACCATCGGCATTCACTTTGGAATAGTAGATGTCATCGTGAGTTGTGTTGGTCGGATTCTGACCACCCACATAGTACACATAGCCGTTGTAGTAGGCGGTGTCGCCATCATGACGAGCCGCTGGCAATGCATTGCCGTTTAACTTCCATGGCTGTATCTCAGCAGTGTTACCACCATTTAGGGTGATGTTGTTTAGGTAGCTATCCACATCAATATTGTCAGCTGGGTTACTGAATGCTAGACCTTGTGATGCTTGAACAAATGTTACACCGTCCACATAGATATTGTAGCTAGAAGTATTAGCAGATGACTGGTAGAAGTAGACATTGGTGGCTGTGTTAATTGTAGCGCCAGTCGTAAAGATACAGCTGTATTGAGTCCAGGTAGCAGTTATTGCCAAAGTGGTAGAACAACTAGTAGTTACATCACTGCCGTTCTCTTGGCGTCCAAGACCAAATACACTTGCAGTAGTACCAGTATCTGTTCTAGCCCACAGAGACAATGAGTATTGGGTATTGGCTTGCAAAGGCACACTGTAGGCAATACCACGGTTACTTCCGTTTGTCCCCGTTACAATCTTGTAGTTGTTAGCGCCATAAAGCGGGAAGTCAACACTCAAAGCTGGTGCTGTACCCATAGTACCTTTAGCAGCCCAGCCGTTGGTGTGACCTTGTTCAAAGCTTGGGTTGGCTACCAGGTTACTTAGACTGAAGCCTGGGTCTGCATATGCACTAACAGTGCTGGCTTGCTGAATCATTGCACCGTCAATCAATATTGCTGTTGTGCTGGTGGATGTGCTTTTACGCAGAATTTGTACATAGTCAGCAGCTGTTACCGCTGTTCCTGTAGTAAATTGGCAAGTGTATAAAGTTGGTGTGGAAACTGGGAAGGTCAAGCCGCTAGTGGCACCCGTAGAGCTGTTGCTACCACCGTTAGCACAAGTAACGTCTGTGCTACCCCAGTGAGCATACATTGCATAGTTGGCAGTGCCCGCACCGCCAGAAATGTAAGCGCTGAAGACGTACGTTGTATTTGGCTTAAATGCATAAACGTAACGAATACCTTGGTCGGTGGCGGCAGCACTTGGCGCTACAGACAATGACTGCGCACCAAAGACTTTACTTGATGTAGTAGTGGTTACGGTTTCAGTAGTAGATACTCTAGCCCAAGCACCATTACCGTATATATTGCTGGCGGCAGCACCCTCAAAGTTCCCATCAAACAATAGATTGTCAGTAGCGACCGTATTAACGTTGATAACTTTGTTGCCAAGTTTATCAGCTACGGAGAAGCCGGAGGTGGAGTCAGCATTTGGTACTACTGCCAGACCAGAACCGCCGACTGTGGCAGAGCCACCAATGCTGACGTTTTGAGCAAAGCTGGCTTGGCCAGCAACTTCTAGACTGCCAACTACCTTGGTGTTGCCAGCGGTTAGACCACCGCCAATGCTGCCTTGGCTAAAGTCGCCGCCGTCAGCTAGATTGCCGTCACTAAGGCCAACCAGGTCTAGACTGCTATTCAACGATACACGGGAGGTAGAGGTGTAATACACGCTACCATCAACGCCACCAGACAACTGGCCACCAAGTGTGTAAAGATAGCCATTAGCTACAATTGAGCGATGATCCCACCGTGCACCAGGTAATGAGAAGTTGCTAGGCTGCATGACTCCAAGATCTCCATCTCTTGTGATTTGCGCAAAATATGTACTACTTACACCCGCGCCAGTGTCTGCGTTCCAGCCACCTATTAGATATAAGTAGCCATTAACCACTGCCCCACCGTGTGGCGCCCAGGAGAATGGTAAGGTATTGGGTGAGTCTAAATAGGTCCAAGTACCGGGTGCACCTGTTGAAGTATTTAGAGGTGATGATTCAATTGAAGTCAGCCCATTACCACCAACAGCGTACAAGTAGCCGTTAGCTACAAAAGCATAAGCATGCTGTCTGGCAGTGTTCATGTTGGACGTACCCCATGACCCAATAGTCCCATCAGCATTGGCTTTTGCATAATACACTGTTGTTTGGGAGGATCCATTAGAACCTCCGACAACGTATAAATATCCTCTGTAACTAAGTAACTTGTGTTCATCTAGTATCTGCGGTATAGGAGTTGAGGTATTCCATGCACCAACCGTGCCATCGCTATTTAATTTAGCGTAATACACAGTGCTCTGGTCGACATCGCTAGTATTTACTCCGCCAACTACGTACAAGTAGCCGTTAAGAACGGTACTGTCATGGAAAAACCTAGCTTGCGGTAGTGGGGTTGTAGTAGACCAACCACCCGTTGCAATTGTGCCGTCGGCTTTTAGTTTGGCATAGTAGACAGTAGATGTTTGGTTAGCTGATACATCGTCTGGTCCTCCACCAATTACATATACATAACCGTTGGCATAAGCTGTACTTGCGTTTGCTCTACTCACAGGTATAGAAGTAGCTGATTTCCAAGGCTGTATTTCACCCTTATTATTGCCGTTAAGAGTAATGTTGTTGAGGAAGGAATCTACGTCTATGTTGTCCGCTGTTGGAGTGAAGGAAAGTCCTTGACTAGCTTGGACAAGGGTGACACCGTCAATGAACCAGGTTTCTGATGAACCACCGCTGTTTCTAATATAGATGTTAGTTGAGCTATTTACTGTCGCACCAGTAGTAAAGGTACAGCTAAACTGTTGCCAGCTGGTAGTGGCGCTTATGGAGGCACAGTCGTTGTTTGAACCGTTATCTTGCCGACCGGGCATTATTGTAGAATTGGCAGTTACTTTAACCCAAAAACTCATGGAGTACTGAGTGTTAGCTGATAGTGGCACTGCGTATTTGACAGCGTCAGTAGTGGTGACTGTAGGGATAAATCCAAGCGAATTATTGCCAAAAAGCGCTCGACCATAATTTCCGTCAATGCCAAACTGCGTACTACTGCCGACCACACTCCAGCCATCAGTATTGCCATTTTCAAATGATGGGTTGGCGACTTGGTTGGTTAGGGTTAGGCCATTGTCGTGGTAGGTGTTGCTGGCAGGGGAGCCATACTCCAGCATAGCGCCGTCTATATGGATAGAGCGAATTGTGGTGTCCGTTGCCGCCCTAGCGACAGATACATCATCATCGTAAGATACGGCAGAGCCGGTGGTAAATGTACAGGTATACCTTGTGGGAGTAGAGGTGAGGGTTAATCCGGTTCCACCATTACCAGCAGAACAGCTCTGATGGGTTCCGGAGATGTATGGTCTGAATTCATATGCTGAGCCGCCCACTGTAGCACCGTTGTTAGTGCTTAACGATAAATATGCGCTATATGTATAGGTAGTATTAGGCTCCATTGGAATACGATAGTAGACTCCTTGCCTGGAGCCTGCAGTGGTGGTCGTGACTTGCAGGGAGCGCAGACCAACTGATGGGTTAGTTGCAGAGGTTAGGAACTGGGTTTCCACGCCAGTTTCCTTTTCCCATCCAGCTACATTGTTAGTGGTGCTGGTTTCTTCAAAACTTCCATTGAGTATTAGGTTACTGGTGGAAACGGTATTGACGTTGACTATGCTATTGCCTAGTTTGTCAGTCACCTGGAAGCCTTGGGTGGAGTCGCTAGATGGGCGGACTGTTAGGCCGGTGCCTCCAACATTGGCGCTGCCAGCAATTGATACATTTTGCGCAAAGTTAGCCTGGCCGGCAACTTCAAGGCTGCCGATTATCTTGGTATTGCCGGCTGTTAGGCTGCCGCCTACACTGCCGCTACTGAAGTCAGCTAGCCCAGTTAATCCTTGACCCGATAAGCCCACCAAGTCCAAAGAGCCGCCAATCAGAGTTCTAGGTAATGATGCATAGTAGACGGTGCTGCTAGTAGCAGCTCCATCCCAGCCACCAAGGGCATATAAGTACCCATTAGACAGAATAACTGGGAGCTCTGCCCTAGCTTTAGGCAAAGGATTTGCGCTAGTCTGCCAAGCACCAACTGTATTATCAGCATTGATTTTAGCGTATACCACCGTTCTCGCAGCAGCAACGCCTGTTTGATAGCCGGCTACTATATAGACATAACCATTCGCCACTACAGCGGATGTGGAATCATCAACAACAGGCAGAGCAGTAGTAGCAGTCCAGGAATTTATTGTTCCGTCTGCGTTTACGGTTGCATATGAAACGTTTGAGACAGCAGTAGTTGTTCGACCACCAATAGCATAAATTGCACCGTTAGCTGCTGCCACATTTAGCGAACGAACACCTGTAGCATAGATTGCAGTCAACGCAGTGGTGGTGTTCCAAGAGCCAACTGTTCCGTCAGCATTTAGCTTGGCGTAGTAAACGGTGGTCTGGTTGGTTGGGCTTGCAATTGTATTGTTTGCACCACCAAGAACATATACATAGCCATTTACTATAACTCCGCTCGGAGCCCTTCGAATGTCAGGAAGTGCTGTAGTTGCAGTAAAGGCACCAACTGAGCCGTCAGCTGGGTTAATTTTTGCATAGTAAACTGTTGACTTGATTGTCGTTCCATCATCGCCGCCAAAAATATACAGGTAGCCATTGTAAGTTGCTGAGTAGTGATATTCTCGACCGCCATCCGGTATCAAGCTAGACTGAGTCGTCCAAGATCCTAATGAACCATCAGCGTTTGCTCGCGCTCTTTGAATTGATGCTAATTGGCTTGCACCGCCAACCACATAAGTATATCCATATGCAGTAACTGCTTGGTTGCTGGAAGTGTTTGTTGGAAGCGAATTGGCGTTTTGTTTCCAAGTCTGTATCTCACCGGTGTTGCCGCCGTTTAGGGTGATATTGTTTAGGTAGCTATCTACTTGTATGTTGTCAGCGTCATTGCTAAAGGCTAAGCCTTGGCTGGCTTGTACTAGGGTGACACCGTCTATGTAGTGAGTCCTTGCTCCA
>CAYNSQ010000029.1:0-6897 GCA_964400155.1 uncultured Candidatus Saccharibacteria bacterium
CTTCTAAAAATACGATGATAAAAGTAGCTTCCCTAAACTACACCAAAAGATTTGTCGCACTTACACTTGCCCTGACTCTTATTCTGGGCAACTTGCTGACAATGCACGTATTGGCAGGAAGTCTCACAAGTCGTTCTCTAGCCCTTAGCACATCTGCTGGCAACACAGCAGCCACTTGGACATTTACCTTTAATGAAGCATCATCAAACGTCTTAAAGGGTATCTCTTTTCAAGTTTGTGATGCAGCTAGCGGTACATGTAATACCCCTGGTAGCTGGTCTAACAGCGGTGCTACATTTAGTTCGCTTACCTATAACGGGTCCAACCAAACCGGCTGGGCTATAGATAACGCCGGTGCCGGTGGTGCACAGTTCTTAGGAATCAAAAACAACTCAGCCAGTAACTCAGGCTCAAACCCTGTAGTTGTTACATTTAACACTGTAACCAATCCTAACTCTACCAACGCAACTTTTTACGTACGCATTAACACCTATACCGGAAACAACTTTACTACAGCAGCAGACAACGGAGTTGTAGCTGCAAGCACCTCACAGCAGATTACACTAACAGGGACAATGGATGAGAGCCTCGTTTTCTGTACAGGCACTTCCATAACAGGTCAAAACTGCGCCACAGTAGCCGGCAGTAGTGTCAACTTTGGTACATTTTCTAGCACATCAACCACGACTGGCACATCTGTTTTTGCCGCTTCCACAAACGGTAGTTCTGGATATACTGTGACATTAAATGGTACAACCCTCACTTGTGGTGCTTGTGGAGGTAGTCCAACAATTGCAGCTATGGGTACTCAGTCTGCTAACGGTGCGGCTACTACATCTTCGACCGGCTCTGCGCAATTTGGTGTAAACTTCAGAGCCAACGCAACGCCTTCTGTAGGAACGGATAGGACGGGTAGCGGTACAGCCAATTATGGCACTAACTACGGTACAGTAGACAACTTTAGGCACTTTACAGGTGATACTGTTGCTAGTGCTACTGGTGCTACTAATGCCAATACTTTTACAGCAAGTTACATCGTTAATGTACCTGGTTCTCAGCAAGCCGGAACATATACTACAACACTTACTTACATCTGTACGGCAATATTCTAAAATAAAAATGTTATTATTTTGAGTTTATTTTGAGTTACAATACTCATTAACATGTTCTAGATAAGGAGGGGAAGAATTATCAAAAAGCTAATCAAATTATTACCACTTGGCATCTACGCTGCCATCTTATTATTGCCAGTTGCTGTTGTTTCGGCACAATCAGCCGGACAGGGACTCGAAATCTCGCCACCACTTATAGAACTCAATACCGACCCCGGTAAAACCTTAACTGCAAACATTAAAGTACGAAACGTAACAAAACAGACTCTAGAGGCTACACCTCAGGTAAACGACTTTGTAGCCCAGGGTGAAGAGGGACAAGCTAAGTTGCTACTTGATCAGAATAAAGAAAAAAGCCCTTATTCTATAGAAGGTTGGGTAACTGACTTAGATACTCTTACAATAGCCCCCGGAGAAGCCAAAACCGAAACGGTTACCATAAATGTACCAGTTAATGCCAGTCCTGGTGGTCACTACGGTGTTATTCGCTTTACTGCAGCTGCCCCCGGCATTGATTCTACAGGAGTAGCACTGTCTGCCAGCGTCGGTACTCTAGTGCTTATCAATGTTTCCGGTGATGTTGTTGATAAATCCTATCTTGCTGATTTCTACACTAGTCAAAATGGTGAGAGAGGTAGTTTTTTCCAAAAAGGTCCAATTACCTTTGTCGAAAGGATACGTAACGAGGGTAACACTCACTTCAAACCCACCGGCACAGTAAGGGTAACAAACACTTTCGGTAAAGAAGTAAAGGTACTTAGCGTTAACCCAAATGGCGGTAACGTACTTCCTGATAGTGTCAGGCGGTTTGAACAGACTTTAGATAAGAAGAATCTCCTTGGTTACTACAAGGCCGAAGTTAACATTCAATACTCTGGAAAAACCCTAAACCAGACTATTAGTTTTTGGGTAATCCCGCTTAAGGCTACAGCGCTTGTTATAGGCGTTATTGCCCTAGTTGTGGTATTAATTAGGCTCTATGTAAAACGAGCTGTTAAAAAGGCCTCTACAAGCACTAAAAAAGACTCTAAAAAATAAAATAAGGGTAAAATTGGGTGGCTAAGAAAAAACAAAGCCTACTGCACAAAAAATTGCACCTTAGCCACAAAAAACATACCGGCAAGATGTTGGCGGTAGAACACACTTCGCGTGGCGTTTTGGTAGTAATTATGTTCGTAACAGGGGTGATTGTGGCAATTGCAACCCATCAGTTAAAAGCCAATGCCTATATCCAAACCGGCCAAGGTAGTGTGCAACTGGGTGGTTTGGTCAAGCAAATTCCACCGTCTCAACCAGCTGTTATTTTAAAGCCGTACTTTGGACAAGTTTTTACTACTTCGCCAATAGTCGTTTCTGGAACCTGTCAACTAAATAAATTCGTTCAAATTTATCGCAACCATAAAGCAGTTGACGCGGTTGCCTGTATCAGGGGCGAATTTGCCGCCACGGTAGACTTGGTGCCAGGCAAAAACAACTTTGTAATCAGAACTTTGGATAACCTTTTTCAATTTGGTCCGAATTCCGAAGCAGTCAATGCCTTTTACAATCCACCGAGTTCAGCTGGACCGAGGCGAGGTGGTGATGGACTAGAGGTTACTATAAGTTCGGATATGGCTGGTTTTGCCACAAATCAACGGTTTGATCTTACAGCTACCATTGAAGGCGGAATAGCTCCGTATGCTTTAAATATTAACTGGGGTGATGGCGGGCAAGACTATGTACCGGTTGCAAGTGCCGGATCGGTTAGTTTTACCCACAAATATAACCACTCCGATATATTTCAAATAAAAGTTAACGTTAAGGACGCCAAAGGTAATACAGCCGGTGCTGAAACAGCCGTGCTAATTGGCGGTTCAACTATCACGGGTACCAGCACAGGTCGGTTTTTAAGTCCACCAAAAAGTCTGGTAGATTTAATATGGCCGATTTATGCGGTTAGCATAACGGCCGTAACTTTGTTTTGGCTGGGTGAGCGTTTTGAGTTTGTTTTGCTCAAAAGAGCAGGACTTTTGAAAAGAAAAGTGTAGTAGAATAGTCTACATAAAAAATTGACTATTAACTTCTTAGAATTGTAATTAATACTACAAATTAGTTGAATTTTATAGCCATATAATACTTGTTGTTTTTTAACAGATTGGGTAATCTGTTAGTAGCAGAAATGCAAAAATAAACACAAAAAAACAGTGAAAAATATGCGCACCAGCGCTAAGCAAAAGTATGGGCTAATTGCGGCTTTGATAGTCGTGTTTAGCTTTGTTTTTTATTCAGCAGTTTTCACAAATCACACACAAGCCGCCGCCGGGACTAACCAGCAGCTTAATTACCAAGGTAGACTACTAGATATCAGCGGGGCCGTGGTTGCCGACGGTCTCTACAATATGGAATTTAAGGTGTACCAAGACGGCAACGGTTGTGTCTCTGGCGGGTCTGCTCCTTGTGGAGGAACATTGAAATGGACAGAGACTTACATCCAGACCAACCGCGTAACCATTAAAAACGGTTATTTTTCGGTAAACCTCGGTTCTCTAACCGCTTTTGGCACAAGTGTTGACTGGAACCAAGACACTTTGTGGTTGTCAATTAACATTGGCGGAACTGCAAATACCCCAACACCCACCTGGGACGGCGAAATGACCCAATTCAAACGTCTAACTTCTACGCCTTATGCTCTTAACTCAGCCCAATTGGGGGGTCTAACTGCCGCTAACTTCTTACAGTTAGCTCAAGGTGTGCAAACCGACACTTCAATTTCTAATCCTTCTATCTTCATCAACAAAAACAATGCTTCGCTAACACCCAACATAGTCCAGCTTCAAAAAGCCGGCTCAGACGTCTTAGTGGTTGATAACGGTGGCGCGTTATCTGTTACACCGTCGGTAGCTACGTCAACAATCGTACTTGGTTCTACCGCTCAGACTGGCACAATCACCCTGGGGCAGTACAGTGGTACTAGCACCAGCATCATCAACATTGGTGCTAATGCCGGGGCATCAAGTACTCAGCAAGTTAACATCGCATCCAGTGCAACAGGCGTAAGTACTCTTGTGCTGGGTTCAAGTAGTTCTACTTCAACTACCACAATTCGTGGTGGTACCGGTGGAATTAACATCAATCCAAGTGGTTCTAGCAATACTGGGCTAATAATCGCACCTACTAACAACTCCACGGCTGCCTTCCAGCTGCAGAGTGCCAGTGCAGCTGACACGTTATTGACTGCAGATACCACAAATAACAGATTGATAGTCGGAAATGCTACCGGCACTAATGGCAACACAACACAGCTAATTGTTGATTCGGCTACTGCCGATCCGTCTTCTGGAAGCAATGGTGCAATGTATTACAACTCAACCACCAATAAATTCCGCTGTTACCAAAACAGCGCCTGGGCTGATTGTATATCTGGTACAGCCAACTCAACTGCCACATTTACTTCCGGTCTTGCTAACGTAGCTGCTAGCTCAACAGGAGTTGCTGCCGAAACTCTAGTATTTACATCTGCTACAGGTGTATCAAACACTGCTGGAGTCACTGGTTTTACTGCACCTAAAAGCGGGAGTTTTAGAACTTGTTTGGTAAAAAATAATGCCGTAATTACTGCTGGTACATTTAATCTAAGATGGCGAGTTAACGGGGTATCAACTGGTGCCTCAGCTTGCCCTATGGATTCTACAACCAATAGACAATCATCCACCGCTCTAGATCCCGGTGTTGTTAGTTTTTCACAAGGCGATACAATTGGTGTTGCTGTAGATACTAATGCGGGATTTCTGCCAACCGGGACCAATGATTTTACCGTCTATTGGTCAGTTGAATATAATTCGACCACTACTAGTCCATCTGGAGCAACATTACAATCGGCTTATGATAACTTCGATACAATCACCACCACTGATACACACGATTTGCTAGTAAATGCTGCCGACACGGCTACCGATGCTAATGTTCTGTTCAACTTGCAGTGTGTGACTTCTTGTAGCACCAACGGCCGATTCGCCGTTCAAAACTCTGCTACAGATGTCTTTACAGTAAATCCTAACTCTGGCAACATAGTTTTGGCACCAGCAGGAGCAGGCGACAGTGTATTTACAACAGATGCTGACAGTAACCTACAAGTTAATTACACCTCTGCTACCGATGCAACTATCAACATAGCAAACATCAGTATCACCGATAACGCTGCTGCAAGCACCGGTACTTTATACGGCTTGGCAATTACCAACAATGACAATGGAGCGAATGTTGGTGTACCTGATGCGCTAGCTTATCTCAATAACGCCAATGCGGCTGAAACTGTAACCAACGGTCTTTTAGTGGACCAAACAGGGGCGGGAACACTAACCAATGGCATTAGAATCAACCGAACAGCCGGTACAATCACCAATGGACTGGTTTTTGCCGGCACTGGTTATACCAACTACATCGATACTCCAAGTTCTGTATTCAAAGTAGACGGCACAGGTGTTGTTACGGCAGCAGATGTAACATGTGCATCAACTAACTGTATTACACTGTCAACTGAAACCACTGGTAACTATGTCGCCAGCGCCAACACTTCAGCTTTAACTGGTTTGACTGGTGGGTCTGCTGGTAGTGAAGGAGCAGCTTTAACACTTGGTTTTGACTATTCTCAAGCCCTGAGCGGTGATGTTGGTCTTGCTTCAAATGCCGCTGTTTTTGGCCAGTCCGGACTTGTTTTTGAGGGAAGTGCTGCTGATACTAGCGAAACTTTCATAGCTATTACTAACCCTACATCTGATCACACATTCACCCTGCCTGACGTAGCCTCTGGGAATATTTGTATTTCAAATGTTGCCTGTGTCTCTACCTCTGGTACGGCCGGAACTTTTACCGGTAACTACGTTGCTAGCGTGGCAACCAATGGTGGTTTGACTGGCGGCGCAGCAGCTTCTAACGCAGCCGCTTTAACCTTGAGTATCGACCAAACAGCCTCACTAACATGGACTGGTACAGAGGCGTTCAACGGTGCGACTTCCTTTACACCAAGTGGTACCAACGATGTCACCTTCACACTAGATGCAGATAGTTTCATTATTGCTGGAGGCGATAGTATTAATGACTTCACGGGAGACGGCCTAGCTGTTTCAAGTGGAGCTTTGCAGTTAAGGCTGGACACAACTGCAGCCGACGGCAGTAGCACTAGTTCGGTATCTGGACTGGAATTAGTCGGTGGCGAACTTTCTCTTATAAGAGGTTGTGCGGCAGGTGATGTGTTGAAATGGGACAACACTAACTTTGAATGGGATTGTGGTGTTGATGCTGGTGCAGGTGGTTCGCCATTTGGTTCTTCAGGAGGCGTTATAACCAAGAGTACTTCGACTGACAGACTGCAACTAAGTGTTGCAGAAGCCGGGGACTATGGTCTTCAAATTAATGCTTCAGTAGTACCAACTGCCGATATGTTAGATATAACAAACAGTGGTCAAGCTGTTACTACAGCGGGAGTAAGCGGTCTACAAATAAGTTATTTTGGCGGAGCGGCTGCTGTTGAAGCTAGCGCCCAACGAATAGACTTGACCGGTGGTACAACAGCAGGAGGCACCTGGAACGGGTTGCAAGTTGTACAAGGGACAATTACGGCCGGAACAACCGTACAAGATATTAAATTAGAGACTGCCGCCTTAACATCTACCTCTGGTACATCTGTTATAAACGGACTCAACTTAGCATCCGCCGGTGCCATCAACAGTTCTACCGCTGGTTCTATTGCCTGGCGTGGTTTGAGTGTTACCAATGCTAATGTTACCCAAGGTTCCGGTGGTAACGC
>CAYNSQ010000030.1:0-6885 GCA_964400155.1 uncultured Candidatus Saccharibacteria bacterium
ACCCCGGACCCCCTGCTTGCAAAGCAGGTGCTCTAGCCAACTGAGCTATCGCCCCAATCGGGACTATTTTAACAGCATCTCACCCCTATAACAAGGCTAGACTTAGAACAAGAACGTCAAGAGGCGGCTGCCAAGGGCTTGTAGACTGTGTATAGCTGGACCGGTGTAGCGTTGACTGTAACGACGAACGGCTTCGGTTGATGCAAGTAGCCAAGCAAAACCAATCATGCCAAGTACAACCATAAAGACTGAAAATCCATTCATAGGAGCTGACTGAGGGCTTCCGGATTTAACAGCAAACTTAGAAGCGACTGGAACAGTTGAAGCGCTCTTAACGGCCGCAGGAGTGCCACCAAGTGGATTGATAGTACTTCCAGCAACAGGCAATAGTTTGTAGCCACTACCGCCACTGGATGGAACAAACTTAAAGACTTGTGGGGCAGGCTGTTCTGTTCCGCCACCTTTGCCACCGACGGCTGCAACTGGGTCACCGGCTGAAGTATTTACTCCAAAACTACCGTTCCAGGTGCCAAAGACGTTGATAAAGAGTATGCCTAGCCAATCAGTTAGGTTTAGATTGGTACCACTAACGTTGGCAATGTTGGCGCTGGTGCTAGCGTTACCACTGGTGGCATTTCCACCCGTAGTGTTGCCTTCAACATTGGCATTGCCGGTGTTAGCTGTCAGGTTGAGGTTGTTAGTGATTGCTTGGTTGGTGGTTGAATTCAGAGTAGCGTTAGTATTCTTTAGATTGTTCTGTGAAATGTTGCCACCCAAGGCAGCAGAAGTACTGCCGGCTGGGGCATCAACTATCATGCCAACCCAATTGCCAAGGACATTTACGAATACTAACAGGGCATTGGCGCCAACTACTTCTCGGCCGGTTAGGTTGAGCACATTTATTTTGTTGTTAGCGCTACCTGTAGTGGCACTACCACCAGTAGTATTGTGAGTTACACCAGCTGTACCGCTAGTGGAATTTTGGTTGACGTTGTTAGCGATTGACTGGTTGTTGGTCATGTTGGCATTCAGGCTGGTGTTAGCCAGTGTTGATGCATCAATCTCAACAGTCGGACCGCTTGATGCAATCAAACTATTTAACATGTCAGGTGGCAACAGGATATCACCATTCAGACTGCCGTTGATGTTGATTACACCCATAAATGATTGACCAGCAGATATTATAGAATTGATTACATTGAGTACATTGGCAACAGCATCGGCGTTACCGGTTGTGGCATTGCCTCCGGTAGTGTTACCAGACACTGTAGCGTTACCGGTTTTGGCAGCCAAGTCTATGTTGTTGGTAATAGTACCGTTGGCTTGTTCGTTAACAGTTACATCTGTGTTAGTGGTGCCATCAGCCTTGATGTTAGAGCCTGGGCCAATATTGCTGGGGTTGAGGGTGATGTCGCCGTTGACGTTACCGTTAATGTTAGCTACAAAAGTGGCTAGGTTGTTCCCCTGCAAAATACCAGCGTTGGACTGCAACATATTGATTACATTGGCCAGCGCCAGGGCATTACCGGTAGTAGCATTGCCGCCAAGCGTGTTGAACATAACACTTGCATCACCTGTCTGAGCAATAGAATTGAGGTTGTTAGAAATGCTGGCGTTATAAAAACCATTAAAGACGCCATTGAAGTTGTTGGTATTGTTACCCTGCACGTTGGAGTCTGGACCAGTGTTTTCTACACCGAGCAACATGGCACCGGCGGGTGGTGCTGCAACTGTAACTACA
The DNA here is from genome assembly GCA_964400155.1 of uncultured Candidatus Saccharibacteria bacterium. Classification (GTDB taxonomy): domain Bacteria; phylum Patescibacteriota; class Saccharimonadia; order Saccharimonadales; family UBA10212; genus JAYTJL01. Next base: position 1,742 of record CAYNSQ010000030.1, read on the forward strand.
TTAGGTACATATTTACCGCTAGGTGCATCAAATAGCCATTCAGTCGTATCCCACTTACCGGTCGCGGGATTGTAGCTGTATGTTTGTGAATTCTTTGGATAGGTCTTTTTAGTTACAGGGTCCCAAATATAGAAATCATTTTCCCACATGCCGGTATCTTGGTTTTTATGATAAGTGTTGTAGTCAGAACCGGTTGGTGCAACTGGACCCGGGGTTGGGTCTGGTGTAGGAGTTGGAGTAGGGTCTGGTGTTGGTGTAGGAGTTGGGGTTGGTTCGGGCGTTGGTGTAGGAGTTGGGGTTGTTGTCTCGACCGGGTTGGTTACGACTGGGTCAGTCACTGGAGGGGTGGTTACTTCTTCTGCTAGGACAGCAGCAGGAGTAATACCAATCAACACGAACGACACAACAAACAAGGCAGTTTGTTTGGCTGCTAATTGTAATTTGGTTATTAACATTTATTTAAACTTATCTCCAACTGTTAATTTGCTGATACGTTGCTTTTTTTGGTTGGGAGAGTCCAGTGTCTAGAACGGACTCTCCCTTTTACACGTGTTTGTTTAGGTTCGCGCGCGCAAAGAGCAGATTTTCTTCGCAACAATCAAACAGTCTCTAGCGTATTACTAGTTGCTGATTGAAAGTGTAACGCTCGAGTGGTTGGTGTTGCTGGCGCTACCGCTAGTTGCGTTGCCGCCAGTGGTGTTACCGTAAACATATGCATCACCAGAATCAGCATCCTGGTCGTTGTCATTGTGTACGTAAACGCTGTTGTTGTTAACTACGTTAACTCTAACGCTGTTCTTGTACTCGATTACGTTGCTTGAGTCAGGACCAGTCTCTGTGATACTGCCATCAAAATCAGCAGCAGAGTCACAGCCACAGCCCATGCCCCATGCACCGCCGTTGTCTACAGCTAGATCAGCTGAGAAAGCGTTGTCGTTGGTAGCGTCACCACTAGTAGCGTCGCCACCAGTTGTGTTGTGCTTGACTTTAGCGTCACCGCTATCAGCGTCTTGGTCGTTGTCGTTAGAGACACCTACTTTGTTGTTGTTAGTAAGGTTGGTGCTCATGTAATTAGAGCTCTTAACCTTATTCCACGAGTCAGGACCAGTGTTTTCGATTGAACTTGCACCGGCTAGGCCCGTTAGACCAGCTGCGGCAATGCTTAGGCTGCTTGCTACTGCTACGGTCATTTTTGCAATTTTATGCATATTTTACTTTCCTTTCTTGAAAGTTATTTTTATATAACTCGGGCTTCTCTGCTCACCCGACTTTGCACAGGGAACTCCACCAATTTTCCCCGCAAAGTCGAGAGACCAAATGCGGGCATTAACGACTAGCCTTTCATTGGCTACTCCTTGTGTAAGAACGAACAGTCGTACTGCTGTTGACCCGGACATTACTGCGAGTGTTTTGGTCATCATCAGAGGTTGAAGAGCTATTACTATTAACAACTACATGTGTTGTTGACCCGTCATCGTTAGTAACAACTTTATTGACATTGCCATTTTCAGGCACATCAATGTCTTCACCGTTAACTTCTAGGCTGGTTTCGACTTTGCTTTCAATATTTGAATCATTAGAGTTGGCGTTGCTCCCCGTATTTTGTGTTGCTGTAACTGCTGTTTGGAGCAGGGCATCGGCCGTGGTTGACTCATCTGAAGTGGCTGGAGTTGATGGAGCGGTTTCTAAATTAAACGCAGTGTTGGCTTTGGCATTAAGAGTCAAGGCAGCAATAGGTGCGATGATAAAAGCTACTGCGGCAGCTGAATAATAAGTAAATCGCTTTGATTTAGAGACTGAACGAAGCCGAGCAGTAGTATCGGCTGTTGCCTGACCGATATGAGTGCTGATTTCGTTTAAATTTATAACCCTTTTCACCTTACGCCTCCTGATGTTGCTTTTTAATACAAATAAAACAGAACGACTGTTTTGAAACCCTTGTTTTTGTTTCTTATAAACCCCACCCGGGTTTTTGTTTATACCCTTAGCGTATAGCACCCAAGCGTTTTGTGACAAGTCCAAAAGGCCAATAAAGTAACACATTAGCGTTCTCAACAGATAAAGGCGCGTTACCTTTTTTACAGCAGTTATAGAGTTATTTTAAGTTTTGCAAAGATCAAAAATATACCTGCTACATATATATTCATCTAAAACACGAACACAGTAATTGTCGTGGATTTGATTTAAAGAAACACAAGTCAATAATTTAGCGACAAACAGCTACTTTCCAAAGTCCGAATATCTAACAAATTAACATTTATTATGTCGTCTTTAATTAACTAACTGTCATAAATGAAAATGAATATTGTTGTTATTAAAAATTTATTAATAACGTTGCTACAACAACAACGCTATAAGCTAATAACAGATTAACTAGTATATCATTATATAAGCACTATTTATAGTAAGAAATACTACAGTAATATTTAAAACAGGCACTTTTAGAGAGCTGGAAACCAAACAAAAGTAGTACAAAGTAGTTGTTCACTAAATTGCTAGTTATTATTCTTTTGGGTGCATTCAAAATCACCAGTCTGCGCCTTAGTTATGGCTTGTTTGACAAAGTCATACCAACTTTTTTTGTCACCACTAAGAGCATAACGAAGTCCAGACTGCCATTGTTCTAGTTGCGGGTCGTCGCGGTTGTGAAACAAATAAACGCTTTTTACTTGAGGAGTGCACGATGCAATATTTAGTACCTCAGCATAGTAGGTAGCTTGTTGTTTTTCAGTTACTGTTTTGTCTGGTGTTCCAGAAGATGTAAAATATTCTGACATTCTACTGTCTGGGATGGTGGACTCATAGCCAATTTCTGACAGATAAATTGGTGTGTTGGGTGGTCCTAGTTTGGCATCGTTTACGGCTTCTATTAACTTGTCTAGGTCTCCCATACCAACAACTCCGTTGTTTGGATGGACTGTGGCTGGTGGTTCGGTGGAATCCTGAGGGTAGGGGTGGTAAGCGAATTCATCTAACACTTTGGTTTTTAGCTCTAAATCAGTCTTTGCCTGTCCCATCTGAGCTATGAATTCCAGCGGTTTTTTGTTGCTGGCTAGGTTGCCACCTACAACATCTACGGTGATGTCTAGATCTCTCTCTACTTTAGCGACGGCTTTATAACTTGTATCTAGTAGACTGACGTATTGACTGGCTGGAATTGGTTGGTCATCAATTCGTGCAAAGTTTTTTGAATTAACTTCATTGCCTACTTCAATGTCATAGGCTGTCATTTCAGGTACACATTTTTTGAGGGTATGCATTACGGCTCCAACAGTTGTTGCGAACATTCTCCATTGACCTGGTCGGTTAGGAAAATTTGTTTTACCTTTGAAAGCCGGATCTGGTGATATGTTTAACGTAAAGTGCAAGTCGTTAGCTGTTGCTAGCTGGGCTGCTACACAAATGCGTTTTTGGTCGTTGAGAATTTCGGCTTGACCCGGCGGTGTCCAGGGTAGTGACACCTTAACGCTATCTATGCCAAGTTCGGTGTCTTCCACTATTAGCTGTTGGGCGGCTGCCTTGTCTTCTTGGCGTATGCCGTCATCAAAAAGACCAATACTAATAGGGTGGGCTTCTGTTGTACTGGTACTAGCAGTATTTGCACCTATTAGACCAAGGCTGGTAGCTCCAAGTGCTACTAAGGTACGGATTGGTAGTCTTTTACTTAAGTATTTTTCGCGCGTTTTTTGCTCCATTGGTGAGGAATATAGCAACACACAGGCATTAGCGCAACACACAACTGATGCCAGACTGTGTACTTTATTACAACGACTTAGTGTTGCTTGTATCTGTTATTATTGCTAAAATTGTATAGGTAATTTTGAGTACGGCCAGTCCGCCAGAACCAGCCAGGGTAAAAACGCTGACGCTCTGGGCTTACTCAATAAACTCCCGCGCGAACTACAATCTAACGGATTTTGGTGCAGCAGGATTTGATTGGCCCGCAATTTGAAAATTAGGCCCGTGCATATCACCTGGATATCTATGAGCATCCAGATGCACGGATGTAAAGTAAAGAAAAGAAGCTATTGGTTTGAGCTCAAATTAATCGAGCGGTGATTACCAATAGCTAGTCAAGAATAATCCCGATTTATCGGGATTAGGACAAACCCAGTGCTTCTCACTATCGTGAGGAAGCCATTTACCATTAACTACCTGCCCGTAGGCAGGCAGGTTTACCTTTTACCATGCATTAACCATTGATCCATTAACCTTGTTCTTCACGGAAAATGGTGAACGGAAAACGTACGGTGAACAGTGAACGGAAAACGGTTGAATGGCTTATCACCTTGGTGAGGAGCATTTGGGTAAATGCACAAAAATCACATGACCAATTTATTGGTCATGAACGTAAAAAGTTACATAAGCGCACATAAGGAATGCCTTGACACAAGATACCGACGAAGGACGTAGTAGATTGCGAAAAGCTTCGGGGAACTGTCTAACAAGTTTTGATCCGAAGATGTCCGAATGGGGAAACCTTGCTAGAGTTATGTCTAGTAGCACTTGTCTGAATATATAGGACGAGAGAGCGGTAAGCTGGGGAACTGAAACATCTTAGTACCCAGAGGAAGAGAAAGTAAACAACGATTTCCGGAGTAGTGGCGAGCGAAACGGAATCAGCCCAAACCTTAACCATTTCCATCTATTTATTTAGGTGGATAAGTTGGTAGACGAAAATGTTTAAGGGGTTGCGACTAACAAACAACCAGTTTTGGAACTCTAACATTGTTTAGAGCTCTAGAACTGAGACAGGACCTACCATTGTCCTGTATAAGGTTACAGAAAATTGCTTGGCGAGTAGAAGTAGCTGGAAAGCTGCGCCAAAGAGAGTGAAAGCCTCGTATATCAAGTTAAGCAAACCTTATAATTTGTTCTGGCGTGAGCCGGAAGGAATTACACGAGTCATTTATGATTCGGTTAATTCCTTAAGTCGAGTAGGTCGGGACACGTGAAACCCTGACTGAATCTGGGGGGTCCACCCTCCAAGGCTAAATATATCTTGTGATCGATAGTGTACAAGTACCGTGAGGGAAAGGTTAAAAGAACGGCGGATAGCCGAGTGAAATAGATCCTGAAATTATGTGCGTACAAGGAGTCGGAGCCCTTCGGGGTGACGGCGTGCTTTTTGTAGAACGATCCAG
>CAYNSQ010000031.1:0-6085 GCA_964400155.1 uncultured Candidatus Saccharibacteria bacterium
TAAAATCTGCCCTTTTGAACGGTTTAACTACTAAAAAAGCCCACCAGCATTCTCGCAAATGTGCTCGTGGGACTTTTTTCCGCTTCTCGGCCAAACTGTCTGAAAAAACAACTCGGCAAAACTCAACCTACAAAAGAGTATATATAGGCTAGCGCTATATGGCTAGTAGATTTTTCCTACTTTTGATTGTCTAATTTTTATACCTTTTATGACTACTGGCCGAATTATGCTTATACTTTATATGGTAAGTTTTAGGATAGGCGTTTTCGTGCTAGAATATCCCTGCTACCGGGCGATTAGCTCATTTGGCTAGAGCGCCGCATTGACGTTGCGGAGGTGACAGGTTCGAATCCTGTATCGCCCACCATTCATAAGCTCCGCTGAGACTTATTAGTTCGTTTTCAACTTCGAGACTTTAGACTGAGAGTTGGCACGCTAAGTGTTAACTGCTCGTTCGTAGGTGATCATTATAAATTTTGTGTAAGACTCCAGCCTTGTGCGCAATAGCCATGGTCATGACACTCCTCCGGTGTGTAGTCTGCTAGCGGGTGATAGATGATGGGATGGTAATTTACACCCTGATTGTTTAAAAAATCCATTTTTTCTCTTCTTTGCCAAGTTATCACAACTTCGGGTCTATGGCCCATATCTATAAGTTGCCCTGTAACTGTTGAACAAGTAAACCCTGTTTTGCCAACATCTTCCAATACAATAGTTAGGTCTGGTTTGAATATTCTTATTCGCTCAACCGAATATTTGTTTAGACTGGGACGAGGATTTGTGCCAGTCTTCTCTGTTAAAAATGGCCATGCGCTCCGCCCCATCTGCTCGGCGACCCCCAGTGTTAGGTTATTTGTACCAGTAGCGACACTTATTATGGCAAACCTAGCTACCTTGCGATCTGCGCTCAGTTCCTCTACCTTGGCAACGTTTTGTTCAACCCACTCATTGAATAATACTGACCCAGGAACGAGGATATCAAAATTAGCTTTTACCCCATGATAGCCGTTCTGAAGTTGACTATGTGTACCTTCTTTGTCCATGAGACCAGCTTCGAGTAGATCTTGCTTAAATACTTCCGGCGTTTTCATCTGTAATCGTTAAATATGTTAGCTAAGAAATGCAGATTGTGAATGCTAGCTAGACTACCCCCAAGCGGGTTATTGGTACGGAACATTTGGCGCAAAAAGGCTCTGGAATAATTACTTATGCAGGTGTGGCAGTCGCACTTCTGGTCGATTGGGTTAGAATCATTTTTGTACTTTTCATTCTTTAAGTTCAAGCGCTTGTCGCCGTGAATCCAGACTGAACCATGACGAGCATTGCGGGTTGGCAATACACAATCCATCATATCTATACCCCTGTTAATTCCGTGTCTGACGTCCACCGGATCACCCACTCCCATAAGGTATCTAACTCGCTTGTTGTCATACATGGGGGCTAGATAATCCAACATTTTATGCATCTCGTTACGTGGTTCTCCCACCGAAAGTCCGCCAATGGCTATGCCACCCACGTTGGTACTTTGTACAAATTCTAGACTCTTTTTTCGGAGTTCTTTATCCAACCCGCCTTGGACTATGCCAAAAAGAAGAGGTTTTTTATCCGTTTCTATATTTTTAGTAAGCTTTTCAAACTCGACTATACAGCGTTCTAGCCACCTATGAGTACGCCCAAATGCTTCGTTTGTTCTAGTCTTTGAATGTTCATCTAGCCCTGTTAAATCATCGAATGCCATTATAATATCAGCCCCGAGGTCTAGCTGAATCTGTATCGACTTTTCTGGAGAAATATAGATCTTATCGCCTGTCTTTGGATCTTTAAACTCCACCCCTTCCTCTGTAATTTTGCGGACTTTTGCCAATGAAAACACTTGAAATCCACCAGAATCTGTCAACATCGGACCATTCCAGTTGGCAAACTTATGAATTCCGCCCAACTTTTTAACTATCTTCTCGCCCGGTGAAAGGTGTAAATGATAGGTGTTAGCCAGTAAAACTTGCGCACCGGTTGCAGCTACTTGGGCTGGTTCTAGTCCTTTGACTGCGCCGCGGGTAGCAACCGGCATAAAAAAAGGTGTCTTTACAATTCCAGATCTGGTCTTTAGAATACCGGCTCGAGCTTGCCCCGTACTAAAACCTGAGCGTAGCAGTCGGTAATCGGATTGTGAAGCATCAGGTTTTAGTAGTGGGGTGTGGAGAATTCCACTACGACTGTCGTTTTTTCCTCTGGCTAACTCCTTAAAAGCTGGATTTGGCATGTAGCTTTGATTTTAACAGATACCAGTAGCTTTTGATACTGCAGCCAAGCATAAGGATTACAGAGGTAGCTAGTATTGACAGCATTCCGCTTAAGTGATAGTCTAATCTAGTTAATTACGAGGTACATGTGAGTAGTAAAAAGCGTAACCCGCTTGAAGATTTCAAGCTGTTTTACGAGGAGATTACGAACACACGGCCCCTGCGCAACCGTATACGCCGAGCGCGTGTTGCGGCCAAAGCAGTCAATGGCTAAGTCTCTGTAAAGAACCGGATTACCCCTTAAAAGGTAGCCGGTTTTTTGTTTGCCCACAGAATTTATAAACTTATCCACTAGCATTATCTCTTCCGTTATGTCAACATGTTGTTATGGTTTGTCCATATTGTAAATCAAAAACAAGCGTTGAAAACAGCCGCACACAGAAAAGAAGCAACCAGGTGTGGCGCAGACGCGCCTGCAAGGCCTGTAAGGCCGTTTTTACCACTCATGAAGCCATAGACCTATCTTCTGCTCTTTTAGTCCAAAAAAGCGCTAGCCTGGAGCCATTTGTACAAGACCGCTTGTTTGCATCTATCCTTGAATGTATGCCCCATCGTGTAGATAAATATTTAGCTGCTAGAGAAACTTCACAGGGCGTAGTTATCAAACTTACCACTCTACAATCAGCCGCAACCGTTTCAACAGTACAAATTGCTGAATTAACGGCTAAAAAATTGAAAGTCTTAGATAAAAAAGCCTACCTTCACTACACCGCCAACCATCTGTAGACAAATTACTAATTTTGTGCTATAATTATATTATTGTTGTGAGTCAACACGAACCTACGAGAAGAGGCACAAAACATGAGGCGCAATAGGATAATCGGCTTCATCTCTCTGCTCTGCACCTTATCGGCGGTTGCTGGATGTGGGGGCAATCAGGAAGACTCAGATGGAGGGCCCTGGAAAGAGGTGGTCGCATCCACCTTCTATATCGGCGAGGAAGCCGGAGCTTCCAACGCCAATATCGACAACATCTCAACAGCATGGAACTCCCACGCCGTTCGAGATTTCGGCGGTGTTGACCGCTGGGGGCCCAAAAACCCCGAGGAGTGGGAGGGACCGTGGTACAAGCGTTACGGGTATCTGCCCGCGGGCTTCAAGCCCAAGCAGAACGCCTGGTATGTCGCTCTCCCAACGCCCGACCACGACTCGAAAGGTCGTCTGACGGCAGCCATCCCGTGGGTCAAGTCAGCTTCGGCCTACCTGCCGGAGCTGAAGAAGTTCAAGAACGGTGTGTTCGGTGAAACCGAATCACCATTCAAGAACCTTTGGGTGGAAGTTCGGCTTGGAAGCAAGTCGGCCTTCGCCCAACTCGAAGACATCGGCCCCAGCGCCCACACTGGCGCAATCGTGGCCGACTACAGCTACGTCTGGGGCGACGCTTCCAAGCCCAAGAACAAGTTCCGCATGAGTGCCGGCATCGACATCTCCCCGGCTATCACGGATTTCCTGAGCACCGGAGGCAAGGCCACCGTAAGGTGGCGGTTCGTTCCTGCATCACAAGTCCCGAAGGGGCCGTGGATGGTCACTGTGACCAAGACTGGTCCCAACTGGGGCTAATATCGCCCTCGAAGTAGAGTGAAAACGCTCCTTCGGGGGCGTTTTCATGTCCATAATCGAAACTTAACGATGAAAAAGGCGACGGAGGAAAGATTTTTTGGGCTTTCCAGAACCGGCGACGGCTTTTTCTGTAACTACAAAGCCTAGGTAGCGGCCTGTGGCTAAACGGTACTGAGCATAAATTGCCGCAAATGCACTATAAATAATAGAAGTAATCGGCAAATAAACCCACTGCAACATCATCCAAACTGTACGGTGCCGTTTGTAACGTTCTGGCCGAGGTGGCAACGATTTCATACTAAGAAAGAGCGAAATAATGATACCTGCCATAGCTATTCTCTGTAGTCTAGAAGCAAATTGAGGTAACTCGTTGGCTGTATAACTGTCTGAGGCGATAAACAGAGGTACAAAAGCTGCCAAAAGTAGTATCAACGGCGCCGTAGACCAACTAATGTGGCCTTCTATGAGTCGCAACGTCCTGCCCCACATACGGTGACGTGGCACACGGTTTTTTTCTCTTAACCCTTTAGTTATAACGTAGGCGATGTCACTAGCCCCCCAGGCCCAGCGTCGGACTTGTATGAACTGCATCTTCAGAGTCTTTTTATAATTTTCGGTAAGTACTGCATCTTGATAAATCGGCACATATAACGGATAGACTTCGTATTTACCATCATAACGGAAAAAAGTGCGCCAATATTGATGGCCGTCTTCTACAATGGTACGAACCGACCAAAAATCAGTATCAATCAACGCACTCATAGGCTGAGCATGGGCCGAGAAATTGCGGAGTAAGTGCTGACGTAGAGACAAAACAATATTCCAAAAAGAGTTACCTGTTGCTATGACACGCATGGGCGCCGGTGCGTCCCAGATGTTATTCGTATACATAGTGATTGGTTGGTAGCTGGCTCTTTTGGGGTCTTCCGTAGAACAGTAGGTATAAGTTAGCGCTCCAAAATACTCTTTGTCCGGTCTGTTATCTGAGTCCAAAGTCGTTACCAATACGTGTGCCGGATCAATTTTTTCTTTTTCAAGATAGATCTGCAACCAGCGACCGGCGTAAGTGACATTACCGCCTTTTCCAATTACTTCCCCTTTTATATCGGCCGGGTGGCGCACAGCTTCTGCGTGATAGAATTGTCTACCAAATTTATTAATTAGTAATTTAGCTAACTTTTCAGTTTCCGCTCCGCCTCGTTCTTCATATGCCAAAACTAGAATAATCTTTTTGTTATCAAAGTTGGTATCCAGAACTGATTGGACTGTTGGTTCTAGCACGTCACGAGACTCATTATAAAAGGCTACTAAAACGGCGTGATAAACCTGACTGGGCAGAATACGGTCTGGTGTATCCATATAGTCCGCAACCCTTTGCACATTGCGTTGATGCCAAGATGGTTTTTTTATTCTCACCTGTAAGTCTTCCAGGTCTATAATGAGTTTTGGCCACTTAGCCTTTTTATGCTGAGCCATCATTCTCCAGCCTTGTATCATTCTAAAATCAAGGGCAATAGCCCTGCAGAACCACAGCAGTAAATAAGCAAAGATAAAGTAAGCCGCCATATCGGGACTTATAAATGCCAAAACAACAGGAGTCGCCAGAACAAAAACTGTAAGTGCCAGAGGCAGAATTTCCAAACTTCTATATTTCCAGTCTCTGTCTTGAGGTTGTGGAATTTCTATAGAACGCATAAACCTATTTTACATTTTTTTACCGTTTACCGTTTACCTTTTACCATGCGTAAACCGTTATCCATTTTCCATTTTCATGGTAAACAGATCATAGTTAATGCACGGTTAATTGTGAACAGTGAATGGTGAACGACTTTTATTGGAGCGATATGAGCGAATTAGAGACTATAGTTGCAAGTAATAGTAAAAGTACTGCTCCAGACAGCAAGAATATTGATATTGATCTTCTGGCGCTATAGACTCGAGCGCCCAAAAGTACAGAGCCAACCGCTGTGACTACCATGAATAGTGCCATTGCATAAATATCAATAGGTTGTCCGCTTTGATAACTACTACCTGAGATGCTGGGTCGATAAGCAACAATAGTCGTTGGGTTTTTAGAGATATCAAACCTGAGTAGCACAAGACTTACACCAATCACGGCTAAGACAGAAATAACTGCCATCAAAGCCAGTACTACCCTGTCATGAAGATACTTGTGCGTTGTGTCCACTTAGTTATATTTTACATTTTTCATTTAACATTTAACA
>CAYNSQ010000032.1:0-5973 GCA_964400155.1 uncultured Candidatus Saccharibacteria bacterium
CGAATAAAATGGCCATTTACCCAATTGAGACGATGTTCGTCAAAGTGTGCGCCACTGCGCCCTACTCTGCTCAAGCTAAACTTCTGAATTAGTTCTTCACGAGTAAATGTTTCTTGTTCGGTCCCATCGTTCCAACCGAGAGTAGCAATAAAACTTATCAATGCCTCAGGCAGATAACCATCATTAACATAGTCTAAGATATCCTTGGCTCCATCACGTTTTGATAGTTTTTTGTTACCGCTAGGTGCTAAAATATGGGGCATTGTTGCAAAAATCGGCGGAGTGATACCCAACGCCTCGTATAGATTTAGGTAGTTAGGCATACTTGAAATGAATTCTTGACCGCGAATTACATGGCTAATCTTCATTTCTGCATCATCAACTATGTGGGCAAAATTATATGTTGGAAAACCATCTGATTTGATGAGAATAAAATCATCAACAACTTCCGGACCGGTAGAAAGGCTACCCATAACTTCATCATGCCAGCTATAGGCTTTGGGGTCCGACTTAAACCGCAATGGCTGGCTACCATCCCAGGCTGGGGGAGCGTCTGGCCTATGGTTTCGATATAGAAAGGGTTTTTTTTCGGATTGTGCACTTTCCCGGAATTTTTGGACTTCTTCAGAAGAATAAGGATCGGCATATGCCCTACCCGACTCTATCAGTTTGTCTGCCCATTTTTTGTAAATTTCCAGTCTTTTACTCTGGTAATAGGGACCATATTCACCCTGCTTATCAGGGCCTTCATCATAATCAAGTCCCAGAGCTTTTAGACTATTGATAATTTGCGTTACCGCACCGTCTACTTCACGAGCTTGGTCGGTATCTTCGATTCTAACTACAAATTGACCCTTGCCTTGTTTGGCTACCAGCCAGGCAAATAACGCTGTACGAATTCCTCCTACGTGCAGAGCACCAGTTGGGCTGGGTGCAAACCTGGTTCTTACCATATCTATCAGTATACTAGTGACCAACGACTAATGACTAGTGACTAAATTATTGGACGCTGTCGGCAATTTTTAAAATCTGTTCGGCGTTAAGTTTGGCTTTGTCTTCAATAGTGTAGCGAATGCCGTTGTTAACCCAGGTAGCGTGGTTGTCTTCGCCGTAAATATACACTGTTGTGCCGTTAACTTGGGCTGTTTGTACATTAGTGTCGTCTGTGAGTGAGTTGACTGCTAGAGATGTGGCTGTTTCAGTTGACGGTTCTTGTGTCATCTTAAATGTCCTGCCATCCCCACTGTTTGATGTGAAACTAATTGTTACTGCACGGTCGGTGTAACCAATTGGTCCTTCAAAACTAAAACCAGGTGGAGTATATGCCGGAACACTGGCGTTAAAGTTAGCTTTCTCGGCAGCCAATCTCATTGAAACTTGTGGAATGTTTTGCCAAGCAAAAAAGCCGCCAATTACCAACACAGCTACCAATACACTTCCAATACTTACCCGTCGCGGAGTGTTGAGCACTCGTCGCCATCCCTTGTGTTTGTATGATTGTCCGTGAAGTGCTTTTTTGTGGGCATCTGCTTTATGTAAGGCGTGGTCTAGGAGTCTTTCTAATTGCTGGTGAGATGCACTGGCTATCTGGGATGGCAGTGTAACGTTGCTCGAACTAGTATTGGTGGGCTTAGTTTTTGGATTATTAGGTGTTGTTGCCAGTGGAATTGTTGTTTGAGATGTCCTAGCTTTGCTTTTTGGAAATGACCCAAATTTTACAATAGACGGACTTCTTTTTATAACATTTGCTCGGTGCAAACGTAGGTCTCGAACTTTTTTGGCTTGATTGTTTGCTGATTGTTTGACTGGTGATAATTCGGTTGACGTTTTGGCAAATTGGACGGGTTTTTTTACCGCTTTGCGCATAAGTGTGGACGACTTTTGTGCGCCTCGATGGACTTCCTGGGCCGCTCTAGTAACCGATTCGGTTGCTACTCTTGTTATAGCTTGAGGTTTTGCTTGCTTTATAAATCCGTCCAAGACTTTACCAGGAGGTGCTTTAAGTACGGCAGCTGTACTTAGCTGAGATGACTTTTGATTTGCTGACTCAATAAGTTTACGCACTTAGAGGATTCTTATACCGCCTTTTTAACAATCAATATAATACACTATGCCAAACAATCGATGCAACTTGGCTGTCTGTTACACTTGAGATAGAAATATGTTTGTGACACAATCATTAACCAGCAAGAAGAACAATAAAAATGATCAATGAACAATGTTCAATGAACAATGAATGCCCCAATAAACAATGCATTAAAAATTTGAATAAATTTTATATTAGTTATTCATTATCTGTTCGTCCAATCGTCATATCGTCCATTTCCGTAGGGAGTAGTTTATAGTGGACTTTTTAGACCCAAGAAAAGCCAGAGCTCATCATAGAAGGCTGGTTATTGGCTATATAGGACTGACAATTGCAATTGTACTTGGTACAACTTTGCTAGTTTGGGCGGCATCCGGTTTTGGCTACAACACCAAAACCGGTGAAATTGTTGAAAATGGTTTAGTTTTTGTTGATTCACATCCTGGTAATGCTCAAATAGACCTAAATGGTAGCTATAGTGGAGAAAATACTTCTGCTCGAAAGGTATTACCGGCAGGTAACTATGTTATCAAAATATCCAAAACCGGCTATCGTGACTGGAGTCTTAGATTTGTTCTTCAAGAGCACAGCGTAGCGCGATATGTTTATCCGTTTTTGTTCCCTAAGACACTGAATGGCACTGTACTGAAAAAGTACCCATCTGCGCCAGCGCTTGTTTCTGCCAGTCTTGATAGACACTGGCTGATGGTTACAAGTAGTGACGAAACAACCTGGGAGGTCTATGACACTACAAAACTCGATGTTCCACCTACCACATTGGCTTTAGCTGCTGGAATTCTGACCCCTTCATCAACTCCAGCTAGCCTCAAACTTGTAGAATGGTCATCTGACAATAAAAATTTACTTATCAAACGTACTTACTCTGGAGGCAATGAATATATTGTTATCAACCGTGATAAACCGGAAGAATCATTTAACATAAACACTAAGTTTGCCATCTCCCCTCAAGATGTAGCCCTTAAAGATAAGGAAGTTGCCCAAATATATGTTTTGGGTGCTGATAAATCATTACGTATTGCAAATTCGGAAAACGGAACAATAAGTCAGCCACTGCTAAGTGACGTTTTAAGTTTCAAGTCATATGGAAAAGACCTTATATTGTTCGTGACAAGTTCTAAGACTGCTGGTAAGGCTCAAGTAAAAATATTTGAAAAAGATCAAAGTTACAATCTGATACAGATAGCTACCAGCGAAAAGTATTTATTGGATTTGGCAAAATTTCAAGGAAATTTTTACTATGCTGTTGGTGGTAATATGACTAGCGCCATTAGTCTATTTAAAGACCCAATGGATTCATTAAAAGATAACAATCTTAATAAAGCCTTACCATTTTTAGCAATGAAACAGACAGGTTCGGATAAATTGTCTTTTTCGGCTAATGCACGGTTTATAGCTTCAGAAGCCGGCCAGAATTTTGTGATTTATGATCTAGAAGATAAGCAATATTATCGTTACAACTTAGCTACACAAATATCTACGCCAGCAGTATGGATGGATGGCCACCGATTTATAACCTCTTCAAATGGAAAGGTGTTTGTAATGGACTTTGATAAAAGTAACCAGCAGCAGTTAAGTCCAACGGTTTTGTCTGACGGTGCTTATTTTGATCGCGACTATCAAAGTATGTTTACGCTTTCAAACAATGCAGGCAGTTTTGATTTGTCAGCTTTAGAACTTCGAGCAGGTGAAGACCTGCCCAAGAAATAATTTGTCCCAAAGCTAACTCTACAAAATATTTGTGATTCTAGACCAAAGGCTGGGTGAATTGCTCGGAATTGTTGTTGGTGCTGGAGCATCTGATACAGTTGAGGACTGATTGCCTGCAGGGTCAGGGCTAATTTGTTTGCCAACTACAACAAGACGGTTGGTGCTAGTGCCCGGCGGGTCGCAGGTAATTAGGGTAGCAGTTGCCGGTTTGTCTTGACTTCCAAGCACACTAACTTCAGATGGTTTGACTATTTTTTTGTCATACACTTCGTAGGTATATCTAACCCCATCCTTTTGTAAATAAAATGTATCCCCTATATCCATCTTACTCAAAAGCACAAATGCAAATTTGTAATTACCTTTGTTTAGTATGTTATTGGACGAGTGACCAACTATTGCAACATTTCCGTTGCTTCCCGGCAACGCTGTGTTTGTGTAATGAACTACCCCGCTCTCTAATGCCTTCTGTATAGATACTTCATCAGTTTTGGCACCATAAATAACCGGTATCTGGACATTTATTTTTGGAACAATAACCTCAGGGTTTTTACCTACTTGGTCTCCGCTGACTATCAACGGGGTGTTAGTTACATTGCGGCTTGGTTGTATAAAGGGGGCAATAAAACGTTCGTTGAAAAAACTAAACAAAAAGATAATTAGTACGACCGACCCTGCAGCAAGACCAAACAAAAGCGATTGAAAGTGCTGTTTGGGTTTGAGGCGTTTTTTGGGTGTAGTCTTTTGGGTCTTGACTGAATTATGCTTATGAATACTACTTAAATC
Organism: uncultured Candidatus Saccharibacteria bacterium; assembly: GCA_964400155.1. Classification (GTDB taxonomy): domain Bacteria; phylum Patescibacteriota; class Saccharimonadia; order Saccharimonadales; family UBA10212; genus JAYTJL01. The sequence continues at coordinate 4,598 of CAYNSQ010000032.1, forward strand.
GTTAGTTTTGACTTGGTCGGTTTCTTTGGTGGCAAAATGAGTACCAGCAATAACAGTCTGGGCTTGTTGGTGAGTCCCATAGTATTCACTCCATACCTGGTGCTTTTCTGCATCAGGTAACCCAGCATAATATTCATGCCAAGCTGCTTGAATCTCTGGTAATGACTTACCAGAGATTGTCAACTGATGCATATATTCTTGGTGTCGACTGCGTTTGATTTCGCCAGATAGCTCTTCAACATCTAAAGCTTCTTCGCTAGCTGAAGGTGCATTTTTATGAATCGCTGCCACGCGCTGACGTGCTAGGTTTGCTGCAGCCTTTAGCTGTTCATTTGATGGTAATTTATTGGTCATAGTGTAAAAACGCTATTATTTATTGTACAATAACACCTGTAATTTTGCTTATGGGTGAGTGGCGGAACTGGTATACGCGCACGACTCAAAATCGTGTTCCGCAAGGAGTGAGGGTTCGATTCCCTCCTCACCCACCAATTTATCGTTTTGCATATTCAAAAACGGCTGTTGATAAAGCCTCGAATGTTTGTGAGGGGTTTTGGAGCCACCATACAGCTGCACAAGCAGCTAGGTCTGTCTGCCAATTAGTTACTTCTTTATGAGGATTTGTGCTTACCCTGCCCTCAGCGGCAACTAATATATTTTCAGCATGTTTGGTTATAAAACTAGCACTAGACCCATTAGTCCAATCCGCCAGAAGCGTTACTAAGTCCTGTAAATTCATTTTGTGAAGTATTGGAGTTGTTGGTCGATTTCCCTTTGCCAGTTTCTGTAGCTGACTTACATTTGCCACAACCAGGGTTGATTCCCTGGTTAGCGCCATACTGTTCGGTTTTTCAAAATAATCTACACAATCCCCAGCTAGAGTAAGCTGGCCACGGTAGTTGTTTAGTAACGACTCAAGCAAGATAGCTGTTTCTGAGTTGCGGCCAAAATCACCGGCTAAAAGTACAGCGTCTGCCCACTTAGTGCCCTCTAATATGACTTCAAGTGCAGACCGAGCAAAACTTCCGCTTGACGTTGATGTAGCGAATTCAACCTCCGGAAATAGTTGATGAACAGTTTTGTAAAGAGCTTGCGGTAATATCACTCGGCAGCTACCTATGCCAGCTTTCAGTGCTGACGAGTAGGCACCTCCGGGTGCTGAAAAAGCATGGCTATTTCCGCCAACAATCAACAATTTGCCTCTAGCCTTCTTGTTCTCCGGCCTGCTCCAAAGCATGTCCGGAAAAAGCGGGTCACCAGTTTGTTTAAGCCAGTTGGTATTGTCCATTTTTTTTCTCTATTTCATAAACCATGTTTTTTCTTTCTATAACAATTTTCCAACCTTTATTTTTAGCGTGTTCAAATAAGGATTCTTC
>CAYNSQ010000033.1:0-5870 GCA_964400155.1 uncultured Candidatus Saccharibacteria bacterium
TGGAGCAAGGACTCACTACATAGACGGTGTCACCCTAGTACAAGCCAGCCAAGGCCTGGCCTTTGCTAACGATGCCGATAACATCCAAGTAGACAGCCTACTAAATAACATCACCCTAAATGGTACAAACAACGGCGAAATACAGCCGTGGAAATTAAATGCTAATGCGTTGCCGGCTACTCGCAGTGAGCATACTTCGGTAGTGGCTAACGGATATGTTTATGCGATTGGTGGTAGTAATACTTCAACCGTCTATTACGCCAAACTCAACGCCGACGGTTCGACTAGAGCTTGGGTAACCAGCAGCAATCCTTTGCCTGCGAACAGATCAGAGCATATGAGTGTTGTTGCCAATGGCTATATTTACGTAATCGGTGGATTTACTGGTAGTGCCGAGTCTACTGTGTATTACGCCAAGCTAAATGCTGATGGGTCAACAGGTGCCTGGCAGACTTCTAACAACCCTCTTCCAGTAGCCAACTATTGGGCCGGTTCTGTCGTTGCCAATGGCTATGTCTATATTATAGGCGGTAATAGCGATAAAACCTCTACCTACTACTCTAAATTAAATGCCGATGGTTCAATTGGTGCCTGGCAAACCAGCGCTAATTTGTTGCCGGTCGGAATAACTGGTTTATCAGCTGTCACAGCCAACGGATATGTTTATGCGATTGGCGGAATCAATTCAGTCACTTACCAATCTGCTATATACTATGCGCAGCTGAATGCCGATGGTTCAATTGGAACTTGGTCTACGAACACGGCAAATCCATTGCCCGAAGGTCGGGCACGTCATAGCTCAGTAGTTTCTAACGGCTATATCTACGTAATGGGCGGTAATAATCCTGGAGGTGGGTCCTCTGTATCAACAATTTTTTACGCAAAGGTCAATGCTGATGGTACAACAGGTAGTTGGGTAAGCAACACGAATGCATTACCAGCAGCTAGAGAAACCCATAGTTCTGTTATTGCAAATGGTTATATTTATGCTATAGGTGGAACCAATACCTTAGCCGGAAGCGCCTTTTCTACAATATACTACGCCTCCACCTCCCGAGTACTTGTGGGTGGCAGTCTTGATCTTGTTGGTCTTTCGGGACAAGGACTAACGGCTGACGGCGACTTTAGTCAGGGTAGTCTTGGTGGAAGTCTAACAGCTGGCAATACCACTATAGTTGGTACTTTGGGTGTGGCTGGCAACGTACAGTTTAGCCAGAGTCTGAGTGTTGGTGGAGACCTAAATATTGGTGGAAGTGTCAATCAAATTAGAACTTACGGCAATATAACTCCAGCAAGCCAGGCAACCAGCGCTTCGACTAGTCTTGTTACCACAACGGTTGAAACGGTTGCAACATCTTCTGGTACACAAACAGGCATAGCAATCGGCAATGATGGACTGGCTGTTATTAGCTACAAAGATACAACAAACAATTATCTTAAAGTCTTAAAGTGCGGTAATGAATCATGTAATGCTGGCAACATTCTCACAAATGTAGACACCACTACCAATGCCGGTTCTGATTCTGATTTAGCAATAGGTAATGACGGCTATCCGGTTATTTCTTACCGAGATAGCACTGCCCAAAGTTTGAAAGTAGTTAAGTGTGGTAATGCAGCTTGTACTTCAGGCAACATAATCACCACCCTCTACGATACGGCTAACGATGTGGGCGTTTACAGCTCAATTGCCGTAGGCAGTGACGGGCTTCCTGTTATTTCGTTTATGGATAATACAGCAAATGATCTGTATGTAACTAAATGTGGTAATGCAGCTTGTACTTCAGGCAATACAACCACGCTTGTAGAAAGCGCCAACTCTGTTGGACACTACTCATCAATAGCAATTGGCACTGATGGTTTACCTGTAATTAGTCATTTCAACGACACCAGCGACGACTTAATGGTTACCAAATGTACAAATGCTGCTTGTACCGCTGACACTACTACAGCACTAGATACTGCTAACCAAGTTGGTCAATACACAGCAATTGCAATCGCCAGCGACGGAAAGCCTATTATTGCTTACTACGACCTTGCTGCCGGCAACCTAGACTTAAAAGTTGCTAAGTGTACATCACTAGATTGTTCTTCTGGGACTGGTTTCTACACAGTTGATTCGACTAACACTGTTGGTCAAGAAACGTCTATGACCATTGGCACTGACGGCTTACCGATTATTGCCTATTATGAGGCCACCAACCAAGACCTAAGGGTAACTAAATGTAGCACCTTTGACTGTGCTTCCGGCTATACTTCCACCAGTATTGATACAACCAACAACGCTGGTCATAACAACTCAATCGCCATACTACCAAGCGGTTTGCCAATAATAAGCGGTGTTCAACAAGCTACACTTAGGGTCAACCGTTGTGGCAACCCAGCTTGTTCTGGTTCTACGACTACAATCACTGGCGGGGTTGATTTGGGTTCTTCAGCTACGGGCTTCCAAAATGGTTACATAAACAACATCCAGGCAAGTAATGGTAATACCTTGGCATTTAGCACTAACGGTATAGATAGAATTACCATCGGACAAAACGGTGCCACGGATGTTATTAACAGCATTGCCACCAAGAAGGGCACCGATTATTCAGCCACTGGTACGCAAAACGACATTGACTTTGGACCAGTCAGCTTGGTTCGTCTAACTGGTGGTAGTGCCCTAACTATAAATGGTATAGCTAACGGCCGAGACGGTTACATACTGACACTTATTAATGCTGGTAGTGCCACTGACATTATTGCCAACAACGCTGGTGGTAGTGCCGCCGCTAACCGCATCACAACCGGTACGGGTGCCAACGTAAACGTACCCGTTGGCAGCGCTATTACCTTAGTCTATGACGCAACAGCTGCGCTGTGGCGTGTAAACGGCGATGTGGCTGGCAACGGCGGTGGCGCTAGTGCAACACTAGCCAATGTATACACCAACGGCTCGACTGGCACTGACCAAACAATACTACTAAGTTCCGGTGATGGCGGCGGCATAATCATTAGGGATAATGCTTCAACCGTTACCAATGCTTTCCAAATCCAAAATTCTAGCAACGCCAGTATCTTTACGGCGGATACCGCCAACTCACAAATATTGGTGGCAGGCGCCAATATCATCCAGTCACCAATTAGCCCAACATACAAAAACGGCATAAATGCTGGTGCCAGCGCCAATACTAATGTCGTTTCCGGTAACTACCTATATGTACTACGTGCTGGTGCTTCTGGCACCTGTTCTAGCAGTGTTAGCACCGGTTGTGAGTTGCAAATTTACGATGTGACCAATCCTAACAGCCCCGCCTATAAGGGTGGCCTTGATTCACTTAACGGTGGCGGTGGTACTGTAGGTTTTGAGTCAGCAATAATTATTGGTAAATATGCATATATCGCTAAAGACACAGATGGTGCTGGTGCAACATGTTCTAGTACAACGCGTGATGGCTGTGAGTTGCTTGTTGTCGACGTTAGTAACCCAGCTAGCCCAACCTATGTAAATGGTATTGATTCTATAAATGCCGGCAATGGCAATATTAACGCGTTTTCTATTAATGCGACAGGCCGATACTTGTATTTGACAAAAGATACTAGCAATAGCACATGCTCAACAACTACCAAAGATGGTTGTGATGTGCAAATATATGACATAGCCAACCCAACAAATCCGACTTATATAAATGGAATTGATTATGGCACTGGACTTACCCCAGGCTCGATTAGATTTAGCGGTAAATATCTAGTAACTACTACCGATGGTGTTGCTGGTACCTGTAACAGCAGTACCGTTACAGGCTGTGAGCTAAGAATTTATAGTGTTTCAGACCCTGCTAATCCGATTTATGTTGGCGGTGCGGACTCAACCAATGCGGGTAGTGGCGCTACTGTAACTTTTGTAACAGGTAGCGTATTTGGTAGATACGTATATGTCACCACTAGCGGTAGTGCGCTAACGTGTAGTAGCGGTACACGCGATGGCTGTGAAGTGATGATATTTGATATAGCAGATCCTACAGCCCCCTCGTACGCTGGTGGCATAGACTCCACTAACGCCGGTACCGGAACAGACCAAATATGGGACGCAGTAGTATTTGACCATTATCTATACTTGCCTAAAGTTAAAAATGGCGGTACATGTTCAGGTACTGATAGAACTGGCTGTGAGCTGATGATATTTGATGTTCTAGACCCTTCAGCTCCGGTGTATAAGGGGGGGTCAGACGCAATAGCCGCCGGGACTGGTTCTGCTGATGACTTCCAATCAATAGCGACATACAAACACAATATCTTTGTTGCCAAAACAGTTAATGCAGGGACGTGTTCTAGTGCCACAAAGGACGGTTGCGAAGTGCAGTCCTATGATGTTGGCGGTGTCGAAGCTACTGCGATTGAAGCGGGCAACATTTACTCAACGACGTTGCAGGTACAAGATACCGCCAACTTTGCTGGTGCTGCGTTCTTTGGTGGGTCTATTCAAGTTGGCCAAAATGCCCAAATTAATGGCAACCTAGCTGTTGCCGGTGCTAGCGTTACGTTCAACTCCGGCAATAACGGTGATGTTGATGCTTGGAAAACTAACGCCAACGCTATAACCGCAGCTAGGACTTCACATTCATCAGTTGTAGCTAACGGGTATGTTTACGTCATTGGCGGCTACAACGGCTCAACTCAAACCACGGTTTACTATGCCAAACTTAACGCTGACGGTTCTACGGGTGCATGGTCAACAGCAAATTCACTGCCTGGTCCTAGAACAGAAGCTATGGCAACTTATGCCAATGGCTATATATACTTAATAGGCGGTCTTGACAATTTCCTTGCGCCTACAACTACCGTATATTATGCCAAGGTTAATTCAGATGGCAGTATCGGCACCTGGAATTCAGGTAATCCATTACCAGGCGTCAGGAAAGGTGCTAGCACAGCCGTAGCAAATGGCTATGTCTATGTCTTGGGTGGCACAAATGCCGCAGGTGTAATTACTGATATAACCTACGCCAAACTTAATGCCGACGGAAATGTAGGTGCCTGGGCGACTAATGTAAACGGGGTACCAAATACTGGTCGCCGTGACCACACTACAGTCGTATCCAATGGATATATATACGTCATAGGCGGATACGACAGTTCGCCAACACTTCGGAACACTATATATTACGCTCTACTCAACAAAGATGGCAGTGTGGGGACATTTACAACTAGCGCCACCACATTGCCAACCACAAGGGGAGAACATGGTTCGGTATTGGTTAATGGCTACCTCTATGTAATTGGCGGTGACAATAGTGGAAATGGCCAGAACACCGTATATGCAAACAAACTTAACAATGATGGCAGTCTGAGCACCAACTGGCTTACTTCTACTAACACTCTACCTGCTGCCAGGGAAGAATTAACTGTTGTTAGTGCCAATGGTTTCATTTATGCAATAGGTGGTGCCACAAGTACTGATACACCACAATCAACCGTCTACTACACCTCCACTGCTCGTACTCAAATTGGTGGTAGCCTTGACCTAGTCGGACTAAATGGTGGCAATCTAGCTAACGGCGGTGACTTCTCACAGGGCAGTACTGGCGGGCAGCTAACCGCCGGCAATACTAAAGTAGTTGGCAGTTTGGAAGTTATGGGCCAAGCTAACTTTGCCCAAAACGTGAGTATAGGTGGAAGCGCAACTGTTGGCGGTAGTGGTCTTGCTGTAGTACCAAATGTTGACTCAACCACCGGCTTCTCTGTAGCCGACCAAACTGGCGCTAAAGTTATCAACGTCAACACCACCGCCACCAAGAACCTACTCAACGAAGGAAACTTTGAAGGTACTCAGGCTGCCGAACCTATCACTGGTTGGTATGAATACACCAACCCAACCGGTACAGAGACCC
>CAYNSQ010000034.1:0-5704 GCA_964400155.1 uncultured Candidatus Saccharibacteria bacterium
TATAATAGGGTGAAAGTCAATGAAAAGCACAAACAAGATATGCCAAAATTACTAATAGTAGAAGATGATCCGCCTATCCGTCAGTTATATGTGATGAAACTATCTGGTGCTGGATATCAAATAGCTGAAGCCACGGATGGTGCTGAAGGGCTAGAAATAGCCGAAAAATTCAAACCGGATTTAATATTGCTAGACCTTCGTATGCCAGTAATGACCGGACAAGAAATGCTAAAAAAACTGCGTGAGACTGACTGGGGAAAGCATATGCTAGTTATAGTCCTAACCAATGTTAGTCAAAGTGAGGCTTCTATGGACTTGAAGCTACTTAGGGTAGAAAGATACATAGTCAAAGCTCACTACACTCCCGCTCAAGTCCTAGATATAGTCACTGAGACCCTCTCCCGCTACAAAAAATAACACCCTCATATCCTTGGGTTCTGGACTGAGGATAAGCGAATATGTAATACTAAAGCTAAGTTATGGCAAAAGTAGTAATTGTTGAAGACGATTTGGCAATAGCCCAGATGTACCGCATGAAGTTTGAGGCAGAGGGCTTTACTGTGGATATTGCTGAAAACGGTAAACTCGGACTAGAACTATGCGAATCTATGAAACCCGACATTGTTTTGCTAGATTTGATGATGCCGGAGATGAATGGTGACGAAATGCTAGAAAAAATGCGCGCTACCGAATGGGGTAAGCAAACCAAAGTTGTCATACTAACCAACATCGGCGAACAAGAAGCTCCTGACAGTCTCAAAAAATTAGGTGTTAGCGCATTTATTGTTAAAGCTGAAATGACACCACGCCAAGTCGCTGAAGTTGTAAAAACATACCTACAGTGACCGCTGAAGCGGCACTGAATTTTCAATTCACAATTATCAATTTTCAATGAATTATCAATTTTCAATTATCAATGCAGATGCACTGTTAAATGCTCACCGTTCACTGTTCACTACTCGTTGTCTATTATCCAAGTTATGCGCTTTATGGTTAATGGACCATGGTAAATGTATGGTAAATGGTAAATGGCTAATGGTAAATGTTTCACAGAGAGGATCTCTGTGAAAGTTGCAGTGGTGGGTTATGGTGTTGAGGGACAAGTTTCAGCAGATTATTGGCACAAATTAGGTAACGATGTTACAGTTTGTGACGAAAATACAGATATAAAATTGCCAAAAAAATACAAAGCCAAACTTGGCAAAGACTTTTTAAAAGACCTTGCTGAATATGATCTTATCGTCAGAACCGCCGGGCTAAATTCAGAAAGAATACTTGCAGCTAACAAAAACGTTTCAAATTTACATTCAAAAATAACAACCAGTTATAACGAATTCATGCAACAATGTCATTCCAAAAACATCATTGGTATAACTGGTACCAAAGGCAAAGGTACTACATCCACGTTAATTGCAAAACTTCTGAGTGCACAAAACCTAACTATCCACTTAGGCGGCAATATTGGCATTGCGCCACTAAAGTTATTACCTAAGATAAAAAAAGATGATTGGGTGGTGTTAGAACTATCTAGTTTTCAATTGTCCGATGCCAAGTATTCACCCCATATAGGTGTATGTCTGATGGTAGTACCAGAGCACCTAAATTGGCACAGAGATATGGCTGACTATATTTCTGCCAAATCCAATCTGTTCATCCATCAAAAAGAATCAGATGTAGCTATTTTCTACGGTGAGAATACAGTGTCAAAACAAGTTGCTTTCGTATCTAGGGGTAAAAAAGTCGCCTACTGCTCCCCTGCTGGTGTGTTTGTGAGAAACGATGGAATGATAGTCAGTGGCTATAACCACCACGAAATTATGCACTCATCAAAGGTAAAACTTTTGGGTGAGCACAACCTGCAGAACGTTTGTGCCGCACTTACTACCCTTCAGGAGGCCACTGGGTCACTTGACGGATCTACCTCGGTATTATCAAGGTTTAAAGGACTAGAACACCGCCTAGAGCTTGTACGGACGCTTAGGGGTGTTAAATACTACGATGACTCTTTTGGAACAACCCCAGAAACGGCTATTGTTGCTATAAAATCATTTGACCAGCCAAAAATTATGATTTTGGGTGGCTCTGACAAAGGGGCCTCTTTTGAAGAGTTGACCAACACTGTTATTACAAATGAAGTCAGACACGTTATTGCCATAGGTGACACTGGCAAAGCCATTGCTGCCCTTTTGCACATAAAAGGCTACTCCAGTATCACAGAGGGGCTAGATACTATGACTAAGATAGTCAAAGAAGCCAAAAAAAGAGCCAAAAAAGGCGACGTGGTGTTACTTTCAACTGGTTGTGCTAGTTTTGGATTGTTTAACGACTATAAAGATAGGGGTAATCAGTTTAAGGTTGTTGTGAAATCACTCTCTTGAGTTGTTCTATTACCGGTTGCTCTGGTTGAATAACTTCGGCACGGTCACCAGCTACTTCTTTTATAAGCTTCTCAATCCAATGATAATGGGTACAACCAAGTACAATTTGGTCTGAATTTTTTTGAATACTTTTTTCTATAATTTTTGCGATTTTGTCGCGGTCTATAGATTGCGACTCTATCATCATTGCCCAATCACTGCAGTCCGGTTCTATAACTTCTATGTTTTTGGCGTACTCGTTTTTTAGCCAGTTATACCTTTTACTGCTTAGGGTTCTGGGTGTAGCACAAACAGTTATAACCCCCGACTTAGTATTTTCTGAGGCTGGTTTGATGGCCGGCTCCATGCCCACCATTGGCACATCGAATTCTTGGCGAAGGTCCTCAATCAGGTTGGTCGTAACAGTGTTACAAGCCACAACAATTATCTTACAACCCTCGTCTATAAATTCTTGAAAGATTGGCTGAACATAGCCATGAATCTGCTCTACTGTTTTAGACCCATAAGGCAGATGCTCTTTGTCGTCTTTGTATATTATTTCCAAGCCCGGTAGTTCTTTTTTTATGGCATTAATGACGGACAATGCCCCAATACCACTATCAAAAACCCCTATCTTGTAATGATACATCTAGAGTTTGAGGTATTTAAGCCTCGCTTTTTGCAGCAGCTGTCTTTTTATGGCCGTCTGGACCTAGGTACTTAGAATCACCAAAACCTATAATTAGTGCTCCAATACCAAACACAAACTCAAGAATTGTCATGCCAACTCCGTAGCCAAATGATTTAGCTAATTTGTAGGCGACAACTATAACAAAAACAAAGTTTACGAACGGGATAAAGAATAGCAATAGATACCAAGGTGAATATCCAACTATTCTGAGAAGTACAATGCTGCTCCAGATTGGAATTATTGACTTCCAGCCTTCCTCGCCTGCTTTGACAAAAATTTTCCAACTAGCAACTATTAACGCAACAATGAATACCAAATAGGCAATTATCCAAATAGCCGATATTCCCGTAGCTGTTGTTGTCTCTGTAGTATAAAGAACCGGTTGAATTGACTCTTGTGCAAATGACCACATATAGCAATGACCTCCATTAGTTTGATTTAATTTTAATATCTAAAGGACTTAATTACTATCTGGATTTATAAATGGTTTTGTGAAAAAACAGCCCTAATTACATTCTCAAAAAGTGCACAAACAGTTAGAGGACCGACTCCGCCTTTTTGAGGGGTTATAGTTATGTCATTTCTTTCATAAAGTTCGGGGTCGACATCGCCGACTGTTTTACCCTCTTCACCCGCTACACCTGCGTCTACAACAACAGTGCCCGGATTCACCATGGCACTGTTTATAACTCCCGGGCTAGCCGTAGCAGTAATGATTATGTCTGATTCTTTGGCCATTGCAGCTACATCATCGTTTCTACCAGCTACCAATACTGTGTGACCGGCAGTTTTCAGAATTTTCTCTAATGGCGCACCGACTAATTTGCCTCTACCTACTAGCAAAATATGTTTGCCGGCAAGATCGATATTGTAGCCTGCTAGAAGCCACATTATGGCCAATGGTGTGGCTGGGTCAAACTTTGACTCTGCTCCTAATGCGTCTACGTCTTTTTTAGGGTCTACCAAATTAACGATTTCATCTGTTTCATCTGTATTTTCCAATGGAAGTTGCACAATTATGCCATGAACAGACTCGTCATTATTCAAGGTTTTAATTAGTTCTGCGCAATCCGCCTGCTTTGGTTTGTAAACTTCAACTGTCACGCCAATGTCTGCGCCATATTGTTGTTTGAGTCGCACATAAGTATTAATTACCGGGTCATCCTTGACTTGAACTATTGCAAGTTTTGGAACAATCTTGGTGTGCAGCAATGACCGAATTTGCTGAGCATGCCGCTCTTTTATAAACCCGGCAAGTTCTGAGCCATTTAGTGATTTCATAATACTATTAGTCTATCAACAAAGTCTCGATATGAATTTAGCTTGCGTTTAGTTTATTTCAAACTTAGCCAGAAGCGGCGAGTGGTCTGATGGCCATCTATCTAGCAAGCTGAAGCTTTGCAGAACCAAATTACCATCCGTTTTATAAAGTAAGTTATCTAAGTTAGCAAATAATAAATAGCGCTTCTTGCCATTGAGCCGCCAAGTTGGAGCAAATAATTTACCGGTGTGTCTTTTAAAGTTTTTTGGCGTTCTTGGCCAAGATGCTAAATATTTTGTTTCGTTATAGTCACCACCAATGATTAAATTTTTAGCTTTTATTGAATTAATAGTTTTTCTTAGACCTTTTCTTTGTCTAAGATGCGTACCAAAATCTACCGGGTTAAGAGCACAAAGGTGGTTAACTAAAATTGTTATTTCTGTTCCACCAACATCTACTCTCCCTTCAAGCAGCATTGATTGGTGGTCTTTAAACAATTTGCGTCTGGAATGTGTATTTGGTCCAAAATGGTGTTCAGCCACTCTTTTGAGTTTGCGTTTGGTAGCCAGCGCACTACCGACAGACCAGCCATGTGCAGTTTGACCAAACTCACAAAAATGTACGTTGTAACCAGACTTCTCCAAAAGCTCCAGTATTGGTGATTCGTCTGTATTAAGATTTGCAAAAACTTCGTTAAGCCCAAACAGGTCGGGAGAATAATCTTCTATTATCTTTTCAAGTCGTTGCTTTAGTACTTTACCGTCGCCACGACTACCGTCTTGCATCTCAAACCAAAGGTTCCAAAATAATACCGTAAAATCAGTTTTTCTCACGTATATATACTAGCAGAAGGGATTTGTATATTTATTTACCCTAGGATAATTAACAAAATTTAACTGCCGAGCAATTTTTAAAGTTAAATCTTAAGACTTATTTTCTAGCTTATTTAATTAAAGCTCTTAGAATCACAACCGACAGAGTTGCCACAGTTGCTGTTAAGAATGTTCCCCACAAAAGATCAACTATAGTTACGACAGGTGGCCAATTCTTGAGTGTTGCTTGATTGGTCATATCATAAGTTGCATATGTAACCAAACCAAACAAAGCACCTAGTAAGCCAACTTTTATTAGGCTATCTACATTTTTCCAGCCGGGATAGACTACAAAAATAGTAATGCCCAAGATAAAAATTAAATAAAAAGCAGCTGCTGCCAACCAATTTGGTTTGTCAGTCATGATAAAACCAATGTGCTTTTTATAAAATTTTGGAGCAATATATCCCAACCAGGCGGCATCAATTACTGCCATGGTTATCAGAGATGTAGCGTAGGCATATATGTAATTAATCATTTGTTAAGATTTTAAATATTTAAAAGCATGAGACCATTCGTTGCT
>CAYNSQ010000035.1:0-5283 GCA_964400155.1 uncultured Candidatus Saccharibacteria bacterium
GCCATCCTCCATGGCATTAACCTCGAGTACATATTCCTGATTAGCTTTAACAGTAAACGATGAAGGAACCATGCCGCTGGCAAGCGTATAGCTGGCACTCAACTTGTTGTCAGCAGCTGCCTGCTCGTTCACAGGTTCCGCTTTTTCCACCTCTCCGGTCAGAGGTGTGTAGTCAATGGCTTGTTGCGGCTCACCTGAAGTTAAAGCAGCCTGCGTGAAAGGTCTAGGCCAGCCGGTCAGGTTGTACCCATTTGAGATGTTCAGGAATGCCATCGCCACTACCGCTACACCTGCAATCTTGAAAAACCGTTTTGCAGAAGGCCCCTCTATTGTTGATGTTAGACCACCTACGCCCAATAAACCTGGAGCTGTACCTATGGCGAACAGACCCATTACTAGCGCACCTGTCGTGAAGCTGCCGGTGCTGATGGCATACAGCTGCATGGCTTGGGTAAAGCCGCAAGGCAAGAAGAAGCTGACCGCACCGAGAACAGCTGCATTCTTATGGCTGTACTCTTTTTCGCGGTGTCGATTCAAGCCTAGACGCTTAGCAATACCTGAAGGTAATGTTAGGCCACCATTGCTTAATCTGGGAAATAGATTGGTGAGCTGTAAACCTAGTAGCAACATGACGAAACCTACACCAATAGTCAATACACCAAGCAATGTTCCTTGCAGTTGAAAAGCAGATCCCAAAGCCCCAATCAGGCCGCCTAGAAGGGCGAATGAAACAATACGGCTTAGATTAAAGTAGATATGCGGTCGAAATTTTTGCATAGCAGATGCTGATGGATGTTTCTCAGCATGCTTAGCCGATAATCCTAAGACAAGACCGCCGACCAGCGCCATGCATGTAGAGAAACCGGCTGTCAGTCCTACCATCAATGCTACGATCACGCCTCCGCTAACCAGGTTGCCCGTATTTAGATTGGCAATGTCAAGTTTGCTAAGTAGCACAGCAAGCAATGCCACGACGATAATACCTAAGAGCAGGTCCTTATAATCTGTAGCATTCTTACTCAGCCACGGCTTTTTGTCATAGCCAATCTCGTATCCAGCCCTTTGAATCGCATGCTTAATAGCTGAATTAGGAGGCAGATGATTTGCGAAGATTGTTGCGGTACGTGAGCGTAAGCTGACTTCAGCTTTCTTCACATCCGGTAACCCTTCCAGTCTGTCAGTTAATGTTATCTCACAGGAACGACAGTGCATTCCCTTTATTGGTACAACTAGTTCTTTCATTTTTATTTATTCCTTTGGTAGGTCTTGTACATGCCGTAGCTATGTAGCAAAACACCGACGATTAATATTAGCCATGCCCAAGCACTGAATGTGTTTGCCAGCCACACACCGAGCACGAACGCGATAAGACAAGCTCCGAATAATGATGCCAGCCACTCGCCATATTTAGCTTGGGTTAAATTGTTCATATTTTTCATATCTAACCTCTTACTTTCGAGACGATTACTACAGCAAGTATCACCAGTAATATTGCCCAGCATAATCGGTAAAGGAATTTTTGATATGAAGGATGTCTATCATTATTCATGTCGTTACTACTGACCTCCATGCATTTGTTGCATCATTTCATCGCCAGCGAAGCCCCAATCCTGTTGCCACTTCTTCATATCGTTGACTTCTTTCTCTTGGGCAGAAATGATGTCTTCACCCATTTTCTTGAGCTCATCATGCTTTGCCCGACCTGGTATTAATTCAGCCATAGCAATCGCCCCTTCATGGTGGCTTATCATCATTTCAATGAAGGCTTTGTCGAAATCGTCACCGGTTTTATTTTTAAGCTGCTCAGTCATTTGTGCCATGGACATTTCATCGTGACTAGACACAGACTGAACTTTTGAGGTATCCATACCCATCATCCGCATCATGCCTTTGTGTTCATTGTTGACTGAATAACCAGCAGCTAAGCCGGTGATTACTACTCCAAGTAGAAGGCCTATGATGCCATACAGTACGGGTGTATTACTCTTATTCATATCTTCACTCCTTACTCCCAAACATAACGATCAGGTTTATTCTCAAAATGTTGCTTACAATGGCTTGAACAGAAGTAGTAGAGAACATCATGATACTTAGCCTTTTGGCTAACTGATGCCTTGTCTACTTCCATACCGCACACTACGTCAAACGCCAACTCAGCTTTGGTCGCAGGACGGTTTGTTTGCTTATCGGTTTTCATTGCTCTCTCCATAATTAAAGCATTAGTTAAGATACTTACCCTGTCAGGGCTACTAGGAGAAAGATTAAATACGATATATGCAGTTCAAAGCTAAGATATCTGGTGGTCTAAGTAGACGTGTGTCTGTATCAGGGTTGGTGCTTAATTTCCTGATATCCGCGAATTTGAAAGGGTAAGGCCGAAATGGGTCCACATCGACCGGATCGGGCTCTTTTTCTTTCTCGCCATCTTCTTTCTGGGGCAGAGCTATGGTGCTAGCCATACTGCTGCAGCGCGTCTGGCAGTCCGAGGATGAGCTATTTCGGGAGTGGTTCATTGAACCATGATGGTCCGGCTGTGTGGTAGCCCTCACGTTTCCGAAGCCGAAAAAGCTTATCATTAGCAATAAGAGCATCCCGATAATTCCAGTTCGGGCAACTCTTAGCGTTTTCATAGCAATTCCTATTTGCCCCTTACGTTTGACAATTCATAAAGTTTCAGCAAGTCTTCTACGGCCATGTCTTTAGTGTCGGCTGAATTAGAACTCAGCATTTCAGTAACGTGAGTGCGTACATGATTTTCCAGCAGTAATTTGTTGAGTGAACCAAGGGATTTCTGCACCGCCAATGATTGAGTAACAATATCCATGCAGTAGTCTTCGTTTTCAATCATTTTCTGAAGGCCGCGCATTTGACCTTCCAATATCTTGGTCCGATGAAGGGCTCTCTTCTTTAAATCAGCAATCATAGTTTCATTCTAGTACCCCCTGGGGGTACTAGTCAAGGGGGCTCATACACGAATGTAGTAGGATTAAGATGTGAAGATATACTTGGACATAGACGGCGTATTGTTGGCTAATGACCTTAATCCGGCGAAACATGTACATGAATTCCTGGAGAAGGTACGGGAATATAGTAATGAGGTTTACTGGCTAACCACTCACTGTCAGGGTAATGCATCTACAGCAGTCAAGCGGCTGAGTTTGGTTTTTGAACCACGCACCATGGAGTTAATAGAAGACATTAAGCCTACAAAGTGGGAAACGGCGAAAACAAGGGCAATTGATTTCTCTAAGCCGTTTCTATGGTTTGACGATGATCTGTTCTTTGAAGAAAAACAGGATCTTATCAAACATGGAGTGCTTGATAACTGGATAGGTGTAGACCTGGCTTCAAATGAAGATCAACTGGCAGATTTTGTAAGAAGCTTCCCGATACCAATCAACAACATGGAGCGAACAGTCTAGGAACCCGGTCTGCTTTCCAGTTGTTCAATCATCATATAGCTTACGGTCAACCATGGAACCAGCTTGAGAAGTAAAATCCAATAACCAACAGATGTAAGCAGTTCGATTATTCACTCGCCATAATAAGGGTAGGACTCGAACTGAAAGACAGGGGTTAATTACAAGAAGTAAAAAGAAAGACCGGTCATAGGAACCGGTCTTAACTTCTTAGCTGTCCAATCTGGTAGCAGGGGCGAGATTTGAACTCGCGACCCCAGGCTTATGAGTCCTGTGCTCTAACCAACTGAGCTACCCTGCCGTACTAACAACAGAGTGATTATAACAGTTGTGTTATCTGTTAGCTAGAGGTGAATTACCAATCCACTAAGATAGTGTCGACGGCTAGTATTTGCTCGTCTGTAGTTGGCATTAGAATGTAACCAAGTGTACTCATTATATTTACTTTTCTTTTTTTTATTTTTATGACCTAGCCACTATTATACACGCTTATGCTTACGGGGTCAATAGTTTTTGTATTTTGTGCTTGTAGTTTGGACATATCTATGCTTTACTACCCCTGTTAGGATCTTATCGGTTCTTGGTCAAAGTTTTTAAGAACAAGTGAACGGCCGCATTATACGGAAAGTACGAGTTCGAAGAATATACCAGAGACACTAGTAAGGGGTCGTTCCTAAGTAATTAAAAAGATAGGATATTTTTTCTAAGATGTACAAAGTATTTGTAGGTGGTTTGCCTTTCGCAACTACCGATGACGAATTGCGCGACATTTTTGCAGCTCACGGTGCCGTAGCTTCAGCTACCGTTGTTCGTGACCGCGACACAGGTCGTAGCAAAGGTTTTGGTTTTGTTGAATTCGAGAACGATGACGAAGGCAAAAAAGCTGAAACAGCTTTAAATGGTTCTGAAATTGGCGGCCGCAGCATTTCTGTTGCTGAAGCTCGTCCAAAAGAAGACAAGCCACGTAGCAACAGCTGGTAATTTTTTACCAACAATCATTAGAGCATCTGAGTAATCAGATGCTTTTTTGATAAACGAACATTAAAAATTATTTATGATTTTTAATTCTCTGTTAAGACACCCTCGTTGAAAAAGTAAGCTTTTGAGTTTAGCCATTATTTACCAAAGTTATCTAATCCGTAGTAATTAAATACTTCCGCACTTCTTGGGTTATTTAACAATTCAGACTATGTTAATTTCGAGTCCCAACGATTTGGTAATGGCTACCATATAGTCGAAGTTCAAATATTTGACTAAATGGTTCTTCGCAACATGTAGAAATCACAGTCGTCGGATTACTCTGTATGCTTAGTTGTTTTTGACTGCCCTTAACGTTCGCAATTACCAGTGGTGCTCCTTGGCCAACATCAGCATCTAAATACACTTCCAAGCTTTCTATTTTTCGGGATGTAACATTATACGTATTTCCACTATTCATATCTATTTTTTGTTTTAATTTCAGCAGGTAAATACCATTAGTGCCAGCTTCGGCGCGGGTTTTATTTCGATTAATAAGAGCGTCGGTTTCAGCCTGAAAGTCCAATATTAAATCGCTGGAAATCTGACTTGCGAGCGAAGGACTAATTTGTGAGGCAACACCTTTAGATGGCAAAACCTTAATTGGAATTGAATTACTTAGGTTAGATTGCGACGGTTCTGCTACCGCAATATCCGGGCGGGCTGGAAGACTAGTTAAAGCCAGTAGTCCGCTAAAGAAAATGAGTCCAAAAACTGTTAATAGGCCAAGTTCCGATCGCCCTGGGATAGCCTTGGATAGCTTTAACCGAGGCGCTAGAATATTGATAATCGGCCTCATTGCGCAGACTATAGCTAGGGCACCCAACAGCGAAACTTTAGTCCAAAA
>CAYNSQ010000036.1:0-5237 GCA_964400155.1 uncultured Candidatus Saccharibacteria bacterium
TTCAATGTGAGCAATGAATAGCCAATGATTTAATGCTTTAATCATTCAATTTGTATGGCAGGCTAACTGTGAGAAATCTGGCCATAACTTAAATATTACTAGTGTAAGTTAGCCTTATAATACTAGCTGTTTAGTACTTAATGGAATTCTATTCTACTGACAGACCTTCCCTTGTGCTATTCCAGCTTGGATAACCTGCTCAAGAAGTAATAACAAGCCTCTATTGATAATTTCCCTCCCATCTGTTAAACTCCTTAGGATATGTCAGAAGAAACTACTAAACCAAAACCTGCAGCCCCTAAAGCTAGCTCTAGCAAGAAGGCGGTTATACAATCAGGTGGTAAACAATATTTGGTGAGCGAAGGCCAATCACTAGAGATTGAGCTGTTGGAAGACACTAAAAACCCTACTTTTGAGGCATTGCTGGTTATTGATGGCGAAACCACCAAAGTCGGTACCCCCGTTGTTGAAGGTGTTAAAGTATCCACTGAAATAACCGAACAGATGGTTAAAGACGACAAGGTTGTAGCCATTCGCTACAAAGCCAAGAAGCGTGTCCACAAGAGAAAAGGCCACCGCCAAAAACACACTCAAATCAAAATCACTAAAATAGCCTAAGTAATCGTAGCTGTGCTATTTAGTAACTAATAATTCTCTGTTAAGCAGTCTCTATAACTAGTTTTGCTTGGGTGCCACCTGACGTGGCTGTCTGAAGCGTGATGTCACCGCCTAAATAACGCATGATTAGTCTGTCTATATATAGACTGAGTCCAATTCCCTGACGGTTGAAATCCCTAGCAGCATCTTCCGCCCTAGAAAATGGTTTGAACAGCTGGTCTAACTTACCAGCTGGCACACCCGGGCCACTGTCGTTTACTGTAATTTCAACCTTGTCTTTACCAAGATATTTAGAAGTTATGGTTATTTGGCTGTTTTCTGGGCTATATTTAATTGCATTATCCAGCAAACTATCAAGCACCGACGCCAACAAAGTTCTGTCTTGGGCTAAAGAAGATACGGTTAAGTCGACATTTAGTTGCAAGTGCTTAGCAGCTAGGTCTTGGGCATGGTCAGCCTCAAGCTTGGTTGTTATGGTACTCAGTTCTAGCTTTTGTTTAGAAGAGGATATGCCTACACTTTTTAGACCGGCAGCTATTTTGAATTTATCCAGAGTATCTTCAAATTGATTTAACCCGCTATATGCCGACTTAGTCAGTTTGGGTTCGGCTTGTAGTTTATCTATCTCTGACCTAACTTTATCCAGTGGCTTTTCTAAGTTGGCTACAGCAGATAATATCAGCTGGCTTCGTTCACTCTCTAATTGTCTTTGTCTTTGCAGTAATGTGTCTTGGTTGAGTCGCTGGGTTCGGCGGATTTCTCTCATACGCAGCATAGCCATCAGGCTAACTGATAGTAGTAGCAAGGCTGCTGCTTGTAATAGCAAAGTGAGCGTACCCATATTAAGGTCTTTGACATTGATATATATGTAATCAGCCAGTACCACTAATACTGAGGTGATACTGATTGGCAAAATAAAGTGAGCGTTAGTCAGTAATTTTTTTGTCGGCAATATGATAATTGAACTGGCTTGATTGGGCAGCTGTTCTACTAGCAATAAAGACGAGTGCTTTAGAATATCATCAACGGCGGTTTTTAACTGCACGGTGTATTTTTTTAGATCATCCAATGCCAAACCAGGTTGTATGCTACCAATTAAGTCGACAGCCCCGCTTATAATTGTCAGGGGTGTTCTTAAGTAATGAGAACCAAGGTTTATGAAGTTGGATTTTTCTTCACTGAGGCTTTTCTCTTTGGCCAAAGTCTGCTCTAAAAGTTTGAGTGCTCTGGACTCATTCCAGGCTTGTTGGGCCAGTCGCAAAATTATCATCAGTAATATCAAAAACAACAACCACGGAAAAGCTGCTACCAAGGTAGGTGGTAAATAGCCATTTAATCGCTCAAGGTAAGATGGGCTGGCCAGCCCGCCAGCTTGGGCTGGACTTACCAGAGGCAATGGTTTGGTGTCTGGTTTTGTGGTGGTAGTAGCTACCGGTGGAAGGACTTTATAAAAACGTATAGTGGCATTAGACCCAGACAAACCAACCAGTTCTATAGAAATATCATTCTTGCTGTCGTTGTCTACATCCCAGCTAGTTAGCTGACCTGTGCCAAGTGACCCACCCTGCCCGTCTATTTCAAAGCTTATAGAACTGGCAAGAATACTGGTGAGAGTGACGGTGTGAGTAGCCAAACTAATGCCACTACCAGTGCTAAATTGGTACTTTTGAGCGGTGCCAGCTGTATTCTCATAACCACTCCCATCAACAAAAGTTGTTTGGTTATCTAGGTCAATAATAGTAGGACCGGCATCGCTCTTGATTGGTGCCTTTGGTTTTGGTGATGAACTGGCTGGTGGAGTAGCTGAGGGTGGCGAGGAACTTCCATTGGAGGTAGTAGAAGCCAGCACACCGGCTGATTGGGCACTTTGGTTGGTGGCAGCATCAACAGCACTAACCGTATAGGTGTAAGTAGTCCCGGCCGTCAGCCCACTATCTGTGTAATTGGTGCTAGACGGGCTACCAATTTGTACAGCGTTACGATACAGCCTGTAGCCAGTTACTCCAATATTGTCGGTAGAAGCATTCCAAGCTAGGGAAATTGTAGTTGTAGTGGAGCCGGTTTGATTAAGACCGACTGGAACAGATGGTGGTGTACTATCGCCACCACTCAGTCCCAAGACATAACTCATTATTCGATTATCGCCGGTGTCAGCAATCAACATAGTGTCTATGGTGGGCAGATACAACATTGCCGTGGGATTATCAAAGTTATTTTGCGCTACCGGGTCGCTACTATAGTCATATGTATCAAAATCAGGTTGTCCTATGACGTCACTAGCACTCATACCATTTGTTAGTCCAGCGGAGACATCAAAGACTAACACTCTGTCTGTTGGGTAGCCAGAACTAACATAGACCAAACTGTGAGCCGAATCATAATAAACCCCGTTTGGGGATGGAATATCGGCTGCTGAGTTATAGGTAAAATTACCTACAAAATCATCGGCTCCCAATACATAAGCACCGTTCATTCCATCTGTTATGCCACCTGATAAGTCATATATTATAACGCGAGTATTATAGTTATCTGCAACATAAAGCCTGTCGTGATCCCCGTCAAAGGCCAAACCTGTAGGATTCCATAGAGTATTTTGGTTAGTAGCACCAGTGGCTGTTACAAAGTCCGGCTGGCCTAGTACATTACTTGCATTCATACCGTTGGTTATACCGCCAGACAAGTCATAAACCAATACGCGGTAGTTTGAGGCATCGGCTACAAAAAGCCGTTGTGCCGAAGAGCCATAACTTAACCCTTGTGGGTTACCAAGTCCGTCCTGAGTTGTATTGTAAGCACTGCTGATAAAGTCGCTCTGTCCAATAACATTGCTGGCGGCCATGCCGTCTGTAACACCACCCGACAGATCAAACACTAAGATGCGGTTATAATCTAAATCAGCTACAAAAAGCCTTTGGTTGGCCTCATCGTAGACCAAACCGGCCGGACTATACATAGTTGCGTTGTCGACAGAAAAACTTCTAACCGCAAAACTAGCCTGTCCAAGCACATTGTCGGCAAAATTATCAAGCAGTTGGTTGCTGTTATTCAAATTATAGACCTTAACTCTGCCGTGGTCCGGGTCGCTAACAAAAAGACGGTGGTTGACACTGTCTATTGCCATTCCGGATGGTGAGCCTATAATTTCCGAGTCAAAATAATGGAGGTTTTGGGCATTATTAGTGGTAAAGCTCGGCAAACTCGGCGTTAGGTTTTGACCAATTACATCAGATGCGTTCATTCCATTGCTTATATTTGTTCCATCAAATATAAGCACCCGGTTGTTATATAGATCTTGAACAAAAAATTGATCCGTAGCATCATCATAAACAATGTCTTCAATCACTGTCATATTGGCGGCTGTCGGCGGATTGCCATATGTTGCGCTGGTAAAGTTTGGCTGTCCGAGCACGTAGCTGGCGTTCATGTTATCGGTGATGCCACCTGAAAAGTTATAAACCATTATTCGACTATTATCGCTGTCGGCTACGTACAGCCTGTCATGGTTGGCGTCATAGGCAACATCGTTGACAATGCTCATACTGTTTTGGTCGCCAGGACTTGAATAATCGCTAGTAGTAAAATCTGGCTGGCCGAGCACGTTACTGGCATTCATACCATTTGTAATTCCACCGGACAAATCGTAGATAGTCACACGGTATGCACTATTGTCACCTACAAATAAACGGTCGTTGACTTCGTCATAGCTGATACCGTTAGGCCAAACCATTCCCGACTGTGTAACATTGGTGTTTGAGGTGGTAAACAGCGTTTGGCCAAGAACATTTATAGCATTCATGCCATTTGTAACAGTAGTAGTGTCAAATACCAATACCCTTGCGTTACAAGAATCAACCACAAATAAATAGTTATTATTAGAGTTAAAATCAACGTCAAAGGCACAATCAAATGTACTCTGCGTGACACCACCGCCGCCTGTTGTAAAATCACTGGCTCCCAATACATAGCTAGCGTTCATGTTGTTGCTGATGCCACTGGAAGTATCGAAGATTAAGACTCGTGAGTTGTCACCGTCAGACACAAACAGCCACTGACGGTTTTGGTCAAAGTCCAGGCCAAAAGAACCAAAAGTGTTTTGAGTAGTCGGATGAGAACTTAGTATCGTAAAGTCTGCTTGTCCAAGTACATAGTCAGCTTCATAATTTAGCAATTGGTTAGAACTGTCCAAATTGTAGACCATTATTCTACTGTTTCGATAATCTGAGATAAAAAGACGGTGGTTAACGGTGTCAGTTACAACCCCCTCGGGTTCATGCAAGCCTACATTGTTAGCTGGCGGTGCGGTAAAACTACTTCGGGTGTAGCTATTTTGCCCATTACCGTCTAACTGGCCAATCACAGAGCTAGCCGTATAGGGGTAAATCGCCTGAACCTGCTGATTACGAAGTGTCCAATATGGAATTGCCATGCTAGCAACAAAACAAGCCAGCAATAATAAATGCCCATGTCTTTTATGCCTGCCTAGGCTTTGCGTTGTTTGAGTAAGTTTTAGTTGGATTTTTTCTAACATTTTTGTTTTAGTTTTTTTGATTTGGGCTTTTTTACATTACTCGATTACCCAGTAATTAAACTTGTAGTTTGCTGAAGCTGTGGGTGCTGTA
>CAYNSQ010000037.1:0-4618 GCA_964400155.1 uncultured Candidatus Saccharibacteria bacterium
AATTCTACCAGAGCGGAATCTTTGAATGCTTTGCCTCGACGTAAAATTAGTCTGCCACCGCTAAAATCTTTACTTTCAAATTTATCACGTCCAACTCCTTGGCCATTTATATATATTGCACCGCTTTGCAGCAGTCGGCGGGCATCGGAGTTGGAAGCAGCCAGTCTTGTCTTAACTAATGTTTCAATTATCGAATCGTCTGGTGCAGCCAAAACCGATGGAATTCCTTTTTTGAGCTCTTCAATATCTTCATTAGTTGCATCTGCAACTAATACTTGACTTGTTAAGTATTTAGTTGCAACTTCAGCTTGGCGTCTCAGATCAGCTCCGTGTACCAAATCAGTGACTTCTTGGGCAAGTCTAGTTTGAGCTAGCCTTTTTGATGCATCTATATTGTGTTGTTTCTCGATTTCTTCAATTTCATCTCTGCTTAGGAAGGTGAAGATTTTTAAATAAGCAATTACGTCTTCGTCGCTGATATTCACCCAAAATTGATAAAACTCAGTTGGAGAAGTTTTTGACTCATCCAGCCAGACCGCGCCAGACTCACTCTTGCCAAATTTGACTCCTGTTGCACTGTTTACTACTAGTGGCATCGTCATTACATGAACATCAACGTTTTCTTTCTTTTTTACAAGAGGTACGCCAGACAACATATTGCCCCACTGATCAGAACCACCGATTTGCAACACAACTCCGTGATTTTTGTAAAGATGCCAAAAATCGTAGCCTTGAATGAGTGTATAGCTAAATTCGCCGTAACTTATGCCGCTACCTCCCTCACCCATCCTCTCAGCAATATAGTCTCTCTGGGTTAGTTCGGTCATAGAATAGTGCTTGCCAACATCACGCAGAAAATCCAAAAATTTTATACCGGAAAACCAATCAATATTGTTAACAAAAGTGGCTTCTTGGCCGGCAAACAATTTTTCAATCTGTTTTTTTATGGCAGCTACATTGGCTTCGACTTCCTCTTTTGGTTTTAGGTTGCGTTCTTCACTCTTGCCGCCGGGGTCTCCAACCAGGCTAGTAGCCCCCCCAACTAATAGAACCGGCTTCCAACCCGCCAAAGCAAAACGTTTGGCAAGAATCAAGGCGGCTAAGTTGCCGACTGTTAGGCTGTCGCTGCTTCCATCTACACCGTGATAAAAAGTCTGAGGGTTATCCAACCAAGCGTTGTCTGAAAATGTTTTATCTTTAATTAAGTCCCGCCAAAGAAGATCTTCAGACAGACTCATACTATAGCTCCTATGGCTACATTTACCATTGGCTGTTTACCATTTACCAAATATTTACCATTAGCCATTTTCCATTCATGGTGAACAGATAGCGGATAATTCATGGTGAACGGTGAAAGGTGAACGGTAACCGAAATTCCAGTGTATTTGTGATTCATTTGCTTATCTATAGTATATCTCAAAATACCCTGTGGCTATCATTCTTAAAGCTTAAGCAGAATCAAAGCCTGTTTTAGACTATGATTTGATATAATTGTTGTTGAATATGAAAATTAAGCGTCCAGGTGCAAACCGCCCGCGTCGTTCTGTTTCCAGCAGCAGCAACAAATTTGTAACTACCAGAAAAGGTAACGTCTTAAAAGTTCATCGCAGTATTGGCGAAAAGTGGACTGGTATGCGTGCTGCTAAGTCACGCCGAAAAGTCGACCGTTTGAGGGGATTACCTAAATCACGACTGAAAAGATTTGTTTGGAGACTTCATCCCAAAAGACTATACGCCTACTGGTTTAGTCGCGACGGCGTAATTATGGCTCTCAAAATAATGGGGCTTTTAATAATTGCCGGTTTTATTGGAATCTTGAGCGTTTTTGCCTACTACAGAAAAGACCTGCCTAGCATTACAGATATATCAGGTAGTAATTTAGGTGGTAGCATCAGTTATTATGATCGTACTGGTACTACGCTGCTCTGGCAGGATTATAACGGTGTAAAACGGGTTCCGGTTCAAAGTAATGAGATGTCTCAGTACATTAAGGACGCAACAATTGCCACAGAGGACCGTAACTTCTATAACGAAAAGGGCTTTGCTATTCGCGGCATCATCAGAGCGGCTATCAACAACGTTTTCAACCAAGGTGGTCGCCAAGGTGGTTCTACTATCACCCAGCAATTGGCCAAACAAACCCAAAGCTGGACAGAAGAAAGAACAGTTAGTCGTAAAATCAAAGAGTTAATTTTGGCGGTAGAACTTGAGCGAAACTACACTAAAGAAGAAATACTGACAGGCTATCTAAATATAGCACCGTACGGTGGAGTTGATCATGGTGTCCAAGCTGCAGCATCTGACTACTTTCATAAAAACGCCAAAGACTTAACATTGCCCGAAGCAGCAATGCTAGCAGCTATTCCAAAATCACCGTCTATATATTCACCATATGTTAAAGACTACTTTGATAGAGATGCCTTTAACGCAAGATATGCCTACGTCATTGATTCGATGCTAGAAACCGGAAAAATTACTAAGAAACAGGCTATAGAGGCTAAGAAATTTGATATCTTAGCCACAGTCCAGCCCCAACAAGAAAAATATGCCGGTATCAAAAATCCTTATTTTGTACTTTCTGCTAAAAACGAAATTCTTAAAAGATGCTCCGATGCGTCGGGTAACTGCAACGCCGGCGGCTGGAAAGTTATCACCACCATGGACACCAAGCTGCAAGGTATTGCTGAAAAAGTAGTCCAAGACAATATTAAAAATGCCTTATCACATGGTGCTGATGCTCAAGCTTTGGTTGCTGCGGATGTTGAGACAGGACAAGTTGTAGCATCGGTTGGTGGGACTGACTTTAATAACGAAGAATACGGCAAAATAAATTATGCTCAGTGGAACCTCTCACCCGGGTCTTCTTTCAAACCTTATGATTATGCGGCATTTATAGAAAACAAGGATAATGCCGGTGCTGGTTCTGTACTTTATGACGTACAAGGTCCCCTACCTGGTTACCCCTGCACCATCAAAGGCTTGCCACCACCCAAAGGTAAAAGCAATTGTCTGCAAGACTACGACTTTCGTTACCCCGGAGCTATGACGCTTCGCTACGCGCTTGGTGGCTCACGCAACGTTCCGGCTGTTAAGGCTATGCTAACAGTTGGAACTGACAAAGTTATAAATATGGCTAACGATCTTATGGGAGTGCCAAACGCTTACAAGTGTTTCAACCCCGGTGCTGATGTTAACACGGCAACCAAAGCCGACCAATCGGCTTGTTATGGTGCCTCAGCCCTTGGTGATGGCGCATACCTGCACCTAGACACTCATGTTAACGGACTAGCCTCTATGTCTAGACTTGGTAAGTCTATCCCCCAGACCTATATTCTAAAAATTTATGACTCTAAGAGTAGTAGCAAACCATTTTACGAGTGGAAAGCACCCAAGGGCAAACAAGTTATTCGTGCAGAGACTGCTTATATAGTTAATGACATGGCCGCAGACCCACGGGCATCTTATCTACCTGCCGGTTATTATAAATGGCACAACTATGGCGGTTGGAAAACAGCTATCAAAACCGGAACCACCAACAATGGCTTTGATGGACTTATGACAGCTTGGAATACCAAATACGCAGTTGGTGCATGGGTTGGCTACCACACACGCAACAAAACACTAACTGGGGCTATGGAATATTCCACCGCACCACTTGCTCGAGGCTTTATGACGCAGGCGCTTGATGCTCTGGGCACCAAACCTGTGGCCTGGAAAGAACCAAAAGGCATTCAAAAACTGCCCGGATATGTAGTCACCACCCATGTTGGTATCGGTTCGCAAGAACCAAGCCCATCGACCGAACTTTACCCATCTTGGTACAAACCAAAAGACAAAAATACTAAAGCAACTACCATAGATAAAGTCAGCAAAAAAACCGCTACCAACTGTACCCCTGCTTTGGCCAAAGAAAACCAAAGTGGTAATTCTTCAGCCGAACACTTTTCAGCTGATATTTATTATGGCACCGGTGGAGGTGGCAATAGCGTTAGTGGCAACGACGACGTCCATGTTTGTGGTGACTCACCACCCTCTATCACAATTACAGTAACCGACAATTCTTCTGGTGATCCAAATGTTTGTAACGGCAGCTGTACAATTGCTGCTGCTGTGTCAGAAGGTACACATCCGTTGGACGACCCGGGTAAGTATCCTGAGTTCCGCGGAACTGTCAAATTCTCTGTTGGTGGACAAGTTGTTAAAAGTGTCTCGACTAACGACGCGCTGTACTTTACATATACACCAACGTCAGCTGGGACAGTCAATGTTTCGGCGCAGGTGATAGACAGCGTACTTTATGATGCCACTGATGCAGTTGATGTTTCTATGAACGTTACTGCACCTATAACTCTGCAAGCTAAAATTAACGGACCTAATACTAAATTTACTTGGTCCGGCGGAACCGCATCATACGGCGTATACCGCACAAGCAACAACCAGCTACTTTGTAGTTCTAGCGGTTCTAACTGTAGCGTTACTGTAGCTACGGCGCCGCTTGGTACAGCAGTCTATGTTAAAGACAGTAACGGCGCTACTGCCAACACCTCTGTCACCAACTAGCTTTTAGCTTTTAGCTTTTAGCTTTTAGCTTTTAGCTTTTAGCTTTTAGCTTTTAGCT
>CAYNSQ010000038.1:0-4418 GCA_964400155.1 uncultured Candidatus Saccharibacteria bacterium
TCTTCATCACTCACTTAATCGTTCAATTGTCTAAGTCTAACATATTTCACTACAGCCATCGACGACCCACCCCCGTCAGCACTGTCCCAGAATTTAACTACTACGTGATCCAGTAGCACAACCAATATTCAACTAATGAATAGTTATCAGTTTACAATTTACTGTTTATAGCACTATCAATTTACATTTGTCATTTCCCAGTTCACAATTATTTACCAAATGACAATTTACCAGACTAAATTGAGGGCTCTCGAACAGCGAATGGTAGATTTTAGCGTGGATGTAATTAAATTTGCCAGAAAACATAGAAAGGACGGTTTACAACCCGTTGTTGATCAGTTAATTAGATCATCTACATCAGTTGGAGCTAATTATGCCGAAGCCAATAATGCCAGCTCCAAGACGGACTTTAAAAATAAAATCTTCTTGGCAAAGAGAGAGATAGCAGAAACAAGATACTAGCTGAAAATTCTAACAGAACTTCTTCCGGTTGAGGATCTATCAAGTCTTCAGCAGGAGGCACTAGAACTCAACTTGATTCTTCAGAAGATCATATCAAGCTTAAAAAGTAGCTAGCTTTGATTTTTTTGGTAAATTGGTCAATGTCATTTAATTTGGCAAATGGTAATTGGGAAATGATAAATAATAGGGAAACTGTGAATAGAAAACTGCTTATGTCTATTGCTTATTAATTTACAACCTCAATGCAGTATAATTTATCCTGAGTATGGGTAAAAACAAACCACTGAATGTGTGGCTGGGAATTGGAGTAGGGGTCTTGTTGCTCGGAATTGGTTTAGCTCTTGGTTGGTTGTTATATAACCCAAAAAATACCGCTAGTAAGTATCCACTTCTCGATCCTTCAGTCGCTAATCCCGCAGTTCAACAACAGCAAATTAACTTCGACCCTGTCCGCCAGCAGGTCAAAGACTACCTAAAAAGCCTGGACACGCGCTATGGTCTGTATTTTGAATATTTGCCGAACGGTTCCAATATTCGCGTCGACGAAGATAGCGTATCAGTGGCTGCTTCATTAATGAAAACACCGGTGGTTATGGACCTTTATAAGTTAGCCGAAAAGGGCATACTAAATCTAGAAGACACGGTTGTAATAGAGCAGAACGATATCAGCTATGACATTGAATATGGCGACCCATCGGGACTTATGGCTGGGCAGACA
The DNA here is from genome assembly GCA_964400155.1 of uncultured Candidatus Saccharibacteria bacterium. Lineage (GTDB taxonomy): Bacteria > Patescibacteriota > Saccharimonadia > Saccharimonadales > UBA10212 > JAYTJL01. The sequence goes on from CAYNSQ010000038.1 coordinate 1,181, forward strand.
ATCTCACTGCGTAACGCTGCCAGGCTAGCCTTACATAACTCCGATAATACTGCCATTAACATTGTTAAAAGAGTAGTAAACCCTTTGTTAAGTAGCGAAACCGATTCAATCCAAAGCCTTGACATAGCCTATACGTTGGATGAAGCAGACTCTAGCAGTAGTGAATTGAACAATAAAGTACTTAAAATTAATGCTCGGTCTTACGGATCTATCCTAAAGTGTTTGTACTATGCTTGCTTTCTCAACCCATCCAATTCCCAGGAAATACTAGACTACTTAGTTGATTCTGCCGGCACTGATAGGTTGGCATCAGCTGTACCAAAAAATGTTGCGGTGGCTCATAAAGTCGGCTCAGCTATAAAAGCCCAGTCTGACTGCGGCATTATATACGTACCAGCTCAGCCCTATTTACTTTGTCTAATGTTTTGGGATTTCCAAGACCCAACCGGTAAAGAAACCACCGCCTATTTCAACAAAGTATCTAAAATGCTCTACGACTACATCGCAAGAACCAAGACTCAATAAATATTGATTGTGCTTATGAAAGTATGTAAACTGATATAAGCACAAACAAGTGAGGGGAAAATATTAAACATGGAACAAAGATCACGCTTTAGGGCGAGTTTTAACAGATCAAAACCAACTGAGGTACAACAGCCAGCCCAGCCACATCACGCAGACGCTGGTGCAACACCTCATCCAGCTACACATCACCCAACACCTGCTCATCAACCACAAAAACCAAAAAAACTTGGCTTTTTCTATGGCCGAAAATGGCTGCTGGTAGTAATTGGTGTAGTGGTAATTGCTTTTGGCTTTTTAACTTATCAGTATATTCTCACTAAAAATGAATTGAATGCCGCTAAAAACCCAACCGCTGCCGGTAAAACCGAAGCAGAGAAGATAACCAATCAGATTAAAGACGCCATAGAACTACCTACTGGTGAAACTCCAACTCTAGCCACAGTCAATGACGTCAGTAAATTAAAGGCCCAAGCCTTCTTTAAAAACGCTCAAAACGGCGACAAGGTACTAGTCTATACCAAAGCCGGAGTGGCAGTACTATACAGACCATCAACCCAAAAAGTAATCATCTACTCGTTTGTAAATTCCAACACCAACCAATAAAAATCAACAAACTACATGTGGAAAAGTCCTGACTTATTTTTCATAACGCAAACTTTTTTGTGGGCAAATATAGCTTAGACAACTAAGAAAATTCCGGATATTGGCTTAGCTGACCGGGCTAGACAAAATGTCACACTAATAACTAGTTATTTAGTCACATAATGGTATCTACTCAGTTAACTAACAAAAAATGACAAAATGTTGTAATTGTTGACTAAAAAACAATGAAATTATAGTCACAGCTAACACCTAAGTTGTCACAGATATTGCTTGTTTTTGTCACAGATACGGCGCATAATTGTTAACAAGCGTCAAAAACAAAAACGCTAAAAACCCTAAAACAAAAATAAATGACCAGAATAAAAACCTGTATAACTTGTGGTAATCCATTTTTTGGTAGACGCGATGCCAAGACCTGCAGCATGCGTTGCCGTAAGGCACTACAAAGAATGCGTGACAGCGCTGGCACTATGGGGGGAAGTTCTAAGACTGAGAGCAGGGTAGGCTATAGTCGGCAAAATGCCAATGGTACTAGCACCAGCGCTAGGCAGTCTTCGGCTCGTCGCCGTATTCGTAACCAAGTTATTGCGCTACTTGGTGCTGGTTTGTTAATGGCTCTCAACTTATCGGGTTCTGTCTTGGCTGCCGTCTCCCAGGGTTATATAAGCAATGACACCGAACTGCGTCAGAATATGGCCGTTAAACTAGCCGGCGAAGACGACAACGGCCACCCAGTTGTTGAGTCTAGTTCTATACAAGACATTGATAAAACAATCGGTATAGCAGTCGGACTAAGTGACAGTTTGCTGACGGTTGCTCCTGTAAGCAGTGAAGTATATATAGTTTCCAATGGACCTGCCAAAGCTTACGTCTCCGACCTTAACGGTGCTGTACGCAGGGGTGACCTGCTAGCAATTAGTCCTCTCAAGGGAATTCTAATGAAATCTACCGACCCCACCTTGCCAACTATCGGCCAGGCTCTGGATGATTTCATCAGCCAAGAGACTCAGACTATTATTGCCCAAGATGCCAATAAAAAACCTGTTGAAGTCCACGTAGCTTTAATGGATATAAATGTATCCATAAAACCAGCCCGCTCAAGTTCTACCGAAGCAGACAGTAGCTGGATAAAGAGTTTTGGCAAAAGCCTGGTTGGGCATGAAATCAGTACAGTCAGGGTGCTGGCCAGTATAGCCATCTTCTTCACACTAATGATAATAGAAGGCGAACTTATTTATGGCACCGTAGCCAGTACCATCACCGCTATTGGCCGCAATCCGCTTGCTAAGAAGTCTATTCTGTCTCAGTCGTTACGTAGTGTTAAGGTAGCAGTAACAATACTTATTATAGGTGTTGGGTCGGTTGCCTTACTACTTTGGTTATAAAAAACTAATAACTTATAACTTGTAACTAATAACCTGTAACTAAAAGCTAAAAGCTAAAAGCTAAAAGCTAAAAGCTAAAAGCTAAAAGCTACCAACTACCAACTACTATCTACTAACTACCAACTACTAACTTCTATTGACAAAAGCGCAATGGAGTGATACCATAAGCATTAGTTAGGGGTAATCAAATGAAGGACTTTCCGCGTGGGGAGGCCTTTTTTGTTTATTTCGGGCTAATTAATTAAGGGAGACAAAATACTATGGCAGGAACTGCTAAGGGCGGCGCAAAAGCCGCTAGCACTAACAAAAGTAAGTACGGTGCTGATTTTTACGCTCGCATTGGTGCAATGGGCGGAAAATTAGGCAAAACCGGTGGTTTTGCATCAAATCAAGTGGGCAAAGACGGTTTGACTGGCCGTGAACGCGCTCGACTAGCTGGTGCTACTGGTGGTCGTATTTCTCGACGCACCAAAAAAACCAACTAAAATAACTCAGATCGCCCAATAAAGCAGCCAGCTCTAAAGTATGGCTGCTTTTATTATGCAAAAAAAGTCACATATAACAGATAAAAATAGTCACGTTTGATAACTAACAACTAATAACTGATAACTAATAACTAATAACTCGTAACTTGTAACCTATAACCTATAACCTGTAACCTAATGCTAAAAGCTAAAAGCTAAAAGCTAAAAGCTAAAAGCTAAAAGCTAAAAGCTAAAAGCTAA
>CAYNSQ010000039.1:0-4410 GCA_964400155.1 uncultured Candidatus Saccharibacteria bacterium
GGGTCTCTGTACCGGTTGGGTTGGTGTATTCATACCAACCAGTGATAGGTTCGGCTGATTGAGTACCTTCAAAGTTGCCTTCGTTGAGTAGGTTCTTGGTGGCGGTGGTGTTAACACTGATGACCTTAGCGCCGGTTTGGTCGGCTACTGAGAAGCCGGAAGTACTATCTGTATTAGGTACTACTGCCAGACCACTGCCACCGACTGTAGCACTACCGGATATGCCTACATTTTGGGCAAAGTTAGCCTGGCCGGCTACTTCTAGACTGCCAACTACTTTGGTATTGCCAGCTGTTAGGCTGCCACCGGTGCTGCCCTGGCTAGAATCGCCACCGTTAGCCATGTTTTGACCAGCCAGGCCAACTAAGTCTAGGCTACCACCCAACTTAACTCGGCTTGTAGAGCCTGTGTAAACGGTGCTTAGCGCATTAGTTCCGTCATATCCACCAAGCACTAGCACATAACCGTTGGCTACAACAACTGACTCATCTTCCATGTTTGAACCCAACGTAGAGGTGATTAAGTTAAATGTGCCGTTTGCTCCGTTGTACCCAAGGGATGCGGCATATATGTTGTTGCGCCTAGTTGAAGCACCATTTCTACCGCCAACATAGTATAGATATCCGTTCGCAACAAACGCTGCTGTGCCTTGTCTAGTCTCATTCATGCTGTTAACACTGGTTGTTGAAGTACCGAGTGTACCGTCGGTATTAAGGACGCCATATATAACTGCCGACTGCTGAGTGGGCGTGCTGTTTGTACCACCCAGAACATATAGATAACCGTTTGCTATAACCGATGCATGGCCGGACAAACCAAGCGCCGGAATGAAGGTAGTATTGGACTGCCAAGCACCTACCGAACCGTCGGCGTTCGCTTTAGCATAGTAGATTGTATTTGTGCCTCCCGAACCAGCAGTTCCACCTATGAGATATATGTAGCCATTAGCAGTTGCGGCACTGCCCTCGTACCTAACAGCTGGAAGAGATGTAGTGGTTTGCCAGCTACCAAGAGTACCATCGGAATTTGTCTTTGCATAATATACTGTACTCTGTCCGGAAAAACTGCCATCTACGCCGCCTAATACGTAAATGTAGCCATTAGCATAGACACTGGAGTGATCATATCTAGCGGAAGGTAGTGCAGTAGCAGTATTCCACGCTGAACTGTCTATTGTGCCATCCGTCTTAAGTTTTGCGTAATAGACCGTAGACTGTACTGTGCCAGCGGTAATTCTTCCGCCAATTACATACACGTAGCCATTTGCAACAACACTAGAATGGGCGTAGCGAGTCTGTCCTCCACCACCGCCTATAACTGTAGTTGTGCTAAGTGTTGTTAGCTCAGCGCTGTTGTTGCCATTAAGGGTAATTATGCTGTTGGCAGTATCTACATTTACCAATTGACTACCGGAAGCGTTTTGGATTTGGAAGGCTGTAGTGGATTGAGCCTTGAGGGTTGTGGAGCCGTCTAAGCCGATAGTTAATCGGTCGATGCCGTTGGTGTTAAAGGTTAACGCTTGGCCTGTTCCAGCTCTGATATTGTTAATGTAGCCATTTTGGAAAGCAGTGTTAGGAGAACCAAGATCAATCCCACCTGTTACAGTTGATCCGGAAGCTGAGCAAGCTGGGTTGCCACATCTTGAAATTCGTAAATCATTTGATGTAAACAATTGGTATGCGATAACTGGTAGACCGTCGGTACCAATTATCATAGATGTTTGTTCACCTGTAACATTTGTAGAATCAACTGTAGTAGTTGTGTTTCCGCTAGTACAAGCCAAATTGCCACACTTTGTTACAACCATATCACCAGGTGTTCTAGAGTAATAACTCATGACTGGTAGACCATCTAACCCGATTCTAATTGAATCAAATTCACCCGTACCGGCGGTTGCATTAACTACTGTAGATGAATTGCCGCTACTACAATCCGAATTGCCACATTTAAGGACGCGGGCTTGAGTGTTAGTAGCATCTCTAAACAGAATAATTGGCGTCCCATCCGTGCTAATTGCAAGTGAGTTATATGACCCAACATCATTTGTAGTCTCCAGGGTACTTAGCGTGCTTGAGCTACAAGACAGGGTTGTACATTTGGCAAACTTTAAGTCGCCAGCCGTACCGTCTCGATAACTAATAACTGGCATGCCGTCTGTGCCATTGGCTATAGAAGATGGGCCACCTGATCCCACCGAATTTGCTGAACTATCAACAGTTGTATTCGTACTAGAAGTACACGTAAGGTTACTACACTTTGCAGTTCTTAGGTTGCCGTTAGTGCTGTCCATATAAGCTATGATAGCTAGCCCATCTGTACCAATCACTATTCTTGTCCACCAACCAGTATCAGCAACTGATGAATCTAATGTTGTAGCAACATTGCCGCTACTACAAGATATGTTGCCACAGTGGATAACTTTCAAGTCAGAGTTGGTATTGTCACGATAACTGATTATTGGTAGACCGTCTGTACCTATGGCGATTGCAGTGTGCCTACCAACATCATCACTTGCACCATCGGCAACTACTGTACTTGCTGATGTACAAGCTTTGTCACTACACTTAGTTACCTTTAAGTCTAGGGAGGTACCGTCGTAATGGCTAACAATTGGTAATCCATCAACTCCAATTGCAATTGAAGTTTCATATCCAGTCTGGTTTGTAGTATCAAAAGAATTCGAAGTAAGACTGGTTGTTTGGCTAGTTGCAATAGTACTTGGTAATACATTTCCGCTAAAGACTGATCGTACTTGGTTGATTTGAGAATTTAATGAATCAGCTGTAAATATGCTGGAACTAGCAGCGTTCTGTATTTGGAAGAGGCTGGCACTATCAAAGCCACCGCCGGCTTTGATTAGAACTGTTTTAGTGGCAGAGCTAGTAGTGATAGTAGCTGGTGTACCGGAGTTATCGTAGGCGGTTTGCAAAGTTACACCACTTGCACCATTGCCCGCAATATCACCAATTACCCGCCATCTAGGTGTTGAGCCATTATCATATATAAGTGTCAGAGCGCTGTTATTTGGAATGTTAACATCTGCACCTGAACCAGTGGTAATTCGCCTTGATGCTGTTGCTTCGCTGCCGCTTTCGTTAGCTATGGTTACCGTTTGTCCTGAAGAATTTACCAGAGTTAGCACATAACCATCACGGCCATTTTGGATACCCTGAATCGTGAGAGCGCTGGCGTTGGTTAGGCGAATAAGGCTGTAGTTGCCAAAGTTAATGTCGGCTTGGTTACCGGTACTGCTATAGGTGGTACTGCGTGTGGCCAGCGAGTTGGCGCTGTCTAGGTTGCCCTGGGCCAAAACAATGTTGGCGGCATTTGCGGCAGAGCCTATAGTGATGCTTTGAGTGCCGGTGCCGTTGCTAGTATCAGCAATATGTACTGTTGAGCCGGTGGTGACAGAACCAACACTGCCGATGTTGATGCCGCCGGTGGTTCCACCCTGAATGTTGGTAACGTTAGCCGTCTTGGCAACCGAACCAATGTTGACTGTCTGGGTGCCAGTAGCATCTGTGGTATTAGCAATGTTTGTGGTTGATGCGAGTGTTGAACTGCCTACAGAACCAATATTTACTGAACCGGAAACACCGCCAAGGATGGATGTTGAGCTACTGGTGTTGGAGGAACCTATTGCTACTGTCTGGGCAGCACCAGTAGAAGTGCCAATGTTGATGGTAGTAGTGTTCGCTGTAGCACCTGTTTTACCTATATTAACGGTGCTATTTACAGCATTATTGGCAATATTCACGCTGCCAGAAGCAGCTGCACTAAGGCTGATAGCAGTAGCTCCATTACCACCTTGAATAGTAGTAGTATGAGCAGCGGCACCATTTGAGCCTATAGTCACTCCTACTGTTCCAGTAGTTGTACCGCCTGTACCTATAGCTACGGTATTGGTAGTAGAGGCCCCTGGTGTACCGTTAGCTATGTTGACTACCTTACCTCCGGCAGTAGTAGAAGTACCACCGCCTATGTTGATGGTTTGAGTAGAGCTAGTACCGTTAGCTGAGGAAATGTTAACGGTGGAGGTGGCGCCTGTTGTGGTTTGACCAAGAGTTATGGCTCCGGTAGTAGCTGTGCCGCCAACTGTAAAGGTGCCGGTAGTAAAGCCGTTACCTATGGCTACACTACCACCATTTTGAACATTAGCTATCTGCACTGTTCCTGCACCAGAGCCATTAGATATGACTACGGTTTGAGCACCAGAGCTTGAGCCTACTGTTATCTGACCTGTGCCAGCCGCGGCACCGACCACTATAGCACCAGTGGTTTGTGGTGTAAGGGTGATGGCTGTAGCGCCAGATCCGCCCTGTAGTGCCAGAGTGTGAGCGGCGTTGCCGTTGCTACCTATAGTCACTCCTACTGTTCCAGTAGTTGTACCGCCTGTACCTATAGCTACGG
>CAYNSQ010000040.1:0-3925 GCA_964400155.1 uncultured Candidatus Saccharibacteria bacterium
GTCGCTGCTATTCAAGCGTGGCCTGTTGCAGGATCTCGGTGTGCCGTCGCGGTCTATTGCCAGGGCCGGCTCGGTGACGGTGACCAACCAGAACGCGATGACTCACTCGGCGGTTTGGGCGTGTGTGAATCGCCGGGCGTCGCTGATTTCCTCGCTGCCGGTTGACCAGCTGCGACGCGTGACCGGTGTGCAGGTCGAAGTTCAGAAGGACCAGTTCTTCCTCAAGCCCGGGTCGACGTTCATCGGCGGCAACCTCGTCACGTTCGACGAGTGGGCGTATGCGACACAGATGGACCTCGACCGCTACGGCAACACCGTCGGGCTGCGCTCGAGGAACGGCGTCGGCCAGACGATCCGGGTCGATCTCATGCCAGCCGAATGTCTTTCGGTGGGGATCCGCGGCGGGGAGGTTGAGTGGCGGATTGACGGCAAGAAGGTCGACTACTTGGACCTGTGGCATGAGCGGCAATACGTCGTGCCGGGGATCCCACTCGGGTTGTCACCGGTCGCCCATGCCGCAAGGGGGATCGCCTCCTACCTGTCGGCGCAGCAGTTCGCGCTCGACTGGTTCGGTAACGGTGCCACCCCTGGCTCGAGCCTCAAGAACACCGCCAAGAAGATCGACGGCGCGGAGGCGGCAACCATAAAGGAGCGGTGGCGCGAGGCCATCGCCAACGGTGACGTGGCTGTCCTCGGCGCCGACTGGGAGTTCTCTGTCATCGCGGCTGCCGCGTCGGAGTCAGAGTTCCTCGAGACGCAGAAGTTCTCCATCTCCGACGTCACGCGGTTCTTCGACTTCCCAGGTGACCTGATCGACGCGGAGTCGTCGAGTGGGTCGGTGACGTACGCGAACATCACGCAGCGCAACGTCCAGGCACTCGTCCAGAACCTCGGCCCTGCGATCGCACGACGGGAGCGGGCGTGGTCTGAGGCGGCCCGGAGCGGCACCTACGTCAAGGTCAACACCGACGCGTTCCTCCGCATGGACCCGCAATCACGCGAACAGATGCTCAGCGCGAAGGTGCAATCCCGGTCGATCACCCCGAACGAGATCCGCGAGCTGGACAACCGTCCGCCGCTGACACCCGCGCAGGAGGCCGAGTTCGCTCGGCTGTTCAACACCAAGTCCGAAGCCCCCCAGAAGGTGAGCTCATGAACCGTGCAGATGCTGCGCGTGCCCGCGCTGAAACGGTGGGCAGGTCCCTCGCCGACCGCCCCAAGGAGCGGCGACTGTCCGAGGACGGCCCCATCGCACCCCGCACCCGTGCCGCGTTGACACTGCGTGCTGCCGGCACCCTCGAGCGCGACGGACTCACGGTCGCGCACATCGGTGGGCACGCGTCGACGACCGAGGACCCGTACGAGATGAACGACATGTTCGGTCCGTACACAGAGATCGTCACCGCTGGCGCGTTCGAGAAGACACTGGGCGCATCCCCGTTGGTGGAGTTCACCGTGAACCACGGCCACGGCGGCGGACTGCCGATGGCTCACACCCGCAACTCCACCCTCGACCTGGCCGAGGATGAGACGGGCCTGGACTACAACGCGTTTGTCGACCCCGAGCGGGCCGACGTTGCCATCCTGTTGGCTGCGCTCGAGCGGGGCGACATGGCAGAGGCATCGTTCAAGTTCCGGATCACCGCCGGCATGTGGTCCCCGGACTACACCGAGTTCCGCATCAACGAAGTCGACCTCGACGGCGGCGACGTGTCGGCTGTGAACTTCGGCGCCAACCCGGCCGCAACCTCTGGCCTCCGCGCCCAACCAACCGAGCGGGCCGACAAGGGCCGTCTCGCCGCGCTTATCGCAACGCAGCGCAACTTCTAAGACCACCCGCACATCTGCGGGTTGCTTCACCGTTCGCCTCGCGTCACTGACCCTGCGCTCTGCCTGGGGATCACACCTGACCTGGACGGATCCACATCAGATCCAGTTCAAGGAAGTGATCTCTATGGGCATCGACGCCCTGATCGCCCGCACCAAGCAGGTGATCGAAGACCTCCTCTCCAAGCGTGGGGAGAAGGACACTGAGCTCGACGAGCTCCGCGACAAGCTCGAGTCCGGCGACGCGTCGGTCACAGAGGACGCGGTCAAGGCCCTTGGGGCCGAGAAGCGTGCCATCGACGAGCAGATCGCAGAGGCTCGTGCCAAGCTCGCAGAGCAGGAGGCCGAGAAGGCATCGGATGAGGCTGCACGCCAGCTCGCCGAGGATGTCCTCCCGGTAGCCACCCGCGACCGTGCCCCCGTCACCGTTGGTGCGGAGAAGCGGACGTACTCCCCGGACAACGCCCGCGAGGGTGTGTCGTTCATCCGGGACGTCATCCAGTCCGCCCGGAACGACCTGTCCGCGATGACGCGTCTCGACAAGCACATGGCTGAGGAGCGCGTCGAAAGGTCGGAGTACCTGCAGCGTGACGTCGGCACCGGTGCTTTCGCCGGTCTGACGGTGCCGCAGTACCTCACCGACCTGGTCGCCCCTGCGGTGGCCGCTGGTCGTCCTCTCGCCGACAACGCCCGCAAGCTGGACCTCCCGGCTGACGGCATGACGGTGAACATCTCCCGCATCACGACCGCTACCGCCGTTGCTGTTCAGGCGACGGAGAACGCGGGCGTGCAGGAGACGGACATCGACGACACCCTGCTGACGGTCAACGTCCGCACGATCGCCGGCCAGCAGGACGTTTCCTTGCAGGCTGCGCTCCGTTCGGTCGGTGCTGAGCAGGTCATCGTTGAGGACCTCGTGCGTCGGTACAACACCGAGCTGGACAGCCAGATCATCAACAACGACGGCACCTCCGGCACCCACCTGGGTATCCGGTCCACCGTTGGGATCCAGACGGTGACCTACACCGACGCCACCCCGACCCCGTCGGAGGCGTGGGGACCGCTGTGGGACTTGCAGCAGAAGTGCGAGTCCGCGGTGTACCAGGGCATCACTCACTTCGTGATGCACCCCCGTCGCTGGGCGTTCTACGCCTCGTCGATCAGCACCAACCAGACGATGGTGCAGAACCTCGGTGTGGCACCGCAGCTGATCGGTGCGGAGCAGTCGAAGCAGTACGGCGCCGGTGTCCGCGGTGTCCTCGGTGGCGTTCCCGTCATCGTCGACGCGAACATCCCGACGAACATCTCGTCCACTCAGGATGTGATCCTCGGGGTGAACGCGAACGAGCTGTTCCTGTGGGAGGACGCCGGTGCGCCGGTGTTCATCCGTGCGGAGCAGGTCGGCGCGGGCAACCTGTCGGTCAAGCTCGTGGTGTACGGCTTCTCGGCCTTCACCGCCGGTCGCTACCCGGGTGCTCACGGCACCATCTCGGGTACCGGTCTGACGACTCCGACCTACGGCATCCCAGCCTCCTAAACCCTGACGGGTTCACTCACACCTCGGTCTACGGGCCGGGGTGTGGGTGTGTCCGCCCGGACACAACCAACGGAAGGGTCATCCGATGACCAGCAAGGATCTGAACTCTCACGACGCCGACCCGGCGGCTCGGGCGGCTGCGCTCCGCGCTCAGACGATCGAGGCGCTGAAGGACGAGCGTCGCCAGAACGAGGGCAACCCGGATCGCGTCAAGTCGATTGACGCCGCACTCAAGGACGCCGGCGCCCCTGCACCGAAGGGTCGCAAGGCACCCCCGAAGGATGCGGCATGAGCATCCGCGTCGAGGTGCTCGAGGACGGCTCGTTGCACTACATCTCCGACGGCCCCGTCGTCGTCACCGGCCCCGTGACGGGCACGGTCACCGTCGATGGGGAGAAGGTCAACGTCGCCCCTGCCGTCATCGAGGTGGCATCGGATGAGCAGGCCGTCGCGGTTGCTGAGGCCATCGCCGTGAAGCTCGAGGAGCAGGGCCACCCGGACTTCCTGAACGACCCCACCGTCCCCGACGACGGCTTCACCCACATCCCCGCGGAGGGCTGA
>CAYNSQ010000041.1:0-3648 GCA_964400155.1 uncultured Candidatus Saccharibacteria bacterium
TGGCAACTTGATCTTATTTAAATCTTTATCGTTCTCAACACGAACAACTTTTGGCAAATCTAGCTTTAAACTTTTAGCTTTTAGCTTTTGGCTATCTGCCTGCATCCCTTCTGGCAGGTTGCGTAGTAGGCTCCTAAATTCCAGTTGTTGCAACAAGTCATGCAGGCGCACGGTGTCTAATTTATGCGCATCCATTGCCTCAAAGTCCAATTTTACCGGAGCATCAGTCCATAGCCTGGCTATTTCTTTAGAAAGATAAGCTGAGTCTTTGCCGGCTTCAAGTTTTTTGCGGACTGATTCTTTAATATGGTCTAAATTTTTATAAACTCCATCTAGTGTCTGGTATTCCTTCAGAAGTTCTAGAGCTGTTTTTTCACCCACACCCGGTACTCCAGGTATATTGTCACTACTATCGCCTTTTAGGCTTTTAAGGTCTAAAAACTGGTCGACTGTAATACCATACTTAGCTTCAAAACTCTCGGGGTGATATTCTTCAATGTTGCTAAAGCCTTTTTTAAGAGCATAGACTTTGGTGTGACTGTTAACCAGCTGTAGAGCGTCAAGGTCTGATGTAATTAGCATTGTCTCTATGTTTTTGTCTTTCGCCTGAACAGCTAAAGCGCCCATAATGTCATCAGCTTCATAATCATCCAGCTCAAGTAGTGGCCAGTTAAAGGCTTCCAGAAGTTCGTGTAAAATCGGTATTTGCGCATAAAAGTCTGGTGGTGGCGGTTTTCTACCTGCTTTGTACTCTGGGTACATTTCCAGGCGTCTGCGAATGTTGGTTTTGGGTTTGTCCCAAGCCACGGCCACATAGTCGGGTTGTAACTTTTTAAGCAGTTCCAGACTCATGGCTGCAAAACCATATACTCCGCCTGTAGGAATTCCCTCACGAGTAGACAAATTAGGCATAGCATAGTAGCCTCGGTAAAAAACCGATTTACCATCAATAACTGCTAACTTTTTCCTCTCCGCCATCTACCCCTTATTATACCCCTGTTTTGGGGGTGATAAAACTGCTAAAGCTAGGCTGCGGCCATTGGGCCGTTTTTGTCTTTCATAAACAGCACTACAAAGAAAGTAATCCACCAAAAAGGAATACTGATTAGAAAAACTAGCCAAAAGTTATGGCCTTTACGACCTGCCATCCAAGCCGGAATACAAGCTATGACAGTGAAACAAACTACACCTAAAAGCCACCATAAATAATCCATCAAAATCTCCTAAATTATCCCTTGATTATAAACTATTTAGAACTTTTCTTCTTTAGGGACAACTATTATCATCAGCAAAAATGCCAAGATAAACATCAAAGCTGAATAAAATGCTACCGTCCCCCACAGTTCTATACGGTAAGCTTGTCCGTAGTTACTAAAGAAATAACGCACCACTGCTAGACTATAGGCAGCTACAGACAGAGTTGTTGCAGCCATCAGAGCACTCCTGCTTCGCAACGTGGCAGCAGTAATTATAGGTATTGTGAATAGCATTACAGACTTGCTTGCCAGACCTCTTTGCCAAGACACGTTATATGCCGCAAACAATATATCTGCTACCACCAACACCATTACTATTACTACATACCAAGACAATTTTGAGAATTTCATGCGAGCTAAATACCAAAGTACAGTATTGACTATTAAAAGTACCCCAGCAGCTGTCCAAAGTTGGCGTGCGGCGTCGTGAGTGTATAAATTCCAAGAGTCAAAAACTACTATCGAAAGAATGTAAGCGCCAATAAAGGCAAAATGTACACGTGTCACCCGCACTGCGGTAGTATGCAGCCAATTAGACAGATAATTATTTTTCTTTTTCGCCACCATATTCTTATCTGTTATCTAACCACAAGCATCATCCCTACGTCAACGACCACACTTAGATTGTTTATACTCTATGCTTCGCAGTTAAGATGTAAGACTACGTACTTCCAATTGGTTTGTCATAATCTAGTCCCTGACTTAAGTCTCTGACTAAAGTATGGGTACCTAGTAATTTTTTCCCAATTATCTGTGAAATTGCAAATACTGGTAATTTGTAAAATCCTGCTAAAATCAACGCTTGCCTTTGTTCACTGCCCATGTATCTCATTGAGTCACTTAGGGCTTCGTGACCAAGTTTAACAGTATCTGTTGGTTTGATTGGCCCAGGTATAGATTTAGGCGCATCAATTAGATTTCTTCTAGTTAACATTAATTGGTGTTCAACACATCCATATAAAAGTCTATCTAAGATTCTATTGTCATGAATTCCAGTGAACTTAAGTGCTCCAGAGTTTATATCGGCAACTATCCTTCGAGAAGCAGCATTTACTATTTGGGTAGCGGTAAATTGGTCACCTTCAATACTTCTTGCTAAATTATCAACAACTACTTGAGATATAGTTTCGAGCCTATCAACAACAGCATCTATATGCTCCTCGTCCCAATCATGTGGAACAGGTTTATATTCTCTTAGATCGTCATTGATTTCAAACACAGCTTGAGTAGGTTCGTTGATAGGAATGGCAACATATTTACCCTTTAAGACTATGTTCTCTAATGATATCTTTGCTAACAACAATTCATCTACAATCAACTTTTCTATTAGTTCTTGATTTACAATTCTTCTTTCATTGCGACTAATACCATGAGTAAACTCTTTTACCGTTACAAATCTTTCCTTCTTCGGTCTTAGCTGTTGAAGCCAGGCACCAGACTCTATTTCTTCCAAAGCTTGCTCCGTATCACCACCGTGCTGATTAACAATATTCACTACCGCTTCGGTTTCTTTAACTGTTAACTTCATCCTTTTGGCAACATTTGCCACATAGTTTTGCAAATCATACTTCTGAGGTAAACCTAGAGCTATGATTCTTAAATGATTGGGGGTCACATGTTTTAGCTCATGTCCACTTTTTCTCTCTCTTGCTTCTTTTACTAATTCTGGATCTGCTGCCCGAGCAATCTGTAAATTTTGGTGTACCGTGTGTGGTGAAATCTTCCATTGCACACATTTATGTGCAACCCAATCCCTTATTTCTACAGCTTCTTCGCGGTTGAGTCCAAGATTTCGTCCGGTCTGTTGTTTGACTTTAGCTAATGAAAAAGCCTGTAAAGATGTCATCCTATCGCTCCATGGGCTCATTTGCCAAGCATCTTCGACCCACTCAACTACCCTTGCGAATCTTACCGTTCTATGTGTGTTTGCTGTCAAAATTCGAAGGTCTACAATGTCTTCCCAGCTACAATCTGGTCTAATGGTAGCGTATACCTCCCCGTACTTATCTCCCATTGCAGCTACTCTATGAAAACCATCAATGATTGCAAATTGGCCAAAGCCACGCACTTCACCTAAAAGAACAGGAGAAAGTTGCCCCCGTCTCCCCTCAACTGCTGCTTCAGACTCAATTGAAGCCGCTAACTCCTCTACATGATCATCATCTACTGGTACATCCGTGCGATAAATTGAATCAACTGGTACATAGGCATCGACAAGGCCACCGTCTCTTTCGTTCACAACTTCAATATTTAGATAAAGTGCACTTGAGGGAGCCACCTTATCATCAATTTTTTCAGTCATTAAAAGATTTTCTCTTATAAAAGAGCTGAGATCAATTGCTTATAGTTATACAACCTAGAGTTCTTCGAGGTTGAAGGTGTTGGGTGCTTG
>CAYNSQ010000042.1:0-3358 GCA_964400155.1 uncultured Candidatus Saccharibacteria bacterium
AAATGGTTAAGGCTACTGAGGTTACAAAAAAACCAAAACACATCTGGCTACTAGCGTTTGGTATTTTGCTTTTACTTATTGGTTTTGGCTACAAAGCCTATGTTTGGTACCAACTCCGCTCGGACAAACAGCGCTTCACTGAAGCTAGTGTACTAGTAGATAAAATTTATTCAGATATTGTGACAGAGTTAGGCCAACCGGAAGACTCGAAACGCACCAACTCTTGTAGCCGTCCCTACCAAGAATTCACCGGCTACGGCGATCCCGTGTGCAGAGTTGGGGTAACCGTAATTTACAGTGTTAATGACAGAAGTGTTGCCAATAACTATCTGAGTACAACACAACGCATTATTGCGTCCAATAGAAGAATAAGTCTAAATGGAACATTATCTAGGTCAATTCAAGATGCAATTGCGATCAACACGGAATACCACGCTGCGACTGATAACTACTACCTAAATGGACTTAACTGTACTTCTAATTATGTGTTCGATACACCTAGTGAAACATTCCTAAAAATTAAGAATGACTCAAACAAACCATTTCAAATAAGCTTCGGCTGCTCAGGAGAGGCAAAATCGCAAATTTACTCAACTGTTCAACAATAGTTAATTAGTTGCTATAATTTGACTGATTGTCAAATTAACGTTTATGTTTACTCTATTTCGACCATTGGTCGTTTTGGGTGGAGCCATAGCAACCGTCTCGGCTGTAGTGCTAACAAGTGCCAGCGCTGTTAATTCACCAACTTTTGTAGACAGCAACTTATTAACCCTTCACAAACAAATTGCAGTCAGTTCTAGGCCAACCGCCTGGAACGGCAACATTCCATGTTTTGAAAACAAATCAGGCATATGTGAAGTTGACTCTTTTTACGGTAGCGTAGACAGTGGGTCAAATTTGCGTCTAGCAGGAGATGATTCTAACCTGCCTGTAGTCAGCTACCTTGACGGGCGGACAAGATTTTTGCCAATTCCAAATAGCTCTGGCGGAATGGTCTACACCACCGAACCGCCTTATGGTGTTTATCTGCATTTCTATTACAATGCAACTTCTCATTTGCAAAAACAAACTTCAGCTAGTGGTCCAAAATACTTTTTAACAGCCCCGCCAGATGCTAAATTAACAGATAAAGGTGATCATAAGTTGGCTGTAGACCTAGCCTCTATGAATTATTCTAGCAATGGCCAATACATGGTGGTGTCTATGCCAAATATTGCCATGTTGCGTATCAACTTAAATACTTTTGAAGTCACTCCATTTGCTCCCGGGTTTAATTACACGATTGGTATAGACCCAGCTGTTAAAACAGCCGTCAGCAACGACGGTAGGTTTGCAGTAGTTGCATCACAGACATTTGGTCGAACAGAAATATACGACCTGGCTAGCTGTGCAGCTGTGCCGGACTATATAACAGCTCCGGTTAGCTGCCAAAGTAGAAGCCTACATAGCTACTTACAAGGACAAATACCAAACTACAGCTACATCAGTAATATAAGTTTTATAAGCAGTGAGGTACTGAGTTTTTATGCCAAATCAACTGCGGGCAACAATGTTAAGTACCTTTTGTCCACCCAACTAGGAGTAGTCAACTTCCACGACTTTCTAGCTCTAGGTGACTCCTATATATCTGGCGAAGGTGCTTATGAGTATTTAGCCGGCACAGATACAGACAATAGCCAATGCCACGTGTCGCGACTATCCTACCCGCTATTGGCTGGGCGTGATCTTGGTTATAACTCATATCACTCGGTAACGTGCTCTGGTGCCACAGCTAGAAACATAGTCGATAGTTCGAATGAATACATCGGCCAAGTTAAGCCTTATAGTACACGTGAAGATCTTGGAAAACTCAACTTAGTACCGACCATTCTCTTCCAATTCCAGCAAGGCTATATTTATCAAAACAACTTTGTAGAACAATACCAGCCAAAAGTCGTAGTTCTCTCAGTTGGTGGCAATGACATTGGCTTTACCAATAGGTTGCTTGGCTGTCTTGCACCCGGCACCTGCTATGACAGTTACGAAAAACGACTGGAATTTGTCAAAGAAGTTAATAGCAAATTCGATACACTAGTAAATACCTACCAAAAAATTAAAAATGCCGGTCCGCCGGATATGCGTCTGTACGTTGTTGGCTACCCGGAAATTGCCAATCCCGGTGGCGACTGTGCTCTAAATGTTCGTCTCAACAACCAAGAAATAGAATTTGCACAATTAGCAGTTAATTACCTCAACACAATTGTTGAGCAAGCAACTAAAAAGACAGGTGTGTTTTATGTAGATAATCACGACACTTTTTATGGCCATCGAATGTGTGAAGCCGGTGTGAGTTCTGCTGCCATGAACGGCGCTACCGCCGGCAACGATTTCCCAAAGAGGCTGGGCGGCCCCATTGGCCGTGAAAGTTTTCACCCCAACAGTTTTGGCCATATGCTTATGGAGAACAACCTACTACAACGTACACTCAACCTAACTGCGCCTATGCCAGTGGCAGATAAAAGCGCCAAACCGCCTGACACGCTAGGTTTGCCCATTCTAGTAGCGCCTGTTCTTCATACGGAAGTCAAAAATACAAAAATTACAGACTACCTAGCACCAGATGTTATATTTAAAAATACTCCATTTACTATGACTCTTAACGGTACAGCTAATGGGCTTGCGCCTGCTACAGTTGTCCAGGGATCTATTTGGTCTACGCCTACTTCATTAGGTAGTTTTACAACCGACCAAAACGGCAACCTCAACACAAGTATTAACTTGCCTGGTTCAATTCAGCCCGGGTTCCATACACTTCATCTTTACGCTAACAACCTTAATGGTACGCCACTAGACTTTTTCAAAACAGTCTACGTGGCCGCCACGCCTGAGGACTATGACGGCGACGGCGCTACAGATATTGCGCCATTTTGTTTTGATCCAAGTGGCATAGACGTTGATATAGATGGGGTGGATGATACTTGTGACAGCCAAATTAGCGAAGTTAATGCCAGTATTGCCAGCGGAGCAGGGGGCACTTCTACAGTAATTGACCTAGGAGCAAGTTCTACTGGCCAAGCGTCTGTGGCTGTAGCTTTACAGCCGAGAGTCAAAATTGGAGAAGCTGAAAGCAACCAGCCACTTGCGTCAACAACCGAGCAGGGGAGTAAAAAGGTTCTGGCAGCCAGCACCGCCAAACAACCGGTAGCGCAGGGAAGCAGCCAACAACTCCCACGCTATGGACTAATCATTCTTTCAGCTTTGTCAGGCTTGGGACTATATCTATCCAAAAAATACTACTAACTACTAACTACTATCTACTAACTACTAACTACTAACTACTAACTACTAACTACTAACTACTAACTACTAACTACTA
>CAYNSQ010000042.1:3458-3526 GCA_964400155.1 uncultured Candidatus Saccharibacteria bacterium
AAGTAGTCTAGCTCTGTACTTGGCACCACTTCCAGCTGTGGCCACACCACTTGTAGCACCACTTTTTG
>CAYNSQ010000043.1:0-3318 GCA_964400155.1 uncultured Candidatus Saccharibacteria bacterium
TCTATTTTCTCGGTTGGTTCCATGGCCATGTTCTTCAGCGCCTCAGAAAGTTCTATTTGGGGTACTTCATACTTCACTGCTTTGTCGGCATAATGTGTTGGAATTACTACTTTTGGTTCTATGGCTTTGATTAACTTCAAAGCACCAATTCCGTCCATGGTATATCCGCTATTACCAACCGGCACCACTAAAATATCTACCATACCTATGGCTTCCAACTGTTCGTCTGAAAGTTCTGGGTAAATATGTCCCAAAAAAGCAACTTTCATATCACCTGATTCAACTGTAAATATAGTGGCCGTCATTTTGTCATCTGCATCCATATGAGCCCTAGCGCCAACTCCATGAATAGCTACATCAGCAACTTCGTACTCGCCCGGCATATTGGCACTAAAACTAGCCTGGTGCTCCGGGACACCTCTAAAAGACCTAAGACTAATTTCACTAGGTTTGGTAATTGATTTTAGCCCTAAGACAGAAAGGTTGTCATCTATCACAATTGAAGATTTTTTTGTTACAAGGCGCAGACAATTACCGCCGTAGTATGTTAGTTCCATTAGTTGCTCCCTCCGTCGCAATTATCAATTAACATTGAGCAATGAACAATGAATGGACTAATGACTAAATGATTAAATGTATTAATACATTGTCTATTCATTGAAACTTGAACATTGATCATTGATCATTATCCTTTATGTGTTTATTGGTAGGTCTTCAGTATTTATTATAACTTGTTTTTTAGCTTCAAGCACGTTGGCTACAAAACGGTCATGAATTTGAACTCGGTACTTAAAGTCCGACAAAGTCATTGTTGTATATCGCAACTCTTTACCTTCAGATTCCTCAAGATCTGCAACAAATTTGGCAACCTTTGATTGGTTGAGGTCTCCAACAATCACCAAGTCTACACCTGAGAGTTCGTCGCGAGTAAATTGTCCGGTAAGCAGTGCAATGTTGACCTTACCAGCCCCGCGTAGTGCCTTAGCCAAAGGATGTTCTTGCGCCTGTACAACTGGTTCTTCAGATGAAGTCTTAGTCTTTTTAGCAGATGTTTTCTTGCTTGCAGATGGCGCGTCCACTGCCTTGACTCCACCAAATATCATGGCCAACGGCGCGTAATGTTCGTACTTTTGGTTGACCTCATAATAAAGTCGGTTGTTGTTAGCGTCTGAAGTAATAATGCCAATGCTCAGCAAATTGGCGAGTTCACGACGAACAGAATTTATCTGCTCGTCAATCTTACGAGTAATTTCGCGCACATAAAATGCCCTATTTGGGTTGGTATAAAAAAGCTGCAACAGCTTTACTCTAGTTTTTGATCCAAACAATTGCTCAATCACCATTTTCTCCCTGTTTATAGTGTATCAGAGTATCCTGATTTATTGCATAAATCATGTGTTTTATACACTATTTTGTCTTTCCTAAATTACATTTTTAAGCCTCTGAACAATAAATAATTTAACTTTGAACAATAATTCCAAAGCACTAAAAATTAAATAAACTGTTTAGATTTTACAAATTATTTAAGCAAACTATTTACATATTTTAGGGCTGTATTTGCTGAGCCAAACCAATGAATATATGGGTTGCGTCTAAACCACGTCTTTTGCCTCCGGGCATACTGCCAGTCTGATTTTACAAACAATTCTTCAGCTTGCTCTTGAGTGATTTCGCCTTTTAACTGTCTGGCAACAATGCCGTATTCAATTCCTGCGTTACCCAATAATATCTTTTCTCCATAGTGCTGAATTGACTCTCTGGTTTCGTTAATTATGCCCATATCAAACATAGCTTCTGCTCTTTTAGATATTCTTTTTCGCAGTACTTCGTCATTAGGCGAAATGCCAATCATGACAGTCCCCGACCGAGGTGCTTTGTTGCGTTTACCGCTTTTACCTTTTCGACGAACTGTGGCGAGTAAATGACGGCGGTTTTTATAGTTTTCAGGCATTTTCCAGCCTTTATTTCTAATCATTATTCTAAGCGCTGGGTTTGGCATAATTGAATAGAGTCTTTGGGATTTACCGCCAACAAAAGAATAGTCAAAAACCACGGCATCCACATATAGTCCGGTACCACCTACTAAAATTGGCAACTTTCCCCTTTTTTGAATATCCTCAATGGCATTATTGGCATAAACTTTAAACTTAGCAGCGCTATATTTCTGTCCGGGATTTAAAATGTCCAGCCCCCAGTGCGGTACGGACTTGCGGTCTTTTAGGCTGGGTTTGGCTGTGCCGATGTCCATTCCTATATATATGGTTCTACTATCAGCGCATATAATTTCACCACCATACTTTCTGGCAACTCTCATTGCTAAATCGGATTTACCAGAGGCAGTTGGCCCAACAATCACCAACAGGCTTACGCCTTTAGTCGATAGTCGATAGTTCTTAGTCACTAGCTGGGCTCCACAAATGAACTTCCATCTTTACCCTACCCTCATCAGTAAACTCTACGCCTTCCGCTTCTAGGGCGGCGCGGTGGCCTTCTGTGCCGCCAGGGTAGCCGGTAGCTAGGCCTCCGTCTTTCATTACCACCCTTTGCCACGGTAATTTAGGGTCTCCAAAATGGGCAATTCCACCTACAATCCGCGCTGCTCTGGGGTTGCCCGTCAGTGCCGCTATCTGCCCATAGCTCATCACTTTGCCCCTAGGAATATGTGAAACTAACATATAGACTCTGCTCCGAAAGTTTGAGTCAGAACTATCCATAAATGCTACCGTCAAGAGCAATATTCAATTTACAATTTACAATTTTCATTAAATTTACAACTTATCAATTACCAAACGAATACACGCATCAGTGTTTAGGACCGAGATTTGGACTGCTCTACTACTGAGGCCAGAAAATCTTCGATAGATGATTCTTTGGCTTCGAACTTCAAGTCTGATCGGACC
Source organism: uncultured Candidatus Saccharibacteria bacterium (assembly GCA_964400155.1). Lineage (GTDB taxonomy): Bacteria > Patescibacteriota > Saccharimonadia > Saccharimonadales > UBA10212 > JAYTJL01. The sequence goes on from CAYNSQ010000043.1 coordinate 2,901, forward strand.
CTTGGGGTAACTTTGCCGGATTCTACCTCTTTACCGCCTATAACCAGGGTGTATGGCACTTTCATAGCCTCGGCATTATGTATCTTTTTGCCAACTGATTCGTTGCTGTCATCTAGTTCCGATCTTAAACCTAGTTCCCTGGCCGCTGCAACAATCTCTTTGGCTTTATTAACAATTGTTGGATCATCATTAAGGCAAGCTACCCTTATCTGTTCTGGGGCTAGCCAAACCGGGAATTTACCGTTGGTATGCTCCAAATATACAGATAAGAACCTCTCAAATGAGCCTAGTAGGGCTTTGTGAATCATGACTGGCTGTTTTTCAGTGCCATCGGAGTCAATGTAGGTTAGCCCAAACCTCTCTGGCATAACAAAATCTAATTGCTGGGTGGCACATTGCCATTCTCGCCCCAGTGAGT
>CAYNSQ010000044.1:0-3277 GCA_964400155.1 uncultured Candidatus Saccharibacteria bacterium
CGACGTTCTGCTGCAACGTCAGACCGCGGGCGACCGCCGTGGTGGGGTCCTGCAACGAGAACGTGTGCCCGTAGGCGGCGCCGGTGATGACACCGGACGACGAGCCACCCATCAGCGCCTCGGCGAGTTGCACCATGTTGAGGGTGGTGACGTCAAAGTCGACCGTGGCGGTAGCGGCCTGGTGGGTTTGGACGAGCTGGTCGCCGCGGAGGCCGAGGGCACCGGACTGGATGCCTTCACCCTGGACCCGGTTGAACACGGGCTGGAAGTCGCAGCCGCGGTGGCGGATGAACTTCGCCGGTGCGACACGGGTGGCGTAGTCGGTGGTCTGCTTGGACCACCCGAAGGACCCCGAGAGTCCGCTTCCGATGCTCACGCTTCGTCTCCTTCATCGGCCGTGACGGGTTCGTCGAGGCGGTCATAGTTGGTCGGTTGGCAGTCGAAGCCGGGTGCGAGGTCGTCGGCGACGGTGAACACGCCGTCGTCCTCAACGACCCCCACGCCGGGGATGTCGAGGTCAACGCCTGCGACGTTGCGGTACTGGGCCACAGTCGGCTCCTTGCTCAGGTGATGGTGTAGGCGGTGACGGTGCAGAACAGTTCGGCCACGCGGCCCTTGGTCATGTCGTTGATCGCCGGGTTGGACTCCCGCAGCTGCACCGAGTTGATGCCGCCGAACACCACCGTCGAGGTGATGGATGGGGCGTTCGCGGTACCGCGGAGTGCGGTGTCGATCAGGTCGAGCAGGTCGAACGCCCGCTCGGTGACCGTCTGCTGGTTGGTGCCGCCTTCACGGCAGGACACCACCAGCTCGATGGTGAGGTTCTCGTCCTTGTCTCGCTGCCCGAACGGTCCCCACGTCAAGGTCGACGCGGCGTCGCGGACCGAGACGATCTCCTTGGCCCGGTTCGTGCCAGGGTGCCCGTAGCAGATCTCGACGGTCGAGTCGGAGATCGCTGCGTCGGCCAGCGCCAGGAGTGCTGCCTTGACCGCGGGGAGTGCAGTGGCAGTGGTCACCCGAACCCGCCCATCTCACGGTCATGCGGGGCGAGCCACTGCATCACCCGCTCAGGGATCAGCCACCCAGAGGGCGTCGACACAAGCGGCTCGTCACCCTCAGAGGAACCGTCGAACGCGGGTAGCCCACCCTGCTGCGACTCCCCGTAGGAGCGTTGCACGAGCTCGCGTGCAGCGATGAGGACGTTGGAGGGGACGGTGGTGGCACCGGCGGTGTAGGTGACCCACACCTCGTCCCCGAAGTCACACTCAGCACCGCCGGCGTAACGCCGGGTCAGGACGGAAGTGGCGGGGTCGACGGTGAACTGGTTGTCGACCGCGACGTCGGGGGTGGCCGCTTGGGTGAGTGTGGTTGGGGTGCCGCCGTTGTACGCCTTCACCGAGGTGAACGTCAGCGGCCGCGCCTTGTAGAGAACGACCTTCGACCCCGACGGGCGGTGCTGCTCGGTGTAGGACGCACCACCCACGATGGGGCCAACAACGTCCTCGATGACCAACGTGGCGGCGGCGATGAACAGCCGCAGCTCGTCATCGTTCGATGTGTCCGAGGCTGGCAGGTTGAGGGCGTCGCGGGCCTCGGCCAACGAGATGATGAACCGTGGGTCGGTGGGCCACACATCGAACGCGATGGTGTGGGTGACGGCGTTGGTGCCGGTCGCCACCCAGCGGGCCGTGTGGTGCCCGGCCTGGGTGGTGGTGTAGTTCGCCTGGTAGGTGCCGGTCGACGGGTTCGTGACAGACGGGCTCGAGGTCGTCCCGTCCGGCAGGGTGACCGTGACGGTGACGGAGGAGGCGTTCGCCAGGGCCCCGGTTGAGTCTCGGATCTCGAGGCCGAGGGGGGCGATGGAACCGAGGTCATACATGCTGCGGCTCCTTGGCGGTGGCGTGCGATGGGGTGAACTCGTGGGTGCGGGCACCTGTCCCGCCGAACCGGACCGTCGTGCCGGCGCGGACCGTGTCGCGGGCGGTGGTGCCGGTCAGGGTCAGTGACGCCTTGGTCCGGGCGGGGAAGGTTTCCCGGGCGAACCCTGGTATCAGTCCGCCACCAGCGGCCGCGTCGGCGGTGCCGGTCAACGTGATGGAGCCGGTGGCGGTTGCGCGGCCTTGCGCCCCCGCGGTGGCGGTGAGGGTGACCGACCCGGAGGCGGTTGCTCGAGCTTGAGCAGTCGCGGAGCCGCCGAGCGTGACCGACCCGGTCGCCGTCAAGGGGGCTTGACTGGTGGCGGACCCGCCCAGAGTGATGGAGCCCGCAGCGGTGGCCGCTGCTCGAGCCGTCGCCGACCCCGAGAGTGTGACCGACCCGGACGCCGTCGCCGCCGCCTGTGCGGTAGCCGTGCCGGCGAGGGTGATGGACCCCGACGCCGTCGACCCAGTCGAGTCAACCGCGGTCGCCGAACCCGCCAACGTGATGCTGCCGGAGGCGGTCGCAGCGGCTTGGGCCGTAGCCGCACCGCCCAAGGTCACAGAACCCGTAGCAGACGCCGCAGCCTGGGCCGTGGCACTTCCACCAAGAGTGACCGAACCCGAAGCCGTTACGGGCGCCTGAGCCGTCCCAGACCCACCCAGCGTCACAGACCCCGTGGCGGTGATCGGGGCTTGCGCGGTCGCGGACCCACCTAGCGTCAACGAACCCGCAGCAGTGGCTGCACCTGCCGCCGCAGCGGACCCCGCCAACGTGATAGACCCGGACGCCGTCGCCGGAGTCCCACCCGCAACCGGCTTGACCGCCAGCACGAACGACAGCTGGTTCGACGCCGACGTGACCGTGCCGTCGGTGTCCGCGCCGCTCGAGACGCCGTTCCCGCCGGTGACTTCTTGGGTGTAGGCACCGTTGCCGATGGACGGCGACGCGGCGGCGTTGTTCGACGTGAAGGCTTGCTGCGTCCACCCGGTCGGGGCCGTCTCGGAGAACGTACCCGTCGCCGCCACACGTGCAGCGTGGAAGCAGAGCAGGAGGGTGTCGTCGACGGTTGGGGTGACCGCACCGGCGGTCCACGCCGACGACGTCGCCCCCGTCGAGAACAGCTCGGTGTCGGTGTCGAGGCCGCCGTCGTCGTGGACGATGACGACCGTGGCGTCCCACTTCTGCGCGTTGCTCAGTGTGAACGTGACGTTCGTCGACGACTCCGAGGCCAGCATCGACTTGCGGTACGTCTTGAGCTGCAACACCGTGCCGGACGTTGAGAAGTCCACCAACGTCCACCCGGCCGGGTCACCCCGGTCGTTCTGGGTGTTCATCGAGATCGCCATGTAGGCGTAGT
>CAYNSQ010000045.1:0-3107 GCA_964400155.1 uncultured Candidatus Saccharibacteria bacterium
GAGACTCAATTTTGAGTTTTATGCGGTCGTCTACATTAAAACCGGCGTTTTTACGAGCATTTTGGACAAATCGTACCAGATCACGAGCTATACCTTCAGCCTTAAGATCATCTGTAAGCTCAGTGTTTAGCGCAACAGCTGAGCTACCCTTTTTCCAGACGATTTTTTTAACATTTAACTCCTCTGAAACAATGGTTTCAAAGCCCTCAGGGGCATCTATCTCGGATGTAATCGTTACCAGTGATAACGGCTGGCGAACTTTAATTTTAGCCTCGGCACGTTGAGACAAGCCATCGGCAATAGATTCACGTATTTTTATCATATCAACTAGCAATTTAGTACTAGCTTTATCTGGCGCTTTAACAGATGGCCAATCGCTCAGGTGGACAGATTCTGGCAGTTCACTACCCTGCGTTAATTCAACCCACAACTTATCGCTTACAAACGGCGCCCATGGAGCAAGAAGCTGACTGGTTCGGACCAAGACATACCACAAGGTGTTATAGGCTTCGGTTTTATCGCTATCATTCTCACTTTTCCAGAAGCGCTTTCGACTCCTACGGATATACCAGTTGCTCATATCATCTATCAGATCAAAAACCGGCAAAATAGAGTGGGCTATCTTATACGCTTCAGCGCTTTTGGTGGACAGTTTTATAGTTTGGTTGGTGCGGGCTATAATCCACTGATCTAACAGATTAGAAGCTTGTGGCTCTTCTAGTGTTTTAGGCACCTGCCACTTATCAAGCTCAGAGTAAGTCTTAAAGAAACGCGTGCTGTTAGTTAGCGTGTCTAAGACATTGCGCTTTAAATCCCTCATTCCATCTCTGTTAAAGCGCATATAATCAGCTGCCTCCGTAGCCTGGGTGCTTGAAAGCAGAAATAGGCGTAGAACATCGGCGCCTTCGTTATCAAAAACGTCTTCAAGCGGCGGGTAGTTCTTAAGCCTTTTAGACAGCTTTTGGCCATCGGCAGCCATGATTATCCCCGTTACAATCACGTTTTTAAATGCCGGCTTATCAAACAAAATCGTGTTAAGCACGTGCTGCACATAAAACCACAATCGGGTCTGATCTAGCCCCTCGGTAATAAAGTCTGCTATTAGTAGCTGTTCGGCAGCCTCTTTGTTTTCAAATGGATAATGATACTGCGCCACCGGCATACTGCCAGATTCAAACCAACAATCTAATACTTCTTCTATGCGCTTATAGGTTTTGCCGTCTTTTTGGAACTGAATTTTATCTATAAACGGACGGTGGAGATCTTCTACGTCAATATCCGGACCAGCTAGCTCCTTAAGCTGTGCAATGCTTTCTACCACAATATAATCATTCTCATCATCCACGTTTTGCCAAATAGGCATTGGCGCGCCCCAGTAACGATTGCGAGATATTGCCCAATCGCGGGCTCCTTCTAGCCACTTGCCCCAGCGTCCAGCTTTAATGTTAGCTGGCACCCAGTTGATCTGTTCGCTAGTTTTAAGCATTTGCTCACGGATATTGCTAACCGCTACAAACCAGGTGCTAGTGGCAAAGTACATTAGCGGCGTATCGCAGCGCCAACAGAACGGATAAGTGTGGTTGGCGGTTTCTGCGGCAAAGATTTTACCCTTATGGGTAAGATCGGCCACGATATGTTCATCGGCATTCTTAAAAAACTTGCCCAAGGCTTTTTCCGGCCCTAGTATCTGATGACCACTGCGGTCTACGCTCTCCACTAGCGGTAAGTTCATTGCCAGACCTAGGGATAAGTCACTTTCGCCGTAGCGAGGGGCTTCGTGCAAAATGCCGGTGCCGTCTTCCAAACTAACAGCATCGTGGGCAAAAACTTGATAAGCATTTTTAATCTGTTCTTCCGAGAATTTTCCAGCTGGCATTTCATAGAGTGGTTGGTAGTGCTTGCCGGCAAGTTCGCTGCCTTTAACCGTTTTTAAGAGCTTGTATTCATTATTTCTAAGATCAAGTACGTCAAGACGATCTTTGGCTAAAACTAACGTAGAACCGTCACTGGTTAGCTCTACATATGCGTATTCGGCATCGCCGTCAACTCCAAGAGCCACGTTAGCTGGCAATGTCCAGGGCGTAGTAGTCCAGGCCAGTAGTTTGGTGTTGGGTTCATCTATCAGCGGAAACAGTACAAATACGCTAGGGTCTGGTACATCATCTTTGTAGCCTTCGTTAAGTTCAAAGTTAGATAGCGGGGTTTCACAGCGCGGGCAATACGGTAGAGATTTGAAGCCGCGGTACAATAGCCCTTTTTGATTAATCTGGCTCAAAATCCACCATACACTTTCTGTGTAATCGCGATCTACAGTGGCATAGTAATGTTCATAGTCACTCCACCGGCCAATACGCTGCATGAAATGTTCGTGGTCGGCTTTGTATTTAAATATGCTATCTCGGCAGGCGGCATTGAACTTTTCTAAACCTAATTCCTCTATCTGTTTTTTGCCAGAAACTCCGAAGTCTTTTTCTATGGCAAACTCTACCGGCAGACCATGACAATCCCAACCATTACGCCGTGGGACATGCATCCCCTGCATGGTTTTATAACGCAGAATGCTGTCTTTAATGCTGGTCACCAGGCTGTGGCCAAAATGCGGTAGGCCGTTGGCAAACGGCGGGCCGTCATTAAATACAAACGTCTCAGCACCTTGACGGTTTTTGACGCTAGCTTCAAAAGTGCCTTGTTCTAGCCACTTTTTAACTAACTCTTCTTCGACTTGTGCGCTGGGGGTTTTTAGACTCTGATCGCTCATTTTTCTCCTTGGATAAATAGAAAACACCTCTTACTTTGCTACTGGATCCCGCCTGTGGCGGGAGGTACCATCCAGTTTCAAAAAGGTGTCCTTCTTGCTCTTAATATGTACTAACGGGTACTTTTCCGGCGGATTCTAGTAGTCATGAAGATGTTCTTTCCGCACCTTGCAGTTGATAGCTGCTCATCGGCCGCCTAAATTTTGTATAAATTTGTGCGACTCAATCGGTTCTCCCAAATTGTTGTTTTAATAATACTCCTTGAGATCACTTTTTTCAATCTAGTGGTTTTTAGTTGAAGCTACTATCTAAAGTACTGCCGTCTTTTTTGGTGTAGTCAACTTCCGTACC
>CAYNSQ010000046.1:0-3009 GCA_964400155.1 uncultured Candidatus Saccharibacteria bacterium
ACAACAACCCCGCCGGCTGATTGTAAAGTAGTTGTACCGGCAATAGTTGAACCGATTGTGACGTTGGTAGTACTACTGGCGGTGTTAGAAGAACCAATGTTAATCGTCTGGGTTCCAGAAGCACCAATGTTACTTCCAATGCTAATGGTGTTGGTGTTATTGGAATTTGCTTGACCAATTGTAATTGTGCCGGTGGTGCCTGTGCCACCAATTGTGATTGTATTATTGTTGGTAGTACCAAGGCTGATAGTACCGGATGCACCCGCCTGAATTGATACCGCACCTGCACCCGTGCCACCGTTGATGGTAGTAGAGCTAGTAGTGTTGGTACTTCCAATCGCTACAGTCTGTACAGCCGCACCTGTTCCAATTTGTATGCCATGGTTAGTGGCACCGTTGCCTATTTGTATGGCATTTGCAGCCGTGCCGGCTTCTAGCGTTAGAGTAGAACTTGCGTTAGTGCTACCAATGGCAACAGTATTAGCACCTCCCGAATTGGTACCAATTTGTATGCCATGAGTATTTGCACTGTTACCAATAGCTATTCCAGCTGCTGCACTACTGCCTTCTATTGTAACGGCTGCTGACGTACTACCAATGCCTACGGTTGTAGAGTTGGAAGTACCCAAATTAACTGTTCCGGCACCGCCGGTATTGAGTATTAGAGTGTTAGTACCATTTGCTTGAACAGTTAGGTTGCCGCTACCACTGGCAACTGTGCCGGAGGCTCCACCAAATTGTAAAGTTGTAGCACTAAAAGTATTGGTGTTATAAGTACCCGTTGCAGTTATTGCGCCACTGTTACCGACTGTAAAAACGCTGCTTGCTGATTTTTGAAGATCAAGAATATTACCACTGGCATTTGTTTTGTTGATAAAAATAGAACTGTTGGTAGTTGCATCAGTCTGAGCAGCAGTTGGCGCTAATTGCACAAAGCCACTACCTGCTACTGTACAAGCACCGCTTGATGCGGTAGTACATACTGTTCCTGTTTCGGCAGGCAGTGTCAGAGTATAATTACTCGTGCTGGGGTTAGCCGGCGTTACGGAAATAGAGCCTGACCCGCTAGCATTGTAAAAGACTAGCTTAGCTGTAGTATCGCTGACTTTTCCAATCTCAACTTCATCGTTTTGGGTATCAACATTAAACAAACTGTCACCGCTGGCATCTTGGATTTTAAATCCTGACGTCGAGTCGGTGGTATTCTGAAAAGTCGTAGCTCCACCAACCGCAATAGTGGCTTGAACAAGGTTTTGGGTCTCAAATGATAGCGAGTTGGCGTCATTCGTGCCAAGCACGGCTGTTGCCGAAAAACTATTGCCGTTCTGCAAGAAAGCATTGGCGCTAGTTAGAAAGGTACTGCTACAAGTTGAAATTACATTAGAACTGTTTCGACACACAACGTTATCAGTGTCAGCAGAGCCAAGAGTACTCAATGTCAAACCACTAGCTGATTGAATAGTCGTTGAGCCAGCAATAGTCGAACCAATGACAACGTTGGTAGTGCTACTGGCTGTTGCACTTGTACCAATGTTGATGGTTTGAGTGGCACTAGCACCAGCGGCTGAACCTATGCTAATAGTGTTTGTAGCGGTTGAGCGACCAAGCGTCATTGTGCCGGTTTGGCTTGTTCCTCCCACGGTAACAGTGCCAGTAGTGAGGTTGCCGCCGACGGTGTATGTAGCACCGGTGGTACCTTGCAATGTCAGAGCCGTGGTGTTGGTGGTATTTCCTATTGTCACACTTGTTGCATTTGTGCCACCAAGCGCTAGAGCACCTGCTGACAAGGCATCAAAGGACGGGGCTATAAATAACGTATCCGACCGGCCGGTACCACTTATCCAAAAGACTGATGTAGCTTGCTGGCCAGAATTCTGGTTTTGAATATAACTAGCTGCACAAGCACCGCCAACTGCAGTTGTACAGACAGTACCCGTTTCGTTAGGCAGAGTAAGAGTTTTGTTCGATCCGCTTGGTGTAGCAAAAATCAAACTATTGGTTATTCCGCTGGCAGTGCTTTGTAATTTACCGGCCGTAAATGCATATGGTACGCCGGTAAGTTTTATGCGGTTTCCACTAGATAGCATTTCACCGTCCCAGCTTGGACTACCTCCGGTACCTCCAATATTCATAGTCAGGTAAAGTTGCTGGTCCCATGGTATAGAACTTCCAAATGCCGTAACACTACCAAGATTGACATTGAAGTAACCGTTGACCACTCTTACCAAGTTGCCGGTGGTGCGTGTCTCCAACCACCAACAGTCATCGCTACTAGAATTGAGTGAACAAGCACCTTGGGCAGAAGCACCAGATCCGATGCTGTCGTAAATTTTGAATTCAATGTGATAATTACCGTCGGGTACCACAGTGCCTGTAGAGGTAAGCAAACGAGCCTGGAAATTGAGAGTATCGGAGGTAGCAGCCTTTACCTGCTGAGTAGGCTGTAGGATGAATACAGAACCCAGAAGCAGAATAAGAAAGCCAGTAATAAGGCTTACAGGTAACAGGTTACGGATTACAGCACTTTTGGGTTTGGTATTTAGATCTTCTGGTTTGTTTGTAAATTGTAAATTGTGAATTGTGAATTGTCTCTGTTTTTTGCTTGCAGCAAAAAATAGAGGCCATAGGGTGGTCTTTGATATATTCCTATTCGCGCGTGCGCGCGTTATATACCGGGTTCGCATCTATTGTTTGTTTTTGTGTTTTTGCCCTATCGAATGACGGGGCTGTTTTTCCCTCAAAGACTAGTGATGTTAACCTAAAAAGAAGCATCTACCTCTGGTAGTTGCTCCCTATGTTCCACTGCCTTCGAACGGTTTTTTGTTTTTCTACCCTATCGGATGATGGGGTGGTTTTTACTAAACCTACATACAGATTACAGCCAGAGGTGCTGAGTGTCAACAGATTAGCACTAGAGTTATCCACACCAGCCCAAATGATCAATTATCAACGAGTTCAATGTGAGCAATGAATAGCCAATGATTTAATGCTTTAATCATTCAATTTGTA
>CAYNSQ010000047.1:0-2758 GCA_964400155.1 uncultured Candidatus Saccharibacteria bacterium
ATATAAATTCAATCTTGGTGCGCGAGAAAGGACTTGAACCTTCACGCCTTGCGGCACTAGCTCCTAAGGCTAGCGTGTCTACCAATTTCACCACTCGCCCTCGAATGGTTTAACAGATGTATTATACTGTTTGTTAAAAAAAATATCCACCAATTTGACACTTGCCTGCTATATTGAGACACTAAATAGCATAAGCAATTAAAAAAGGGTGAGAAACGTGGCAAAAAAACCAGTAAAAAAATCAGCAAAAAAGCCGGCAGCCAGCAAAAGCCGAACAACTAAAAAAGCCGACCAAGACGTAGGTATAGATGTTCTAATTTATTCGCTAGCTTGTATTTTAGTCGGAACAGTAATTATCTTTTTAGTTTGGGGCTAAGCAAAAGCTAAGCTTTTCGGTAAAAAACCAGTTGGGCGTCACCGTATTTTTTGTCGGTGATTATTTTACAGACGTCAAAGACGGGCGGCAGTTCATGACCTGGCCAGGAGACTACCACTATCCCTCCTTTTTTAGCGTGCAGTACTAATTTGTCTAGTAGCTTAAACTGCGGCAGTCCAAAGGGTGGGTCTAGTAGCACTACATCAAATTTAGTTGATTTGTTATGAGCACTCCAGCTACCTGCATCAGCATTTACAGCCTTCACTTTTTTGTCCAGACCAAGCTCTTTTATGCTTTTTGAGATTGCCCCGTAAGGCATTCGTTTTTCTTCAATAACAACGGCACTTTTAGCACCCCGACTTATTGCTTCGAATGCCAATGCGCCACTGCCACCAAAGGCATCAAGTACGGTTAGCCCTTCAATGTCTCCCAGCATGTTAAATAATGCTCCGCGAATCTTATCACTCATAGGGTGCGAATGATGTCCCGGTGGATCGTGGAAAATCCGTCCTTTGAGCGCTCCAGCTATAATCCTCATACTATTAGGATATAGGATTTTGCGATTAGGTTATATATAGAAATGTTGTAATCTATGTTTTTTGTTGATTGGTAACTTTGGTTCAATATGTTAATTCAAGTTAGTTATTGCTCTTAAATCAGTTACTCTTTGAGCCAGAAATGGATACATGGCTAATTTCTCGTTACGATCTAAGAATTCTTGGGCGGCACTACGGGCAGAAGCAATCAATTTTGTATCTGTTAGTTCGGCTACGCGCAAATCAAGCGCACCGTGTTGCATCCGGCCATAAATTGCTCCCGGACCGCGCAGACTTAGGTCGAGTTCGGCTAATTTGAAACCGTCGTTGATGGTTTCAAGTGCTCTTAGTCGCTGAGTGGGCGCTTTAGAATCACTCATCATCAAATAGCAATAACTCTGGTGGGCTCCTCGTCCCACTCTTCCGCGCAACTGATGCACCTGAGCCAAACCAAAAGTCTCAGCACTTTCTATTAACATCATGGTGGCATTAGGTACATCAACGCCAACTTCTATAACAGTAGTGCTAACTAATATGTCATATTTATTTGCAATAAAATCTTGCATTACTGTGTCTTTTTCGTCCGACTTCATCCGCCCGTGTAACAACGCTACCCGGCGGTGTTTAAAGTCTTTCTCTGATAGCTGTTTATAGACTACTTCGGCAGAGGTCTTATCGCTAGTTTCACTTTCGGTAATTAAAGGACAGACAACAAACATCTGCCGACCACTGGAAATTAGCTCATCAATTTCTTTATACAATGTCTTGCGAGAATTTGGCGAGCAAATTTGAGTCTTAATTGCTATTCGGCCGGGAGGCATTTCGTCCAATATAGAAATGTCTAGCTCGCCATACAGCGTTAGAGCAATTGACCTGGGAATGGGAGTGGCGCTCATATGCAAAACATGGGGCATGTGACCGGCTTTAGCCTGTAATTTCTTGCGTTGCTCAACGCCAAATCGGTGTTGTTCATCTATGATAATCAGTCCCAGTCGGTGCATATCAACTTTTTCAGATATTAAGGCGTGAGTGCCGACTATAAGACCAATCGTTCCGTCGGCAATGCGTTTTTGAGCCTCGGTCTTCTGTTTTGGTTTTAGCGCACCAATCAACAGACTCAGCTTTTCTTCTAGTCCGACATTCTTGAGAAGTTGATAGAGTGTCTCGGCGTGCTGGCGTGCCAGTATTTCTGTTGGGGCCATAAACGCCACCTGGTAGCCCTGCTCCATCGCCATTATCGCGGCCATTGCAGCTACTACAGTCTTGCCACTGCCAACATCACCTTCAATCAATCTGTTTGCCGGCTGGTCTTTAGCCATATCTTGGTAAATTTGCCAGGCAACTCTGCGCTGAGCATTAGTTAGTTTAAAAGGTAGTTTAGCTACAAAATCTTTAGCCAATTCCTCCTTGAAAGGTATCTTAAGAGCCTTGCCTTTACTGAATTCCTGCTTGTTAAGCAAGGCAGCTAGTGATAGCTGAAATACTTCTTCAAAACCAAGTCTTTTTCTAGCCAGAGCAAGATCATCTGCGTCTTTTGGAAAATGCATCGCCTTAACTGCCGATGAATAGCTGATTAAGTCCTTTTCTTTAAGTATCCACTCCGGCAGATGTTCTGGTATATCGTCAATACTTCTGATTGCCTCTCTGATAAGTTTGCGAATGCCCGAAGATTTTAGGCCTTTGGTTTCTTTATAAATAGGTATAATCCGCGCGGTGTTAACCGGAAAATCACTTGCCAGTTCCGCACTTGGGTTGAGTATGCTAAACCGACTGCGGCGCAAGCCGTAGTCGCCGGATATAAAATAATCATGTCCGGACTTAATTGCACCGGCTCGGTAGGGCTGGT
>CAYNSQ010000048.1:0-2748 GCA_964400155.1 uncultured Candidatus Saccharibacteria bacterium
TTTCTGGTGTTATGCCCAGAGCACTATCCATTACAAGTTTTGAAGCTATTGCGTTGATAGTGCGTCCGCTAGGCATACACTCAGTACAACTGGCATCAACTTTTTTATTACCCAAGGCATTAATTACGGGCAGTGCACCCATCGTTCTAACACTTCCGAATGTATGTGTTAAATTTGCAAATCTTGGTTCAGCTTTTAAATCACATGCTGAAAATACACCATAAGGACTGATTGCAGGCCTGAACATTTTTACAACGCATTCATCAGCGCGTTCAAGTGACTGTGTAACTGAATTGGCAGCTGCAGTCATGTCATCGGACATGTCAACATACATATCTCCAAACTCGCCGTTAAGACTTCTCTCCCGAACTGATCTAAGTTGTTGTGCTATTTCCGCTTGCTGCAAAGTACTTAATCCTGAACTAACACCCACCTCGTCTTGCCGTAGATTGATAAAGTCTACTCCTAGTGAGTGACCCAATAAAACCATATCCTCTATCTGATCATAGTTCTTAACCTGTACTACAAAACCGATTCCAATTTTTGTTGCGCTTCCAATTCTATCTTTCTTAGCGACTAACTTGCGTATGTTATCTGTTACGACTTGGAGGGTGTTGTTTTTTGGTGGCATTGCTACAATACTGTCATATGTACTCGAGTAGGGTGAATGTACGCTAAATCGAATTTGTTCCATCGCTAAAGCTTCATTCCAGTCCTCATCAGTGGCGTTTCTAAAACCGTAACCGTTAGTATAAAGTTGTGTATTCATATTATTGCCTCGCGCAATTCGAGATAATAAGAATACGTCTTTGTTTAGTAGCGGTTCTCCACCTCCAGAAAAGATGATAGTTCTAGTTCCAGCACTTGCAGCGTCGCTAAAGGTTTGCTGCCAATCATCAATTGTCATTAAACCACCGACCTCAAGCCCCTTTGATTTATAGGTAAGTTCTTTCTTGTCGGACCATAAACACATTTGGCAGGTAAAATCGCATGTTCCTTTTGTAGCATGTACTTCCAATGTTTTGGGTGTAGCTCTTTCTGCATTAAAATATGGGTCTTCCACCAGACTCTCAGCTGTTGCAACTAGTAGCCTCCTTGGGTAATACATAGAATGTGTTAGTGCTCTATATGCGTCGTTGTCTCGCATACGCATGTATAATCGGCTTAGGTCTGGTAGGCTAATTTCTGAGTTTTCGAGAATAACTTCAGCAGGTCGCGACGGGTCGGCTGTATGAAGCGCTTTGGCATAGCCTTCAGTTGAGCTACTATCTAAGTCAGCAGTGCAGTCTTCTGCACCCGGAATACTTGATAAATAATTTCTTAGGTAATCCCTTGATAAAGCCTCATGTCCCTCTAAAGATTTAGCAGCCATTTACAGCTCTTAGAATTTGCTCTGTTTCTGCTGGTTTGAGTACAGTGGTGTGCGAAGTACTTCTGTCAAATAGTAAATCAACTCCGGTGGCATGTCTTGCTACCCGCCACCTGTTCGGATCGCTGGCAATATGCGTGCTAATTAAATCAAGCTGCTGGATCGAAAGTGGGTTTTCTAACAAATCAATTTCGGATAGTGGCCTGACGGGTACCGATATATCCATCTGTTCTATTGCTTGCGATTTGTCTTGTAACAATGCATTTGTAGCAACATTTCCAATTACGTGAGGACCAACCATAAATTTATGTGCTGCTTCAACATCACGAGGTAGTTGCTTCACTCTACCTGAGCGGTAAATTTCATCAGCGGCCTCTAACAAACTTAGAGCATCATTATCTGTTAGATTACCAACAACTGCATTGCCTACCGTTTCTCTTCCCCAAGACGCCGCAGCTAGCCTAACATCTCCGTTAGGTCTAACAATCATATAAATGTCCTTTACTTGCTCATTGAACTGAATGAGGGTCATTGTTCTTGGATCAGCACTTTGCGCTCTTTCACCCGTAGCAGGCCAATAAGAGTTAAAGGTGACAAACATGCCTTTGCTCCTTAGTTTTGCATTTTCCTTATCGATAGCGTATTGCATTGAATGGAACTCTTCCTCGTCAAAAGCAAATTTACTATAAATTTTCTTCGCAGCACCCGAGTAAGAAGCAGCGCAGATGTGATGCTGGTCGGCCAACCCCCGTTCTGCCAACATGTATGACAAATCTGTAAGTTGATGGTAGTTTTGTTTGTGAGCAACAGATATAACAGTGATAGGCTTACCGGCCGCCTGTAATTCTTCGAGGCCATTCATAACTACGTCAAAATTATTTCCCCTCCGTGAACCATGGCTTTTTGCATCTGGCCCATCCAGGCTGACACAGACTCTGTCTACCCGCGAATCTCGTACTTCTTTAACTATTTGAGGTGTGATTTTTGTAGCATTAGTAACAAATGATACAGCGGTTTTGTCTAATCTATGTGTAGCGTCCATTATCGCACCAAATTCCGGATGCATTGTTATTTCCCCACCAGTCATAGTAAGTTCCAATATGGGTAGTTCTTCAGCAGCTACGAATAGACCTTCAATTTGTTGAGCGGTTAACCCCTCCCCAGTCCAGCCGCCAAAATTCGGGTGGCAGTAGTGACAACCAAGATTACAACTATTTATAACATCAGCTACAATTCTAGTTGTCTGTATGCCGTTATTGTGTCTGCCCGCCTCAACTGCAACCTTCATTTTGGCACTCCTGATTTGAATAGCACTATTTTACAATACTTATACCAGAATAGCAAAACTCAATTTGTTGTGCGCACACCTTGTTTTGATA
>CAYNSQ010000049.1:0-2739 GCA_964400155.1 uncultured Candidatus Saccharibacteria bacterium
TACCAGAACTAGACTGCGCTGAATTACCAATGTTGAGGGGAGCAACTTCTATGACCTTGTTAGTGCTGGGACGGTAGAGGACTGCTCTTTTAGCCTGTGTAAAGATTAGAACTTTGTCGCCATTTTGGGCATTTTTGAAGAATGCCTGAGAATTAAGTTTGGTTTTGTCAGTAACTGTGGCTATAGTAGGCGTCTCACCACTGGGGAGCTGTACTAAAGCACCTACTTGATTAACTAGATCACTAACCTGCTTTTCGGCTGCTACTTTAGGGTCTGACAGTCTCTGAGCCTCTTTGTTAGCTTGATTATACTTGTAGGCAAAGACAGCCACTCCAACAGCCAGAGCTACAATAACCAAAATTACGCCGACTTTTTTAGCAGTCATTCCCTTTTTACGCCTGGCTGGCGTAAAGGCGGTTGGTCGACTTGGTCTTTCTGGTGTTGAGCTATCTGTTTTAGCCATTAGCTTTTAGTTTAATGTAAATAACTTAAAAATTCAAAGATCAACACTCAGTCGTTGTAAAAAACAGATTGAATCATAGAATTTAGATGTTTCTCAATATATTTACTGACTAGAAGAAGTTGGTTCTTGGGTTTGGCTTATTTGCGGGTTGTTAATGAGGTTGGCTAGCCAGGTGAAATGAATGTCTTCTGTGGCTGGTTTGTTAAGAATTATGCTAAATCCTTTGGTAGTCGGCTGAGAAACAATGAATGTATACCCACCGTCCAACAGCCGTTGAAGGGTTTCTTGGTCTGATTCTGTATCACTTCCCTTAAAGAGATAGTTAGCTGTAATGATTGGTACACCGCTATATTCTTTAGAGAATTTAATGGCTACTTTCCTAGAGTCTTTCTTTATAACTGCAGTACCACCAGCGTCATTGTTATAGCTAACCTGACCATTGAATTTAACCGGACCGTTGAATTCTGCCAATAAGGCAAAGATGGTTTTGCCGTTAAACAAAGCGTCTTTGGTAACGGTCAAACCACCCTTGGCTTCAATATCGGCTAGCACCGACAAATCCACGGCTTTTAGAACGGTCACATTCAAATTGTTAGATTTAGAGGCAGATGAACTACTAGTTTCTGCTTCTTTTTCTTTATCAATTTTTGCCTGCAAACTACTTATTTTATCTGTTAATATTTCTATACCTTCAATTTGATTAGCCTTAATCTTATCTGCGGTTAAAGTACCGGCAAAAGTAGCATTACCATAACTATCAATACTAGCAACTGACTGTCCATCGCTACCTACTATATTAAATATTGCCGAATTGTTATCTTTTCCAGTGGTTAATTTAAGTCCGGCGGCTTCTGCTACAGCGTCTGCCACAAATGCACCGCCAGAATCACTCCATTGAGGGTTAACATACATCGAAACACTTCCTTGACCTTCTCCAACGTGCCCCGAAAGGGCCGAACCTATTATATTCTTGCCGGAGTCGGCTTTAACAAGTACTCCTGGAATGTCAGACAGAGTTAATTTATCACCAGGGTTAACAGCACCAGACACAGTTACTGGAACGCGTCCAGTTAGGGCTATAGGCACCCAGGATGCACCAGAGGTTGGTGCACTTTCAGAGGTCAATCGCATGCCAGGGTTTGCAGATACAATTCCTAGAACGGTTTCTCCGGGTCTGGCTAGTTTTACGTGATCTGGATGGCTAGGATCAACTGATACCGGATAACCTGCTACTAATGAACTGTCAAAGGTAGGATAGTCTTCAGCATAGTCAAATGCCCCACCGGCAAAATTAACAGAGTGAGAAAATACAAACTTACCCAGACGACCGTTGTTATCGGATGCTTGATCATCGGCAGTAAACATTATAGATCCCAAGTTAGAACTTCCAGAATCCAGCCTCAATGCATATGACTGTGAAACAAACTTGTACCAATCATAGACAGAGCCAACATTGCCAGAATCATTTGTTCCGACATATAAGTATGCTCCATTACCAGGTATGTTCATAGGTTGTAGTGCTGTAACATCATCTATATTTGTCTGAGCACCAAAAGTACCTCGGGTTCCAATAAGATTAAAATTATCCCCGAGAGCTAGAGATGTATCAAATTCATATACTGCACCAGTATTGGTGCCCGCGCCTGTCTGAGTACCCGCATATAGTCTGCCTTGGTAAGATCGTAAAATAATTGAATCAATATTCGCCGTATCGCCCGAAATAATCTTACCACTAGTGGAAGTCATCTTTTGAAAAGGTGAAGCTCCTGCTGGTGCACCAAAGCCTCCCTTAAGTCTATATATATTAGCTAGGTTTGCTCTTCCAGTTGCCAACCAAAGTGATCCGTTAAAGACAGTCATAGATACTACGTCTGGCTCATTTGTAGTGCCAGTGGTAAATGTACCTCGGGTAGTGTTAACAAGTACCCAGGTTCCTGCAGAAGTTTGATCGGCAACTGCTGCATCGTAGTAGAAAACTCTCCCTGTGGTAGAACCTGTTTTTATACCTACATATAACCTAGACCCATACACAGCAAATACACCACCATCACCATCGGTTGCATCTGCAGTCAGAATCTCACCAGCAATGTCGGATACCTTTATAAAAACAGAAGCGCCGGTGCCACCTAAATATCTATAGACTTCCATGGCATTTGTTTCTTGAGATATTATGAACATCATTCCGTTATAGACTGCTATGTCATCAACTCCGTCGATTACAGTGCTACAGGCATTTGTACAACCAGTTGCAAAGGTTCCTTTTGTAGTATTTATCT
>CAYNSQ010000050.1:0-2644 GCA_964400155.1 uncultured Candidatus Saccharibacteria bacterium
CTCGCGTGGCTCATAACCACGAGGTCGCAGGTGCAATTCCTGCCCCCGCTACCAAGTAAATTAACGAATCTGGACAAGCTAATTGATAGTCCGTATTATTTCATCCCTGTTATATAGGTACCAGTCCAGTTAGGTTTTTTGTGCATGCTCTCCTAGAAAGATAGTTTCCTAACTAATTGTCTAATTTTTAAAACTAGTCGAATCTACCTCTGAGCATAAACCCATGAAAATTCTTCCGGGTCCTTAGCAAGATTCTCAGCATCCATAGGATTCAATTTAACTACCACAAAGCTTTTAATCTGAGAAAACTTTACGTTCCCTTCTTTGTCAACGAAATCACCTATTCTACCTTCTTCGCCAAGTCGATATATAAGAGCCACTTTAAACCCCAGGGTACTATCAGCAGTAGTTACTATGCCGTAATCTTCTCGATCAAGGAATTCTTGTTTATAGATATCTGTCACTTTAGGCTCCTCCACTCCAAGGGCACCCAGCACTATCTGCTTTAACTGTTGCTGTTGGTACGGAGTTAGCCCTTTTGTATAAAATGGATCATAAATTGCATTGGGGTCAACACATAGTCTAAATATATCTTTATCACCCCAAGGCACACCTTCTTCGGCAACAGTTAATAATTCCCCTAATGCTGCCTCTTTAGCTTTTTCGTATCTAGCCTGTGATTGCTCATATTCTTCTGCAGCCTTTCTTGCAAGTTCTTGGCCTTTTTCACGCATTGTTTTTTGCAAGTGCTCAATTTCACCTTTGGGTAATCCAGATGCATCTAAGTTAACTGCTAGCTGCTCAATCGTACGCTGGCTATTATCTGCATTCGCTAAATCATGAGCAAGTTCAGTATCATGAACTCGTACATCAATTTGATTTTCTGCACTAACTACATCTGGGCTCGGACTTTCGACACCGCCTAAAGCTGCGCTTCCTATTTCTGTTTCGTTTGGCATCATTATTTTCCTTTGTTTTTTTCTTTAACTTTATTTTACCACCAGTGTGTTAAGAATCAATGGTCCCACTACCTATGGGTAGAGTAAGTCAATGACAATTTTCTCTAGATTGCTGCTTCCACCTAGCCAGTTCCGCGCCAATGTCGTTTCAAAGCGAATAGATCCAAGCTGCCATTTAAAAAAGCCTCACGTTTTGTGAGGCTTTTTTAGTCACTAAAAAGTTTGCGGCCTAAGAGAAAATCTCGCCAATCCTGCATATTCTTTACAAACTTAGACCTATTGTCGATTTTTTTGATTGAAGCTTGTGCATTAGTTGACTCAGCCTTGTCGGATGCTCCAGCGTAGCGCTGTGCGACTGCTTTGGGTATGACTATAACTTTCTCCCCCGGTGCTGCCAGACCAAGGTTTTGACGGGCAGCAAGTTCTAGGTACTGGTTTGTGCTTAAAAACTGGTTTTCGAGGGTTTTATTGGCGTTTTGAAGTGCTACCACAGTGTTTTCTTGTTTTAGCTGAGATATTTGCTTTTGTAGTTCGTAATTATCTTGAACAGTATTGATACCACTCCAAGTGATAGCTATTACAACAAGCACAAAAATATAAAGTCCAATATTTCGAATATCTGTCAGTTGCTTGATTTTTGCAGAGGTAAAATAATTTTTTATATTTTGCAGCACATAACCATTATAAAACAGGTGGTTGCTTCTTCTAAAATCATTAACACCCGATGTTCTAAATTAACAATGTTGTTAAAACTGCAATTATTAGGTATGCCAAGTTGAGAGGACTATAATTAAATTATCGAAACAAGGAGGGTCTAGTCTATGAAATTAAGATTACTAATTACAGGAACAGTGTCGGCACTGGTGGGACTTACGACCCTTCCATTAGCAGCACTGGCTACCCCAGTAGTTCCTACTTCAAATATAGTAGTGGTAAAACAAGGTGATTTGGCAAACAATATTTCCGATGTTTTATCACAACCTAAAAAGTGGTTTATGTACAATGATAACAACGACACTATAAATAACAGTTTGGGCAACTTTGTTAACGGTCCAAGTGCACCGCCTTATGGTCTTGGAAGTGTTCAGTTTATTCTTGACGCCATCAACACACGTGACAATATTGCTACTTATCAGTATTCAGGAACAGTTCTATCTGCAATTACAAAGTTTAGCTATAGTGCTTACTCTCACAGTGGAGTAGCAGGGCCAAACGAATCGCCATATCTACACTTTAACGTTGATTTTAACGGCTCAGATACATGGCAACGACGTTTAGTCTATGTACCCAGTGCGAACGGTGCTGTTCCACAAGATTCTTGGAACACGTTCGATGTAATTGATAGTGGCAATGCGCTTTGGAATTACTCTGGAGCAACATGGCCTGTTACTGGTCAACCAGGGACTACGGCCAAGACCTGGAACCAGATATTAACAGATTATCCTAATGTAAGGATTAGAGTTACGGATTCATGGCTTGGTATCCGAGTGGGCGAGCCGGGTCCAACTGGTTACATCGGTAACATAGACTCATTTACGCTTGGTACAGCGAGCGGGGCAACAACTTACGACTTCGAACCTACAGTTGGACCACCAACTAGTAAAGATCAGTGCAAAAATGATGGATGGAAGACATTCAACAATCCAGCATTTAAGAACCAGGGCAAATGCATAGATTACGTCAAA
>CAYNSQ010000051.1:0-2605 GCA_964400155.1 uncultured Candidatus Saccharibacteria bacterium
AATTAATCATTTGTTAAGATTTTAAATATTTAAAAGCATGAGACCATTCGTTGCTGACAAATCCCGGGATACACCATAACATACAGAGCGGTTCGATAGCTCGAGCTGATTTAACACCGCCAAAATCTTGAACATCCCCCCAACCTAAGTCATTCAGTATTTGAATTGTATCAGCTTTGGCTGAGTCACTGTTGCCACAAATAAACATACTTGGCGCACCATCTTTAAATGTTGGATTGACCATGTAGGAGTTTCCGACACTGTTGAATGCTTTAACAAAATTAGCTTTGGGGGCTAATTTTTGTAGTCGCTCCATCAAGGACTCGTCTAGACTAGTAAAGTAACTCAATACCCCCTCGTCTGGTGGGCTGTCGGTAATTGGGTTGGTAGTATCTATGACTGTCTTACCTTCTAATTTATTACTTAGTGAAGATACAACTTCTTCAGCGGCTGTTCCCTTGACTGAAAGAATGACTATATCTGATTTATTAACTGCATCAGCATATTTTTCTACCTTGCCTGACCATCCATCCACGGATGAAGCTTTTCTATTGGATAGTAAAACACTGTAACCAGCTTGGTCTAAGCCATTTGCAAGCGTAATACCCACCATTCCACTGCCCAAAATAGCAATCGTACCTTTGTGATTCATAGCTCCATTGTATCAAAAAATGGCATTTCTCCTCTGTTTTAGGCATCATTCGACAAGATATTGCTAAAAAGCGTATAGGAGTCCCATAGTAGATGGGACTGCAACCAACATACAGAGAGCAGTCCGTTATTATGTTTAACTTAATAGACTGCGATTTTCAGATTAAGTATATTGACCCTTATAAATAGATGTGATGTTAATCACGGTTAATCAAGAGGGCGCTGATTATAATATAGACGTAGATAGTGTGCGAAGATTGGAGTTATTCTTATGGGAGTTAAGATAAACGAACTAACTAAGTTAGCATCCGAAGGAAGCACAGTACCACTAACAACGTCTCCCGTAGTTGGAAACCCGACTAAGAAGTATGCCGACGTTTTCAAGCCCGGTGAATCAATTGATGTCGATGAAGTTAGGGTAACCATTCTCGGCAGTGGCGATCCATTTGTTAAAAAGGCTCAAGCTTCTGCTTCTATTCTTATTGAAGTCGGTAATAAAGAGAAAGACTTTTTTTTCTTCGACCTAGGCTCTGGAGCACTAGCCAACTTTAACAGTCTGGGATTGCCAGTCACATCTACCACAAAGTTATTTTTAACCCATCTGCACGCAGACCACGTTGGAGACGTACCAACATTATTAGGGAGTCTTGCCAAAAGCGGTCGAAGAGATCCTGTTGAAGTTTGGGGACCTGCTGGAGAGACAAAAGAACTAGGCACAATCGCATATGCAGAACATACAGAGAAAGCTGCTTTGTGGGATATAAAATCATTAAGCGGACATCCGGATCAGTCCGGTGCTAAACTAATTGCAAAAGAAGTCCCCTATGACAAACCTGCAACCGTTTATGAAAAAAACGGAGTCAAGATCTCATCATTCCCAGTTATCCACGTATTGAATGGTGCTATTGGCTATCGGCTAGATTATAGAGGGAACACTGTAGTATTTTCTGGTGATACACGACCTTGTAAAAATGTAATCGATGCCTGTGATGGGGCTGATTTGCTAATACACGAAACATTTCCTTCAGCCAAAATTTTCGCCAAAAAAGCAGGTGTTCCCGATGCTCAAGCTGTATTTATCGTAAACAATTTTCATACGAGTCCAGCAATGGTGGGTAATGTATTCAAGAAAGCTGGGGCAAGAATGTCAGTTATGTGGCATTTAGGGATTGACCACGAAACAGTAGGTTCTGTCTTTGAGGATATGCAGAAAGTTTACGACGGTCCAGCCACAATTGCTCAGGATTTAACGGTCTTCAATATTACGAAAGATGCGGTTGTAACAAGACAAGCTGTGGTTGACCCTATTTCATGGCCAATTATAGGAAAAACAGTTATTACTGGTCCGCCAATGTCTCAACCATTGGCACCACCTAAATGGTGGGCAGAAAAACTGATTGTTGAATAGGTTCTAATCAAAACAGGCAAATAAACAATCATAAACGATTGTATTAAGTGTAAGCGTTTTGGAGGGCCAGGAGGGACTTGAACCCTCGACATTCTGCTTAAGAGGCAGACGCTCTAACCAGCTGAGCTACTGGCCCGAAATTAACTTGCCAATTTTAGCACGCTCACCCCTGTTTTGTAAACTATTGGTTACTAAAACGAGTAGTGTTGGTTTAAACTAAAAACTATGAAAAGCGAAACTCTGGGTCGAAAACGAACCGACGAAGAATACAAAGCACTAGGCCGAATGGTAGAAGATCTTTACCTAGCTAACACATCTAAAGCATACAGGTTGCTCTGGTATAACTTTGTACGTGGTCTTGCTTACGGACTTGGAATCTTTATAGCCGGTACATTCGTAGTAGCAATTTTGGTATGGGTTCTTGGTTTCTTTGACCAAGTACCGTTAATTGGCCCCTTTGTACAAAGCATCGTCGACCAAATTAACTAAAAAATGGTACCCGCGGCAGGATTCGAACCTACGACACCTGGTTCCGAAGACCAGTGC
>CAYNSQ010000052.1:0-1863 GCA_964400155.1 uncultured Candidatus Saccharibacteria bacterium
CCAGCCAGTGAGCTGTATAGGCATGCATCATTTCATGAATAGACATAGAAAAAAGTAAGACCACTAAAAGAATTACTATGCTGGTAATATCCGTACTCATCCATAACAGTTTATCATCCGCAGAAAGTCATTTTCCATTTATCTATGGGCTATGGTAAACGGATAAACGGATAAACGGATAAACGGATAAACGGATAATGCATGGTAAAAAGTAAATGGTGAATAGTAAATGACCTATCTTCAAGAGTTGATTTAATGCGCTTCATCTGTTAAAGTTGTAGGTTGAATTATGCAGAAATGTGATATCACCGGCAAAGGCAAACAATACGGGCACAACGTGTCTTTTTCTCAGCGCCATACCAAAAAGGTATGGAAGCCCAATTTGCAAACCAAAACAGTAGTTATTGACGGCCGAAAGGTTAAACTAAAAGTTAGCACCCAGGCCATTCGTACCCTTAAGAAAAAAGGTATATTAGTCTAACTGGTAACTAGTAACTGATAACTAGTAACTAAAAACCGCTCTGATGAGCGGTTTTTATTATTCCCTTCTATCGTGAACGATCAGGTTCGTTCAAATTAGAAGAAAGACAAGTAGATACTTTATGCGGATATTATGGGAGCGTGGGCGGCGCTCATGATATCGCACGAGCGTGCGTTGCGGTCGAGCCTCTGCTCGACTCATTCATGATACGCCGCCGCACTAACTCCACCTAGAAGTTCTGGCAATCCGCCTGTATCGCCTCGAGGACGAAACTAAACAGATCTACACAGAACGTGCCCACGCAAGGCGCGAGTCTAGCTACTATGCCGGTGATATGTGACCGGGCTTTGGAAGGTTACTTGCGGATTAGTTTCCTTCTGTGGGTCGTTTTCATCGGCCAGCCGGTAATCGTACAACTACCCGTTGCGATTGGCGATTTGCCGAGTTGACGGGTGTGCACTTTCCCAGCTTTTACATCAATCGTGTGTGGTTTTCTTTGTCAGATGCACCGAGCACGTACTACGAGTTGACCCTAGGGGTCAGAAACCGTCGAGCGCACCAACGCTGATGAGCACTCCGAGTACTCCTTTCGCTTGTACCGCGACTCGTTCTCGTTGCGAGGATGCCTGCCGGCCATCTTGTGGTTCTTGTGCAGGCGCCCTACGTGTCGTTCGGGCTTCGCTCCGTCTCCGTGGGGCGAGGCAACCCTCGCGGGATCAACTCGGTGGTGTCTTCCACCAGCGACATGACTTCCCACATGGGCAAGACTCGCACCAACGGTGCCAAGAAAGACAATTGACCTCCTTCCTTGTCTAGGGGTCCTAGTTGTCCAATCTCGCTACCCGCGTACGAGATGGGAAACAAACCCCCAGTATGTTTGGATGTTTGTTTCCCATCTCGAATATCAAGTATCTACTTGTCAATTAACACCCCAGTGGACTGCTAAAAGCTATCCACAAAAAGGATAAACAAAATATTACTCCCATAAGGAGTGTTTGTCAAAAACTTTGTGGTTTCCTTCTGATAAAAACAAACTAGTTGTTTTGATTAGAAGAAAGACAAGTAGATATTGAGAAGAGCGGTATGGGGGCGGCGCCATAAGGCTGCCGCCCCCTCCTCTAAGTGGGTTGACGCCGGCGTGTGCCGACCCTTCCCTGTACTGAGGCGCCGGCATCACTTGCCGGACCTTCCCGCTGCCTTTGGCGATGTTTTCAAAGCCTATGGCAAATTTCAGAGTTAGTACTAGGAGTAGCCCCTTTTCGGGGCTAAAGTCTGCGGCGTTTGGATCGCCGCTGTCGGGCGTGCCGGTGGAATCTCACCGAGTCCGACTCCTTTCTTCGTCGCAGGGACAGGTCTGTTCGCGGGAGTGGGGTCAGCTAGTC
>CAYNSQ010000052.1:1873-2513 GCA_964400155.1 uncultured Candidatus Saccharibacteria bacterium
GTCGAAGCTAGCTTCATCTGCCCGCTGCCGCGTCGGCGTGCTCAGGCCGTCGTCGAGGCCGTGCTCGCGTCGTGCGCGTTCGTCATCGAGTTCTTCTTGGGGAAGCTCTCGAGATTCCCGGGCATTGTTTCCTTTCTGTAGGATAACATCGGGGACCGGGTACGCTGGAACCCAGCGTCTTCACCCCGGTCCCCGCCGACTGGCCGGTCGATTGAGCTAGCCATAGCTGAAGCCAAAGCTAGAACCGAAACCAAGGCCGTAGCAGACGATGAGACGAAGGACGTGGACGGGTAGCACTATGCTACCGGTTACTATATCTTCTCCAATCTCCATCACTGACCCCTGTTAGGTCATTTGAAGTGAGGAATATGCATCCCAATGTTGAGATGCCTATTCCTCACTTCACAAAAATCAATATCTACTTGTCAAATAACACCTCTGGATTCAATATTTCAACTGAATCAACAGAAGACTAATAAGCATTATACTATAAAGCTAATGTTGTGTCAATATATATTTTACTGTTGTTCTAGTATGACCAATTGAGTCACATCAGTCAGTTCGCCTGGTTTGGTTTTGTACTTCTCTATTTTCTCGGTTGGTTCCATGGCCATGTTCTTCAGCGCCTCAGAAAGTTCTA